>JACXWD010000013.1 GCA_014764515.1 Candidatus Polarisedimenticola svalbardensis | reverse complement strand
TTTCCGGAAGCGATGGCACGCACTTCCGTTTCCACCTCCATCGGATCGGTGGCCAACGGTCCACTGGTCCAGGCCCAGGAAAGGTCGTGGAGGTGGAGGGTCCTGTCATCGAAGTCGGCGTCGTCGAAGATCAGTTGCTGGCTCAAGGCGTTCCGCAGGGTGATGCGGGTACTGTGATCCGGGTTCAGGTCCGGGTCGGTGGAAAGACCTCGCACGTTGACACGAATGGTCAGCGGGCCGGCAACGTCGGCCAGACCTGGAAGGGACACGGTTTCCGAAACGACCCGGCTGTTAGCCGGATCGGCGCTGTCCAGGGTCGGAGCCCAGTACCACGGATCTTCGCCCCCGAGAGGGCGCCAGGTTTCGTCCGTTTCGGCACGGGCTGTGGCGATGAAGCTGGAAGGCGGGGTCCGGGTGAAGGTCGGGGAACTGGGTTGGAGGGCCATCCGGGCCACCGTTCCCGTTTCGATCCCCACGAAATATGTATTCTCGTCGGTGAAATCCGCGGCCTCATAAAGGTCCACCGCCGGGGCGGGATAATCCTGGTTGATCCGGGCCTTCGGCTCCTCGTCCATGGGCTGGACGTAGAAATGGACCCAGTCACCGTTGTCCATGAAACCGTTCCCGTTCTGATCGGTAATATTGACAGGGACCTGGACACCCTGGCTGATCACCGACCAGGTCGACAGCGGTTCGCTGATCAGGTCCGTCCCGGACATCAGCGGGAAGTCCAGTTGAACGACCCCGTATTCCCGGACGAGGATCCGGTACCGGGTGCCGGTGAGAGAATCCACCGCCAGGGAGGCGGAGACCGGCATCACCGGATCCTGCCCATCGCTCCCAAGCCGGAACGTCGCGCCCTGTGCGTAGTTCACAAACGCGTTGCGGTAGAGATCCTCGAACACCGGATCCTGTTCCGCCGGGCCGGGTGTGACATCGAAGAGAACCTCGACTTCGAGATCTTCGAACACTTCAAGACCGTTCAGCCCGGGATCAAAGCGTACCGGAGCAAGGAACAGTTCCACGTAGCGCTGATCTCGGAGCGTGCCGTACTCCCCCAGCCAGGCGATCTGCAGAGGGAACGGGCGCCGGCCCAGGTAGACTTCCTGTTCACGCCGCTGAACCCTGCGCTCACTTACATGTCCGCCAGGCTCCACCGTGTGCTCTAAGAACGGAACCGAACGAGGTTGTACGCCGGACAGCACCTGCCGGACGCCGGGCCGCACTTCGAGAGTCGGCGTCACACCGGCCGGGATGGCGACACGAACCATTCGCGTCGGGATCTGTGGAACACCCGGCTTGACCTGCAGGATCGGATACCCGGTCACTGCAATGGAGCGGGTACCGTCGCCGTTGCGGGTCAGACGCACTTCGGGAGAGGACACGCGGAACGCGTATCCCGTCGAACCGGGACGTGTAGCTATTGCTTCCAGACCATCAGCCTTGAAAGGCGTGGTCCGCTCACCCCCGAGAACCTGGGGCAAGAACAGCAACAGGACTACAGACAAAACAACGGCGGACCCGAAAATCCGCCGTTGTCTCATTGTCCAGAATCGAGATCCTGTCTTAGAACAGGGATTCCCGAATGAAGTCGAATCAGCTCTGGATCGGGCCGGCGCCGCAGGTCGCATCGTCCGCTTTCGCGCAGACGACCGCACGAGCTTCGAGCTTCTCAGTGTGGACGATCGTGGGACGTTCATAGGTCTTCTTCATCCGATTTGCCTCCCCCTGTTCCGGGTCAACCAAATAATTTGCACAAAAGTCAGGGTGCCGTGAGGTTTTACTCTCGACGCCCGGTAGTTATACGGCGCACGATCTAGCATTTCAAGCAGATTTTTTGCCCGATCCATCTTCAATTTTCAACAGGTCGTACGCGCGTCGCACCGCGCGGGCGTTCGTCTCCGCCTGGGGGTAAATAGCCAGGGGATCTCCCAGCTGCGTCTCCGCCACCCCCATACAGAAGGTAAAATACTTGCCATCCTCACGTTTATTCAGGTTATCGCGGGCATTTACACCCAGGCCCCGGACCTGCTCCAGAACCGGCGACTCACCCCAGATATCATCAATTTTGTCGACTTCCAGCAGATTCCCGATTTTCCTGCGGAACGCAACGCACGGGAACATGTTCCCGTACGGGTCCACCGTAAATCCGGTTCTGCCTGCGCCGCAGACTGCCTCGGTCCCTTCGGGGGCGCAATGGTTCGCCCGGGGTGGGAGTCGGCCGTCGTGGAGCTTGATGTAGTCTTCCTGCCAGTATCGGGTAAAGAACGCATTGTCGGGGCTGAGGGACAACGGACCGGTGTCGCCGTCATCCTTCGGCGTGATGACCGGATCGAAGGTCACGTAGTAGCCATACCTGTCGGCAATCTTTTTGACATCGAACAGCTCGTCCTGGTTATGGCGGGTGATGGGACACTTCAGGTTGACCTTCTGGCCCGCTTCGGAAAGCAACCCGATCGCCTTCACGGTTTTTTCGAAGGACCCCTTGATTTTGGTCAACGCCTCGTGACTTTCCGGCCTGGCCCCGTGGATGGATATTTCCACCTCCAGGGGGTGCAGCGCCATGATCCTCTCCAGGACCTTGGGATCGGACATCAGGTAGCCGTTGGAGTAGATCCGGAGGGCCATCCCCAACCGGCGGACTTCCCCGGCGATTTTGTAGAAATCCCGGTGGCAGAGAGGCTCACCGCCGGTCAGTGTCAGGTATAAGACCCCAAAATCGGATATTTTCTTTAAAATCTCAAAGATCTGTGGGGTTCTGAGTTCTCTCTGCCCTGTTGGCGAGTTGTAGCAGAACGTACAGAGATGATTGCACCGGTAGGTGATCTCGAACTGGGCCGACAGGGGCACGGACTGGGCGAAGGCCGTCTCAACCATGTCTCTGTAGGCCGTCTTGCCCTGGCCCTGGTCGCTCATCCGAGTGGCTCCTCCCCATCTCCCCCGCCGTCCGTCAACATGCCATGGGATGCCAGTTCATCGAGGAAAGCGTGAAGGTCGGTCATGGCGGTCTCTCTGGAGACATCGAAATCACCGGTCACCCGGTCGGCAATCTGGTTCAGGGAATGAGCGCCGTCCAGGAGACCGTAGATCATGATCGCCGCAGGGTTCAAGACCTTGACCTGGGCTTTTCCAGGCAGAACCACCAGCCCTCCTTCGTCTCCGATGGGACGGAAGGAGGAATCCGGGTGCCGTTTTGGATAATCGGTTCGGGGGGACATCTGTTTTGCTCCTGAAAGGTTCTTTCCGATGGAGATGATTAAAATGTACTACTTTTCGGCTAAAAACCACTAAGTTTGATCAGCTGCTGACGTGGGAGTGTACGTCCAAGACAGCAACTATTCAAGGTTCTCATTCATTACTGGACATATCCAAGGGAACGCAGGCGTTCCATCAGTTCCGGGTCGAAATCAGACACCACCCCTGAAGTCGGTGTTGATCGCCGACCGTAGGACCGGATCGCAGGGACCGATCCGGCATCAGCGCCTTTCAGACATGTTGTATCGGGAAACGGCGCCAGTTCTTCGGAACGCGGGAAACCTAACAGACCCAGAACCAGTGGCGCGACCTGGACCGGGTCGAGAACCGGCCCCACGCATCCGGCGGTGACCCCCGGACCGTTCACAAGAACGAACCCTTCCTCCTGTCCTGTGGCCGACCGGCCGGGATCGGCTACCAGGACAAAATACTCATCTCCACGGGGCCTCTGTCCGGACCCGATTTCATGATCAAGCCAGGCCACATAGCGCTGCAATGCCTGCTCGGTCTCCAGGATTCCGGCAATGCCTGCCGACTCCGTCCGCCCCAGAAGGCGGGTTCGCAGGATGTCCAGCCCGGGCAGGTAGGCGTAACCGGACCGCACACCCGGGTCTTCCAGCAAGGTACCCAGGGTCTTAAGAGCGAAATGGTCGATCAGATGGGATTCACGAAGGATCCGGGAGACCTCTGCCCCTGCAGCCAGATCTCCGAACCAGCGCTGGAACCCTGCCTCCCGGTCCGGCGTCTCGACGGCATGATCGTCTCCAAGCCGTTTGTACAGAGAGGCAGGTGCGGTGTCCCTGTCCCCTGGAGCGTTGGACAAAAGCTTGGGCAATGCCCTGTCGGTAACCACGTAACCCCCGGCCGGGTTGTCCTGGGCAGGCCATGAAGCCCACCAGCCGACTGCCGCCGTAGGCTGTTTCAGGCCTGCGATCTCCCACAGGGTCCGTACGGAACGGTGGACGCCAGTGGCCGGCATGGTGCGCGACGGGAGGAGAAACCCCAGAGCGGCTGCCAGCGGCAGCGGCGCCGTGCCCTTCCGAATCGGAGTCGCCACACCGGGCAGGCTCTCCTCGTCCACGGCGGTTACGCGGTGAACCTGTGGCGGTGTGCCGGTGAGCAGGGTTGTCCAGATCTCAGGCGGCTGCTTCCCCGGCTCCCGGCTGGTGGGGAATACGGATCCGCCTTCCATGGCGGCAAGAAGACGGTCCACCGCTCCCCTTCCGGCCAGGGCCTGGACCAGGTTGCTGTCCAGGCCGTCTACACCGATGAACACCAGGGTGTGCGGGCTGTCCTGTACCTGGAAACCTGCTGGAGGCATGCCCTCCTGCATTCCGCCGGCCCGTGGCAGCAGGAAAAGCACCGCTGCCAGCGGCAGCAGGACCATGGTCAGTGCGGCAAAACCTGCCCGTCCACGGGCCGGAACTTCCCCGGTTCGCCCGATCACGCCGGCGATGGAGACAAATCGGGCGCACCAGCCGACTGCAGCAGCGACCGCAAGGGCCGCCGCCGCAAACAGGATATCCGCCGCCAGGCCCAGCCCTGGCGTCCCGAACCACCACAGCAGGACCAGGTAACCCAGAAGGGGCAGCCCGACCAGCAGGCCGCCACGGAAACCGTCTCCGGACATGGCGCCTCGCCTGCCAGCCAGAAGTGCCAGGATTCCGGCGGCGGCAAGATCCAGGACAAACAGTACCGGCCCGGCCATGAGAGCCAGCCAGGCCCAGATGATCAAACCGTCGGCCGCACCCAGCATCGGACGGTTGACGGCAACGGTAGCTACCGCCAGGATTCCGCCCAGGAGCGGTGCGCCGAGCAGTGCCGCTTTCAAAGCTGTCCGCACCACCGCCCTTAGCGGCGAGGCGGCGGACACCATCTCTTTCAGCAAGAAGCGTTCGATACCGTGTTGCAGGTAACCCCTTTCCTGCAGACGACTCCGGACAACATCGTAAGAATCCTGTTCGGACTGCCGACCCTGGTCCATCACTCAGCGATCCCTGCGGCGGACGTGTTCCGCCAGTGAGCGGAGTAGGCTGGAACGTTTCCCGAAAGGCAACAGGTACCCCAGGGAGGCGTTGATGAGGTCGTCCACCAGTTGACGCGCCCCGTCGATGCCGCACAGGTTGACGAAGGTGGTTTTGTCCCGGTCCAGACCGGCATCTTTCCCGGTTACCTCGGGATCACCGGAATAGTCCAGCAGGTCATCGGTGATCTGGAAGGCGAGGCCAAGGTTTTTGGCATAGAGCGCCAGTGCTTCCCGGTCCCGGCTCCTGCCTCCGGCGGCCAGAACTCCCAATTCCGCCGCCGCAATGAAAAGGGCCCCGGTCTTGTGGCTGTGGATGAATTCCAGCCCGTCCAGATCCAGCTCTTTTCCGGTGGATTCCAGGTCCACCACCTGTCCTCCGATCAGCCCTTCGGTTCCGATGCCACGGGAAAGGACCTCTCCCGCCTCGTTCCGAACCCGGTCGCGAACCAACCGGTTGCCCTGGATCAGGCCGAACGCCCTGGCCAGAAGCGAAACCGCCGCCAGGGTTGCGTTGGCCTCGCCCACCGCCTTGTGCAGGACCGGCTTGCCCCTTCTGAGTGTGGCGTTGTCCTGGGACGGCAGGTCGTCCAGGATCAGGGAGGCGGCATGTACCATCTCGACGGCACAGGCAAAGGGCAACGCGGCGTCTCTCTTGCCTCGAACCAGGTCGCAAGCGGCCAGAACGAGGATTCCACGCAGCCTTTTTCCCGGCAGCAGCAACGTGTACCGCAACGCCTCATGGATTATCGGTGGATAGGTCCCCAGCGGCGGAACCGAACGGTCCAGCTGGTCATCCAGAACCGCCCGGCCTTCTTCAAGAAACGCTACAAGCTGTTTATTGATTTCCGGGCTCATGGAGTACCCATCATAGAGCAGAACCTGGCTGTTCGCAGCGTTATCCGGATACTAAGGGTTCAGCCGGCTGGTGAAAAACGTGACGACCCGCTGCCGGTACAACTGCAGGTTCTCACCGAACAGGGTGCCGGCTCCTGCAGACGGGAGGGTGACCAGGCTGCCGTCGGCGTTGCGCTGCTCCGGTATGGTGTCGAAGAGGGTCCGGACCTCCTCCGCCAGGGCATGATCTCCCGCCGGGGCGATCAGCAGGATGTCCCTGCCGGTCAACGCAGGCAATACATCCGCCGCCCGGTAACGGGCGATCCGCGTACGACGTAAAAAATTGAACGCGAATTCGGACGGCGCCGCCAGCCACCTGTCCGCGAAGCCCGAATTGCCGAACATCTCACGACGCAGTTTCCATCCGGCGTCGGGATAAGGGCCGTCCAGCACCAGGGCACGGATCAGGACATCTTCCCTGGCTGCAAGGATCGCTGCATGGGCGCCCATCCCGATACCGTAGACGCCTACTTCCTCCGCCGGTGTTCGGCCCTGGTCATCCCCTTTCGCCAGGAACCGGACGGCTCCCAGGATATCCCTGGCTTCCTCAATCCCGAAGCTTGTGCCATTCCCGTCACTCTCGCCATGTCCGCGAAAATCAAAGGCGAGAACAACAAAACCGGCTTTTTGGAGAGGCACGGCGATATTCATCAGACGGCTCTTCTCGCCACCGGAGTCGTGGCATAGAACGACGGCAGGCGCCCCGGGGCGATTGCGAAACAGCAGGCCGGTCAACGGCACCCGGTCCGAGGACGGGAACCGGACCTCCTCGTAACGCACCAGGCTCGTGACCGTCTCCCCCACCACCTCGACAATACGTGGCGGGTGGACCGCATGGTTCACCAGCCAGAACAGAGCTCCACCGACGACGAGCAGCACGCATCCCGGGATGGCCACCAGGGCGGCCAGCCTTTTCTTTGATAAATTCAACGCCATGACTCTTTGAATATAGTGGGCGGCATGAACCCAGGTCCAGCCCGGTGTTACTATCCGCGTAGATCGCTGGCTGCACAGGGTGAGGAGAGTAGAGAAGTTGAGCTATAGGACCTTTTTCTTGGTAGCGGGGCTACTTCTCACAGGGTGCGCCGATCACCGGCCCGAACCCCTCCCGGGCGTGGTCCTGGTCATCGTGGATACGGCCCGGGCCGACCACTTCGGAATCGACGGCTACCCACGGAATACGACACCGAATTTCGATCGCCTGGCAGAGGACGGCGCGTGGTACGGCAACGCATGGTCCCAATCGCCCTGGACCCTCCCTTCCATCGCCAGCATCCTGACCGGCCAGCTCCCCTCCGTCCATGGCGCAGGGATGGTGGACGGCTCGCTGCATTCACTCCGATCCGGGATACCGACCCTCGGGGAACGACTGCGAGAGCATCAATTCCAGACCGGCGCCGTGATGAACGTCGTTTTTTGCAACCCTGCATCCGGACTGGACCGAGGTTTCGAATCGTACGATTTCAGGACCAGCGACGCTTCGAACCGGGGGCACCGCAACGCGGCGGCAACCACCGACGCGGCCCTCGGCTGGGTCTCGCAGGTCACGGACCGGCCGTTCTTCCTCCTGGTGCACTACTTCGACGCCCACCTGACCTACGATCCTCCCGAGCCGTTCGACACCCTGTTCCTTGAAACCGGCACCGAGCCGATCCCCCGGGGGTTCGGCAGCGCAGAGCAGGTCATGGCGCTGCGGGACGGTTCGATCCCCATGACCCCCCAGCAGCGCCAGGCCCTGGTTGCCCGGTACGATGGCGAGCTGCGCTTCCTGGATCAGGAATTCGGGCGGCTGCGGACCGGCCTTCAGGCACTTGGACGCTGGGACGACTCCATGATCGTAGTCGTCGGGGATCACGGAGAAGAATTCTGGGATCATGGCGGGTTCGAACACGGCCACAGTCATCACCGGGAGCTGTTGAGAGTGCCGCTGATCGTACGCACTCCAGGAGGCGAACCAGGGGCGCACCGTGCCGAGCGCGTCCGCCAGATCGATATCCTTCCAACCGTCCTGGCTCACCTTGGGATTCCATCGTCCGATGATCTGCCCGGACAGGTACTCGGAACCGGACACGCCGAACGCAGCATCGCCGAAGGTTCCCTCTGGGCCGGGAACCTGGTCTCCGTCCGGACGGACGACGGCACCCTGATCCTGAACCGGGATACCGGCGAAGCACATCTGTACGGACCGGAAGATCCGATGGAGACCCGGGAACTCCCGGCAGACACAACCGGCCTCGTCCGGAAGCTGGGAGCAGTTCTGCCGCAAGGCGAAGAGAACCACGATGGCGACACCGTCTGGACACCGGACGCCGAGGAAATCGAACGCCTTCGATCCCTGGGATATATCCAGTGATCCGAAACCTCCTCGTCGCTGCGATCCTGCTCTGTTTCTGCGGTTGCGGCGGCGGCACCGAACCGTCCCCTGTTGAACCGGATATGGACGCCCTGCGCAGCCTGCCGTACGCCGGAGCGGCAGATGGCAGCAGCGACGACCCCGCCGGCGTACTGATCCATCGCCGGGACCGGGCCTGGCCGGGGCTGAATCTGGTCACGGTCCAGATGCTGGCCCGGGCCGACCTGCTGGATATGAACGGCGAGGTGGTTCGCAGTTGGGCCATGGACGGCGGAGGAAGATGGGAACGGGCCCGCATGCTGCCCGACGGCGGCATCGCCGTCGTCGGCGTCGACCCGGTCCAGGTGTCCTGGATTCCGGACCACGCCCGGTACATCGCCCGTTTCGACGCCGATGGAACCCTGCTGTGGAAAAAACAGATCAACGCACATCACGATATCGCCCCTGCCGGGCAGGGCGGCCTGGCCGTCCTGACCTACAGGCGGCGGCTCGTTCCCGAAATCCATCCGTCGATTGATGTTCGCGATGACCAGATCACGACGATGGATGGCGACGGGAACACAATCGACGTGATCTCCCTCCTGGACGCCATCGGCGCCAGACAGGATGTGTTCAGGCTGCAGGGCAGCGGCCCCAACAGCATGGGCGGCCGACCCTGGATCGACCTGTTCCACACCAATTCTTTGATGCAGAGCGCTGACGGTAAGCTGCTGCTGCTCTGTTTCCGCCACCAGGATCGCATAGCGATTATCGACCTTTCCCGCAGGGAGGCGGTGTGGTCCTGGGGGATAGGGGTGCTGTCGGGACCTCACGATGCCCAGTGGCTGGAGGACGGTCACATACTGGTCTTCGACAACGGCCTGGCCCGGGGCTGGTCCAGGGTGCTGGAGATCGATCCTGCCAGCGGCCGGATCGTATGGACGTACGGCGATTCCGGCCCGGATCGGTTCTTCACCCTCTCCAAAGGCTCCGCCCAGCGGCTGCCCAACGGCAACACGCTGATCGCCGACAGCGACAACGGTCGCGCATTCGAGGTGACGGCGGAGGGTGAGACGGTGTGGGAATACGCCACTCCCCACCGTGTGGAGGATGGCCGGCGAGCCGCCATCGTCCGCATTCGCAGGATCGAGGCAGACCTCAGCCCTCGTAGTACTCCCTGATTCTGTTCGCCAGCTTCGATCCGGCCACGGCCTGCAGCTCTTCCAGCCCGGCTGCCTTGACCTCCCGAAGGGATCCAAATGCCTGGAGCAGCTTCCTGGCAGTGGCCGGGCCAACACCCGGGATATCGGTCAGGCCGGAGCGCAAGGTGCGTTTTTTACGCCGGGCACGGTGGCGAGTCACGGCGAAGCGGTGGGCTTCGTCCCGGATGCGCTGCACCAGCTGGAGTACCGGCGAAGATTTGTCCAACCGGATCGGCTCCTTTCCGGCCACGGTGTAGATCTCCTCGTCGCGCTTCGCCAGGGAGATGATTTTCATCATCGGCAAACCGACTTCGGCGGCGGCCTTCACAGCAGCGCCGAGCTGCCCTGCTCCGCCGTCGATCACAACCAGATCCGGCAGCCGCTTGTCCTCATTGAGAAGCCTGCGGTACCGCCGGGTGACCGCTTCCGCCATGGAAGCGAAATCATCCGACCCTGTCACCGAACGGATGTTGTAGGAGCGGTAATCCTTCCGCGACGGCTTTCCGCCTTCCCAAACCACCATGGAGGCTACGGTATCGGTGCCCTGGATGTTTGAAATATCGAAGCACTCGATCCTGTAGGGCGGCCGATCCATCTCCAGCAGTTCAGCCAGCGCTTCCAGGATCTCCGCTTCATGATCGTGTCCGCTGCGGAAGCGGTTCTCGAAGGCCAGCCTGGCGTTTGTCAGCACCAGGTCCAGGAAACGCTTTTTGATTCCACGAACCGGAAGTTTGAGCCGGGCCCTTCTGCCGCCTCGCTCCCCCAACCAGCTTTCCATGATGTCGCGGTTCTCGGGCCAGGCCATGACATATATCTCGGGAGGCGGCTCGACCTCGAGGTAATACTGTGCCAGCACCGCCGAGAGAAACGGACCGTCGTCCCCATCGATATCCTCGAACGCAAATTCCCGGCGGCCCTGTATTTTCCCCTCGCGCATCTGGAACAGCTGCAGCGCGATCCGGCCGCCTTCCCGGTGCCAGGCAATGTAGTCCTGTTTCTCAAGGCCAACCGACGCCATATGTTGCCGGTCCCCCAGCGCATCCAGTGTCCGGATGGTGTCCCGGTAGCGGCCGGCGCGTTCGTACTCCATTCGTTCGCTGGATTTTCGCATCCGATCCTTGAGCGCCGTTTTCAGTTCATGATGGCGCCCTTCCAGGAACAACTTCGTGTCACGCACGGCGGCGCCATATTCCAGAGGGTCGGTTTTGCCGGCGCATGGGGCAAGGCACTGATCCAGGTGATAGTACAGACAGGGGCGGCGCTTGCCGTCGAAGACCTCGTTGCAGGTCGCCACCCGGAATATTTTCGGTATCAGCTTGAGAGAGCGCCGGGCGATGGATGCCGGCGTGAACGGTCCGTAGTAGGTGCTTGAATCCAGCCGGGCCTGACGAACCAGGGTGACCCGCGGGTAAGTATCGCCGGCGGTAAGCTTGAGGTAGGGAAACTGCTTGTCGTCCCTGAGAATGACATTGAACCTGGGACGATGTTTCTTGATCAGGTTTGCTTCAAGGATCAAGGCCTCCCGTTCGGTATCCACCACCAGCAGTTCCAGGTCGCAGATCTCCCGAACCAGTCTTTCGGTCTTGGGAGCATGGCGTGCGCCTGGCTGGAAATAGGACCGGACCCTGCTTCGGAGGGATTTGGCCTTGCCGACATACAGCACCGTGTCGTCGGCGCCATGATAAATGTACACGCCGGGGCGGATCGGCAGTTGATCCAGCTTCTCCTGCAGGCGGGAATTCACTCCCGGAATTTTCTTGCGAGGCTCTCGCCGATCCGATCCAGGAACGACGGATCCGGTGCGAAGGCCAAGGTTCGAAACGGCACGGCTTCCAGCAAACCGTCCAGCAGACGGTCCAGGCCGGTGCCTTTTCCGATCAGGTCACCTGAGAACGGGAGGTTCGCCGACAACAATGCCTGGAAAGCGAGGCGGCTGCACAACCGAACGGCAGCTTCCGGAGCATGTTCAGAAGAAAGAAGCAGCCCGAGAGGGAACCGTCCAGGCCCGGTGGAAGCGGAACGGAAGGGGGAACCCAGCGCAAACGCCTGTTCCCCGTCCAGCCCGAGGAACAACAGGTCGTCGGAGAGAACCGTCAAGCCGTTCTCCGCCGCGATGCGCGCCCATGTGGTTTTCCCGGCATCTTCCGGCCCGATCAGCGCCACGGCGGTGCCGTCCAGCAGGATGCCGGCTCCGTGGACCACCATGATTCCACGGCCGGGAAGCACCCGGGCCAGCGCCGCCAGCATCAGGTTCTGCAGACCATAGAACCGGAAGCGGTCCCCTCCCCGGGTGACCGTTGCAGAGGCATGGCCGGACCGCTCGAGCTCGAGCTTGCCCTCGCCTGTGGTGAAAGTAATGCTATCGTCACCGTGGGCCGTATGGAGCACCTTCCTGAGGGTGGTCTGGTCCGGGGGCGGCTCACCGGAGACACGGTATTCCATTCGAAGGTCCGGTTGATCTGCAGGAGAACCGAGCCAGGCCGCCCACTCCACCCGGAACATCTCCAGTGCGCCGTCGTCCGGCCCCGTCAGGCTTACGTGGATCCCCGAGAGATCCAGGTCCAGGGTGGCGGAACGATCACTCATGCCAGTATCGCCTTCTCCCGAAGGAACCGTATCCGGTCGCGGTGGTGCGCCGCCGTTTCGAAATCCAGCTCGCCCGCCGCCTTCCGCATCGCCGTTTCAAGGGATGAAACCTCTTTCTCGAGAGCGTCCAGATCCTCGAAGATCGCTTCTTCGTCTTCCTCTTCAATCGGCACGGTGGAATAGTCCGCGGCCAGAGGCGTTCCCATCAGTTCATCCAGGGCGCGCCGGATTGTTTCCGGAGTAATGCCGTGTTCACGATTGTAGTCTTCCTGGAGCTGCCTGCGCCTCATGGTCTCGTCGATCGCCCGCTTCATGGAGCCGGTCACCCTGTCGGCGTAGAGGATCGCCTTCCCCGAGACATGCCGGGCAGCCCGCCCGATGGTCTGTATCAGCGAGGTCTGGGAACGGAGGAAGCCCTCCTTGTCGGCATCCAGAATGGCGACCAGGGAGACCTCAGGCAGATCCAGCCCCTCCCGCAGCAGATTGACACCGATCAGTACATCGAAATTGCCGGCTCGCAGATCCCGCAGGATCCGGATCCGCTCCAGGGTGACCACATCGGAGTGCAGGTACTCGACCCGCACCCCTACTTCCCGATAGTACTCGGTAAGATCCTCCGCCATACGCTTCGTCAGCGTGGTTACCAGAACGCGCTCGTCACGCTTGACCGCCAAACGGATTTCGGCCAGCAGATCGTCCACCTGGCCGGCCACCGGGCGGACGTCCGGCAGAGGGTCCAGCAGCCCGGTTGGACGGACGACCTGTTCCACTATCTCACCTCCTGCCAGGGTGAGTTCGTACGGTGCCGGTGTTGCTGAAATATAGATGGCCTGGCCACGCCTGGCATCGAACTCCTCGAAAGTCAGGGGGCGATTGTCGAGAGCAGAAGGCAGGCGGAAACCGTGGTCCACAAGAGTCTGCTTCCGGGACCGGTCTCCTTTGAACATGGCACGGACCTGGGGCACGCTTACATGACTCTCGTCAACAATGAGGAGGGTGTCGTCTGGGAAATAGTCCAGCAGGGTCGGAGGAGGCTCACCCGGCAACCGTCCGGTCATATGCCGGGAGTAATTCTCGATGCCATGGCAGTAGCCGACTTCCTGGAGCATCTCAAGATCAAACAGCGCCCTCTGATGCAGCCGGCGGGACTCGAGAATCCTCCCGCTGCGGTCCAGCTCTGCCAGACGTTGGTCCAGTTCCTCGCGGATGGTCACAAGCGCCCTGTCCCGGGTCTCCTGCGGCATCACGAAATGGGTGTTGGGATACACAGGATGCCGGTCGAGGGACTCCACCGCCACACCGCGAACAGGGTCGATTTTCGAGATCGACTCCAGCTCTTCTCCCCAGAACTCCAGCCGGACAGCGTCGTTGGAATAGGCCGGCCAGATCTCCACCGTATCTCCCCGGACCCGGAACGAACCCCGGCGCAGATCGGCCGGGGTCCTGGTGTACTGGATCTCCACCAGCTTGCGCAGCATCCGGTCCCGATCCAGTTCGGCGCCCTTCTCAAGAAGCAGCATCATGCCGTGGTAGGCCTCAGGCGACCCCAGCCCGTAAATGCAGGACACGCTGGCCACAATCAGGACATCCCGGCGTTCGAAAAGAGAGCGTGTGGCCGAATGCCGCATCCGGTCGATCTCCTCGTTGACGGTCGATTCTTTCTCGATATAGGTGTCCGAGCGGGGCACGTACGCTTCAGGCTGGTAGTAGTCGTAGTAGGAGACGAAATATTCCACAGCATTGTCCGGGAACAACCGGCTGAACTCCTGGTACAGCTGGGCGGCCAGGGTCTTGTTGTGAGCCAGCACCAGGGTCGGACGGTTGAGAGCCTGGACCACATTGGCGATGGTGAAGGTTTTGCCGGACCCGGTGACCCCAAGCAGAACCTGGTCCCGGGTTCCCGCAATGACGGATTCGGTCAGCGCCTTGATCGCCTGGGGCTGGTCGCCGTTGGGCTTGTAGTCGGATTGGATTCGAAACGGTTTCATGATCCACGGATTGTAGCCGGATACCAGGATCCCGGGCCAGGGCCCACCCTGGTGAATATGGGTGCGGGAAGGATTGGGAACGGTTATCCTTGAACAATGGAACTGCCGAAGCTGAACCGTCTCCGAAAGGGACTCAAAAAGCCGTACCTGGTACTGGCCTGCCTCGTTCTGGCGGCAGCCGTCGCAGGCGGCTCACTGGGCTACTTCATGCGGCTGGATCTGCCGGATGTCCGCGTCCTCGAAGATTACAACCCGCCGCTCATGACCCGCGTTTACGCCGTTGACGGCCGTATGGTGGACACCTTCGCCGAACAACGGCGGATCCTGGTGGACTACCAGGACATCCCCCGCTCCTTCCTTGAAGCGCTGATCGCCACGGAAGATACGGGATTCTACGACCACACCGGGGTCGGGATGCGCGGGATCGTGAGGGCGGCGCTGAGCGACCTCCGTAAAATGCGCCTTGAAGAAGGGTTCAGCACCATCACCATGCAGCTGGTCCGCTCCCTGACCAACCGGCGTCAGAAAACCATCCAGCGCAAGCTCGAAGAAATGCTCCTGGCCCTGGAAGTTGAACGGAACTACACCAAGGAAGAGATTCTTCAGTTTTACTGCAACCAGGTGTACATGGGGCATGGTCGCTATGGCCTGGAAGCGGCGGCGAGGCACTATTTCGGGAAACCGGCCCGGGAGCTGACACTGGGCGAATCCAGCCTGCTGGTGGGAGTGATCCAGCGTCCCGAGAGCCTGACGCCGTACCGCCATCCCGAACGGGCCGTGCAACGCCGGGCCCATGTCCTGAACCGGATGGTCCAGGTCGGCTTCCTGGACGCGGACACCGCCGTTCAGGTCCGGGACGAACCACTGGCCCTGGCAACCAGCCGCAGCCGGAAAAAGCCTGCCCGGTATTACGTGGAGGAGGTACGGCGCTGGCTCAAGGCTCGATACGGGGACACCAGCGTGTACAAGGAAGGCCTGGAGGTCCGGACGACGCTGGACCTCTCCCTGCAGACCATGGCGGACCAGGCCATGGATTTCGGCCTCCGTGAACTGGACAAACGCCAGGGGTGGAGGGGCGTTACGGCCCGTGTTCCCGAAGGGGAAGATCCGGGTCTGTGGTCGCCGCCATCCTGGGATGACGGTCTTGAAGTGGGTGCGGTGGTTGACGGTGTGGTCACCGCGGTGGAAGGGTCCAGGGCCGATGTGCGGATCGGGGAGTACACAGGGTCCCTGCGCAAGGCCCAGATTGCATGGACCCGCGCCAAGTCTCCAGGCCGGATACTCAGCACGGGAGACCTGGTGCGTGTCCGGCTGTTGGAGCTGAACGAAGACGGGACCGCCGGTATCACCCTGGAACAGGAACCTGCGGTGGAAGCCGCCCTGGTCGCCCTGAATCCGGCTTCCGGCGAGATCCTGGCCCTTTCCGGCGGATTCGATTTCGACCGCAGCGAGTGGAACCGGGCCACCCAGGCCAGGCGCCAGACCGGTTCGGCATTCAAGCCGTTCGTTTTCGCCACCGCCCTCGCCAACGGCTGGACCCTGTCCGACACCATCCTGGACGAGCCGACGGTGTTCCTCGATCCCAGGACCCTGGAGCCGTACCAACCGGAAAACTTCTCCAACACCTATTACGGCACCCTGACCGTTCGCACGGCTTTGGAAAAGTCGGCCAATATCGCCACCGTCAAGCTGCTGGACCAGGTCGGATACAACAACGTCCTGGATATCGCCAAAAGGTTGGGGATTACAGCCGATCTGCGCCCGTACCCCTCATTGGGCCTGGGTGCGTTCGAGATCAGCCTTCTGGAGCTCACCAGCGCGTACGGCACATTCGCCAATGAAGGCGTGCGGGTGGAACCCCACTTCGTCACTGAAGTTCGAGACAGCTCCGGAGCGGTCCTCAGCCGGATCGAACCACGGGTTCAGGACGCGGTCAGCCCTCAAACCGCCTACCTCATGAATCGTTGCCTTGCCGGGGTGATCACAGACGGAACAGGGCGCAGGGCCTCCAATATCCAGCGGGCGCTGGCCGGCAAGACCGGAACCACCGACGGCAATACGGACGCCTGGTTCGTAGGCTACGGACCGGACCTGGCAGTCGGCGTGTGGGTCGGGTTTGACGCGAAGAAATCACTCGGTTCGCGGGAAACCGGAGCCCTGGCCGCCCTTCCCATCTGGAAACATTTCATGGAGGCGGTGACCACGGAACGTGACGATGTGGAGTTTCGCCAACCGCCAGGGATTACCGTGGTAGCCATCGACCGCAACACCGGCCTGAGGGCCAACCCGGCAGCCGGCTGCACACCGGTCTTTTCCGAGGTTTTCGCCGCCGGTTCGGAGCCGACCCGCTACTGTTCCCGGTCGGCACACCGTGTTCGCGAACTGCCCTATTCTCTGCAGCGCTATGAATTCAACGAGGACGGCGAACTGGAGATCCCGTCGGTGGAGCTGGACGCACTGCTCGCCGTCAATCTCTCCTTCCAGCTGTCCGCCGACGGCAGGTCCCTGACCGCATCCGGGGCCGGGAATAGAGTCACCGTTCCCCTCCGCAGAATACCGGGCGGGGATGCCGGCGAGCTGCCGGCCAGAATTCAGCGCCGGGTGGATCCTTCCGAATGGGTTGGCCACGATGGCCGCAGGGCCCGGGTCATCCTAGTCCGCAGGTAGCTTTTCACCCGTCTGAACGGACCGGCCCGTTCCTCGTACCGTCCTGAAATCGGAAGACCGGATGCCGTGCTTGCGAAGCAGGCGTTGCAAAGCGGACCGGAGCATTCCCGCCTGCTCGGCGGCGGCGGTCACGTTTCCCCGTTTCCGCATCAGCAATTCGGAGAGGTAGTGTGCTTCGAACGCATCCACAACCTTCCGCTTCGCCGCCCGGAACGGATCCAGGGCAACCGCTTCCACGCCAGGCTGGAAGTAGGGTTCCTGCTCCCGGAGCCGCGCCGGCAGATCTTCCGGCTGGACCGTACCGGTGGCCAGGATCGCCGCCTGCTCCATGGCGTTCCGCAGTTCACGGATGTTGCCCGGCCAGTGGTGCCGGCCCAGGACTTCCAGGGCCGACGACGACAGGTTGATCGGCGGCAAGTCGTTGATCTGGCAGATGGTATCGAGGAAATGACTCGCCAGCAGCGGGAGATCCTCCATCCGCCGACTCAACGGCTCCAGGTAAACGGTGGCCGGCGAGAGCAACCCCAGGAGATCCTCCCTAAAACTGCCGGCCTGGACCGCCTGCTGCAAGTCCGTCGAACTGGAGCCGAGAATCCTGCAGCCGCCCTCGTTCCGTGACAGGTAGTCCAGAAGCCGTTTCTGGATGTCGGAGGGCAGATTGCCGATCTCCTCGAGGAGCACCGACCCTTCCCGGCCGGCGGCCAACAGACCTTCGCGGTCTTCCCCACCGAACAGCTCCAGTTCCAGGGACGGAGCAGGAAAGGCGCTGCAGTCCAGGATCCGGAACGGTCCTTCCCTGCGGTCGGAATGGAGGTGCAGATAACGGGCGGCCAGCTCCCGGCCGGTGCCCACCGGTCCGGAGAAGAGAATGGAACCGTCCCCGGGAGCAAGGCGTTCGAGAGTACACCGGAGATTCTCCATGAAAGAGCTCCGGCCCACAAGGCGCTGGTACCCACTGCGTCTGCGAACACCTTCTCGAAGCCGCCGGCAGGAATCCAGGAGGCGGAACTGCTCCATCGCCCTTCTGGCCGCAAGTTCCAGGCGCTGCGGCTCCACCGGGGTCGGTACCAGGTCGAACAGACCGGCCTCCAGCAGCCGGACAGCGTCCGGGGCGCCAAGCTCCCTGCCCAGGCCTATTACCACCGCTGTCGGCTTCTTCGCCCGAAAACCATCCATCAAGGTCGCAAAGGTCTCGGGGCGCAACGCGGTGTCCACCAGGGCAACCTGGATCGTTTTATCTTCAAGGATATCCAGAGCGCTGTCGGCATCGGCGGCGCCAAGGTATTCGCCACCGACCGTCTGCACCGTTTTCTCCAGGGAAGCGCGAAATGTCGTATCACCGTTTACCACCAGGAACAGCGGTCGGGTCATGACACTCTCCTCCTTCCACTGGCGAGGTCCAGCCCGGGCCTATCGAGTATACGCCTGAGCATCGCGCCGTCTGGCGGCCATTCTACCCACTGTAAACGATGAAAGGAAGGCTGGATGTTGGACGATCAGTTACCGAGGCGGGCTTCCAGTTGGGAAACTCTCAGGGCGATATCCCGGAAAGAGGGGTCCAGCTCCTGTACTACGCGGTAGAGATCCAGGGCTTCGTTCATCTCACCGACCTCGGCCAGCACTTCGGCAAGGTCGTACCTCAACCCGCTTTGGGCTTCAGGATCATCGGAAGGGATGTCCAGCGCCTTGCGGTACCAATCGGCAGCCACGGATATCCTGCCGGCATCCCGATGACAACTGGCGATCATGATCGTTGATTCACGCTGAAAACCGCCAGGACGGGCGGTCCGCTCGAACTCGGCGATCGCCTCGTCCAGCAGGCCCATTTCCCGATACGCAATTCCCAGATCATAGTGCGTCTGGAAATCATCCGAATCGACCTGCTTTTCGACCTGCCTCTGGAAGGCTGCGAATACTTCATCCAGGGACTGCTCTCTGGGCGCCTCGGGCACCAGCGGTTCGTCGTCGTCCAGGAAGAGTTCCCCTTCCAGTGCGGCGGCCAGGGATGCAAGGTCGTCCCCATCAACATCCGTATCGGTATCGGTTATCGATTGAGACGACAACTCCGGCACCGGTTCAGGTTCAGGCTCTTCTTCGTCGAAACAGACGTCGATGTCTTCTTGCGCCTCCACCGGCGGTGCGGCCTGCACCGGTTCCGGCTGCACCGCTTCCGGCTGCGGCGGCGCCGGTTCATCCGCAGTCGGTGCGGTCTCAACCACCGGATGTTCCACGATGTCGCCTATGAGGTGGAACGCCAGGAGGCCCTGGCGCGTCCCATCATCGATGGCGTGGGCCGACTCTGCTCTTTTGGCCGCTTTTCTGGCCTCGTCCAGGTGCCCCGAGGCTCTTTCTGCGAAGGCGAGTCCCAGGTAGGCGTCCCGAAGACCCTCTTTGCTCTTGCCGGTTTTCACAAGGTCGACCAAGCGCTTCTGAGCCGCCACGAACCCGGGGAAACGCTCGACAACCTCCCGGACCTGTTCCAGCGCCTTATCCTCGAGTCCGTATTTTTCCAGGATTTCGGCCTGGGTCAGGCGGCCGGCTGCAAACTCCTCATCCGTCTTGTTCAGTGGTACCGCCGGCGCTTCCAGTTCCGGGAAAGCCTGGCGCAGGTCGGCATCGGACGACCCGTCCGAAACCACCACCTCTTCCTCGATCACCGCCTCACCCGGATCTTCCTCGGGCTCAGGCTCGGTCAGAACCCGGGAATTCGGGTTCAGCTCACGGAGACGTTCCTGGAACACGGACGCTTCCGCCTTCTGGTTGCTGCCATGGAGGACCGTGACCAGTCTTTCCAGCAGGGTGGTCTCCCGGTCGGTGTCACCGGATTTTCCTGCTACGCCGATCAGCCGTGTCAGCGCCGGTACATGCCCGGCCCTGTCCAGCCCGGCTGCGGCCTCCAGGACATCCTGTGCGCGTCCAGCACCGGCCCCTGCCAGCCAGGGATCTATTCGGCTCCAGAAGGCCTCCTCACCCGGGCCTTTCCGGCAGGTTTCGAGGACGCCCACAAAATCTTCGCCGCCGAATGCGTCATGACTCTGGCCGGTCAGCAAAGCCAGGGCGGCTTCATGCCCGTCGCCGGCCACAAGCAGCCTCAGCTTGGCCTGCAGGAACGGCGCTCCATCGGCGCTCTCCTTGAGCTGCTCATCGAGGAACTGCAACGCTTCCCCAGGCTGTCCCGTTTCTTCGAGAGCACAGGCGATGGCAAGTACCGGCTTCGGATCCGCCGGCGCAAGCTCCTTGGCCCGGTAGAGGACTTTCATACGGCTTTCGGCTGCCGATGAGGAGGTCATGCTCTCAGCGGTGGCCAGCAGCTCGGTGACCGCCGATTCGGGCTCACCGGCTGCTGCCATGGTTTCCGCAAGCCGGATGCGATGACCGGAGTTGTCGGGCTCGGCATCGATCAGGGTCCTGTAGATCTCCCGGGCCCGGTCATACCCCGAGTTCTGGATGTATTGGTCCGCAGCATGAAGCAGGAAGTTCCGTGCCTCACCGGGCAGTTTCTGCCGCAGGTAGAGGTTCCCCAGTTCCACCATGGTTTCGAAGCTGTCAGGTTGCTGCCGGAGAATCTTCTTGAACATCGCCACCGCTTTCGGCATGAAGCCGGAATCGCGATAGGCGAACGCCACCTTCTCGTAGTACGGCACGGCCTCGGTACCCAGGCCGTTGAGGCAGAGCATGTCCCCAATCCTGTTGTGAAGCACCAGATCTTCAGGGTAGGACGTGCTTAATTTCCGAAAATGTGCCAGGGCCACAGGTTGCTTGCCGCCCTTGAGCAGCTTTTCCGCAGCCTTGAGTGCCTTATCCCGATCCGATGCCATCCGGTACCCGCCGGGGAGCCTGCATGGCTCCCGAGTCTATGAGGGCTACCGGACCCGCCGTTCACGAATACGCGCCTTCTTACCGCGGAGTTTCCGCAGATAATAAAGCTTAGCGCGTCGAACACGGCCGAGCCGGACGACCTCTATTTTCTCCACCACAGGGGAATGTAGTGGGAAAACCCGCTCGACACCAATACCTCCGGAAGATTTTCTTACGGTAAAGGTGGCCGCGAGGCCCTCGGCGCCGCGGCGACCGATGACATTGCCCTCAAACACCTGAATTCTGGACTTTTCTCCCTCCACCACGCGGACGTGGACCCGGACACGGTCTCCGGAACGGAAGGGGGGGACGTCCTGTTTCAGCCCCTCGGAATCAATTGTCTCGATAAAGCCCATCTTTCAACCTCTTCCACCTCCTGCGAGGTGACCAATATTTCAATTTCCCGCCAGGAGATCCGGCCTTCTTGCCCTGGTCGCCTCCCGGGCTCTCTCATCCCGCCATCTCTCGATAGCGCCATGATCACCGGAACGAAGAACCTCGGGCACATCCATGCCCCGGTAGGTCCCGGGGCGTGTATATTGAGGAAAATCCAGTCCTTCTCCTGAAAACGAATCCCTTTCCGCTGCGGATTCCTGCCCCAGCACGCCGGGTATGAACCGCGAAACTGCATCGATGACCACCATGGCCGGCAACTCACCGCCGGTCAGTACGAAATCACCGATACTCAACTCACTGTCGACCAGCCCTTCCCGGACCCTCTCGTCAACACCCTCATACCGTCCACACAGGAGGATGATCCGTTCCGTCCGGCTCAAATCCGTTACAACATCGTAATCAAGTTGCCTTCCACGGGGGCAAAGCAACACAACCTTATCGTTTTCCACAGGGAATCGCTCTCGCACCGATTCCACTGCCTCGTAAAACGGCTCCGGCCTGAGCACCATGCCGCCGCCGCCGCCGAAGGGGGTATCGTCCACCTGACGGTGTTTCCCGATTCCCCAACGCCGCAAATCATGAAGCCGGACCGACACCCGCCCTGCGCGTCTCGCCCGGGCGAGTATGCCGTCTTCCAGCGGCCCGCCGAACATGCCGGGGAACAGCGAAATGACATCGAAGGTGATCATGGAAGCTTGTCCTCTTCCAATTCCTTCAACCCCGGCGGCAGCACCACGTGGATGCTCGATCCCGTCTCTTCGACCTCCTTGACCATCGCCTGTACCAGAGGGATCAGAAGCTCCCCTCCGGACTCCGTTTTCACCACCAGGACGTGCGTTCCGCCCGCTTCGTGGATATCCGCCACCGTTCCCAGCGCCTGCCCGTCCTCCCGGACCGTCATTCCGATCAGGCGATCGAGATAATATTCTCCTTCCGGGAGGGCGGGCACCGCATCGCCAGCCACCCAGACCGTCGAACCTTTCAGGCCGGCGGCCGTTCCCGGATCGTCAACTCCCTTCAGCTTGAGGATCAACCGGTCCCTGTAAGCCCGTGCCCCCTCAACCTCAAAAGCGATCGGCTCCACGCCGGAGCCGCTATCCAGGAGGAACCTGTCCAGTCCCTCCCACCGTTCCGCTCGACCCGAGGCGATAATCACCGTCAGTTCCCCGGTATTGCCTCGATGGCCTCGAACCCGGCCGATACTGAGCGGCACCGCCATCGTTCTATTCGATGATTTCGAACACAATCCGTTTGTTCAACTTCATCCCGGAAGAGGCCAGGATCGTCCGTATCGAGCGGGCGGTCCTGCCCTGCTTGCCGATGACCTTGCCGAGATCTTCAGCCGCCACCCGCAGTTCCAGAACCGTCGTCTGCTCACCTTCTACCTCGGTGACCTTGACTTCATCCGGGCTGTCCACGAGTGACCGGGCGATCAATTCGAGAAGTTCTTTCATTTCGGCTCCTGGATCATGGATCCGGATCAGACGGTCGGTTTCCTGGCCTTGACCAACAGGGTTTTCACCGTTCCTGACGGTGTGGCGCCCTTACTGATCCAGGCGTCGGCCTTGTCGATATCGATCCGGATCGTTCCCGGCGAGGTCCGGGGATCGTAGGTTCCGATGGAGTCCACAAAGCGACTTCCCGGGGTTTTCCTGGAATCGGAGACCACGACCCGATAGCAGGTATCCTGCTTGGATCCCATTCTCCGCAGGCGAATCTTCAACACGATTTATTCCTCCTGTGCGCACACCGGCGCACAAAACACGACACTATAACCTATTTACCGAAAAAAGGTAGCTTTGAGCGGCCTTGTTTCCCCTTTTGAATGTTCCGGGCCTGTTTCATCATCCGTTTCATCTGGGAAAACTGCTTCAGGAGCCGGTTGACCTCGGGCACCGACCGGCCCGCTCCCCTGGCAATCCGCTTTTTTCGGCTGCCGTTCAGGATTTGCGGCTGCTGGCGCTCCCGATTCGTCATGGAATCCAGGATGGCGGAAACCCGCACAAGCGCATCGGAATCGAGGTCGGCGTCCTTGACCTGGGCCATACCGGGCAGCATCGACACGATGCCGGACAGCGGCCCCATTTTCCGGACCATGCGGATCTGGCTGCGGAAGTCCTCCAGGCTGAACTGGTTCTTCCGCATCTTCTTTTCGAGGGCGACCGCCTCGTCCTGGTCGATCGTCTCCTCGGCTTTTTCGATCAGGGTCAGGACATCACCCATGCCCAGGATGCGGCCTACCAGGCGATCAGGGTGAAATTCTTCAAGTTCCGAGGTTTTTTCGCCGACGCCCAGGTATTTGATAGGAACGCCGGTCACATGCCGGATGGACAGGGCGGCTCCGCCCCGGGCATCGCCGTCCATCTTGGTCAGGACTACGCCTGATACACCAAGAGCCTTATGGAACTCCCCTGCCGATCGCACCGCGTCCTGTCCGGTCATGGAATCTGCGACGAACAGGATTTCCTTCGGGGCGAGCTCTTTCTTCAGCTCGGTCAGTTCCCCCATGAGAGTCTCGTCGATGTGCAGGCGGCCGGCAGTATCCAGGATGACGGTGTCGAACCCTTTGCGCCTTGCCTCCAGGATGCCGGTACGGCAGATCTCCAGCGGGGTGGCGCTACCGTCATGGTTATAGACATTCAGGCCGGCGGCAGTTCCGACACGGACCAGCTGCTCGATGGCCGCCGGGCGGTAAACGTCGGCAGGCACGAGGTAGGGATATCGTCCGGTTTTCTTCAGGGACAGGCCAAGCTTGGCCGCAGTGGTTGTTTTACCCGATCCCTGCAGTCCGACCATCATGATGATCGTCGGCGGCTTCGGCGCGAAATCGATCTGCCGGTTCTCCCCGGCACCCAGGAGTTTCTCCAGCTCGTCCCGGACGATTTTTATGACCTGCTGACCGGGAGAGAGGCTCTTCAGGACCGCCTCTCCCAGTGCTCTCTCACGCACTCCGCTGACCAGCGCCGTGACCACAGAGACATGGACATCGGCTTCCAGGAGCGCCATGCGGATTTCCCGCAGGGTTTCGTCGAGCACACCTTCGCTGACCCGGCCTTTGCCGGTCAGATTCCTGACGACGCCGGAAAGGCGGTCTGACAGTCCTTCGAGCACACAATCCCCCAGGCGGTCTACCTTGGAAAACAGCGGATTATAGCGACAATAACCGGCTTCCACCAGTGAACGGCGGCCAACCGCCTCTCATGGTCAGACCGATTTCAGGATATGTCCCAATTTGTTCTTTTTCGTCTGCAGGTAGTGCCGGTTCTCGTCGGAAGGAACGGACTCCAGCGCGACCCTCTCGACGATTTCCAGTCCAAACCCTTTCAGAGCGACGTATTTACCCATGTTGTTGGTCATGAGCTTCAGCCTGCGAATACCGAGCTCATACAGGATCTGGGCGCCGACGCCGTAATCCCGGTGGTCGGCTTCGAACCCCAGGGAGATGTTCGCCTCGACGGTGTCCTGGTCCTCATCGTCCTGGAGAGCGTACGCTCTCAGCTTGTTGGCGAGGCCGATGCCCCGGCCTTCCTGCCGCAGGTAAAGGATGACCCCGGCCCCTTCACGGGCGATCATCTCCATCGCCTTGTCCAGCTGGAGGCCGCAATCGCAACGGGTGGATCCAAATACGTCCCCGGTCAGGCATTCGGAATGTACCCGGACCAGGACCGGATCGTCCGGCCCCGGCTCTCCCATCATCAGCGCCAGGTGAGTCTGGCTCTCCAGCTCGAATTCGAAGGCGTGAATTTTCCACTTCCCGTGGCGGGTAGGCAGATCCGGTGACGCCACACGGCGCACCAGCCGTTCGGTTCGCATGCGGTACCGGATCAGGTCGGCGATGGGAAGCATTTTGAGGTCGTACTCTTTCGCCATCTCCTTGAGGTCGGGATAGCGGGCCATGGTGCCGTCTTCCTTCATGACTTCGCAGATGACGGCCGCCGGCATCAATCCGGCCAGCCGGCAGAGATCCACGGAAGCCTCGGTGTGGCCTGCCCGTTTGAGCACACCGCCTGGTGTTGCCCGGAGGGGGAAGACGTGCCCCGGCCGGGCCAGATCGGAAGGCTTCGTATCGGTCTGCACCGCCGTATGGATGGTGGTCGCCCGGTCTGCAGCGGAGATCCCGGTGGTAATGTCTCTTCGAGCCTCGATGGAAACGCAGAATGCGGTCCCGCGACGGGCGGTGTTGTTCTCCACCATCAGCGGAATCTCCAGCTCGTCCAGGCGGTCGGCGCTCATCGGCATGCAGATCAGGCCGCGACCGTGCCGGGCCATGAAGTTGACGACTTCCGCCGTCGCGAACTCGGCGGCGCAGGTCAGGTCACCCTCATTTTCACGACCCTCGTCATCCAGAAGGATGACCATTTTGCCGTTGCGCAGATCTTCAATTACTTCCAGAACAGAGGCAAATCCGTCCTGTTCGCTTGCATTTTTCTCGCTCATGGGTTGCTCCGATGGCCCAGGTCGTTCCCGCCGGGCTAACGATGATTATCCGTGCTTTCCAGCAGCCTTGCAAGGTAACGGGCCATCAGGTCGACTTCCAGGTTGACTTCGTCACCTCGACCCAGCTTTCCGAGCCCGGTTTTGCCCCTCGTCTCCGGGATGAGGGCGACTTCAAACCGGTCGCCTTCAACGGCGGATACCGTCAGGGAAACTCCGTCCACGGTCACCGAGCCTTTCCATGCCACGTAACGGGCCAGCTCTCGAGGCAGGGAGATCCGCAGTCGATAGTCGTCTCCCTGTCGAACCACTTCCCGGATCCGACCGGTTCCGTCAACGTGACCCTGCACCAGGTGCCCGCCCAGCCTGTCTCCCAGCGCCAGGGCTCTCTCCAGGTTGACTTTCTCCCCTGTGCGAAGCCTCCCTAGCGTGGTGTGCTCCAGCGTCTCACGGATGACATCGGCGTGGAACCTGTTGCCGGAGCGGTTCACAACGGTCAGGCAAACCCCGTTCACCGCAACGCTGTCCCCGTCGGCCATGGACTGGAGAGGCAGATCGGATTCAACGGCGATCCGCGTTGAACCCCGGCCTTCCCGTTTTTCGCGAAGTGTACCGATCGCTTCAATCAAACCGGTGAACATTGCTGGTACCTCACTGGAGTGGCCAGAGTCAGCCGGTCCCTGCCAAGAGGAAAAGTCCGTTCGGTCTCCATCCACCAGCCGTCTCCCGGGGAGGGGCTGGCCGGAATCGCGACCAGCGGGGTGCCGCCGTCCTCCCCCAGCACCACCGGCGCTCTGAAAATCGCCCAGCGGTCCACCAGGCCCTGATCCAGAAAACCTGCGAAGGTACGTGCGCCGCCCTCCACCAGGACCGACCGGATACCGATCCGGCCCAGATCGTCAAGCACGGCAGCCAGATCCAGCCCACCGTCAGGACCGGCCGGCACCGTTACCACCTCTGCACCAGGCAGGCTACGGGAACTCCCGCCGCCAACCGTATAGACACGGACCGCAGTGCCACCTGAGGCCGCATTCTCAAACAGTCTCAGCCCGGGGTCGAGATCCATGGATACGGACAGCAAAACCGGAAGTGGTCCGCCGGCCCCGGACAATTCCAGATCCTCCAGACGGACCGTCATGAGCGGATCATCCACCCGGGCGGTGCCGGCCCCGACCAGGACCGCGTCGTGACAGAATCTCAAGCGGTGGGCAAACGTCCTGGCCTCGGCGCCGGTGATCCATTTTGATTGACCTGCACCGGCGGCGATCCTGCCATCCTGGCTGACAGCCGCCTTCAGTGTGACCAGCGGCCGCCCCGTCCGGTGCAGGTTCAGGAACGGACCGTTGATCGTCTCCGCTTCAGGCTCCAGCACACCTGTCGTGACCTGAACCCCTTTTGCCTCCAGGGCGGCAATCCCCCTTCCGGCCACTGCCGGGTTGGGATCTTCAAGAGCGGTTACAACGCGGGTGATGCCTGCCCGGAAAATCGCATCGGTGCAGGGAGGAGTTCTCCCGTGATGGATACAAGGCTCCAGGGTGACGTAGAGGGTTGCTCCCCGGGCAGAGTCACCTGCACGGCGCAGGGCCGCAACTTCGGCGTGATCTTCTCCTGCCCGCCGATGGTATCCGCTCCCCACCGGAACCCCGTCCTTCACAACGACCGAGCCCACCATCGGGTTCGGCCTGGTAGTGCCGGAACCGAGGGTCGCCAGGGCGATGGCCTGACCCATCCAGTATCGATCATCCGCCATGGGTGAAGCCTTGCTCAAGACGGATCCTGGGCAGTCCCCAGGAGACCGTCAACGAACGCTTCGGCGTCGAAATCCAGGAGATCGTCCAGTCCCTCGCCAACGCCGACCATACGGACCGGAACGCCCAGTTCACGGCGGATCCCGAGAGTCACACCGCCTTTTGCCGTGCCGTCCAGCTTGGTCAGCACCACTCCGGTGAGTGTGGCGGCCTTGGTGAAGTTCTTGGCCTGGTTCAATCCGTTCTGGCCGGTGGTGGCGTCTAAAACCAGGAGCACTTCGTCCGGTGCATCGTCGATCACCTTGCGGGCCACACGGGTCAGCTTTTCAAGCTCGGCCATCAGGTTGACCTTGGTGTGAAGCCGGCCCGCCGTGTCCACAAGCACCAGATCGGTGCCACGGGCGCGGGCCGCCTGCAGACCGTCGAATACCACTGAAGCCGGATCGGCCCCTTCCCGCTGGCTGACAAAATCGGCTCCGGACCTTTCGGACCAGCGCTCCAGCTGGTCAATGGCCGCGGCGCGGAACGTGTCGGCCGCCACCATCATGACCGACCGCCCTGCTCCCTTTTCCCGGGCCGCCATTTTTCCGATGGTCGTTGTCTTGCCGCTGCCGTTGACTCCCACCACGAACACCACGTGGGGACGGCCGTCTGACCGGACCACCCTGTCCTCCTGTTTGCCGTCGCGGAGGTCGGCCATGAGCAGCTCTTTCAGAGCCGGCCTCAGGTCGGCGGTGGAAAGCGAACCTTTTTTCGCCTGGACCCGAAGGGCGTCAATTACTTCCCGGGTCAGGGTCGGCCCGAGATCAGCGGCGAGGAGATCGACTTCCAGATCTTCCAGGGTCTCCTCATCCACCGGGCGGTTGCCTACCAGGGTCTGAAGACTGGTAGTCAGGCTTTCCCGTGTCCGGGTCAGCCCTCGAAACAGCTTTTTGATCCCGCCCAGCGCCATGTCAGTTAATCAACTCGAGGAGTTCGTCGGCCTTGGCCGAGTTCTCGCTGCCCGGAGCCACGTCGATCACCTTTCGAAAATGTTCGGCAGCGTCCAGGTTGTTCCCCAGTTTCATGTGAACGACCCCGCAACGAAAATGAAACTCTCCCGACTTGCGATAGGCCGGCTCGGCAACGCCGTACTCCCGGGCAGATTCCCGGTATTTTCCGGTCTGCTCCAGTGCACCGGCCAGCTCATAATGAGCCTGCAGGTATCCAGGGTCGGTTTCCACCGCCCGCCGCAGCATCGATATCGCTTCATCCATCCGATCCTGAGCCTTGAACAACAGTCCCAGGTTCAGGTAAACCTTTTCAGGTGTGTTGTAAGACCTGTCTTCCAGGGTCAGGAGGTACTCCTTTTCGGAGTCGTTGTAGCGCCCCATCTCCTGATAGACCGCCCCCAGCGTATTGTGGGCGTCGGTCATGAAGGGGTTGAGGCGGAGCACCTCCCGCAGAGCCGCTTCAGCCTCTTCAAGGTTCCCCGTAAGGAACGACAACTGACCGAAATAGTTCCTGATCGGAACATTGTCGGGAAATTCTCTCATACCCTCTTCAAGTACCCGCATCGCTTCCCCGGTCTTTCCGCCATTGAAGTAAGAGCGCGCCAGGCGGACTTTGGATTCCGGGTCCATGTTCTGAACATTTTTGTCGGCCTCTTGCCGGACAGTCCCTCCGCCGCATCCGGCTAAAAGCATCAGCCCCGGCAACAGCAGGACCGCAAAGAGAATTCGAGTCCGTAGTGTCACAATAACCTCCCGGCTTTCTTAACGACTTCCGAAAATTCTGGACAGGAACGAACGCTTTCGATGTTCATGACGCACTTCCTCGACTGCGGGAATCTGGGGATCCCGGCCGTCCAGGAGACTCTGAGGTGTGGAGGTCACCATCCTCTCCGCCGCCTCGTCCCCGACCCAGCCGGCGATGACGGTGGCCGCCTCCCTCAGCCGCGGTGGACGGCCCCTGACATTGTGAGCGTCCGACGCAAGAACATGAATCAGTCCCCCGCGGATCAATTCTTCGGAGAATTTTCTGGCGGAGCCGCCGAAGGTGCCCAGCACCGAACCTGCGGTAATCTGCCCCCAGGCCCCAAGGCGGATCATCTCTTTGTATCTGGACACATCATCCCGGAAATACTGAATCCTCTCGGGGTGGGCGAATATTGGGAGGATTCCTGCAAGCTTGAGCTGGAACACCAGGTTTTCAAGCTCCACCGGCGGAGGTTGGGTCAGGGAAAGTTCAAGGAGGAGCGTCTTGCCGTTGTTGGCCAGGGTCGGCGCCCGGCCATCCCGGATCCGGTCCACCAGGTCAGGACAGATGTGGACCTCGGCGCCAGGTATCAGTTCCAGGGGAATCTGATGACTTTCCAGCACGGCCCGCAGCGAGGCGATCTTTTCCAGGACCATGGGGAGGTCGTTCTCGTAGGACCCTTCCTTGCAGTGCGGTGTGGCTACCATCCCGGTAATGCCGTCTTCCACCGCCATGCGCGCGAAGGCGATCGCTTCCTCCTCGGTCTGAACCCCGTCGTCGATGCCGGGAAGTATGTGGGTATGGATATCAATCATCCGTGAGTCGTTTCCTCCGTCCCGGGGGAGGACAGCTCGACGGTAAGGGGCCGGGCCATCAGCCGTTCCAGGGCATCCAGGGGTGAACCATCTTCAAACAGGATTCTGCTGACCTCTTCCACAATCGGCGCGTCCACTCCCGATCGTGACGCCAGGACCTGTGCGGACCGTGCCGTGGCGACCCCTTCGGCCACCGTTCGGGTCCCTGCCAGTATATCCGCCAGTCTCCGTCCTTTGCCCAGTTCCATACCGACGGCGCGGTTGCGGGAGGACGATCCGGTACAGGTCAGGACCAGGTCGCCGAGTCCTGCCAGACCTGCGAACGTCTCCCTTTTTCCTCCCAGCATCATTCCGAGCCGGGTTATCTCCTCCAGGCCCCTGGTGATGACAGCCGCCTGGGTATTGAGTCCCAGCCCAAGGCCGTCAGCCGCTCCGGCGGCGATAGCGATGACGTTCTTGAGGGCGCCGGCCACCTGGACCCCCACCGGGTCGGTGTTGCGGTACAGGCGGAGACGAGGCGACGAGATCCTCTCCTGTATCGACCGGGCCAGGCTCTCGCTACCGGCAGCCACCACAAGGGCGGCCGGACGACCCCGGGCAACCTCACCCGCAAAACTCGGCCCCGACAGGACCGCCAGATGCTCCTCGGAGGCGAGAGCCTCTGCTGCAATATCCATCGGGAGCTTCAGAGTGTCTTCTTCCAGACCTTTGTTGGCCAGGATCACCGGACAGCCGGCCGGGATGGCGCCTCGAGCCTGCTCCAGTACCTTCCTGGAGTGCTGGGTCGGAACCACCGCCACCACCAGATTCACTCCTGCGAGAGCCTGAGCCAGGTCGGAGGTGGCTCGAACCGATTCCGGCAGCCGGACGCCGGGCAGGTACAGTGGATTCTCCCTCCTGGACCGGATCCAGTCCACCAGGTCGTCCTCGAGAACCCACAGCCGGACTTCCCGGCCCTCGGACGCCAGATGGGCGGCCAGGGCGGTCCCCCATGCTCCCCCACCGATTACGGCGGTGATCTGCCGCTTGCGGCTCATCTCAGCTGCCTCCCGTCCCCGGACGGCCTATCGGTGGTTCGCGGCCTTCACGGATTCTTGTCAGATTGTCCCGGTGGCCGAAGGCCACCAGTACAGCAACCAGGATACCAACTCCGGCCACCGATCTCCCGGCGGAAAGGAGGACGGCGAACAGTGGGTATGCCGCCACTGCGGCCAGGGATGCTGCCGACACGATCCTGGTGGAAGCCAACAGGATGAGGAACACCCCCAGGGCCGGCAACAACGGCCAAAACGCCAGGACTCCGAGTGCACCTGCCGCTGTAGCGACCCCTTTGCCCCCCTTGAACCCGGGCCAGGGTGGCGCCAGATGGCCAAGAACAACCCCGAAGGCGGCTATGGCAGCCCCGGAATCCTGCGCAATGTAAACCGCCATGGCGCCCTTCGATACGTCCAGGATCAGGGTCAGCAGGCCGGCGGCCGACCCGCCGACCCGAAACACGTTGGTGGCGCCGATGTTCCGGCTCCCGGCATGGCGGGGGGCCGGCTTTCCGAGTAGACGGCAAACCAGCATACCGCTTGGGAACGTGCCGATCAGGAAGGCGAGCAACCCGGCCAGGGCAAGATCGAGGGCGGATGCGTCGGCAGGCATCAAGGCCCCTCTTCAAGGTCGGCGGCGGTCTGGTCCTCGATGCGCGCCAGTACAAATCGGACGGCTGCCGACCGGACCTCTCCCCTGTCACCGGACAGGCGGACGGTCCAGTCCAGGATCCGGTTGGACGATGCCAGGGCGATGCAAACGGTCCCAACAGGTTTGTCTGCGCTGCCGCCTCCGGGACCGGCGATGCCGGTGATCCCGACCCCCAGGTCGGCGCCGCACCGCTTCCGGACGCCCTGCGCCAGTTCACGGGCAACAGCAGGACTGACCGCCCCGTGGGCTTCCAGTGTATCGGTCCGCACCCCGGCCAGCCGGATCTTCAGCTCGTCGGAATAGACAACCAACCCACCTCGAAACCACGCGGAGGCGCCGGGAATGGAGGTCAGGGCGGCGCCCAGCATCCCTCCGGTGCACGATTCGGCGGTGGCCACGGTCATCCCGAGCTCCACCAGGCGGCCTGCAAGCGCTTCGAGGTCCGCCGTCACGGAGCCTCCGGCAAGGATCGACCGGGCGGTCTCAGCAGCGGTCCGATGTCGTCAGGGCTGACAATTCCCCCCGAGACGACCAGTTTGATCGCCTCTTCCATCGGCAGGTCCAGGACGATCAGATCGTCAAGAGGCACGAACAGCAACCAGCCCGATGTCGGGTTCGGCGTAGTCGGCAGGAATACCGGAACGGCATGACTCGATTGGCCGGTAATGCCGTGTTCTTTCTCCGTGGTTACGAACCCGATGGTCCACAAACCTTTTCTCGGGTACTCCACCAGAACCACCTTGCTGAAGGTTTTTTTCTCGGCAAAGCTGAACGCATCCAGCAGTTGGCGGGCGGCGCCGTAGATCCCCTTGACCACCGGTATGCGCAGGACCAGGCTCTCCACCATCAGGACCAGCCTTCTCCCGACGATATTCCCGGCCAGCAGGCCGCAGAGGTAAATCGCCAGGACCGTCAACAACAGGCCGATGATCGGAAAGCCGATTCGAGCCTGCCAGCGATCCAGGTCCGGGGAGCCGGCGGCGCGGAATACCGCCACCACCATGGGCGTGATGTAGGTATTGATCAGGTCGAACAGGATCTTGAGCAGCCAGATCGTAACCAGCATCGGAAGGATCAGCAGCAGACCCCGCACGGTGCGGCTCCTGATATGGAACAGCATTTTGCTTCGCATCAGGCTAGTCCTCTTGCCTCGGGCCTCTGCCCAGGGTCTCTTCAACCTGGACGACCCGGTCCAGGTGACGACGGAACAGTTCCAGATCGCCACCTCGAAGAGCGTACCGGGCCATGAGGAACCGGGCCTGGATGTTGCCGGAATCCAGACCCAGGCTGGTCTCCAGTGCCCGCCGTGAAGCTTCTTCCTGCCCCTGCTCGTAGAGTATCTGGCCGAGGAACGCCCAAGCGTTGGCATTGTTGCCCTCGCCCTCCAGCAACCGTTCCACAATTACCCTGGCCTCATCCAGGTTACCCAGCTGTCTCAGGGCCTGAGCGAGAGAGTACTGCAGCCGGGGATCCTCCGGATCTTCCAGGAGTCCGCTGCGGAAGGCGGCCAGCGACTCTTCAACCGCGCCGAATCGCAGCAGCAGTCTCCCCAGTCGGCGGTAGACCTCAGGCGACGCCTCCATCGTCAGGGAACGCTCGTAAGACTCCCGGGCCTCCTCGAGGAACAGGCCCTGCTCCATGAACCTGGCGGCCTGAGCCAGGGCCGGAGCGGCGACCTCCGGATAGGTCTCGGCAACCAGCTTGAAAAAATCAGCGCCTCCTTCAATTTTCCGGACGGAGCTGAAACAGACGCCGATCGGCTCCAGGACTCGTTCGCAACCTGCGGCGGTGGCGCAGGCATCCTGGAACAACGGGATGGCGTCGGCGTGCCGTCCCTCGCGGACCGCCCGATTTCCTGCTTCAATCCGGTCCTGGACCACGCCCGGGTCGCTGCCGAGAGACGCTCCGCCGCCGCAACCGGCCTGTAGAAGGACCAGGGACAGCAGCGCCACGGTCCCAGGCATAGCCCCACCCCGCCCCGGACGACGGAAGAATGAGGCGAGAAAGAGCAAGGCCGTTATGGACAGTACCACCTTGGCGAAAAGATCCCTGGACACTGAGTACGCCGTCCGGCGCCCGGTTGAAACCGGCACGTTCCCGATGAAAACGCCGGGGACGCTGATCGCCTGGCCGTTTTCGGCGGTCAGGATCCCGATTACCTTGCCCAGCGGGTCGATGATGCCCGAAATTCCCGTATTGCCGCACCTCACGTAAGACATGCGGTTTTCGATCGCCCGCATGATGGCGATGCGAAGAAGCTGTTCCTGAACCGAACCGCCGACTTCACCTTCGCTGGTGATGTTGACGTAGAACCGGGCCCCCATTTTGCCCGCCTCCGCCGCCAGCGGCGGGTAGCAGTTCTCGATGCAGATCAGCGACGTGAACGGGATCGTGCCGTCGCCGACCTTAAGGTCCATCACCACCGTTTCATCCCCGGGAAGCCCGGTCGGCATGAACCCCCAGGCGGTTCGAGTCAGCAGACGATGGGCCCGGAACAGTGCGGGAAGAAACTTGCGGGTAAAATCATCAGCCGGAACGAACTCGGACCACGGGAACAGCATCTGCTTGAAGTAGGAACCCTCGATCTCACCTTCTCCGTTTACCAGGAAAGCTCCGTTCATGGAGTATCCCGGGCGGTCCGGCGAGTCCCCAAGGGCGCCTACCAGTAAACGGGCGTTCTTCCGTCTGGCCATCCAGGACAGGTCGTCCAGGTAGATGCCCCGGCGTTCCAGGTTGTCCATGATCGCGTTTTCCGGCCAAACGATCAGGTCAACGTCGTTCTCGGGAACGTTTTCTTCCGTCATGAGAAGCTGCAACAGGTGAACGCCGACCAGGTTCCGCATCGTGTGCGCAACGTTCGGCTGCACGAGGGCGACTCTGGGACCGTCCTTCAGCTCGATGCCGGAGGAACGGATCAGCCCGTAGCCGGTCACCACCAGGAAGACCATCGCCACGGAGACGACAGAGACGACCAACCGCCTGGACCGCAGGCTCTGTTTGACGGAGAAACCTGTGTGCCGCAGCGCAAACCACAGGTCCGCAATCAGTCCGTTGACCATGGCAACCAGGAAGGAGACTCCATAGGCTCCGGTAATGTCGGCGAACTGGACAAGGATCGGGAAGCGGGCCTGGGAATAGCCCAACCTGAAAAGATCCATGTGGGAAAGGGTGAAGGTTGCCCGGAGCAGTTCCACCGCCACCCAGATCAGAGGAACGGTCAGCGTCCTTGGAAGGAGGAACCGATGGTGGATCCTGGACAGCAACGGCGCAAACGGAATCCGCATGACACCAAGAAAAAGGCTCATGATCAGCGGCGAATACCAGCCGTAGTCGAATAAGATTGCGTACTCCGCCACCCAGCTCAGAAGGGCTGCTCCCACGTACCAGAGGGAAGAGACCTTGCCCTGCCTGTCGTCGGTATACAAAACCACCCAGGGAACCAGGGCGATCCAGGGCAGAAAGGCCAGTTCCGGCCGGTTGGCGTACAGACCCAGCATGGCCACCGGCAACAGAGCCAGAACCAGTCTTCGGAGAAAAATCATCGAGGCACCTCACAGCTGCGCCCGCCCCGGACCGGAGCGGCCCGCCTAATTTACCCGGAAATCAGGCGCTTGGCTATGAGTGCCGGTGGTTTCAGAACCCGTTGTTGGAGTTTTGCAGCTCTCTCTTCAGATGGGTCATCGGATCGATGTCGTCGGTGATGGTCTGAGGAGCATTGAACACGACCAAACGACTGACCGGCCCGTCCACCGTGTCGTAGGTCACCTTGATCTTGTTGTCTTCCACGAACTCCACCACCGGGTAGCGGCTGTCCACATCCAGGTCCGAAACCAGAAAGCGGCCCATCCAGCGGCTATGAAGGAAAATGCTGAGATAGACACGGCCTATCCCGCCTTCATCGCTCCACCAGACCAGGTGTGGCCGTCCGGTGTCAGGATGGGACGCCAGATTCGCATCCTGATCCACACCGAAATGAGTATTGAATTCCACCCACTGCACCGGGGACCAGCCATCGTCTCCCCATCGGGACCAGACCAGGTCGTAGTCATAGCCGTTGAACCGGCTCCAGACCACGTAGGGGCGGTTTCCGTCATGACGGTTTTCGACATGGTATGGCCAGGAGTCCATCAAGGCGTCGCCTTCAGGGTTCAGCGGGAAGATGTTGGGCCGTACCTTGCGGTTCGCGGACCAGATTTTCAGGTTTTTCACCGATGCATTGGTCCTGTAGACCATGCGAACGTAGCGGCCCTGATCATCGCATTCTGCGCTGATCTCAGCCGAAACGGGCGGGGCCGCGAACAGCCCGACAGCCAGGCAGGCCATGAGCAGAACGGTCGCCGTTTTATTCCGCAACTTCATAACGCCCCCGATAGCAGTCGACGTGGGCGTCGAACGCATCCACTTCCGGGAATCTTCTCTGCAACAGGGATCTAAGGTGTCGCAGCCTCCCGAAGGCGATTTTTTCCCTGGTTCCGTTTTCTTCGCTCCGCGCCATTTCCCACCGCCGGTAGGCGTTGAGGAACAGAATATCGTGGTAACAGTTGTTCCCCCGCGCGGCGAAGACATCCGATTCACTGAAACTCGTCATTGCCTGTTTCGCATCGCCCTGCTCCCGGAACGCTTCCCCCAGCCGGGTCAGCGCCAGGGCAGAGGCCCTGCGGTATCCGTTCTTGCGAGCATCGGAGAGGGCCCGGCGCAACAGATCCATACCCTTAGCTGTCTGGCCGGCCTGAACCATGCACCCGCCCAGATTGACGGATACGATCGCTTCCATCTCCCGGCTTCCGCCGATGCTCCGGAGAAGCCGGAGGCATTGGCCGTAAGCTTCAACGGCGGCAGCGAAGTCGTCCTCCGCATGAGCGATGTTGGCCATGGTGTTGAGCACACCCGCTTCGGTGGTGGGATCCTGCACCTCTCTGGATAGGGTCAGCGCCTCTTTGGCAAGAATGGAAGACAGCAACAGGTCTCCCAACTCCCGGTACAGGTAGCTCAGCTGAAGCAGGGTTCGCATCCTTGTCCGGGGAACCAGCCGCTTGCATTCCTTCAGGATTTCGCGAAGCTCGTGCTCAGCCATGGAGAGCTTGCCGAGGCGCTTCAGCGTCGTGGCCATCCGCCAGCGGGAGTCGGCGATCGCTTCATCCCTCTCGGCGCCGGCGGCCCGGTCCGCCGCCACCTCCAGAGCCCGTTCATAATAAACGTAGGCCCTGCCGAATTCGCCCCGGGAAACCAGGCCGGCCCCTGCGGAGATCAGTTCGTCGTAGTCGCCCCGGGACGGTTTGAACGGCTCGTACTCTTCCAGGTCCAGGACGTCGGAAAATGTCTGAACAGGTATGTTGAATATCCTGGCCAGAGCCCTCAATTTGTCGAAGGAGGGTACCGCCTTGCCTTTTTCAAACCGGCTCAGCTGAGAGTTGTCGATGGACTCGCCGAGGATATCGGCACGTTCCTCTACCTTGCGGAGGGTGTATCCGTACCCTTCCCTCAGGCGACGCAGGTAGGTACCCAATCGGCTGCTGGAGCCTGAAGTTTCCGCTGCTCGGGGTTTTCCGGCACGAACCAGATTGCCCAGGCTCATAGACCCCCCTGATTCCCGGACCGGAGAAGATCCGCCCCCTTTATGTATTGAAACTAATCGGCATGGTCAAGGAATATTTTGAAACGGCCCGGGAATGTGCGGTCCCACCGTCCGCAGAAAGCGAAGTTGAGATAACAGCCGTTCAGTCGTACCCTTCTTGAACAACAAGACTATTTACAAGCAACGGAGTTGAACATGAGCCCGTATCCGAAACTGGTGATAGCCGCCTTTCTCCTGGCCCTGGCAAGCTTGACACTGCCTGTCGCGGCGGATGAACCTCCTGCTGCAGAGCCTGCTCAGGAAGAAATACGCCGGCTTCTGCCGGAACTGGCCCACGACGACCCTAAAAACCGTGCTCTCGCCATCCAGTTGCTCTGGGACACCATGGGCGATGTGCTGATCGGGATGACGCGGGATCCTGAAGATAACGTCGCTCTGACGGCAACCCGGGTTCTTCTGGAAACACACAATGACAAGGCGGAGGCGGCAATCCGGGCCGCCCTGTCTTCCCCGGACCGGTCCGCCTCGTTCAAGGCCCAGGTTATCTCCACCGTATCCGATCGCAACGACACCCGGTTCATACCGGAAACCGGCGCTCTGCTTTCGGAAAGCAACGCGTCCCTCCGACGAACCGTACTGCTGGCGCTCCAGGCGCTGGGTACCCCCGAGTGCCTCCCGTTTTTCATGGCTGCCACTACCGACGGCGATCTGCAGGTCTCAACCACCGCAGTTGCCGGCCTCGCCAGGCTTGGCAACCCGGCGGCTCTCCCTAGGGTCGCCCTTCTGCTGGATTCCGACGAAGAACGGCTCGTAACCGCCTCGGCTTCGGCGATCCCGGCACTGGGCGGGACGGAGAAATATGCCGAACGCCTGGCAGGCCTGCTGGATTCGGGATCCGAACCGATTACCAGGAGCCTGCTGGTATCGCTCCAGAACCATCCATCTCCCGGTGCTGTGACGATCCTGGCGAAGGCTGCAACTTCCGGGAACCCTGCGATTCGGACCCTCGTCGCCAGGGCCCTGGAATCAAACAGCGCGGAAGGCGCCGAGGAGTTGCTTCTCGGCTTGCTCAAGGACGGCGATGAGCGCGTACGCTCCGCCGCCGTCCAGACCCTCGCGGACCGCGGTGCTGCTGAACATCTTGAGGATCTCGTCGCACTGGCGGTGGACCAATCGGCCAGGGTCCGGGCAGCAGTCGCCATCGCACTGGGAACCACAGGTTCCGAAAAAGGCCTGCCGACGCTGAAGAAGCTCCTTGCCGATCGGGATCTCTCGGTAAAAATCGCAACCGTCACCGCCACCGGCCGTATCGGCGGAGACGGGGCTCTGCCCCTGCTTAAATCTGCAGCCGCCGATCCCGACCCGTACATGCGCATGGAGGCGATTCGCGGGCTGGCAGCCCAGAATACGGCCGCGGCCACCGAGATCATTCGGGAGCGAGCAGGCGATCAGGACATGTCGGTCCGGATTACCGCCATCACCGAGCTGGGACGGCTGCGCGATCGCGGATCCGAGGCACTACTCAAGGCAGCCCGGTCCGATGACGCGGAGGCGGTCCGGAACGCAGCCCGGACCGCCCTTGCGATGTTGAACGACGGATAGCCCCGGATCAGGGGCAAACCGAGCCGCCGGGACGGTTGGCAGCCTGGGAGTCCTGCCCCAGGTCGCCCTCGCCGCAACTGTTCTGGCCCGATACCAGGTAGTAGTAACCGCTGCCGCCGGGAGGCATTACCGAATCGAAACCGGCGTTATCCACCGAACCGTTCTCGTAGCAGGCGTGATCGTAAACGTTGATGCCTAACGCCGGGATCGTTCCACGATAGACATTGTATTCAGCCGCCTGGGGAATCGTATTCCAGTTGAAGTTGTCGTGGTCGGACCAGACCAGACCATCCGCCGTGGCCGGCGGCCCGCTAAGGGCCGCATCAAACGGGGCGCAATCCTGGAGATCGGTAACCCCGTCGTTGTCGTCGTCCGGGTCGCAAACGTCACCGTCGGCGTCCAGATCGAAGTTGGCCTGGGCTTCGTTGTCGGCCAGATCGCAGTTGTCGCAAACATCTCCGAGGGAGTCGGAGTCGGAGTTGACCTGCGGCGTGTTGGCGTCGTCGACACAGTTGTCGCAGACATTTCCGATGGTATCCGCATCGGAGTCGCCCTGACCGACATTTGAAATCAGAGGACAGTTGTCGGCCACATCGAGGACCGTGTCGTTGTCGTCGTCGTCGTCACAGACATCGCCCTGGAAATCAAGATCGGTATCGACCTGAGCCGGATTCGAGATCAGCACACAGTTGTCGCACAGGTTTCCGATCTGATCGCCGTCGTCGTCGAATTGCTCCGGATTCAAGGTACCGGTGCAATTGTCGCAGGCGTCGCCGATGAGATCGTTGTCCGAATCGACCTGGTTCAGGTTCTGGACCAGCGCGCAGTTGTCGTTGACGTCGGGCACCGAGTCGTTGTCGTCATCGATGTCGCACAGGTCGCCCTGGCCGTCACTGTCGTTGTCTTCCTGACCGGCGTTCGCCCCGGTGGAACAGTTGTCGCAGACATCGCCCAGCCCGTCCTGGTCGCTGTCGGCCTGGCTCGGGTTCTGGGTGCCGGGACAGTTGTCACAGGCGTCGCCCACACCGTCCAGGTCCAGATCATCGGCCTGGTTGTTTGACACCAGCGGACAGTTGTCGCTGACGTCGGGCTCGGAATCGTTGTCGTCATCGGTGTCGCAAGCGTCACCCTCGGCATCCAGGTCGGTGTCGGTCTGTGCCGGATTGGCGACCAGGGAACAGTTGTCGCACAGGTCACCGACACCGTCAGTGTCTCCGTCGGCCTGGCCCACATTGGACAGGAATTCGCAGTTGTCGCAAACGTCGCCTGTCCCGTCGAGGTCTCCGTCTTCCTGGAGGTTGTTGTAGACCAGGGGGCAGTTGTCCACACCGTCATCCAGACCGTCGGCGTCGTCGTCGCTGTCACACAGGTCGCCGTCGCCGTCGCCATCGGCATCTCCCTGCCCCGGATTCGGGACTCCAGGGCAGTTGTCGCAAGCGTTTCCGGCGAGATCCAGATCGTCGTCCAACTGGTCTTCGTTGTCCGTGATGGGACAGTTGTCCACATCGTCCAGGATGGAGTCGAAGTCGTCGTTATCGTCGCAGATGTCACCGAGACCGTCGCCTTCGGTGTCGGTCTGGTCCGTGTTTGGCACCAGGGGGCAGTTGTCGTCGCAGGCGAAGGTCTGGCCGGTGATGCACGGCTTGTCGTCCGGAAGTCCGGACACGTCGCCGTCATCGAAGATACCGTCGTTATCGTCGTCCAGGTCACAGGCGTCGCCGTCACCATCGCTATCGGTATCGTCCTGGAGGTCGTTTGAGGTCAACGGACAATTGTCGCAGGCATCGCCCAGAAGGTCGCCGTCGGTATCGGTCTGATTGAAGTTGCCGTTCTGATCACAGTTGTCGCAGAGATTGCCGATGCCGTCGTTGTCGTCATCTTCCTGCAGCGGATCTTCGTCGTTCACGCAGACGTCGCAGGCGTCGCCCACACCGTCGGAGTCGGCATCTTCCTGGAGATCGTTGGCATGCAACGGGCAATTGTCCGCGCCGTCCAGGATCGTGTCTTCATCGTCGTCGGTGTCGCATGCATTTCCGTCCGGGTCGCCGTCGGTGTTGATCTGCAGGACGTTGGAAACATCGGGACAGTTGTCGCATTCGTTGCCCAGACCATCGCTGTCGTTGTCCGTCTGCAAGGGGTTGGTGATCCCCGGACAGTTGTCCACGACATCGTCTACACCGTCCTGGTCGTCGTCGGGATCGCATACATCGCCAATACCGTCGCCGTCGGCATCTTCCTGCTTTCCGTTACGATCGGCCGGACAGTTGTCGCACAGGTTGCCGCGCCCGTCCCCGTCGTTGTCTTCCTGCAGCAGATCCACGATATCCGGGCATACGTCGCCCAGATTGCGGAAGCCGTCACCATCGGAATCGACCATGGTGACGAGATATACCTGACCGGCAAATTGATCACCGCTCAGGTTCGGCACTGCGTTGGCGGTCGACAGGATGTCCAGGAAACCGTCTCCGTTCACATCCCCCGAACCGATTTTCGCGCCGTAGTTTCCCAACGCCAGAGGGCCTGACAGCACGATGTCGGCTTCATCGAACACCAGGTCCAGCACGGTGGGGAACCCGAGTTCGCCGTTCAGCACGCGAACCTGCCCGGCGCTGCTCCTGGCGCCCGGCCCGTCAGCAAGAGGCATTCCCAGGATCAGGTCGTCCGAGCCTCCCAGGCTGATGTCGCCGGTAGCGATCGTTGAGCCCAGCCGACCCTGGATCTCGGCTCCATAGATGGTGGACAACAGGTAGAACGGGGCAACCCCTACATCGGTCAAAGAAACCGCAGTTCCGGGCGTTACGTCGTTGCGCCCGCGGGCGACATACACCTCTCCGCTGTCGATGCGGACATCGACGGCCGTTGGCCCGTCGGCGTCCGGAGCCGAAATAACAAGGTCCTCACACAACGGGCAGGCCGCCGCCTCATCTCCGAATTCACCGCCGGCAAGGCCTTGTCCGGCGAAGTCTGTACCATCGATTCCCAAATAGGCCACGTGATAATTGTCGAACCGCATATCATAGGCCGACGCAGGCGTCGCTGAGCCGAGAATCACGTAAACCGCGCCGGCGTCCAGTCCACCGCCGGCGTCACTGTTGATGGCTCCCATGGCGAAATCGGCGAAACCGTCACCGTTGTAATCCAGGCTGGCGCAGGTCCAGCCGAACAGATCGTCATTCTGATCGCCCTCGAACCTCACATCCACCACACCGTTGTTGGCAGTGTCGTACACCGGCGCAGGCGCCGCTTCACCGAAGATCAGAAACGCCTCGCCGGAACCGAGACGACCTTCATTCGATCCGTCCGAAGCCGGGGCGCAGATCAGGAGATCGTCCAGACCGTCGCCGTTGAAATCACCCATGGAGAGGTCACGGCCGAAGCGATCACCGCTGTCTTCGCCGAAGAAGGTGGAATCGGCATTGGTCAGGGATCCGTCCTCGCTGAACAGGTCCACGGTCGCCGCCCATTCGGGTCTCCCGAGCAGCAGGTACACATCACCTGAATTGGTTCGCGCGTTGTTAGGGCCGTCGCCGAACCGGGCGTTTATCGCCAGGTCGTCGATGCCGTCGCCGTTGAAGTCTCCGGCCACCATGCTTTGGGAGAGGTTGTCCCGAGGGTCCGGCCCGTAGATGGTCACATCCGCTGCATCGAACTCCAGTTCGTACGGATTCGGCCAGCCCGGGCTTCCGAAAAAGATGTAGACTTCTCCGGCCTGGGTACGGGTGTCATTCGGCCCGTTGGAAGTGTTCGCGCCGACGGCGACATCGTCGATACCGTCTCCGTTGAAGTCACCCGAGGTAATGGCGGAGCCCAACTGATCTTCGCGCTGCTCGCCGTAAATCCTGATGTCCTTGAAGTCGGTTGCGAAATCGATGTCGGTGAAGTCGCAGACGTTGCCGATTCCGTTGCCGTCGTCATCCTCCTGACCCGGGTTGGCCGTAAAGTCGCAATTATCCAGAACATCATCGACGCCGTCGTTGTCGTCGTCCGGATCGCAGCGGTTGCCCAACAGGTCGCCGTCGGGATCCCGTTGTCGGGAATTCTTCAGGGTCGGACAGTTGTCGCAGAGATCGCCGAATCCATCTTCATCCACATCTTCCTGCAGGTCGTTGAACAGTCCGGGGCAGTTGTCGCAGGCATTCCCGAAACCATCCGCATCAGGGTCGGCCTGGGCCGGATTGCTGATATTGGGGCAGTTGTCCGAACTGTTGGGAGCGCCGTCCCCATCAAGGTCGTTGTCGCAAACGTCCCCCACCAGGTCCAGGTCCTGGTCTTCCTGGCCAGGGTTCGCGTCACCGCCGCAATTGTCGCAGGTATTGCCGATCAGGTCGCCGTCGCCGTCCACCTGAGTCGTGTTGGAGTTGAATGGGCAGTTGTCGCAGGAGTTCCCGATACCGTCGCCGTCGGAGTCGAACTGGTCGGCGTTGAGGTCGTCGGAACAGTTGTCGCAGGCGTCGCCGACACCGTCGCCGTCCAGGTCATCCTGTGTGGAGTTGGAGTCGACAGGACAGTTGTCGCACAAGTCGCCCACATCGTCTGCGTCCGAGTTGGTCTGCGATTTATTGGGGATCGTGGCGCAGTTGTCACAGGCATCGCCGATACCATCGGCGTCACCGTCCAACTGGGTCTCGTTGTCGATTGTCGAGCAGTTGTCGCAGGCGTCTCCCAGTGTGTCGCCGTCACTATTGATCTGGGTGTCGTTGGGGATCAGCGGACAGTTGTCGCTGCCATCCTCGACACCGTCTTCATCATCGTCGGTGTCGCAGGCATCGCCCTGGCCGTCGCCGTCGGTATCCAGCTGTGACGGGTTGTCCGCAGTCGGACAGTTGTCACACAAGTCTCCCAGGGTGTCGGTGTCGCTGTTGAGCTGGTCGCTCTGGGACACCAGGGGGCAATTGTCCGATGTGTCGGGCCAGGCGTCACCATCGTCGTTGGGGTCGCAAACGTCTCCGGCGCCGTCGCTGTCGGTATCAAGTTGAGCGGTATTGGCGTCGTTCATGCAGTTGTCGCACGCGTCACCGACCTCGTCGCCATCCCCATCGTTCTGGTTGCCGTTGAATATTTCGATGCAGTTGTCCTGCACGCCGCGAACATTGTCGCCGTCCCGATCGAACGGCGTGACCAGCCAGATGTCACCGGCCCGGTCGCGGGCGTCCAGGGGGCCGTCGGCGGTGTAGGAACCGACCAGGATTTCGTCATAGCCGTCGCCGTTTGCGTCACCTGCAGCAACGGAATTGCCCAGGGAGTCTACTTCGCTCTTGCCGTAGAAAATGGCGTCCGCCAGCGTGAGATCCAGGTCGATCACCGCAGGGCTGGGATCGTACTGCTCCGCCCGGCCGTGAATCACCACCAAGTCTCCGGCGCCAAACCGGCAGACCCCGAACAGTTCACATTCATGGTCGGGGCCGTCGGCCTGGGGCGCGCCGGCGATAATGTCGTCCAGTGCCAGGTAAACGAAGTCCAGAAGGCCGACATCGAAGTACTCGTTGAGAGCATTGACGTTGGCCAGGGCCAGTGAACTGCCGAAGATATCTCCCTCTTCCGCGCCATAGATCGTCACCGAGGCTTCGGTGGCCAGGTCCAGGGTGGCCGGAGGGATCTCCTGCCCGTATACCAGCGCAATCTCACCAGCCGAAGATCTGAAATTCGCAGGGGGCCCGTCTCCGAAATTCGACCCGATAGCGAGATCTTCCCAGGCGTCGCCGTTGAAATTCCCGAACACGATGGTCTCACCGGCGTTGTCGCCGGCATCGGCACCGTCGATAAGCAGATCGGCATCTGCCGGATAAGCGAGCACCGCTCCAAGGGTGTCGCTGCCCAGGTAAATCGCGACACGCCCCGCATCGGAGCGGTCGTCGCTGGGACCGTCGGCGCCGGGAATGGTGACGGCGACATCCAGGAAGATATCTCCGTTGAAGTTGCCGATGGCCAGGTCGGCGCCCAGCAGATCATCGGTGACGCTGCCGTCGATCCTGACGTCGGCGCCGCCGATCACGCTGATCGTTCCGGCAAGGCTGCCGCCGTAAAGGATATAGACGGCGCCTGCTTCGAAGGCGGTGTTGGAGCCGGTGCCGGTATCGACACCGATTGCGCCCAGCGCAAGATCAGTAATGCCGTCGCCGTTGACGTCCCCGGTGGCTATCCCCGAGCCCAATCGGTGACTCTCTTCTCCGCCGAAGATCGTAACGTCTGCGTTGGTGGCCTGGGGATCCGGATCTTTGAGGTCGTAAACCGACGGCCAGCTCTCCCGCCCGTACAGAACATAGACCTCTCCTCCCCCGGGACGTCCGTTGGAAGGGCCGTCCGCCAGGGGCGCGCCGAGGATCAGGTCAACCAGGCCATCATTGTTGAGATCGCCGGTGGCCAGGGTGTCGCCCATGAAGTCCCCGCCTTCAACGCCGTAGATCACAACGTCAGGCGGTTCGTTGAAATAGTCCTGTGTCAGGTTGTAGCCCTTGGTGCCGAACCGGATGTAGACCTCGCCGGTTCCGTACCCGCGGCTGTCCCCCGGACCTGCCGCCAACCGGGCCTGGATTACCATGTCCGCCATCCCGTCGCCGTTCAGGTCGGCCATGTGGGTGGTGGTGCCGGTCTCATCCCCTGTCGTTATGCCGTACCCGGTATGGTCCTGACTGTTCAGGCTCATATCCACGGTGGTCCAGGCGGACTGGGCCAGGGCGGGGCCGGAAACGGCCGCGAGCAGAACGGCTGCTGCCAGAAAGGATCTCCCGGACAGGGAGCAGAGCTTACCGATAACATTAGAGATAAGGGTCATGGTACTCCTACCTTCATAAACGCGTTCGGCCAGGATCCTACTTGACGTACTCCTGCCGGACACCTGCACCTTTTATGATGGCGACAGGCCAGGGGACCCCCTCCCCATTCAATTATCTTCGGACAGCCTGTATTGATATACCTGATTCAAGCCGCCTGACCATGATAATTTGGGTATCCGACGGAAAAAGACCGATTGCCTATAAGCCACGGGAATATTTAAGATTTTTAATCCGGACGACGGCGCCTGCCTTCCGCCTGCCCTTCGTGATACCTTGACCAGTGATGAAAAGTGCCTGTTTTTCAGTCAGGATCCTCGGTCTGGCCGTTGCAGTCAGCCTTCTTTTTTCGGGCTGCCCGGCAGACCACAGGAACCGCCGCTCAAGCCGCGGGGTGCCCGTTCGGGTCCTGGCCGTGTCCCAACCTGTTTTCCAAGGGGATTTCGACGTTCTCGTGCGGTCTTCCCCTGAGAACAGGCCGTTCAGGGTTCTGGTAGACCTTACCCGGCAGGTTGATCTGACCCTGCTGGTGGAACAGCTCCGGAAAGAGGGCCGGGACAAACTGACCCGGCGCCGCACAGTCATAGAAAGCCTGGAGTCTGTGGCTGCGGACCAGCAACGGACACTTCAGCCATTCCTCGATGAACTGATCGAACGGGGTGTGATCGATTACGTCCGGCCGGTAGCGATCGTGAACCGGTTGATCGTCGAAGGAAGCGCCGCCGGGATCCTGGAGCTATCCCGCCACCCGGCTGTGGCGTCGGTCCTCCCTGACTGGAGTTCGGAAAAGCGTCTTTTCAGAGAGAACGGCCGTGTCGAAGGCGGGAGTCCGCTCCTGGGTGAGAGCTTTACTTCCTGGGGCGTTGAGGCGATCGGGGCGCCTGCACTCTGGCGTCAGGGGCTGAAAGGGAAAGGCGTCGTGGTCGCGGCTATCGACACCGGTGTGTTCGGCGACCACGAGCAGCTCCGGGGCAGGATGCTGCCTGACGGTCGCGGCTGGCTGGATCCGGTTGAGGGTCGACAGGACCCATATGACAATCACGGCCACGGCACCTCCGTCCTTTCGCTGGCCGTCGGAGCCAATACGGCCGGCAAAACCATCGGTGTCGCCCCTGAAGCCGAATGGGCCGTCGCCCTGGGGAACTGGAACAATTTTTACTCACGGTCCCGGATGACCCGGGCCGCCGACTGGGTGCTGCGCACGGTGCGTCCGGACGTGGTGATCAACGCCTGGTCCGATTCCCACGGGGAATGCAATTCCTTTGATCTGCCGTTTATCAACGCCTGGAAGGCAGCCGGCATGTTCGTGGTCTTTCCCGCAGGTAACGCCGGCCCTTCACCCGGCTCCGATGAATCGCCTGCCAACCTCGCCGGTACGGTCCCCCATGGCGGCCCGGTGTTCTCCACCGGCGGGCTGGACCGGTCGGAAAACGGGGTCCAGGTCTTTACCCACTCCTCCAGGGGGCCCAATTCCTGCGGAGGACAGCCGTTCCCCACTCTTTCCGCGCCAGGCGCCGACCTTCCGTTCGCCTATCCGCCTACGGCGGACCATTACGGCACCGGGAACGGCACCTCCCTGGCCGCCGGACTGGTAGGCGGCGCTGCGGCTCTTCTCATCGAGGCCGATCCGGACCTTACGCCTGAGGAGCTGGAGGAAATTCTGATCCGGACCGCCAGAGACCTGCCGCCGGCCGGCCGGGATCCGGATACGGGAGCCGGAATCCTGGATCTTGCCGCTGCACTGGATGCAGTCAGGAGCCGCTGAGTACGGTCAGTTGGTGTAGCGGACAGTGCCGTCACTATCGGTTGTGCGCCGGATAACCTTCCGGTCCGCTCCAGCACGCGGAGGCAGGTTCGCAGCGGTTGTCCGCAGATCCGGTGCGCCGAGCCGCTCCCGAACCTTGCGGACATAATTCCTGGTTTCGCGATAGGCAGGTACGCCCCCGGATCGCCGAACAGCTCCGGACCCGGCGTTGTAAGCTGCCAGCACCAGTGTCAGGTCGCCGTTGAATTCGTCCATGAGGCTCCGCAAATGCCTTGCGCCTGCCTTCAGATTCTGGTCCGGGTCGGTCAGGTTGGTCACGCCGTACATCGCTGCCGTGGGCGGCATGAGCTGCATCAGCCCGACGGCCCCTTTGGGGCTGACGGCATCCGGCTTGAAGGCTGATTCAACGTAGGCCACGGCCTTGATCAGGTTCGGATCGAGGTTGTAGCGCGAGGCGAGAATCCGGATGGTCGGATCGAACCGGGTGGCGGGCAGATCACCCTTCATCGCTTTCATCACCCGCCCGCTGAAACCGGGAACGGTGCGGATATCGGCCCGGCTGGGAGTATTCGTGATCACCACCCGGCCGTCATCTACGTAATAGAACAGTTCCTGCGCCTCCAGCGGGAGGATCGAAACGGCCAGCACGGCCGCAAACACCGGAATGGCGAGCCAGGAACTTCGATTCACTTCGCAGCCTCCAGTTGTGCGGTCACCTGCTGCGGCGCCGCCGCCAACGCATCGTCAAGACGGGCTGAATCTTTCCCGCCGGCCTCCGCCATATCCTTGCGGCCGCCACCGCCGCCGCCGATGATCTCCGCCAGGGACTTGACCAGTTTCCCGGCATGGAGTTTGTCGGTCAGATCCTTGGAAACTCCTACCAGAATGGAGGCCTTGGCCTCCTCGGCCCTGCCGAGGACCAGCACTCCTGAATCTAGTTTCCGGAGCAGCTCATCGGCAAGCTCTCTCATTTCCGCCGGTTTCATTCCGTCCACCCGAGCGGCTAAAAGCCGGATTCCAGCCACTTTCGGTGCATCCTCGGCCTGGGCCATCAGGGACTGCCTCACCGCACCAACCCTCAGGCGGTCCAGCTCCCGCTGCAGGTTGCGGGACTGATCCATGCGCCTTCCGATCTCTTCTCCCAGCTCGGATGCCGGCACCGCCAGTATCCCTTCAATGCGGCGCACCACCGCCGACGTGGTCCGGAACAGTGCCAGTGCCCCTGCGCCGGTGACCGCTTCTATCCGCCGAACCCCGGATGCGATACCCCGCTCACCAGTAATTTTCATCAAACCGATTTCCGATGAGGTCAGGCAATGGGTACCACCGCACAACTCCAGGGAGAAGTCGCCGACCCGCACAACCCGGACCGTCTCACCGTACTTTTCTCCGAACAGCGCCATGGCTCCCATCCGGACCGCTTCGTCAATCCCCCGTTCCTCGGTGGTGACCGGGATGTTTTCCAGGATCTTGCGGTTCACCAGATCTTCGATGTCCTCCAGCGCCTGGTCGGTCAAGCCTGCAAAGTGGGTAAAATCAAACCGCAGCTGATCCGGCCCGACCCTGGAGCCGGCCTGTTTGACGTGGGGGCCGACCACTACCCGCAAGGCGGCGTGGAGCAGGTGGGTCCCGGTGTGATTTCTACGGATGGCATCCCGACGATCGGTATCAACATCCACGACTACCGCTTCCCCGACCTGGAGTGAACCTGAGAGGACCTGGATGCAGGCAATGTTCAGACCCGAAACCGGCATCCGCGTGTCCTGAACCGCCGCCTGTCCCGAGGGACCTGTCAGGACTCCGGTGTCACCGACCTGGCCGCCGGCCTCGGCGTAAAGGGGTGTAGAATCCAGTATCGCCTCCCCTTTTTCTCCTTCCGAAAGGGAATCCACCGGGACTCCTTCCACCAGGATCGCCCGAATCAATGCGCCGTCCAGGGCGACGTGAGCGTAACCGTCGAACCTGTTGCCGCCGGACTCGGCCAGTTCCCGGTAAACCGGCGGCACCTGCCCGTCGGCGACCCCTTTCCAGGAAGCCTGGGCCTTGGTGCGCTGTCGCGTCATCTCCTCTTCAAACCCGGCCTCGTCCAGGTCGAACCCTTTCTCTTCGGCAACGTCCCGCGCCAGGTCCAGCGGCAGTCCGAAAGTGTCGTAAAGGCGAAACAGCGTCTTACCCGCAAGGGTTCTCCCTCCGCCCTTGGCAGTTTCCGAAAAGGCGTCGTCCAGCATCTGGAGCCCGGTTCCCAGAGTTTCGGAGAACCGCCGTTCCTCGAGCCGGCCGATCTCCAGGATCGCATCTCCCGCTGTGACGATCTCCGGATAGCATCCTCCCAGGCTTTCAAGGACTACAGGCGTGACGTCGGCGAGGAACGGATCCCCGATCCCCAGCTTCCGGCCATGACGAATCGCCCGCCGGAGGATTCGCCTCAAGACATAACCCCGGTTGTCATTGGCCGGGATGATGCCGTCGGCGATGAGGAAACACATCGCCCTGGCATGGTCTGCGATGACCCTCATGGAGACGTCCATCTCCGGGTCGGAGCCCTGACTCACTCCTGCCCGCCTGGCGACAGCTTCAAGGATCGGCGTGAACAGATCGGTCTCGTAGTTGCTGGTTACGCCCTGCAGTACGGCGGATATCCGCTCCAGCCCCATGCCGGTGTCAACGCTGGGAGCCGGCAACGGGGCCAACCGGCCGTCCTTCTGCTGGTCGAACTGCATAAAAACCAGGTTCCAGATCTCCATGAAACGGTTGTCGTCGGTCTCCGGGTTCGACTCGCCTTCCACCGACGTCAGCGCCTCTCCCAGGTCGTAGTGCAGTTCGGTGCACGGCCCGCACGGACCTGTGTCCCCCATGCGCCAGAAATTCTCTTTCTCTCCTAGACGGAGGATCCGGTCTTCCTTCACGCCGATGCCGTCTCGCCACAGGCGGTACGCCTCCTCGTCGGCTTCAGCCGACGCGGAACCTCCGAATACCGTTACCCGGAGCCTGTCCGCATCGAGGCCGTAAACCTCCGTGAGCAGTTCCCAGGCGAACCGGATCGCATCTTCCTTGAAGTAATCGCCGAAGGAAAAGTTGCCCAGCATTTCAAAAAATGTGTGATGGCGGGGCGTTCTCCCGACCATTTCCAGATCGTTATGCTTGCCGGATACCCGCATGCACTTCTGAGACGATGCCGCACGGTTGCATTCGAGGGACTCCCGCCCGGTAAACACATCCTTGAACTGGTTCATGCCGGCGTTGGCGAACAGCAAGGTCGGATCGTTGGGCAGCACCAGCGGTGAACTGGGGATCAGGCGGTGACCCCGTTCCGCGAAGTACTGGAGGAATGTCTTGCGTACGTCGGTGGATTTCATCTTTTTACTCTTGAGGGTATTCAGACTCATTGAAACCTGGGTCCCGGCTGTATCGGTCCAGGGCGCTCCTGATCGAGAGCGGCTCGAACCCGGCGCGAAGCATCGCATTATACACGCGGCGGTATTCCCGCGGAGTGACCGTTTCATGACTGAACCGACGGTGGACCTCCCGCCGCAGGACCCGTTCCGGATCGAGATCACCCTGGGCCAGACCGGCACAGAGGGCTGCCTGGACAACCGACTCTTCCACGCCTCTCCGGACCAGTTCCCTGACCAGGCGAAGGGGGCCGTGGCCCAAACGCTCCATCCGGGCGGCCATGTAGTGGGAGGCCAGGGCCTGGTCGTTCAGGGAACCGTCGGCGAGCAACCGTTCAAGGACCGCCTCGACTTCCGCCTCGCAATGGCCGGACTGTTCCAGCCGGTCCCGGATTTCCCGGACAGTGAGCGGACGGCGGCAGAGGCGGCGAACCGCCTCGACGTACGGATTGGAGCGGTCGGCCATCGGCAGGATCTCCCGGCCGATAGTTTACAGTCAGTTGTTCGTAAACTCGAAGGGCGATTCCGGACTCTGGGGATCCAGGTCGGTGCCGTGCTTCAAGGACTGCTCCATCTCCTGCTGTGCGCTGTCTGCGCTGGACTGGATTCCTGCGACCTTGAGCTTGAACTCGTCCGGGTTGGTGCACTGCCGCAACGCCTCTTCCAGGGTGATCAGCTCCTGTTTGTACAGGTTGAAGAACGACTGGTCGAAGGTCTGCATGCCGTACTGGGAGGTGCCGGCCGCAATGGCGTCCCGGATCATCTTGGTCTTTTCCTTGTTTTCGATGCAGTCCCGGATGTAGGGCGTGGAGCGCAGGACTTCCACTGCCGGCACCCGGCCACGGCCGTCGGCCCTGGGGACCAGGCGCATGGAAATGATCGCCTTGAGCACAGCCGACATCTGCAGTCGAATCTGCTTCTGCTGATGGGGAGGGAAGACCGATATGACGCGGTTGATGGTTTCGGTAGCGTCCAGGGTATGCAGGGTGGAGAGCACCAGGTGACCGGTTTCCGAGGCGGTCAGAGCGGTCTCGATGGTTTCATAGTCCCGCATCTCGCCGACCAGAATCACGTCCGGGTCCTGCCGCAGCGCCGAGCGGAGCGCCAGGGCGAAGTTCTTGGTATCTACCTCAACCTCACGCTGGTTCACCAGGCTTTTCTTGTCCCGGTGCAGAAATTCGATCGGATCCTCAATGGTCATGATGTGTTCGGTGCGGGTCGAGTTCACATGATCGATCATCGCCGCCAGGGTGGTGGACTTACCGGAACCGGTGGTTCCAGTGACCAGGATCAGTCCCCGTCGCTCACCGGCGATCTTGTCGACGATCGGAGGAAGCAGCAGGTCTTTGGTGGTCAGGATCCGGACCGGAATGACACGCAGCACCAGGCCGACAGTGCCCCGCTGCTGGAACACGTTGACACGGAACCGGCCCAGGCCGGGAACCGAGTACGCCATGTCGATCTCGAAGTGATCCTTGAACTTCTGCTTCTGCCTGGCGCTCATGATGCTGAACGCCATGGCGATGGTGTCTTCCTGCATCAGACGCTTCTGATCGGTAAGGGGGCGCAGACGCCCGTTGACCCGGATTACCGGGTGGCTGCCAACTTTGAGATGAAGATCCGATGCTCCAAGCTCGGTGGCTACCTTCAGAAGGTCATTAATATGCATGCCGGTCTCCGGTACGCGGAAAGTCGCGGTTTGGCGTTCTTGCCCCTCAAGTGGAATCTAGGGACCGGGCCGACCTGAGTCAACCCTCAGGCGGTCACCGGGTGCAACCAGCCCCGGGTGTCCCCGGACTCCCCTTTCAGAACAGAAAGGTAAGCTTTTTGGATCTTTTTCGTGATGGGCCCTGGTTTACCCGGCCCCACCGTGAGCCGGTCCACACTGCGGATCGGCGTAATTTCCGCCGCCGTACCGGTAAAGAACAGTTCATCGGCCAAATACAGCGCTTCACGAGGCACCTTGGTCTGGGCGACTTCCAGCCCCATATCCCGGAGCAGGGCGATGACCGACGCCCGGGTGATGCCGGATAGTATCGACGCGCCCAGGGGCGGCGTGAAGACCTTCCCTTCCCGCACCAGGAAGATATTTTCCCCGGAGCCCTCGCAAACGAAACCGTCGACGTCCAGAACAACGCCCTCGGCAAAGCCGTTGGACAGCGCCTCCATCTTGACCAGCTGGGCATTGGCGTAATTCGCCCCTGCCTTCGCCATGGCCGGGATCGTGTTCGGGGCCATCCGGGCCCAGGTGGAAACCTGGACGTCCACACCGTTGTCCAGCGCCTCATCGCCCAGATACGCTCCCCATTCCCAGGCGGCTATCACCAGTTCCACCGGACACGGAAGCGGGTTGACTCCCATGGAGCCGAAGCCGCGGTACACCACCGGCCGGATGTAACAGGAGCTCAATCCGTTGGCTCGAACCGTCTCCACGCAGGCTTCCACCACCTCATCCCGGCTCCAGGGAATCTCCATGCGATAAATCCGCGCCGAATCAAAAAGCCGCCGGATGTGGTCCTCAAGACGGAATGCCGCCGAGCCGACCGGTTGCTCGTAGCAGCGAATCCCCTCGAACACCGAGGAGCCGTAATGGATCACGTGGCTGAGCACGTGGACCCGGGCTTCGTCCCAGGGGATCAGTTTTCCGTTGAACCAGATCGATTTACTCGGTTGAAGCGCCACAGAATCCTCCATGCCGGCCGGTAACGGGCCTGCCGGATTATACGACGCTACGGTCCCAGGTCCCCTCGAATCGCCAGGATCACCGCTGACGCCACCAGGCCGGCGGTCTCGGTGCGCAATGTCCTCGGGCCCAACCCTGCAGGCTGCCAACCCTCCCGAAGGAGCAGGCCGATTTCTTCATCCTCCAAACCGGACTCGGGCCCTACCAGCACCCGGACCGGGCCGTCACCGGACATCCCCGGCACACCGGCGATCCCGCAATCATCTTCGGAGGGGTGGAGTACGACGGCAGCCCCTTCCGACAGGTCGAAGGCTCCCGCCACCGCCGCAAGGTTTTCCGGGCCGATCAGGGCCGGGAGGAGTCTCCGGCCTGACTGTTTGCACGCTTCAAGGATGATCCGGTCCCAGCGCTTCATTTTGGAAGGCGTGACCCGCACACGCTCCGATGCCGCCGTCTGCACCAACCGGAACTCCGAGACCCCCAGTTCCGTGCCCTTCTGAAGGACCAACTCCAGGCGGTCGGCCCGGCAGGTCGACTGCAACAGTGTTAACCGGGTGAGAGGTTCCACCCGGTTGGCAACGGCAGGGCCGACCCTGACCTCTACACCGGTTTCATCCATCGTCTCCACCGTACCGCGCCACTCCGAGCCCCTGCCGTCGAACAGGCGGATGTCTGCGCCGGTCCCCAGGCGGACCACCCGGGTCAGGTGGTGAGCTTCATCTGCGGACAGGGAAACCAGAGAGCCGGCCGACATCGGACCATCGTGGTATGCCCGCCAGGCTTTCATGGCAACGATTCCGCCTCGATCAGGGCCCACTCTCCGTCCCTGCCGCTGGAGCGGATGGCGAAGCCTCCCGTTTCAAGGGCGGAAACGATAGCCGGAAGATCGCTCTCCAGAAAACCGGTACAAACCAGGACCCCCTCCGTTCGCAACAGCCGATGAAGACCTGCGGCCTGCTGCAGGAAGAACGGGGCGTGTATGTTCGCCACGGCGCCGTCGAAACCTGAATCGGCGACCTGGTCCAGGGATCCCTCCAGGACCTGGACGGAGTCGGTAACACCGTTGACGGCGGCAACCTCCCTGCAGACGTCCACCGAATCGGGGTCGATATCCACTGCCGTGACCTGGGCGGCCCCCAGCATGGCTGCCGCCACACTGAGAATACCGCTGCCGCACCCTGCGTCCAGCCAGTGGCTTCCAGGCGCCACCTGGCGCTCCAGTGCCGACAGGCACAGCCGAGTGGTTTCATGCTCTCCGGTCCCGAACGCCCGGCCCGGGACGAGTACGATAGGGATACGGCTCCCGGAGGGATCAGGCGGCTCATCCCCTGGATGGATCACGAACCTGTCCCCGGCGGTGAAGGGTCGCAGCGACTCCTGGTAGTTTTCCACCCAGCGGCCGTCGGGAACCGAGCGGACCACGGTCCCACTGCCTTCACCCTTGATCCCCAGGCGGGAGAAGGCTCCGGCCAGGGCCTGGCGCACCATGGCGACCTCCCGGTCGGATTCCACGTACAGCTCCACACCGCTCATCCCGCCGTCACCGGGCTCGACGTGGATCCCCAGAACCAGGTGGGAGAGCATACCGACCAGATCGTCTTCGCACCGGGTCGGAACGCGCAGGGCAACCGCCTTCCATTCCTTGGGCGACCCGGGCATATCAGTGGAAGATGTTCCGGACACGGTCAAACAGCCCGGTATCCTTTTCTTCCTCTTCCCCGGACAGTTCAACCAACCGCTCCAGCAGTTCACGACGTTCAGGATCCAGGGCGGTGGGCGTGACCACGACCACCAAAACCTTCTGGTCTCCCCTGCCCGGGCCGTGGAGGTTGCGCACCCCCTTGCCGCGAAGCCGGAACACCGTTCCGCTCTGGGTGCCGGCCGGGATATCCAGATCGACGTCTTCATCCAGGGTCGGCACCGATATCTTCGTGCCCAGTGCGGCCCTGGGGAATGAAACCCGGGCTTCGCAAATTATATCGAGGCCGTCCCGGGTGAACCTGTCATGCTCCAGAACCTGGATCACGACGAAAAGACTGCCGTGAGGTCCGCCATGGGACCCAGGCTCACCCTCGCCGGTAACCTGCAGGCGCGTGCCGTCGTCCACGCCGGCCGGGATCTTCAGTTCCAGTTCCTTCTCCCGACGGACGCGACCGCTGCCGCTGCAGCTGCCGCAGGGATCCACGACCTCACGACCGTCCCCTCCGCAGTTCCCGCAGGTCTGCGCCACACTGAAGAATCCGGACTGGATGGCGACCTGCCCCCGGCCGCCACACTGGGCACAGGTCCTGACCCCGTCGGCCGATTCACTGCCACGTCCGTCGCACGTTTCACAGACCTCGGCCCTGGGGATCCGCACGGTCCTGGTGACACCGAGGGCGGCTTCTTCGAAATCCAGGTCGAGATCGAAACGCAGATTGCGTCCGGCCCGGCCCCGGCTGCGGCCACGGCCGCCTCCAAAAATATTCCCCATGCCGAACATCTGGCCCAGGATGTCTCCGAAGTCCCCGAAAACATCCTGGTCGAAACCCCGAAATGCCTGCCCGGAGAGACCCTGCTTCCCATACTGGTCGTAAATCTGGCGTTTCTCGTCATCCGAGAGGACAGCATAGGCCTCGGCCGCCAGCTTGAAACTTTTCTCGGCTTCGGCGTCTCCAGGGTTTTTGTCCGGATGGTATCTGAGGGCCGCCCGCCGGTACGCCTTCTTGATTTCCGGCCCGTCGGCAGACCGATCCACACCTAGAATCTCGTAGTACTCGTTGTCGGACAAGGGACTCAGGCCTCCTCAGCGCTCCCGGCTTTGTCAGAGGCCGGCTCATCGGGGTCGGCGCTGATGGCGCCGGGGTCATAGAGTATGACCTCCGAGAGGATAACACCGACCTCGGCCAGTTTCTCGAGTGCCTCGTAACAACGGTCATTACTGCCGCTTTCCACCGCTTTCTTCGAGTTTTCCAGGATCGTGCGGACAATTTCCTGGTTCTCCGGCGAAAGCATCGCGCCAAACTCGTTGAAAGTCTTCTGATTGCTGTCCACCATCCCTTCCAGCCGGGACCGGGTGCGGATGTATTCCGCCTTGCGCCGGTCCTCGTCGGCGTGGACCTTCGCGTCTTCGATAATGGTGATGATCTCGTCTTCATTCAGCCCGCCGGAGGGCGTGACGATGATTTTCTGTTCCCGGTTGGTGGCCATGTCCCTGGCGTGGACGTTCACAATCCCGTTGGAATCGATATCGAAGGTTACCTCTACCTGCGGGACTCCCTTGGGCGCCGGCGGGATCCCCACCAGCTCGAATTCACCCAGTGCCTTGTTGTGGGCGGCGATTTCACGCTCACCCTGCAGGACGTGGACCTTCACCTTGGTCTGGTTGTCGGTCACGGTAGTGAACGTTCGGGATTTCCGGGTCGGGATGGTGGCATTGCGTTCGATGATCTTGGTGAACATGCCGCCACGGGTTTCGATTCCCAAGGACAGAGGGGTTACATCCAGGAGCACCAGGTCCTTGACGTCGCCCTTGATGATCCCTGCCTGGATCGCAGCGCCGACGCCTACGACCTCATCCGGGTTGATCCGGTTGTCCGGTTCCTGGCCGAAAATCTCCTGCACCACCGCGGCAACGCGGGGTGTCCGGGTCTGACCGCCGACAAGCAGGATCTCGTTGACCATGTCCGGCGTCATGCCGGCCATTTTGAGAGCCTCCTCGCACGGTTTGCGGGTCCGTTCCACCAGATCTTCAACCAGTTGTTCGAAAGTTTCCCGGTCAAGAGACGTATGGAGATGCCGGGCGCCGCTTTCATCGGCGCTGATGAACGGCAGGTTGATCTCCGCCGAGTTTTCCGAGGACAGCTCGCACTTGGCCTTTTCCGCAGCTTCCTTGAGGCGCTGCAGGGCCAGTCGATCGGAGCGCAGGTCAATCCCGGTCTCGGTCTCGAACTGGCCCAGGAGCCAGTCCACGACACGCTGATCGAAGTCCTCGCCGCCCAGGAAGGTATCCCCGGATGTGGACTTGACTTCAAAAACGCCGTCATGGAGCTGGAGGATGGAGATATCGAAGGTTCCGCCACCCAGATCGTAGATTGCGATGGTGCGGTTCGCCGTGCCTTCATCCATGCCGTGAGCCAGCGCCGCAGCGGTTGGCTCGTTGACGATCCGGAGAACATTGAGGCCGGAAATCCGTCCGGCATCCTTGGTGGCCTGACGCTGGGAATCGTCGAAATACGCCGGTACGGTGACCACCGCCTCGGTCACCTCGGCGCCCAGGTAGTCCTCGGCCATTTCCTTCAACCGCAAAAGTACGAACGCTGAAATTTCCGGTGGCGAATAATCCTTGTCCCGGACCTTGATCCAGGCGTCTCCATTGGGAGAGGGCACAATCTCGTACGGTACGATCTGCTTGGCCTTGGCTACTTCCCCGGAGTCGTGCTTGCGCCCGATCAGCCTCTTGACTGCGTAGATCGTGTTCTGCGGATTGGTCAACGCCTGGCGCTTGGCCAGTTGGCCGACCAGACGTTCTCCCCTTCCGGTAAACGCCACGATGGACGGCGTGGTCCGACCGCCTTCCTTACCGACGACGACCTTCGGCTTGGCGCCCTCCATCACCGCCACGCAGCAATTGGTGGTGCCCAGATCGATTCCTATAACCTTGCCCATGACTTACTCCGTCTGCGGTTCCGTACCGCTGCTCTCTTCGGGAGCCACGCTCACCTTCACCATGGAAGGTCTGAGTAGTCGATCCTGAAAGCGATAACCTTTCAGTAATTCTTCTATAACCGTATGCGGCGGATGATCGCCGCTGCTGCACGTTTCAACAGCCTCGTGGAGATTCGGATCAAAGGGACAACCGAGGGCGTCGACAGGCGTCAACCCTTCCCTCTTCAGTTCCTCCAGCAGTTGCCGGCAGATAAGTTCCACACCCTCCCGGAAGGAACGGTCGGATTCGCCGGGCGGTTCCATGGCCAGGGCCCGCTCGAAATTGTCGATGACCGGCAGGAGCCGTTCCACCACCGCGGTGGATGCGAACCTTCGCTGTTCGGCAAGCTCTTTTTCCGATCGTTTCTTGAGGTTTTCGAAATCGGCATGGAGCCTGAGAAGGCGCTCCCGATCCTCGGAGGCGGAAACGGGATCGGGATCGACGGGAGACGGCTCCGGCGCCGGATCCTCCTCGAACGTAATCTCCTCCCCGTCCTCGTCCAGACCGACGATCTCCAGGATCTCGATATCGTCGTTGCGCTCCTCGTTCTTCATGTACTGGCTGCCTCCGGTTCATCCCCGGAAAGAAACCGGGTCAGAACTCTAGCCAAATGGTCCACAAGTGCTATCACCTGAACGTATTCCATACGAGTGGGCCCTACGATGCCCACGGTTCCCACCGCCCGGTTTCCGGATTGGTAGGGTGAGGCCACAAGGGCGCAATCTTTCAGATCCGCCAGGTTATTCTCCCGGCCGATAGTAACCTGAACACCCTCCCCGTCCAGGACGTTGCCCAACAGGTCCACAAGGCGCTTCTTCTCGTCCAGAGCCTTGAACAGCGATTTCATCTTTCGGACATCGGCGAATTCGGGAGAATCCAGAAGGTTCGATGTGCCGTCCACGAAAATAGCCCCGCTGCCTTCGCCTCCCTCAACGGCCTTCTCTCCAAGCTGCATGCTCTTGCGTTTCAGGCGGTCGAGGCTGGCCCGGTCTTCCCTCAGCCGTCGCTGCACCTCATGATGCATCTCCGGGAGGGTGCAGCCGGAAAACTGTTCCGAAAGATACGCGCCCATCTGATCCAGGTCGGCCTGGGACCAGCCGCCGCCCAGTTCCAGCAGTCGGTTGTGGACCACACCGGAGCGACCTACCAGGATCGCAACGACCCTGCCGGCGGCAACCCGGACAAATTCCATCTTTTCAACCACGATCCGGTTCAGCTCCGGCGCCAACACGATACCGACGTTCCCGGAGAACCTGGACAACTGGCGGGAGGCTTCCTCCAGCAGGTCGGTGATCTCGCCCTGGTGGTCGTGCAGCGCCGCATCGATGATCTCTACCCTTGAGCGCTGCAGTCGCGGTGGGCGCATGAGCCGGTCCACGTAGAACCGGTAAGCGCCTTCCGTCGGCACCCTGCCGGCAGAGGTATGGGGCTGGCAGAGAAGACCCCGGTCCTCGAGATCGGACATGATGCTGCGGATCGTGGCCGGCGAGAGATCCATCCGCAGGCCTTTTGAGACGGTCCTTGAGCCCACCGGCTCGCCGGACAGCACATGGGCCTTCAGGACCGAACGCAGGATCTCGGTCTCCCGCAGGTTCAGGTCAAACTGCCCCCTGCGGACATTTTTATTGTCCATCAACAATTTACCACCATCAGAGTCAAGTTTAGGGAGCGGCCGCCCCTGAATCAAGGTCAGGACGACTTACCTGGCATTTCCTGTTCCCGGCGATGCATCAGGGCCGATCGGATGAATCCGTCCAGGTCCCCGTCCAGAACCCTGTCCGTGGCGCCGATTTCGAAACCGGTACGGTGATCCTTGACCATCCGGTACGGGGCCAGGACGTAGGACCGGATCTGGCTTCCCCACTCAATTTTTCCCTTTATCCCGACTTCCTGGGCCATTTTTGCGTCTGCTTCCTGCCGGGCCTTGTCGAACAGCTTCGCCTTGAGAACCTGCAGGGCAACTTCTTTGTTGCGGTGGTAGGAGCGCTCATTCTGACATGTCACCACGGTGTTGGTAGGCAGGTGTGTAATCCGGACCGCAGAATTGGTCACGTTGACATGCTGGCCACCGGCGCCGGAAGAGCGGTAGGTGTCGACACGAAGCTCCTTGTCCTCAAGCACGATATCGATGTCGTCCTGGATTACCGGGATGACGTCCAGCGATGCGAAGGATGTGTGGCGGCGTGCCTGGGCGTCGAAGGGCGAGATCCGGACCAGGCGGTGAACTCCCCTTTCGACCTTGAGGTAGCCGTAAACATTCTCTCCCTTGATCTCCAGGGTGGCGCTCTTGATGCCGGCCTCTTCGCCGTTCTGGTAATAGAGGGTCTCCACGGTGAACCCGCGGCCCTCGGCCCAGCGGTAATACATCCGGTAGAGCATCTCGGCCCAGTCCTGGGATTCGGTGCCGCCGGCCCCCGGGTGGATCTCGACGATGGCGTCGCTGGCGTCGTGCTCTCCGGTCAGCAGGGTGTCCAGTTCGATTCCTGTCACCAGTTCGTCAAGGCGCCCTACCGCTGTCCCCAGGTCGGCGACGACATCCTCGCCTTCCCGGGCCAGCTCGAGATAGGTCTGGGCCTCTTCCCGGGCGTCATCCAGGTGCTCCGCCCTGGTGATAACGGCTACGATCCGTGCCCTGCGTTGCTGGATCTCACGAGCCTTGTCCTGATCGTTCCAGATGTCCGGGTCGTTCAGTTCCTGTTCGACAGCCGCCAGGCGCCGCTTTTTATCCTCGACATCAAAGGAACCTCCGAAGCGCCTGGACCTTGTCCTTCAGCGCCGTGAGGCGGTCCGCCTGCTCCTGGAGATCATGGTTCGCCATGCTTGGTATTCCCGTCCTGGTTTGCCGGAGCCGTTTAGTCGACCCGGGTCGTCCAGGCGCCCTTATATCCCGCCTGTTTCAATTTTTCCAGTACCGGCTCTGTCGCATCCCGGTCCGGGTACCCGCCGACCTGCACCTTGTACCAGGCGCCGGCGCCGTCGGTCTCGGTGTAGATCCGGGCCGGAAACCCTGCAGCATCCAGTTTCGACTCCAGCGCCTCGGCGGCCCGCCGGTCCCGGGCCGCCAGCACCTGTATGAAGAACGGGCCGGCGCTGCCCTGTGCCGCCGCCGCAGGAGGCGTGATCGTCAGAGCCGGGGCCATCGCTTCCCGGTCCGGTTCGGCGTTGTTGCCGTCCCCGGGCACCGTGTCGAAGAAGTCGATCTGCTCTTCGATCGGCACCTCTTCCACCGGACCGCCGTCCACCGGATCACCGAGCAGCCCGGTCTCGCCGCTCAGTCCCTCCGCCTGGGCCTCTCCTGATGTCCAGCGCACCCGCTCGAACCGTCTCCCCAGATAAAACACCCCTGCCAGCACCACCAGGAGGATGGCGATGATGATATACAGCGTCATCCCTTCCAGCTGAAATTCGCGGACCGGCCCGTCGTTGTCCATCCTGTGTTCATCCATCATCTTCATCTCCCTGAATCTCGGCAATGGCGATGGAGTTCTTGGTTCCGGTCTTGATCCGTTGCATCGCACGGTCGGCCCGCACCACCATGTCCTCCGGTGTTCGTGCATGGAGCGGATAAGACGCGATCCCCATGCTGGCGGTCATGGATGCCCCGTCAGGCTCCGATATCAGCCCAACCAGGAACTTCCGTCCCGCTATCGCTTCCCGCACGCGTTCCGCAACTTCCAGGGCCCCATGCCATTCGGTCTCCGGGAGAATGATGCAAAATTCGTCTCCGCCGAAACGGAACAGTTTGTCAAATTTCCGGATCTTGGACCGCACACGGAGAGACACCTCGTAGAGGGAGCGGCTGCCCATGGCGTGTCCATGTTCGGTATTGACCCTCTTGAGATTGTCCATATCGAAGAAAATCATCGACAGCGGCGCCCCGAAACGTGCCGCGCGGGCCATCTCCTCCGGAAGAGAGGCCTCGAAGTGCCTGCGGTTGTAGCAGGACGCCGTATCGTCCTGGATGATCAACTCCCGCATTTCCTCCACTTGTCTCGCAGAGTCGACGGCGTCCTTGCAGCCGGCGACCAGTGCATGAAGGTTTTCCCTCCCGGCAGGATCTTCGGGAACGCCGGCAAGGAGCAGCAGCCCCGCCATTCCGGACTGCTCGCCTCGCAGCGGTACGACCACCGACCACGCCGGCAACGGGCCACCCCACGCTTCTTCGCTGACGACCGCAGGCCCCAGGCCCTCGAGGACGACCTCCGGCCGGTCCAGGGCAGGCAATTGTCGTCGCAGGATATCGTTCACCGCCTCGTGTCGCGGGTCCGGTTTGGGGAGCGAAGAATCGGTCCGTTTCAAGATTTCCGGATCTTCACCGGCACGGAACACGTAGCCGGCATCGGCGCCGGTCCACGCCACCGCAAGGGTCAGGATTTCCCGGAACTGGTCCGACAGATCCAGATGCCTGTAGACCTTCAGGAGGCAGCGAGGGATGTCCAGGTTTGAATGCACGTTCTTCAACAACCGACCCGGATCACTTGTCCCGCTGCATCAGCGATTTCATGAAATCGATGGGGATCGGGAAAATCAGGGTGGAGTTTTTTTCCGCCGCCACCTCGGTCAAGGTCTGAAGATACCTCAGCTGCAACGTTACCGGGTTGCTGCCCATCTGCTCGGCCGCCTCCGCCAGGCTGACCGACGCCAATTTTTCGCCTTCGGCGTGGATGATCTTGGCCCGTTTCTCCCGCTCCGCCTCTGCCTGTTTCGCCATGGCCCGCTGCATCTCCACAGGGAGGTCAACGTGTTTGACCTCGACCGACGAGACCTTGATCCCCCACGGATCGGTCTGCCGGTCCAGGATGCCCTGGAGCTGGTGGTTGATCTTGTCCCTGCCGGACAGCAATTCGTCCAGCTCGAATTGTCCCAGCACCGACCGCAGCGTGGTCTGGGCCAGCTGGCTTGTTGCGTACTGGTAGTTTTCCACTTCCACAACCGCCTTGCGAGGGTTCATGACCCGGAAATACACCACGGCGTTGACCTTCACGGATACGTTGTCCTTGGTGATGATGTCCTGGGGTGGAACGTCATGGACTATGGTTCGAAGGGAGATCCGAACCATGCGATCGACAAACGGGATCAGGAGGAAGAGTCCCGGCCCGTAGTCCTGAGGCCGCAACCGGCCCAGGCGGAACACAACGCCACGCTGGTACTCGGGAAGCACCCTGACGGCATTGGCGAACACGATGATCAGGACTACTATTGCGCCGACCAATCCGATGGTCATGGGATTCATTTCACACCTCTCCAGCCGTTCCCCGAGGCGTAGCGCCTTGACGGGGTTCGACGAATAAAGTCATCTCATCCACTCGGACGATGCGGACACGGGTTCCGACGGCAGCCTCCCCTGATCCGCACACCGCATTCCAGATCTCGCCGTGCACCAGGATTCTGCCTTCCGGTGAAAGCGTTTCCGAGACCACACCGATCTCGCCCACCAGCCCTTCGACGCCGGTCTGCACCCTGGTTTGCATAGCCTGGCGTGTCATGAAGACCGCAACTCCTACCAGCGCCGCCATGGTCAGGCTCATGGGCAGGATCACCGGCCAGGGAACCCTCAGTTCGGGTATCGGACCATCCACCAGGAAAGCCGATCCGAAAACGAGGCAAACCACCCCTCCCATGGTGAGGAGGCCGTACGAGACGATCTTCACTTCAAGCACGAACAGCACTATCGCCAGTGCGATCAAGGCCAGACCCAGGAGGCTGATCGGCAGGAGGGATGCCGAAATGGCAAAGAGGACAAGAAACAGCCCGCCCAGGACACCGGGCACGATCAGTCCGGGATGGGTGAACTCGATGAAAATTCCTGCAAGCCCGAGTAGCAGCAGTGCATAGGCAACTATCGGCGACGCCAGAAACTCCATGATCGCCTGCTTCATGCTGAAGCTCGATTCAACAAATTCAGGCCCGGCAGTGGTCAGGCTCTCTGCCGTGCCATCCAGCCGTGTGATTTCCCGCCCATCCAGCAGTTCCATCAGTTCTTCACGGCTGCCTGCCACGAGATCGATCAGGCCGTTGTCGAGAGCGTACTTGTCGGTGAAGGCATCGGCGTCGGCAACCGCCTTCTCGCACGCCTCCACGTTCCGGTTGCGGCGCTCCGCCAGGGAGCGGATCAGGGCGCCGGCGTCCTTGTTGGCCTTTCTGAGCAGGATGTCGTCATCCCGGTTTTCGCTGCCGAGGACGACCACCGAGGCGGCGCCGGTGTGTGTCCCCGGCGCCATAGCCGCGACATCGGCCGCCATCAGGATGAAGAACCCTGCGGAGGCCGCCTTGGCTCCCGCAGGCCCGACCCAGACCACCACCGGCACTTCCGATCCGAGAATCGCCTGCACGATCGCCTCCATGGAGGTCACCATGCCTCCAGGAGTGTCGATCACGATAAGGATGAGGTCATCCAAGTTCTCGGCCGCTTCCTCGACGGCACGCTCCACGGCGACCCGGGTCACCGGAGTCACGGCGCCGCGAATCTCCACCACCCGGACGATGGAACCGGTTTCCGCTGCGTACAGCGTCATTGTGGCCGCCAGAAGCAGCCCGCACATCAGCAGGAAACGGATCTTGCGAACCATGCCCCGAGTATATCCGGGGCCGGATAAAAGCTCAACGAACAATACTTTAGGTCCCCGGCGTTGGGATCAGGGCGTTGCGCCGATGCGGGCCAGAGCTTCCCGCGCCGGAGCGAACCGTGGATTGCGGTTGAGCGCTTCCCGGAATCGCCGGCCCGCTTTTTCCGGATCATCGCGCTGCTGATCGATGAGCCCGAGATAAAACGGGGGCCGGGGATCTCTCGGCATCAGTTTGTTGCAGGCCAGAAACGTCTGTTCCGCCGAATCCAGGTCACCGGCAGCCGCCTGAGCCTGCCCAAGTTTCATCAGGAGCCTGGGAGACAGATCCGGCAGCTGCTCCTGTGCGATCTCGTAGCAGACAGCTGCCCGGGCGGGGTCCCCGGAACCGATCAGCAGGTCCCCGGCAAGTTCCAGGGTCATCAAATCTCCGGCCTGGGCATCGGCCAGTTCCTCTGCAGTTCGGAGCATCTCCTCCTGCATGCCCAGGATCCGCTCTGCCTGGAATCGGGCCGCCAGCGCCATGCCGTTCCCGGGGGTCCTGGCCAGGATCGCGTTGAGTCGCTTGAGCGCCTCTTCTTCCCGCCCGGTTTCGATGAGCAGCCGGGCATAGTCCACGCCGGCCAAATCGTTCTCCGGGTCCCTGGCGATCAGGTCCCGATAGATCTCCTCCGCCTCGCCGTTCCGGTTCTGAAGGAACGCCAGCGTGGCCAGGAACCCCAACAGGTCTTCCTCCTGGCTGCCGGCGGCGTCACCTTCCTGGGACGCAAGAACCAGGCCGGCCCGTGCTTCCTCTTCTGCATCGGCATGCCGCTTCAGATTGATCAACGAGGTGATCCTGCTCAGCCTGGCCTGGTGGTTTCGAGGGTGGGCACGGAGCAGTTCTTCGAACACGAGCAGGGCGCCGTCATGATCGCCGCCGAGGGCGAGGGCCTTGGCGTTCCCCAGCCTGCGAAGCTCCTGGATCATATCCTTCGGATCGGGAAGGAGTTGGTCGGCTCCCTCTTCCTTGTAGGATCCCCCCGAGAGATACCCCAGGCTTCTCAGCGCCTCTTCCTCTTCGGAAGTAAGGGAACGGGTCGCCTGGTCCGGGTCCGCTGCCGCCTCGGTGATGCTCTTCCACTCGCCCAGCAGTTCCGCCATTTCACCGACCCTCTCCGGGTCGTTGGTTGCGAGGTTGACCGATTCCGACGGGTCCTCCCTCAGATCGTACAGCTCCGGCGTCGGGGCCTCGATGTACTTGTAACGTCCGTCACGCACCATGTGCAGTTCTGCCCAGCCGAACTCCAGGCGCCCCATCAGGGTCTCGGCGTGGGCAGGGCCTGCGGCGATATCCTCGTTGCCCTCGAGGCGCTCGACCTGGGAGACCCCCTCCGTTCCCGGCAGCGGCTGGAGACCGAGCAGATCCAGAACCGTCGGCTGGATATCCACCAGCTCCACGGTTCCCTTGAGCCGCGTTCCTTCCGGGAGCAGGCCGGGAGCCAGAAAGAACATCGGGACATGCACTGCGCTTTCGTAAAGGAAGATGCCATGGGTCAGCTCACCATGCTCCCCCAGGCTCTCACCGTGATCACCGGTCAGGACCAGAACGGATCGCTCCAGCAGGTCCAGGTCTTCCAGTTTGTTCAGCAGCGCACCGATTTCCGAGTCCAGGTAACTGATCTCCCGGTCGTAGCCCTCGCCCTCAAGCTCCCGGTCCTCCGGTGGGGCGTACGGTTCGTGGGGGTCGTAATAATGCACCCAGAGGAAAAATCGCCGGTCGCTGTTCTCCTCCAGCCAGGGGAAGACCTTTTCGTTGGTCTCCGCCGCTGTCCGCTCTGCGGAAAAGAGCTGATCACGGCCACCCTCGAAACGGTTCACGGGAACATCGCTGAAGGTGTCGAACCCCTGTTCCACCCCGAACCCGCGGTTCAGCACATACGCGGATACAAAGGCGCCGGTGGCCAGCCCTTCATCCCGCAGCCGGGCAGCCAGGGTCCCGGTCCCTTCAGGCAGGCGAAAGATGCCGTTGTGATGAACTCCGTGGGATGCCGGGTACTTTCCGGTCATGATCGAACTGTGGGCCGGGAGGGTCAGAGGGACCTGGCTGATCCCTTCCTCGACAACTACGCCCAGGCTGCCGAGCCGGTCCAGGTTGGGTGTCGGCACCGCGGTGCCGCCGTAGAGACCCAGCCGGTCGGCCCGGGTCGTATCCACCGTGATGAGAATGACCGACCGCTCCTCCGGAGGGACCGTTGCCCCGCAACCGAACATGGCAAGACCCACGAGCAGAAGCCCAATCACCTGTAATCGCTGCGCCACTCTTGTCACTCCTTCACACTGCGGTTCGTTCCGGTTCCACCAGCCAGCGCGAACCATTGCTGAACAGCCATCCCGGTTCGACCCGGTCCCCCCCGGCTGCCGCCATTTCAGAGGCCTCCGCAAGGGATGCTGCTGGCTCGGCCCCGGTCTTGCAGACCAGGTCCGGCTCCAGACCTGAAACCAGAATCAGTCGGCATTCGGACAGTTTCCGCCGCCAGGCCAGAGCGGTCTGACCATATACACGGTAATCAGATAAAAGGGAAGCGGCCAGTTCCGCTTCCGACCCTGCCAGGATGCCCTGTCGGAATTCTTCATCACCCAGCCCTTCAGGGCAGGCAGCCGCCAGAATAACCGTGCCTCCGGATGTGACGGCGGGAAACGCCGCCTCAAACGCCTTGTGCGCCTGAATCAGGTTGATGTCGGTCGGGTACCCCCCGGCCGCCACCACCACCAGTCTCCGTGGAGCCAACCGGAGGGCCCGGGTACGGAGGAGGTAACGGCAGGCCGCGCCATGAGCCTGAACCATCTCACCTGCCCAGATACCTTCGAACGAACCGTCCGGATCCAGCACGGCGTTGACGGTCAAAGGAGGAGAAACCATGGACGCCGCTTCCAGCATGTCCTCGTGTACCGGGTTCCCGTCAAGGGCGCCGGCGCGGCTGCCCGGATGCCGGGAGCCATCGCCCCTCAGCGTCTTCAGATGATTCCCGACGATGGTTTTCCTGCCGGCCAGACCCGGCACAAGCGACTTCCGACCTCCGGAAAAACCGGCGTGATAATGAAACCCGACTGCGCCTGTGAGAAGAACCTGGCCGTGCTCCAGAAGGTGTCGATTGACTTCCACCGCTGTGCCCCTGGTGGTTGTCCCAAGCTCCACGAGATGATCCCGATCGTCCGGGTCGTGATGGAAGACCGGGTATCGCGCCGCCAGGTCGCGGCCGAGTATCCTCCGTTCCTCATCACGGTCCGGCCTGCGGTGCAGCCCGGTTGCCACAATGAACCGGATATCGAACCGGCCTCGCTCCTCGAGCCCGGCAACCAGGCCGGGCAGGTAGTGCTGGACACCTGTGCGGCGGCTGGCGTCGGAAACCACGATCAGCAGGGACTGCCGGTTTCCGGCGGAGCGCGTCAGAACGGCTTCCGCCAGTTGCCGTACGGCGTCTTCCATTTTCGCCGCCGGGAGAACCGAGGCAGGTTCGGCAGGGCCGATGGATTCCACGGGGTCCAGCCGGGCCAGAGCAGTCGGCAGGTCCAGATGGCCGGCGCCGTACGGCAGCGCAGACAGGCCGCCGGCAGGCATCAGTCCGCCTGCCGCCGTCCGCCTGCCGGGTGGCGGCGCAGCAGCGCCTCACGCACCACCTCGGGCACCAGTCCTTCCAGGTCGCCGCCCAACGTCGCCACTTCACGGACAAGCCGGCTCGAGAGGTAGGAATACGTTTCGCTTGGCATCATGAACACAGCTTCAAGTCCGGGCTGAAGCCTCCGGTTCATCATCGCCATCTGGAGCTCGTATTCGAAGTCGGACAGCGCGCGAATGCCTCGCACGATCATCGAGGCGCCGACGTTCATGGCGTAATCCACCAGGAGACCGTCGAAGCTGTCCACTTCAACATTGTCCAGGTCCTGGACCGAGTCTTTCAACAACCTGATCCTCTCTTTCAGGTCGAACATCGGCTCCTTGTCCTGGTTCCGCAGGATGGCGATGATCAGTTGATCGAACTGGCGAGCGGCCCGGTGCACGATATCCAGGTGGCCGTTGGTGACCGGGTCGAAGGTCCCCGGGTAAACCGCTATTCTCTTCACGCTTCCCTCCCGGCCGCCTGGATCATCTCGGCGGCGTTCTTCCGGGTCGCTTCGGTAATCCGTTTGCCGCCCAGCATCCGGGCAAGTTCCCCTATCCGGCGCTCATCGTCAAGTGCCACTACCTGAACCCGGGTTCTTCCGCCGGCCACCGCCTTGGCCACCGAATGGTGGGAATCGGCGTAAGCGGCCACCTGGGGAAGATGGGTAACGCACAGCACCTGGTGGGACCTGGAGAGCTCCTTGAGCCGGGCGCCGAGACGATCCGCCGCCTCGCCGCCGATCCCGGTGTCGATTTCGTCAAACACCAGGATACGGCCTGCCGCGCCTGTTTTTCCCAGGACGCCGTGCAACGCCAGCATCACCCGGGACAATTCGCCCCCGGACGCCGCCTTTGCCAGTGGAACCGCCGGCTCACCCGGATTCGCGCCCAGCAGGAACTCGGCCCTCTCCCCGCCACGAGGCGAGAGAACCTGTTCCTTGCCTTCCGAGGAACGCACCATCTCACCGGCAGCTGCCTGGAAACGGACTTCCACCGCTGCATGACTCATGGCCAGTTCCCTCAAGCCGGATCGGAACGCCGGAGTCAGCCGCCTGGCGGCGCGCTTCCGGGCCGACGTCAGTTCCACGGCCCGTTTCAGGTAGCGGTCCGCCGCCGCCTGTCTTTCTTCTTCGACCTTGCGGACCTCACCGTCCAGATCGTTCAATGTGGCCAGCTCGGCGGACGCCCGGTCCCGATAGGCCAGCACTTCGGTCTCATCGGCTCCGTACCGCAGCAGGAGTTGATCCAGAAGAGCGGCCCGGGTCTCAAGTTTTTCAAGGGCCGCTCCAGGCGATTCCCCGGAATCAGGGAGAGCAGCGCCCCGATAGTCCTGCAACGAAGAGGCCACATCCTGCACTTCGATCCGGGCTCTTTCCAGTTGCTCCAGTAACGGGGCCAGGCCGTCGTCAAGTTCGGCCAGCAGCCCAACACGGGAGGCCGCGGCCGAAATGCAGCCGGCAGCCGAACCCTCACCGTCGTCCAATAGTGGCTCCAGCCTCAGCAGTTGCTCATGGAGCAGGTCCCTGTTCTTGAGGATCCTCCGCCTTGCGGCGACATCGTTCGATTCTCCGGGGAGAGGCGCTGCATCCTCGATTTCGCGGATCTGGGTTTCCAGTTCTTCCATGCGGGTGCGGCGATGACCGGCCAGTTCCCTGAGTTCCGCGAGCCGTTCCACTGCAGCCGTCACCTCTCGGAACGCTTCCGCCGTCCTGTCGAGGATCGACCTGTGGCCGCCGAACCGATCCAGCGTCCGGAGGTGGTATTCCCTGGACAACAGGCTCTGCTGGTCGTGCTGTCGGTGCATGTCCAGCAGCATCCCGGCGACGTCCCGCAGGGTGGACAGGGTGCAGGGCGAGTCGTTGATGAACACCCTCCCGCTCCCGGTCGCCTTGATCTCCCGCCGGATGATCAGCTCGACGTCACCATTTCCTGCCGGGGCGGCAGCCAGCCCCCGGTCCAGCAGCGTTTCGACGGCCGGGTCGTCAGGCGGGAGGTCGAACACCGCCTCCACCAGTCCTCGATCGCTTCCCGATCGCACCAGCCCCGTATCAGCCCGGTCTCCCCCGACCAGGCCAAGAGCATCCACCAGGATCGATTTTCCGGCGCCGGTCTCCCCGGTGAGCAGGTTAAGGCCGGGGCCGAACTCCACCACAGCCTCCTGAATAACCGCCAGGTTCAGCACACGGATCGACTTGAGCATGGAGAGATCATACCGGAAACTGCAGCCGGATTCTTTGACCGGTCGAGAGCACTGGTCTAGCATTGGTATGTTGTTGCAATCAAGCCGCAAGGAGACACCGTGACTTCCATGTACCTGGCGGCCGCCCCCGGCGGTCTGGATGTCTGGGATCTGGTTCTGGAGGCCGGCCCGGTCTCCAAATTCGTCCTCATCGTGCTCATCATCTTTTCGATGGTCTCCTGGGGCATTATTGCCGAGCGGTTCCGCATGTTTCGGAACGCCGATCGGGAAAACGAGCGTTTCCTCGACCGCTTTCATAAAGGTGGCGGGCTGGCCTCCACCCAGGACGACACCAAGGGCCTCTCCTGGAGCCCGATCGCCGAAGTATTTCGAGCCGGCTTCCGCGAAATCAGCCTGAACCCCCCACCGGAGGGCTCGGTCCTGACCGGCGTCTCCCTGGACGCCTTCGCCCGCATGCTCCGCAAGAGCGCCGCAGTCCAGATCAACGACCTGGAACGGAGCCTCGGCTTCCTGGCGACCACCGCAAGCGCCACCCCGTTCATCGGCCTGTTCGGTACGGTCTGGGGGATCATGAACGCCTTCCGGGGCATCGGCGTGTCCGGCACAGCCTCCCTGGCGGCTTACGCTCCTGGAATCGCCGAGGCGCTGGTCGCCACCGCCGCAGGCCTGGCCGCCGCCATCCCGGCGGTAATCGGGTACAACTATTACCTGGGCCGCCTCCGCAGTGTGGATGCGAGGATCGACGAGTTCATCGCCGACTTCACCCACCGTGTCCAGGGCAGGAAGGGCTGATTGTGGGCGGCTCTGTCCAGGGCGGTACCGGCGGACGCCGGGCGCTGGCCGAAATCAACGTGACCCCGCTGGTGGACGTCATGCTGGTGCTGCTGATCATCTCCATGATCGCCGCCCCGATGCTGGAACGGGGGATCAACCTGAACCTCCCTGTTGCCGAAACTGCAGGCGAACTCCCGGAGGTGTTCATCCAGGTCTCCCTGGACCGGGACGGCCGCATCTGGGTCAACAACAAGCGGGTCCACGATAACTCCTTCGAGGAGCGCATGCGGGTCTATGCCGGGCGCAACCCTGAGGAGATCGTCTACATCCGGGCCGACGCCAGCCTTCCGTACGGGGAGGTGCTGGGGCTGATGGATCATGTCCGGAAATCCGGGCTGACCAATATCTCTCTTGTGACCGAACTGATCGACGAATCCGCCGACGGAGGTTGAGACCGGTGGCGAAGATCCGGCTGGTGGCGAAAATCCGACCCCAGCGTTCGGTGTTGACACCGTTCGTCGCCGGATCGTTCCTGGTCCACGCCGCCCTGGCCACGGCGGTAATGTTCGCCCCGGCGGTCAAGGGCGGCGCTCGGATAGCCCCCAACGCCATACCGGTCTCCATCGTCGCCCTGCCTGGTCCCAAACCGAAACCCAGGGTCCAGGCCCCTGCGGCGAAGGTCGAAAAGCCGAAACCGAAACCGCCGCCGGAAAAAAAGACAGCCCCTGCTCCCGACCAGAAACCGGACCGCCGGCCTGAAGAAACACCGGATCGTCCGGATGCGGCGTCTGAAAAGGCTCCAGAACCGTCGGCAACCGACACCACCGGTTCCGAGGACAACGCCGACGAACCGTTGTTTGAAGGACCGGGCGACGGCGACGGCAGCAGCAGTGTCGCCTCCCTGGACATTCTGGGCAGCGAGTTCGCCTGGTACAACTCTTCGGTCACATCCAAGCTGACCGGGAACTGGAAGCGCCCGCTCCTGGGTGGCGTGAAACAGACACTCTCCGTGGTAGTCGGCTTCACCATTCGCAAGGACGGCTCGGTCACCGGCGTCGAGATCCTGACCAGCAGCGGGGTACCGTCGGTAGACCGCTCCGTCCTGCGGGCGGTTTACGATGCTGCGCCCCTGCCCCGGATACCGCCCCAACTGAACGCCAGCGTGCTCCCGGCCCGGTTTGAGTTCCGGTGGCACCCTCAACGTTGATCCCCGACAGGGGAAAGGAACCTTCCATGCCCGATCCGTGCGTCAAATCGACCTGGTCCCTGATCCTGGCTGCGTGCCTCCTCCTGGCCGGGTCCGGCTCCGCCGTCCCGGCCCAGGGTCCGGAGATCACCAACGTCATCGAAGAAGCCGGAATCGATCCGATCCGGATCGCCGTCCCCACCGCCGCTACCAGTGCAGGCGCCGTCACCTTTGCCCGGGAACTGGTGGAGACCATACGGGACGACCTGGCGTTCAGCGGTTACTTCTCCCTGCACTACACCGAAGAAGAAGCGCTGCAGAACGCTGCCGCCGGTGGCGATCCGGATTTTGCAGCCTGGCTGGCCACCGGGGCCGAAGCCCTGCTCCTGATTCAGGTCCGTCTGGCCGACGAGCGCTACTCCATCGACGTCCGGATGTTCGATCCTGCAGGCAGGTCCAGGATTCTCCACCAGCGTTACGGCGGATCCGCCGATCTGGTCCGGCGGCTGGCCCACCAGATTGCAGACGAGATTCTTGGAAGCTATGACGGCCTCACCGGGATCGCCTCCACCACCATCGCCTTCATTTCACGGCACGGGAATGCCAAAGAACTCTACATGATGGATTACGACGGACGCCGCATCCGCCGCATGACCGATACCGGAGTGATCAACACTACCCCGTCCTGGGCGCCGGTAGGAGACCGCCTGGCCCTGGTTTCCTGGCGGAACAAGAGGCAGCTGTTCTACATCATCGAGCCGGACGGCACATTCCGGACCGTACCGATCCTGGCCGGCGAACTGAACACGTCACCGGACTGGTCCAACGACGGCAGCAAAATGCTGTACGTCACAACCCATGACCATCCCGGGAATGCTGAAATCTACGCCCTGGATCTGAGCAGCGGCAAAAATCGCAGGTTGACCTACTCACCGACCATCGACACCGAGCCCGACTTCTCCCCCACCGGGCGGCAGATCGCCTTCACTTCAGATCGCTCCGGTGGGCCCCAGATCTACACCATGGACCCGGAAGGGACCAATGTCCGAAGAGTGTCGAAATCCGGCTCGTACAACAGTTCGCCGGCCTGGTCCCCCAGCGGCGATCGTCTTGCCTGGGTCTCCCGCATCGAGGGCCGCCACCAGATCGTCGTTCTGGATCTTAATTCCGGAACCCTCTCCCGGCTGACACGGGGGAACTGGAACCATGAGAACCCGGCCTGGTCTCCCGACGGCCGGCACCTGGTATTCGCCTCCAACCGGGAAGGCGTCTACCACATCTACACCATGCGGGCCGACGGCGGGAACATCCGGCAGCTGACCACCGGCGTTTCCGGGGAGACCCCGGACTGGTCGAGATAAATACTTGTTGCGGAATACCGCCTGTTTTCTATAATCTAAAGTGTCTCCGGCCGTTCCACATCCGGACCGGTCCTTCGAGCCTGGAGGTCCTGCAATCATGTTCCGTCGAATGCCGATCCTCTCTTATGTGTTGATGCTCGCGCTTCTCGTCACCATGGCCGGCTGCAAGGGCAGCCAAAAGCCACCGGAAGTCGTTCCCGAACCCCCGGTCGAAGTAGAGACTCCGGAACCGGAAGTAATCGTGGAAAAAGAGCCGGAACCGGAACCGGCGCCGGTGCAGATCGAGCGTGAGGCTCCCCTTCCT
>JACXWD010000045.1:11259-25267 GCA_014764515.1 Candidatus Polarisedimenticola svalbardensis | reverse complement strand
CCACGGCGGAGCTGTCGATGCCGCCGGACATGGCGACCACGATCCCCTTACGATGCAGTTCCGAACCCAGGCTCCTGCGGATGGAATCCTGGATCCTGGCTGCTTCTTCTTCGTAGTTGAGATCCAGCACTGCTTTTGAAAACACGTCGTCTCCTGTCCATCAATTACTTGAAATCTAGGTCTAATTACGGAATCGGCAACCCCCGGTTCATGATAGGGAGGCGGTGAGACAGTGTCAATCGAAGCACTACCGGCAGGCTTTGGACATGCATTGCCCCGAGAAACTGCAAGAGTATATATTGCTTCAGGGAGCTTTTTGCTCACACAGGGCACCCTGTTGCCATGGAACATGCATGCGCCGATTCCTTTCCTCTGAACTGACGCCAGAGACAGATTTGCTCCTGTATCTGGCTTCGCCCTACAGGACGGCAGAAGGTATCGACTCCCGGTTCCGACTATGTTCCGACTGGACATCCTTGCTGGCCGCCGCTGCGCGGCACCAAACCCTGACCCTCCTGGCCATGGCGCTTCACGGCCTGGAATTGCTCGATGCCATTCCGGCTCCTTTTTCGGACCGGCTGCGTCAGGTCCGCCAGGCAGCGGTCATTGCCGATCTTTCCAAAACCCAGAACACCGCAGACCTGCTGGACCGCTTTCAACGGCGGGGCATCAGAACCATGCTGCTGAAGGGCCAGGGGATTGCCGAACGGGTGCACCTGGAACCTTCGGAAAGATACAGTGCCGACATCGATTTTCTCGTCCAGCCTGGAGATGTGGAACCTGCAGGAGAGGTCCTCGAGGAGGCCGGCTACCGACCTTTCCACGCCGAAGTTTTCCGGAACCTTCATTTCCACATCCCCTATTTCTCACCCGACCAGCCGACGAGGCCACCGGTGGAGTTGCACTGGGATGTGGCATACCCGGACGGATCGATCAGGTTCAACACCGGTGCATGGTGGGAGAAGGCAACGACCAGACAGCTTCGTGCAGGAGAGGTGCTACTTCCACCGCCTGAGGAAGAACTGGTGTACCTGGCGTTCCATGCACTGAATCGGGGTATCATCACCTTGAGGACGGTCTCCGACGTGGCCCGCCTCCGTGCGCTCACATTCGAATCCCTGAACTGGGATCGCATATTCGCCTATGCCGCCGAAACAGGAACAATCGCCTTCTTCAACGTGGTGCATCAGCTTGCGGAAGAATTCTGGCCGGTACCGCATATCGCTCTGCCACCGCTCTCCAATTGGCAATCCGCGCTGAAGCTCCGGATCGCCTCCAACCTCCTGGCTCCTGCGACGGTCCTCCGAACCGGCTGTGACGTCTGGTGGCCCTACAAGCGGATTACCTACTGGGCGGTTCTTCCCGGCAACAGCGCTGATCGGAGCACCCTGTTTTCCCTGAAGAGCCGACTACTGCACGAGATTCATGACGGTGAAGTCGAAGCAGGCGCCGCGCAGTCCTACCCGGGCTTCATGGCCCGAATCCTGGCTGGACTGCTGCTCTGCCTGATGCCTGGAAAGCTGTTTCCCTCGACACGGGACCAGGTCCTGCTCATGGCTCGTCGAGGCGGCTTCCCTGCTCCGGCCGGAGGGGACGGCACACCATGATGGTCTACACGCTGGTCTTCATTCTGTGCGTGGAATACATCGGGTTGGCCTCCCGGATCCCTATTCTCAAGGCGGTGAAATTTTCACTCCTGGCCAGTCTCGTTATCTTTATCATCCTTGGTGCACGCCATCAATTCAAAGGGCTTCTGCGGTACCACCAGGGCAAACTGTTGCTGGCATTCATCGGTCTCACCGCCCTCTCCATTGCTCACGGACTGATACAGTCTTATGCCTTCGAGACCTTCACCATCCAGGTCGGTTACTTCATCCTCTTTGCCAACGTGTTCTGGGCCGTCACGAAGTGGAGTCAGGTCCGTACCATGGCTACCGCCATGATCCTGTTCCACGCGTACCTCGTCCTGATGAATTTCGGCAAGTTCTTTGCCGGTATCCGCGCCGGACGGTTCGAGGCCGGGTATTTCATGGGCGACGGTAATGACTTCGGCTGGAGCCTTGTTACTTTCCTGCCTTTTCTTTTGATCGCCTACCGGAAATCGAGCAACATCCTCGTCCGTGGTGTTCTGTTGGGTTCCGCCTGTCTCATGGTGTACGGGATTCTTGGTACCGGCTCTCGTGGCGCGACCCTGGGCCTGGCGGCACAGGTTCTGTACCTGGTGCTCAACAGCAACAAGAAGGCGATCGCGCTGGTTGTAACGACCGTAGGCCTGATGGGAGTCCTGGTTTTCCTCCCGGACAGCTACAAGGATCGGATGGGAACGATCAAGGATTACAAAGAGGACTCCAGTGCCCAGGGCCGCATGCGGGCCTGGAAAGCGGCCACCATGATGGCGCTGGACGAACCTCTGGGAGTGGGAGCCGGATGTTTCAATTCGGCCTTCGGTCGGAGTTACCGGGACCAGGTCGTGCAGGAGGAACAATGGGGCAGTCGGCGATGGATCTCCGCCCACAGCATCTACTTTCTCACACTGGGTGAGTATGGTTTTCCCGGCCTGCTGTTGCTCCTGGCCCTTTTGTACATGACTTACCGGCGGAATCAGGTTTATATCCACGAGGGCAAAAACGACGTGGAGGGTATTCGAGGCCCCCCGATGTTCCTGATGGCCCTGAACACCAGCCTGATCGGTTATGCGGCCTGCGGCGTATTCCTCGGAGGAATCAACTACCCACACCTGTTCCTGTTGCTGGGCCTGACCACACGCTGCTACGCCTTGATCGACGACGAGAACGAGTCTAGCGCTTCGACGGCTCCCAAATCTCGAGACGTTCGCCGGAAGCCCATTTCCCCAGGGCCACGAGGGCTGCACCGTTCACCAGGCAGAAGAAAAACGGAAGCCTGACCAGGCTGAAATCCGCCAGGCGACGCGGTCCTTTCCAGCCGATTACCGCCAGGACATAGAACAGAACCTGAATCGCCAGCAGTCCGTTGTAGAGCGGATTGCCCGCAAGAGCGGCGTTGGATGCCAGGGCCAGCACCATGAATGCGCCGGCAAGCCATCGCAGCACCTTGTGGCTCCACAACTCCAGCGTGAACAGCCCATGACGGAATGGATTCAGAAGCTGCCGGAAATGGAACAAGGTCGTCATCCCTCGCAGCAAGGTTCGGACCTTTCGTGGGAACTCGCCACGCCTGGCGGGCACGGCCTTCATCCAGCCGACTGCCGCCGGCTCTGTAACGGCGCGGTAGCCTTCCTTCACCGTGACCAGCACGGAAAGGAAATCCGGCGCCATGCCAGGAAGAAACGGCACTACCAGGGCTCGGCGCTGGGCATAGAAACAGCCACTGGCTCCTACGATGGAGCCGATCCGGCTTTCCTGATTGCGCAGGTACAGCTCGTAGCGGCCATACGCACCTTCGCCGCCCCCGCCACGGATATGGTCCTCACCGGAAACACAACCGACGGTTTCGTCTCCCAGTGGTTCCAACAGCCGCACCAGTGAGTCCGGCTCCAGCAGAATCGACGCATCGGTGAAAACAATCAGTTCTCCCCGGGCCTGGGAGACGCCCAGATTGAGGGCAGCGCCCTTCCCCGATCTTTCCCCAAGGGCAAACCACCGTACGCCGTCCACAAGGAATCGAGCAACCTCCGACTCGCTCTCGTCGCTGGAACAGTCGGAGACTACCAGGATCTCCAGGCCTCCCTCGGGCTTTTCCAGCGCCAGGAGGTTCTCCAGCTTCTCCCGGATCACCTTGCCCTCGTTGTAGACCGGGACGATGATGCTGACCATCGGGGAATAATCCGGCCCGGTTTTCAGATCCCGGCGGAACAGGCCACCAAGCAACATCAACACTACCGGATAGCCGGCGTAGGCATACCCGACGAGACAACAGGAGATCCAGAAAACCGCTTCCATCGTTCTCCCCCCACTGACCGCCGGTCAGGGGATGCTTCTGGCCAGGTAAGGTCCCAGCCGGCACGTGAGCCACAGCGGCATCTTTCGCCAGGCCGCCATGGCCAGTCGATACTTCGGGTTGGATACTTCCAGGGTCGGCAGTTCGGCGCCACTCCCCAGAACATACTCCCAGTAGAGCTGTTTTGAGACGGCGTTCCATTTCTTCTTGTAGAACTCCGCCGTAGAGCCGGCAGTGGAGCGACCCAGGTGATAGGTGTGGCATCCCCGCAGACAGGCCCGCTCGATCAGTTTCCAGTACAGGAAATAGTTCGGCTCCAGTCTGGAAAATTCACGCCGGGCATAGGCCCACATGCCCTCCACCATTCCGGCGTGGAAACCGTCGAACGCTGTGGCCACCGGCGTTCCGTTGTAATCGACAATGGAGATCTGGACATCGTTACCGAAGGTCTCGAGAACGTCCTGAAAAAACGCGCGGCTATAAATCGGCGTGCCCAGTTCCCGCCAGCCCCGGCTCAGGACCTCGTAGAACCGGTCCAGGAGTTCAGGCCCGCCGGTGCTGTACTCCAGCCCCGACTTCAGAGCCTTGCGTATGTTCCGACGATGTTTGCTCTTGTAGGAGTCCCAGATCACCTCAGGATCCGGATCCAGATCCACCGTCATGCTCACCTTGTGAGTCTTCACCGGTAGCGCTGCGCTGCTCTTTTCCAGGTGCCTGAGCTCCAGGTAATCGGCTTCAAGGGAATGCACCAGGGAGGAGGCTTCCTCCAGCAACGCTGCTTCCGCTTCACTGTCATCCGCCACCACGCCACCGAAGTTCAGGAACGGCATGGAACACAGGATCGAACCAAACAGCTTGCTGTCCACGAACACCAGCGGCAGGATTCCCCGCACCCCCTGATCCTCAGCCATGAGGTAGTAGGTCGGGTGGTCGAAGTTCCTCTCCATGACCCCCTTCCACTCAACCCGGTGGTAAAAAGTCGCGTTAGGCCTGGCATCGACATAGGCGGACCATTCCTCGAATCGGGAATCATCCAGCAGGGAGACCTTCATGCTTCCTCCGTCCGAACCGGGGCCAACCCGGATCGAACCAACCGGCCCATAGCTTCATCCAGAAGCGAATATGCACCTTCGTTCAGGTGGAGTCCATCCCCGCTGTGGAGATCCGGGCGCAGGCTGCGGTCGTGCGGTCCCACCCGCAACGCTTCCTCCAGGTCCAGCAGCGCAAGGCCACGGAGGGAAGCCAGCTCACGGAGCCAGTCATTGAACCGTGAGATCGCCGCCAGCCGGCCGGTGACGGTCCTCCGACCCTGGAGTCTTGCAGCCAGCTCCTTGAGCCATCGCAATTTCCCGGTCCGGCGCACCACCGGTGCGACGGTGACGAGAACGGGAACAGCGCCGGCTTGCATGCATCGATCGACCCACTCCTCCATCATCGCCGTGTACCCCTGGTGATCCCCCGGGAAATACGCCGCACATTCCTTGAGCAACACAGCATCGGGAACCGGCTGGCCAGGCTGCAGAAGCCGGTCCAGCAGCGGTTTCTTGTCGAAGTCGAACCGACCGCAATACTCACACTGGATATCCGTCAGACCGGTGCGTTCCGGGAACCCCGGGAAGTCCCAGTCCCGGCCGACGGAGGCGCCGGCCAGCACGATACGTCGGATCATTTTTTTCCTTTCAGCGAAGGGCTGTTAGTCTACTATCGTTCCTCTGTCCGAGACATCCGATGGAGTCGCCGGTAAAGGGATGAAGCAAGAACGAAACCTGCCTGCCGTATTGGTGCCAGACGCCACCAACCGGGCAGCCCTGACCACAATCCGCTCCCTCGGATCCCGGGGTTGTCCGGTCACAGCCGGAGCGCCGGCCAGGGCTTCCCTCGGCGTCGCCTCCCGATACGCCAGGGAGTTCTTCCTGCACCCACCGCCGGCAATCGACCCGGCCGGATTCACGGAAGCGATCGCCGGTAAGCTGCGGCAGACAGGGATCGGCGTCGTCATGCCGGCAGCCGATGTTCCGGCCTCCGCCCTGCTGCAGCACCGTGAGCTGCTGCCGGCCGGCACCCGGCTGGTCCTGCCTCCAGAGGCTGCGCTGGAGCGAGCACACGACAAGATCGGGCTTATGGACCTGGCGGCGTCCATCGGGGTCCCGGTGCCCCGAGGATTCACCGCCCGGGGAGACTTCCGATCCGATCCGAAAGCCGGAGAACTGTCCTACCCCCTGGTTCTCAAGCCACGAGTGTCCCGGTACTACACCGAACAGGGCTGGCGTAACGCCTCGGTCCGGATTGCTGCGGATGCCGAACAGGTGGAGGACTATTTAAAGAACTGTCCGGAATATGAAGCACTGGATTATCTGGTCCAGGAGAAGGTGCCGGGAGAAGGCCGGGGTGTGTTCCTTCTGGCCCGGAACGGTGAGTTGCAGGCGGTCTTCGCCCACCGCCGCATCCGGGAAAAGCCACCCTCAGGCGGTGTGAGCACCCTGTGCGAGTCTGCCGAACCGGAACCGGAGTTGCTGGAGTACTCCAGGAAGCTCATGAGCGCCCTGAACTGGTCCGGCGTCGCCATGGTGGAATTCAAATGGGACCCGGAAACCAGGCGTGCCTGGCTGATGGAAATCAACGGGAGGTTCTGGGGCTCCATGCAGTTGGCGGTGGCCAGTGGCGTCGATTTCCCCTGGCTGCTGTATTGCCAGGAGGTGCTGGGTGAGGCTGGTCCGGCGGACACAGGGGCCTCCCGGCGCAGGCTGCTATGGATCCTCGGGGACCTGGATCACTTCCTGCTCAGGCTCCGGCGGGGAGACAAACCGGGCGCCCTGTTCCGGGATCTCATCGGGACAAGGCAGGGGACATCCATCGATTTCGATACTTTCCGGATGACCGACCCGTATCCGTTCGTTCTGGAGCTGTTCCTCATGGTGCGGGATACCGCCCGATCCATCGTGGCCCGGCTCCGGCGCTAGCAGTCGATCTTCCGGGCCAGGTCCGCCGCCATGCTGGTGTCGTACCGCTCCGATGCGAACGCCATGTATACATCCACCGGTTTCTTCGAACCAAACACAACCCGCTGCAGCAGCTTCAGGCCTGGCGACAGAATCCGGACCAGGGTCGAGGGCACGTACCAGACGTTCAGGTCCGGCCGGCTCTCCCGCAACTTCTCCACCAGATCCTTTCGGGTGGGCACTTCCGGCTCCAGGAGATGCAGGATGCGGGGTGTTTCCTCGAACGCCTCGGCATACCGTCTCAGCAGTCGAGCGGCAGTCCGGACCCTGCAGACCGCAAGAGAGCTCCCAGGCCTGCCAATGACCACGAACCGCGGGCCGACGTCCCGACCCAGCCGCCCCGGTGGTGTGTAGTTCTCGTAATCCACAAGCGGACCGGGCCGTACCACCCGGACATCAATGCCGTGAGCCTCGCCGAACTCCACAGCCAGCTTTTCCGATTCTCCCTTGCCCCAGACATACGGACCCCGGTCTGCGTAGGCAGGATCCAACGGGGCCCCTTCGTCAATGGGACCGCCGTATTCGCCGCTTGAGATGACCACCGCGATGCTGCTGATTTGAACGAACCGGGTCACACCGGCAGAGTGGGAAGCCTGCAGAAGGTTCCGCGTGGCATCCACCGAGTTGCGCTGATGCTCGGCAACGCCCCCTGCCGTTTCTGCAGCACAGTGGATCACAAGGTCGGCGCCTTCCAGGAGTGACGGCGCGACGTCACCGCCGAGGTCACATACCTGGTAATCCACGCCGGGAATCCGGCCGGTCCAGGGAGGAACCTTGCGAACCAGGGCCCGGACCCTGAATCCACAACCTAGAAGTTCCCGGACCAGTTCGGAGCCAAGCAGCCCGGTGCCGCCGGTCACCACTACCAGGCCTTTTCCTGAATCCGGGGCCGGCATGGACCGTTCCGCATCCTCCACCAGACGGCGGGCCTCGTCCTGCCGCACCTGGTCCGCCGCCTGCAACGCCGCTTCCACCGCCTCGCACAGCCCGACTGTTTCGCGGATGGAGGCCGGCGTCACCGGCGAGGGTCGGTTGTTCAAAATGCTTTGGTGGAACTTCCGAAAGAGAGGAGGGAGGCCCTTGTAGGCGATCTTCGAATTGAAGAACATCGATGCGAAGCCGACAGTGCTCCCGACCAGGGTCTGGAACGTCGTGATGTACGGCGCCATGACTGCTGCGATTGCCGAGGCGCCTGGTCCGGGGAGCCGGGTCACAGCCCCACTGACGAAATCGGCGTTCAGGCAGCCGTTGGTGCCGGCCACTTCCAGGGTATGACTCACAGGACGGCCGGACAGGCTCACCATGGCGATCCCTGATTTCCCGCCTTTCCCGACGATCGCCTGGACTTCACCATCAGGATCGACGTTAAGACCGAGCAACTCGGCAGTCGGCTGGCCACCGGAACCGTCATCGAGGAAGGCCAGCAATGGATAGACCGCGTGAGGCAGGATGTCCAGGGTCTGCTCCATAGGTGTGAGATTCCGTCGCGCCTGGCGGAAGGAAAAATAACTCCTTGCCAGTACGACCCGGCCCAGGAGAGGCAGGATCCTGGCCGCCTTCAACGCACCTTTCTCAAAAACGACCTGGTGCCCGGCACAGGCTTTCAAATTCCGTGCGGCAGCTGTTTCCAGGATCCTGGCGGCATCGGCCAGAGTCGGTGCGAAAGGTTTCTCCACGTAGACATGGACCCCGGCCTCCAACGCCTGCACCGCAAGATCGGCGTGGGTCGCCGGCGGGGTGACGATGTGGACTACATCCAGTTCGACCTCCGCCAGCATGGTGGTGGCGTCGGGATAGAGGCGTACGTCCGGTGACGCCAACCCTTCGAGGGTGGTGGAATCCACCATCGGGTCGGCAATCGCCACGACCTGCCCGGTCCCGGCTGCCTGAATAGAAGCCATGTGGTGCCGGCCCATTTTCCCGCAGCCGATCAACCCCACTCTCAGATGCTTTTCTTCGCCCACAAGGACTCCTGATTCGCCCGGATATTCGGCAATTGTAGAGAGATAATGGTACTCCTTGGAAGATAATTCAAACCCGGTTCAACCGAGGCCTCCATCCGGTTGCATTCTTCTCCCGGACAAACGAATATTGGACCTTATGGGTATGAATTTTGACGGATCCGCTGGGAGGCACTGATTGAACGTCCAGGATACGGACCCTGTCAGCACAAGACCGGTACCCGCGTGGATCGGCGACGGTTCCCGCCTGTTGCTGGTGGTGCTATTGGCCTACTTCATCTGGTGGGTCATCCAGTACGCCGGGTTCCTGTTCGACCCGATGCTGCAGGCGGATGACGCCAGAACCAGCCTTTTCCCCTTGCACCGCTACGGCCCGGAACGGGCCCTGGCGGAGGATCCGATCGCCAGCGGCATGCTGGCGTTCATGCCGCCTGCGGTGATCGGACTCTACCGGATTCTGATCCCGCTTGCCGGACTACTGGTCGCCGCCAAGATCGTTCAGGGATTCTGCCTTCTCATTCTGGTATACGCATTCGTACGGATCGTCCGCTCACCTCGCGCCGGACTCGGTGCTGGCGCGGTTCTCCTGTTCCTGTTCCTTCATACGCCGCTCCTGTTCCAGCGGGGGATCAGCGGAGGACTGCCTCGGGGGTTCGCGTTTCCACTGATGGCGCTGTGGTTCGCCGGCGCCATTACGGACCGCACCACGGATCGGCGGGTCGCTGCCGTTCTGTCGGCCCTGACTTACCCCACATCCATGATCATGATCCTGGCGGCGGAAGGACTGTATTCGCTACGCAAAGGAATCGACCTTCGAACTCCCGAACTGCGCAACAGGTTGATGCGGTACGGGGTCCTGGTCCTGGTATGTGCGGCCCTCCTGATCCCCTTTTTCGCCTCCAAGAGCGAGGCCGGCCGCATCCACACTCTAGAAGAGGCCCTGGAAGAGCCGGCGTTTTACCGTGACGGCAGGCTTCTGGTTCTGCCGTTCCAGAACCCGGCTAAAGCATTTGTCCTGTTCTACGCCAGACCTCTGCTGCCCGCCCGAGGGTCCGTGCTCGAAGGTTTGGCCTCCTTAAGCCCGGAATCCCCACTGGAACTGTTTGTACCCTTGCTGTTCACCCTGGCCGGTCTCACCATCCTGTTCCGCCGTCGATGTCCCTTCCCTGTGGCGACGACTGCGTTCGTCACTGGGGCAGTGATCCTGTACCTGCTGTCCCGTCTTCTCGCATTCCGTTTGTATTCGCCGGAACGGTTTTACAGCTTCACCATGCCGATGGCCGCAATTTTCCTGATGGTACAAACCGTGGGGCTGTATGGCGGACCCCAGCCGGACAGCGGTGCGAAGAGGCGACGCAATATCGGAGTAGTCGCCCTGATGGTCCTGGTCCTGGCAATCAACGGGGACGGCATCGTTCCCGGCAAAGACGGCATGACCCTGGATGGCCGCGAGCACGCCGACCTGTACCGGTTTGCGGCCAACCTGCCTGTGGATGTGCTGTTTGCCTCCCACCCCCTGGACGGGGACGACATCCCGCTATGGTCTGCCCGGGCCACGCTGGGAGGGTTCGAGACCCTTCAACCCTGGTTTGTGGACTCGTGGAGGGAGCAAAAGGAACGCACATACTCAACTCTGGCCGCTCTTTACTCCGATGACCGCAGCGAGATCCTGGAGTTTTGCCGCCGGTACGGGGTGACCCATCTGCTTCTGCACCGGGACCGATACGGTGAGGATTTTATCGGTATGGCCGGGCTGTTCGAGCCTTTCGATTCATGGCTCGAACCCAGACTGGCATCCATGAGCCGCGACGACCTGATGCTGTCGACACCACCGACGGACGCGATCGTTTTCGAATCCGGGGACTATACCGTCCTCGACACCACTCTCCTCACCGAGGCCTGGGATACGATGGATCAGCATGAAACAGAACCGGGCCTATAATGGCCATCCAATCCCTCGAGGCGTGATATCGATGCAGACCAGATCAGACCGAAACCCGTTTTTCTCCGTGGTTGTGCCGTTATTCCGAGAGGAAGAACACCTCGAAGAAGTAGTCACACGGATACGCCAAGCCATCGATCCGCTCCAGTTGTCGTGGGAACTCATCCTGGTTGATGACGGATCGCCCGACGGCACCTGGCAGTCGATCAGCCGATTGTCCGGTATGCATTCCAACCTGCATGGCATCCGTCTCAGTCGCAATTTCGGGAAGGAAGCCGCTTTATGTGCCGGCCTGGAGCGAGCCACCGGAGATGCGGTAGTCATTATGGACGGCGATCTTCAACACCCTCCTGACCTTATTCCCGAAATGGTCGGTCTATGGCGGGACGGCGGCGCCGAAGTGGTGGAAGCGGTCAAGGATGATCGGGGACGCGAGTCTCTTCTCAACCGGCTGGGGTCCCGTCTGTTCTACGCAATCCTGAACCTGCTCGCAGGATATGATCTCAAGGACACCTCCGATTTCAAACTACTGGACCGCCGGGTGGTTCAAGCATGGCTGACAATGGGAGAGCGCAACCTTTTCTTCAGAGGAATGGTCGCCTGGCTTGGTTTTAGTCGAGCGGAAGTGCGATTCTGCGTGCCGGATCGAGTCGCCGGCACTACCGGCTTCTCACTTTTCCGACTGGTCCGTCTGGCCATCACCGCAATCGCATCATTCTCGTCCATCTCGCTCCACGCAGTCACGCTCGTGGGAGGCATCTTTCTGCTTTTCGCCGCCGCCCTCGGAGTGCAGACCCTGGTGAACAAGGCTTCCGGTGAAGCCGTCAGCGGCTTCACAACGGTCATCCTGCTCCAACTGATCATCGGCAGCATGGTAATGATCAGTTTGGGAATCATCGGCGAATACATCGCTCGAATCTTCAAAGAGGTCAAGCAACGTCCACGCTACTTGATCTCCGACGAGACGGACACAACCGGAGACCGATGAGCTTTTCCGTCAAGTTGGCCCGGTACATTGTCGTCGGTGTCATCGGGACCGCTATCCATTTCGGAGTGCTCATTGCTCTTGTGGAGTTGTGGGGTGTGGAGGCGGTCACCGCATCCACCATCGGATTCATCGTAACCTTGGTGGTCTCCTACCTTCTGAACCACCGCTGGACTTTCCGATCCGACCGCGGTCATCTCTCAGCCATGCCCCGTTACACGGTGGTCTCGGTATGTGGCCTGCTGCTGAACAGCGCCATCATGTACGTCACCGTCCACGTGCTGGGACTGTGGTACATCCTGGGCCAGTGCCTGGTGGTGGTGGTGGTGCCGTTGACCAATTTCCTGTTCAACTACCACTGGTCGTTCCGGCCGTCGGCGGAGCAGGAGAGTTCCGACGATTCAGCCGCCGTATAGGCGGTCGAACAGCAGGTCCAGGCAGCGGTCCAGGCGCTGGAAGCAGGCTTCGAATTCCGCCGGTGATTTCCCGTACGGGTCCGCAAGGTTGTAGCGGCTGTAGCCTGATACGCTGCTTCCCAGTTCCGATTCCAGCAAGGGCAGAAGGAACAGCTTCGCCTGAAGATCCGGGAAATCGCCGGCCAGGCTCTCCATCTGCCACTGCTCCATCACGAACACCATATCGCTGGCCACCATCATCCCCCGGTCGATCCGCCGCGCCCCATGGGGCGTGAGATCGACTCCGCAAGCCCTGGCCGACAGCACCGCCTGTTCGGGGGACGGCTTTCCATCTCTGGCTCGGATGCCGGAAGAGACGCAGACGACGTCCTCGATTCCGAGTGCGGCCAGCTTCTCGTTACCGCGGTATTCGGCGAAGGCGCTCCGGCAGATGTTTCCGAAGCAAACAAACATCAGGGTTCCCGGACGGTGGGGCGGCGGCGGGTTGGCCAACCGGCGCCCCTTGAGGGTCCAGACCAGGTCACGGATCACCCGTTTGACCGCCATCACCAGCGGGTTGGTCAGTACTGCGCGGATCAACTTATCCATTGCGGCACGCCTCACGGACCGATTCGGCTATCCGGTCAACGTCTTCCGGCTTGACCCGGTCATGGAGAGGCAGGGTCAGTATCCGCCCGGCCAGGGACTCGGCATGGCGACATGTTACGCCGGGGAAGGTCTCCGCCAGGCCCGGGATGCGGTGCAACGGAGCCGGGTACATGCCGGTGCCTCCCAGCCCTTCCTGCTCCATGGCAGCCAGGGCGCTGTCGCGCTGTTGGGGTGAATCAAATACCAGTGGATATCGCACCAGGCCACACTCCACTGCCTTAAGGTCCGGCTGCCGCACCTCCACGCAGCCTTCGAGAGCTGATCGGAACGCAATGGCTGTCCGCTCGCGGCCGGCCCGGATAGCCGCAAGCCCTGGCCATACGGTTTGCAACATCCTGGGAACGATGGAGCCGGCTTTGGAGGCGGGAAATTCCTTGGCGAACCAGGTCTCCCCTACCCGGAACCATGGCAGCGCTCTGGGAAGCCAGAACAGTCGGGGGTGGAACAGGACCGAATAGGCCAGAAGAACGGCAACGGTCTTGATTGCAGGTAACACTCCGGCAGGCTCCGGCAGGTGCCTCCAATGTTCCTCCGCCTGCTTCTGCAACTCTGCACTGCAACCGACCACCGCTCCGCCGGCCAGGACACTCAACGGTTTGCCTCTTCCGAAACTGAGCACGCCGATATCGCCGCAGGTCCCCAGCAATCGGCTGGAGGACGGCTCAGGATTGGCGGTAGCCTGGGTGGCATCTTCGATGATGGCGACCTGGCGCCCGGCTGCAGCCGACCGGATCGCCTCCACATCCTCGGGAACGCCGAACAGGTGCACGGCGACAATCGCCAGGGTGCCCCCATCGATAAGGGCTGCCAGGTGCTCCTTGTTCAGGACAAAACGGCCCGGCTCCATGTCGCACAGAACCGGTATCAGGCCTGCACCGATGGCTGCCGCCGCGACCGACGGGCAGGTGTATGAAGGCAGGATGATCTTCCGGGCCGGGGACCGGTCCTTTACCGCCATCATCGCCACCCACAGAGCCGTAGTCCCCGAATTGGTCAGGAGTGCTCCAGGGTAGGCGGCAGAAAATTCCCGGGGTGGAGCGGACTCAGTGGAGAACAGTGCCGCCTGAACCACCGACCGGAGACGGATGGAATGACCTGCGGCCGGGATCGATCGCATCATGACCAGGTCTCCCCGGTAA
>JACXWD010000045.1:0-11018 GCA_014764515.1 Candidatus Polarisedimenticola svalbardensis | reverse complement strand
ACATGGGCATTGATCCGGTCCTGGTAGCCGGTTTTACCGGTAATCGAGCCGACCAGGCCTGCCAGGCCTTCCTTGAGGCCGGCCTTGGGGCGGATCGTGACCTCAGTGGCCAGAACCGGTTCGATGCCGTGCTCCCTGGAAAGCCGGATCATCTCGATGAAGCTGTCCCTGGCTCTTTGCTTCACCGCATCCCGGTCCGGTTCCTCACTGCGGAAGATATCGTTGATGTATCCCCACAAAAGCACGGTAGCCGGGTTTTCGGCGACGACGTCGGTCTCGAAGCGGGCCAACATCTCGAACGACTGTTCTCCCGGGGCACCCCGGTTCACGAATGTCAGCCCCCCGTCGCAGGCCGGGGTCCAGCCCTGTGCGTAAGAGGCGCCCAGAATAACGATCATCGTCTTCTCCACTGAAGGATGGTTCGATTGTGTCGGCGCAACCGGCGCGTCAGGGGTCGGGGGCGAAGCGCAACCGGCCAGCCACAAAAGCGCAATCACACCCAGACCGGCGACCCTTCTACTGGCCCCTCTCACATCGGCACCTAGCCCGATTTCTTCTGGATGAACCGGGTGATGTTCCCCAGCGTGTCCAGGTTCTCCGGAATAAGCTCCTCATCCTCAACGGCGATGGACCAGGTCTCTTCGAGGAACGCCACCAGTTCCAGAACGCCGGTGGAATCGACGATGCCGTTGTCCATCAGGGATGCGTCGTCGGTGATCTTGTCCCCTCCCTGTCCGAACAGAAAGTTATCCACAATGAAGGTCTTCACCTGGGTGGTGATCGGGTCCATGTACTGCTTCCTCCAATACCCTGCGGAATGTCCGCGGGTGGATCAGGATGATCCTACAGCCATCTCCTCGAGGTCACCATATTCCTCGAGAACCCGGCTAAGCGGACCGAACCGAAAGGTCTCCAGTAGCTTGCGAACTTTTTCCTGGGTCGTGCCCAGATTGACGTAATGGCGAAACCGGCTGCGGAGTGGCGCCGACCGGATCCTTGGCTGTTCCGGGTCCACTTCCCACGGGTGGATATAGACATTGGCCGGAATGTTCTCTTTGCGGTTCAGGCGGTCCACCGCCCAGCGGGTCATCGCGTACGGGTAGAACCGCAGGTACCCGCCCCCGGCCACCGGCAGCGTCATGCCTCCGATGGGCAAGGTCGATGGCGGCACCTCCGCAAGCGTTGCGCCGGACGGTGTTCGCAGGCGGAACGGGTGGCGGGGAATGCCGCGGAATCCGTATCGATCGTGGATTACGGGGAAAAGGCTGGAATCGTATTGGAATCCGTTTTCCGCCAGGATGTCCAGCGCCCAGACATTCTCAGGAACGATAGAAAAAGAAGCGGCACGGTAACCCTCAACCGCCATCCCCGAAGCATCTTCCAGTATCTTTCTGGACAGTTCGGTTTCCGACCGGAACTCGGACGGTGTCTGGTTGTAGATCAGACGATGGCTGTACCCGTGGGAGCCGATCTCGTGTCCACTTTCGGCGATCCGCCGCACGAGACCTCCATGGCGTTCCGCAACCCAGCCCAGAATGAAAAACGTCGCCTGTACGCCTGTATCGTCAAACAGTTCCAGCAGACGATCGGTGTTCGCCACGACCCGGCTCGCCATTCCCGCCCAGCGGTCCCGGTCCACCACGCCTTCAAAGGCGGACACCTGGAAATGCTCTTCAACGTCCACGGCAATGGCGTTCAGAACTCTGCTGTTATTCGCACCGGCGTTATCCGTCGGTTCGGTGGTAGGCATGGCGGCGTCTTCCCGTTCTCAGACCCGGTTCCGGTCGAGCCATGCGATCAGTTCCGATCGCTTGTATCGCAGCGCCGAGGTCCGGCCGGTACCGACACGGTAGGCCGGGATCGCGTTTTTTCGCGTCAGGTCCCAGAGCTTGGTCCTCCCGATCTTGAGAAGTTCCTGGGCCTCGCGGCTGGTCAGGATCAGGTCTTGCATCGGGAAAGTTTCATCGTGATTGCTCATGATCGTTCCTCAACGGTTCGGGCTTCTTCGCCGGCGGTCGTTCCCGCCTCGGAATTCCAGTCGGCCCAGGCCTCCAGCAGACCGTTGGCCGTGGCCACAGGGTCGTGCCGAAGCTTCTCGTCGCCACCCAGAAGGTTCCGTCGGATCATCGGAATGGATCGGTCGTCACCGGTCCAGTACAGGGGGATGGCGCCTTCGTTCCGGTAGCGCTCGCAGGTCTCGACATCCACCGGCTCGCTGTTCACCAGCAACCGATCGACGATCCGGCCGCCGGCATGCTCCGTCATTACGCGCACATGATCCAGCAGGTCCAGATCGGCGGCTTCGCCGTGCTCGCTCACCAGGTTCCCCACCATCACGCGGAGCGCCCCGGTCTCCCTCAGGGCCCTTGCCACACCGTGCACCAGGAGATGGGGCACCTGGCTGGTGTACAGGCTCCCCGGACCGAGGACGACCAGGTCCGCTTCACGGATCGCCTGCACCACACCCGGTGTCGGTTCGACCTGGGACGGCTGGAGCCGGATCCGCTTGATGCGGCCCGGCCTGGCCACGATCGCCGTTTCACCCACAACCCGGCCGCCATCCTCGAACTCGGCCTCGAGGGCGACACCCCGAAGGGTGGCGGGCAGGATCCGCCCGACGGTCCTGAGCACCTTGCTGGATGTCTCCACCGCCTTGAGAAAACTGCCGGTCTGTTCGGCGAGGGCTGTCAGGATCAGGTTGCCTAACGAGTGGCCACCGATACCTTCATCACCACCGTAGCGGTGCTGGAAAATACCGGACAACAGTTCCTGTTCCGAGGCCAAAGCGACCAGACAGTTCCGGATATCTCCCGGTGGCGGTACTCCCCGGGTCTTGCGCAGTCGGCCCGAGCTTCCTCCATCATCGGTCATGGTGACGATGGCCACCAGGTTCTGTATGCCTTGGTCCCCGACCATGGAGCGCAAGCCGGCCAGGACCATCGGCAAACCGGTGCCGCCGCCCAGGGCGACCACCCGCCGGGGAACAGCCGTGCGGTCTCCCCGCGATCCTCCCCTTTTCGGGACGGTCATCATTTTTTGTCCCGGTCGTAGTAGTCCTTGTAATAACTCTCGTAACGACCTTCCCAGTCCGCCAGTGTCCGCTTCTGATCGTTGATGACGATTCCCAGGATCGGTGCTCCCTGCACCAGGGACTCCGCCTGCCGCATCAGGGAGATCGGCGTCTTGGCCGAACGAGCGATAAGAAGTACGCCGTCGCTGCAGGCTGCGATGATGTCGGCGTCGGTAAAAGGCACGATCGGCGGAGTATCGATGATGATCTTCTTGTACCTGCCCCGGAACTGCTCCAGCAGCTCCCGCATCCGGTTCGAACCCAGTAGCTGATCCGGATCCTCGGTCGCCTTGCCGGCCGGCAGGATGTCGAGCCTGGTGTCCTTGATGTGGAGGATCGCGTGTTTCGGGTCGATTTGCTCCGAGATCAGTTCCGCCAACCCGATATTCGGACTGGGGGAGAGCCAGCGGTAGAGCGTCGGTCTGCGCAGGTCGGCATCGATCACCAGCGTTCGTTCGTCTTTGGATGCTCCGAACGCCAGCGCCAGGTTGATGGCCACCAGGGACTTGCCCTCTCCCGGCGCCGAACTGGTCACGACGATCACCTGCGGATTGAGGCCATCCTCAACGGAAAGGAGAGACTTGAGGCGGCGGAATTTCTCAGCAATGAACGATCCGCTGTTGTCACGCACCACCAGTTCGGGGGCGTTGGCCAACTTGTGGGAGATGATTTCCGCCAGCGGCACACCGGCGGCGAATCCGCCTTCCTTGGGCGGAAATTCCTTCAACGCCTTCGCCGGCCGGTCGGGCCCGCGGCCACCTTCGCGCTTGAATTTCGTTCTCATACGCTCGCTTCCTAAAGTACGGCAACGACAACTGCCGCCCCGACGAGAATCGACATGAACGACCAGGCAAGATTCTTGATCAGTATGCGGCGCCCTTCGTGGTCAAACTCAGGCGTGTGAATTCGCGGAATGGCGATCAGCACCGGGGTGGCGGTCTTTTCCTTGAGGCTGGTCTCCGAGTACACCAGAGGATTCAGGAATATCCGGATCAGTAATGGGAAAATAAAGAAAAACAGACCGGCAGCCACGGCAACGCCATACACCATGACAGGAACCGGACTGATCGGCTTGAACGGCGGCTTCGCCTCCTGAATGATCTCGAATCGCTCTCCCTGCTGGTTCTCTTCGATCGCCTTGGCCGCCCGGGCGCTCTCCAGCTTGTCGCGGTAGTCCATGTACTGGCCCCGAACGACCTCGTAGCGCTGGTTCATCCCGTCCAGTGTCTGGGCAACCCGGGGCGTGTTCTCAATCCGCCGCGTATAGGTCGCAATATTGTCGCGGATACGAGTTTCTTCTTCAGCCAGTCGCACGAGCTCCTTCTCCAGCGCATCGATCTGACCCAGCAGAGCGGGGCTCACCACCGAGGAAGGAGCATCATCGCCCGCACCGGTGGCGCCGGATGACGGCGCGGTCTTGAAGAATGCATCCAGCTCCTGGCGCTTCTTGACGACGTCGGGGTGGCTGCTGGAATACTTGGATTCGAGATTCTTGAGCTCATCCTGCAGGCGCCGCAACTGAACCGTTCGGGAATCGAGCGCCGGGTCCCCCCCGGCCCGGTTCATCGCCGTCCAGTCCGCCTGATCTTTCTGGGTTTTGAGGAACTCCAGATCATCTTCGATCTGGGATTTCCGGATGTGGTTGGAATCCAGGTCGCTTTGCCGCGAATTCAGCAGCTGCAGGTTGGCGTTGTAATGTTCCTGGGTTTCGAAAAGGTGCCGCTCCCGGTAATCGGCTATCAGGGCGTCTTGCTCCCGCATATCCAGTTCGACCTTGTCCTTAAGTTGTTTGAACGTTTCTTCCGTGCCCTCGGCCTGTTTGTTCCTGAAATTGATATTTTGATCGATGTAGAGCCGGGTCAACCGGTTGACCACATTGGCGGCACGGTTGCGGTCATCGTCCCTGAACGACAACTGGAACACGCCTCCGCCCTGGCGCTGATCGATCCTCAGCAGGGAGACTACCATGCGACGACTGATGGAACCGATCAGGCCGTCTACTTCCTCTTCCGACAGATCGGCTCCGTAGGTTTCTTCGACTAGCAGTTCCATATAGTTGCGACCGACCACCGCTTCCCGCAACGCCCGAAGTCTCATGGACATATCGTCGGTTACGGTGGACTGCATGAGGGTTTCCGGGATCTGCGGGGGGATCACCAGCACCGTCGTGCCGGCCTCGTAAGTCTTGGGGAGGTATTGCAGCGCGACGGTGGCTGCGGCGACGCCGATGGTAATGCCGGCCACCACCGTCCACCAGGATTTGAAGATCCTTTCCAGGATCTCAAGGATCAGCATTTTGTTCATACCGCACTCCTCCCGGAAGCGCTCCGGACTCCTCGGGGATACCACACCAGTCCTAACCATCCCCGGGTCACGGTCGTGTCCTCCAGGCCGAACTGACCCGACTGGTCCGTAACATCGGCTCCCACCCGGTAGCCGAACTTGGGAGTGGGCCGCCACTCCACGCTCGTTCCGAACGCCAGGGCGTCGGTGGAATCGATCGAGTCACCTACCGGGTCTCTGGAAACATACCGGCCGAACACCGAGCCGGACCAGTACGGTCCAGGGGTGAAATGGTACGTAGCGCCGGCAATCGTGTCGGTGGTGGCAACGGTCGCGGTGCCGCCACTTGACGGCGCCCGGGAAACCTGCAGGGTCCAGCTGGAGTGCTGCAAGGTCTTGATGAGGCTGGCGTCAGCCGAAAATTCCGTTTCTTCAACAACGATCGGCGTTATCGCTCCCGACGGCAGGAATTCGCCGCTGCGGTTGGCTGCGCCCAGAGACAGCATGAACCGGTCGCCCGGCTGGCCCAGATTCCGGGTCCAGACCACAGCCAGTTCATCCACATCCTCCGATCCGGTAACATCCAGCTCATTGGAGCTGTGGCTGAGAAGGATACCGAGGGTGGCCTGCTCTGAAAGGTCGTGGTCGAACTCCAGGGAGGCGCCCCACTGATTGCGGTCAACGATCTCACTCCCGGATCCGGGATCGCCTCCCGGGACGGTTTCATACCGGAACTCGGATGCATTGAGGGCGCCGCTCCAACTGAAGCGTTTGGTGATCCGCCGGCTGTAGGAAGTGGAAAATTCGGCGCGTTCCCTGTCCACCGGCTCGCTCAGAATAAGATCGCCCGAAAGAAGACTCTCCGGACCAGCCTGCTGTACCGATTTGTTGTAACCAACATCCAGATTGAAATCGGCTTTCCGACTGCGGCGGTTGGCCAGGGAGAAAGAGAGATCGTGGGTGTCGCTATCGAGGTAGTCGGTGTCGCGATACCAGTAGTATGCCGGGGCATAACGGAACTCGAAACTACCCGAAGCCCATTCCCGAAACACCGGAAGCAGGATCCGCAACCGGCTGATCAGGTCACTTTCTCCCAAATCGCCCGGCTGAACGGTGACGTTGTCCGTGTACTCACCCTCGATGGAGATCTCGGGGTGGAAATCGACATCGGCCGCCATCAGTCCTCCCGGGAACAGGAGCAGGACCAGGACCAGGACCCCAAAAACGATTATAGAAAGCCTTGACAGAGGGTGTTCCATCTTTCGCCTCCTGCTGCCGTAGCTCCAGGCCCGAACGGGCACCGGAAGTGGCGCAGATACATATTTAAATAGCTATGAGCGACCGTGCCTTTGTCGAATGCCAACTATTTACAGCAGACCCTGGAAAGGGTCAAGTAAAAAAGTACGAACAAATTTGAAAGGTTACGGAATCTTCAGCCGGAATATCGATACCGCTGCTCGAGGTGGAGTTCGCCGGTTTGAGCGATCGCCGATCTCCCGGCTTTAACTATGGAAATAATACGGGGTATTCTGAGCCCAATCGATCTGCCGCGCGTCGACAGCGACCATCCCTAAACAATTCATTTATAATAATTTAATCCCTTCCGATAACCCACTAAAAAGCCAATTGAAGCAGGAAATTAAAACGCCGAACCACTGAATTGTTATTGACGATTGTTGACCAGTTCCGTATCTTAGTAGGCAGAATTTAGGCGCGGTTTGAATACAGGTTACGAAGAGCAGTTGGCTCCCGGAAAAACATTTTCCGGGCCCTTGCTGATGGAATGGACAAGGGAATTATGATCACCCTTTTGCGGCTCGGTGAACCGAGGATGCTCATGGGTTTCTTCTGTGAAGGAACCCTGATCTTCGGTGTGCTGTATGCCCTGGCGGCTGCAACAGCCACCATCAATCCGGGGTTCATCGGCGGAGATCCGATGCCGATGGTTGCCACGGCCAGCATTCTCTTCCTTACGATCTTGATTTCGATCCGGGCCAAGGCAACTTCCGAACCACTGTCCAAACTTCGAGAGTTCACCATCTTCGCCATCTTTTGCTGGTTCGTCGCCCTGTTCACCTACCTAGCCGCCAGGATCATCGGGGGATTTCCCAGCCGGATGGCCTCGCTGCTGATGCTGGAAGCGGCGGTTGCCCTCCCGGTAGTAGCCGTCGGCTGGCGATGGACTTCCGAGCGGCTTCATGTATTCAGCGGCCGCAAGGAAAAGCTCCTGATACTCGGGACAGGCGAAACTGCACGTGAAGCCTGCCGGACCATCGTCAAGAACCACGGTCAGGAATACGCCCTGGTCGGATTCGCTTCCGAATACAAGGATTCCATAGGTGATGTGATCGTCATGGGTCGCAGGGTTCAGACCGACTATGCCGGCATCGGAGACCTGACACTAGGCAAGGTCGATCGCATTCTGGTCGCATTGGACGAGAAGAGGGGCAAGTTGCCCATCGAATCGTTGATGCAGCTCAGGCTTGCCGGGCTGGAGATCGACGATGCCACCACGTTCTTCGAGCGGGCCGCCGGCAAAATATCCGTGGAATCCATGCTCCCGTCCTGGATCATTTTCTCCGGCGGGTTCAAGGTCTCCAAGGGGAAGGCGCTCATGAAGCGGATGACCGATATCGTGTCCTCCACCCTGCTCCTCATCGTTTCGGCCCCGATCATGGTTCTGACCGCCATCCTGGTGAAACTGGACGGCGGCAAGGTGCTGTACTCCCAGGAGAGGATAGGTATCGGCGGGCGACCGTTCAAGATCTACAAGTTCCGGTCCATGGTCCCCAACGCCGAATCCCGCTCAGGGCCGATCTGGGCGACCACGAATGATCCCCGGGTGACCAGTCTGGGCCGGCTCATCCGGGCAACCCGCATCGATGAACTACCACAGCTGTTCAACATCTTCATGGGCGAGATGAGCTTCATCGGACCGCGGCCCGAGCGCCCCCATTTCGTCTCCAAGCTGGCGGGCCAGATTCCGTACTACAGCCTGCGCCTCGGCATCAGGCCGGGCCTGACCGGATGGGCCCAGGTGCGATACCGTTACGGATCCACCGTTGAAGAGAATCAGGAAAAGCTCAAGTACGATCTGTTCTACATCAAGAACGCAAGTTTCTTCCTGGATCTCTGGATCGCCCTCCAGACCGTCCGGGTCGTGCTGTCGGGCTGGGGCGCCAGGTAACGTCTGCCGTTGATGGAGGGACAAATCCCCCCCATGTACCACAGGTTCCGCGTTCTCGGTTCCCTGGTGGCGCTCACAGGGCCGGACGAGCTTGTCGCCCCGATAGCGGCAACCTACGCGCGGTTCACGGCGGAAGACACTCAGGGCGAAACTCCAGGCAGCACAATCGTTATCGACCCGGGAGCAGGCGAAATCCGCTCCTAATGATCTCAGCATCCCTCTTCTCCCCGATCTTCTCCCCGATCTTCACCCCACCCTGCAGTTGTACCAGCAGTTCCTGATCGCAATCCTGGACCAGGTCGACCGCTACGCCATCCTGCACGCGGCGGCAGTGCAACCCCCCGGCGGCGAGGGGGTGGCGCTCGCCGCCCCGTCCGGACACGGCAAGAGCTCCCTGACCCAGGAGCTGGCCCGGCGGGGCTGCCGCTTCCTGAGCGACGATTACGCTCCGGTCGATCCTGCTGCCGCGACCATCACGCCCTATCTTCGAACCATCGGAATTGAAACAGGTGGCAGAGCGCCGATGCCTCCGGCAGTCCGCGAGGCTGCAGTCAGCGGGTCGGCGACCATGCTGGTCGGCAAGGCCTAGATCGACCCGAGCATCATCCGTGGTGAAGATGCGGTGGCCAGGGACCCGGTTCCCCTTCGACATGTCCTGCTGTTGACTTCCAGTGCGGTCTCTCCTCGCGAGCTGCAGGCGTGGGACCGGCACACGGAGCTGAATGTGGCCTGCGACAGCCGGTATGCGGAGAGGCTGGAACAGGTATTCCTCCGAACGCCCGGCGTGGCCATACGCTCACATTCCAGGCAGCCGGGACGGTCCTGTTGCGCCTTTAGACTCTCCCTCGACGCCAGGCTCCACCCGGCGGGCGCGCTGGGACCGGTGCTGGAAGACCCCGCAATAATTCTGGTCGAGAAGGTTTGGGGCGATCCTCCCCGGTTCGACGCCACGCCGGCAACTTTCCCGGTGCCGTTACGTGTGGCGGCGGCGATCCTCGGCGGAGCGGTTGTGAACCGCGGACAGGGAGGGGCGCTCATGAAACGTTACGGAGGAGATACGACACTGCTGTACCTGGATATCGCCGGTGCGTTGAAAGGGGTCCGTTGCCACCAGGTGCAGGTCGGCCACTTCCATGAGACGGTGGCGGTGATCGAGTCTCTGATCGGCCAGAAGGATGGCGTATGATGGGCGCAGCAAGCGACAAGGAGTGTGCATTCGATGCCCCAGACCGACTGTAGACCAGTAGCCTGCAGCGCGTTCAAGAGCAGGGACCTCGAGGAGGAATTCCTCTTCTACGACAGCAGCGGCGATCAGGTTCATGTCCTGAACGGCACCGCCCGGGAGATCTTCCTGCTGTGCGACGGCAACCGCCGCCCTGAGGAGATCGCCGAATCCATGGTTGAACGGTTCGAGGTAGAGCCGGAACAGGCCCTGGCCGACGTCAACGAAACGGTGGACCGCCTGATCGAAATCGGACTGCTCAAAGTGTGAACAGGGGGACTCCCCCTGTTTCTACGACGCGGCCCGGTCCCGGGTGGCTTCGTTCAGAAGACGCATCACTTCCAGCTTGAAGTGCTCCAACTGCAGCGGTTTGATCAGACACAGGTCGGCGCCGGCGTCGTACATCTTCTTGACGTTGTCCTGCTCCGGGAACGCGGTAATGGCCAGGACCTTCACGCCACGGGTCTCGTCATTCTCACGGATGGATCGACAGAGCTGAAAACCGTCCACCTTGGGCATCATGAGATCCATGATCACAAGGTCGGGCTGCAGGTTGCCGATCTTGATACCGGCCTCGTAACCGTCCTGGGCCTCTTCAATCTTGAGATCCACGTCCAGTTCTTCAAGAAGACGCCGGACGATATCCCGGATATCCCTCTCATCGTCGACGACAAGGACGGTCCGCTCCTTCCTGGAACCCCTGAAGAAGGACTCGTCCACAGGCATGTCGAAGCGCTCAAGGAACGCCCGGAAATCCTCGGCACTGATGCGATAGTGCCCACCGGGTGTAGAAAAAGCCCGCAATTTGGATGATTTTATCCATTTCAAAACGCCGTCATTGGTCACAGCGCAATATCGTGCGATCTCGGAAGTGGTAAAAAACCGCCGCCCGTTCTCGTTACCGTTCTCATTCGACATGATGACCTCTAGTTTGTCTGGAAATAACAGACTTTCCTGCTATTCCGCGTTTTCGTGATGAATATACGTCTTGGATTTTAAGAATGCAAACTAGCGCCTATCTTCATATTCATTTTGGCGAATATACAGATTTACGCTTAAGGTGCCACCAGGCGGTTCCACTGGTGAAAGCGCGGGAAGTAGAGGCTTTCGAACTGCGTTGACACTCCCTGAACCGGATGCTAGTATCCGCACTGCTTTAGCCGGGTTAATCCTTGCGCACGAAGAGGTTAAGTAGATCGGACCGTAGCTCAGCTGGATAGAGCGACTGGCTACGAACCAGTAGGTCGGGGGTTCGA
>JACXWD010000121.1 GCA_014764515.1 Candidatus Polarisedimenticola svalbardensis | reverse complement strand
GGTCCCAGCCAGGCGATGGGGCCGACCTTGCTCTGGAAACAAAGACCCGGTTCGGTCCCGCCGGTGATCTGGTCAAGCCAGTCGCTATTGCCGGCGGCGCCAAGGACCTTTGTGACCTTGGTGTGCACGGCGTCCACGGTGGCTTGCGTTCTCACCAGATAGGGGTCGCCCTTGCGGATGAACGATTCCGGCAGCGAGTGCGCCACGTAAACGAGGGCGCATTCCCCGGGATCGACTTCCGCGTCGGCCCATTGGCTCAGCTGCGTGATGACCGGCCAGGCCAGCGCTTCGATGAAGCCCGGCAAAAGGTTCCAGTCGGCGACCACATGGACAGGTGCCCCCGCTGCGACGCGGTCCAGGGTGTCGATGACAAACTGGATCGTGCTGCCGTTGGTGGCCCCGGAGTACTGGGGATAGGTGGGGACGATCAGGAACTGTTCGGCCCCGGCCCCCATCAACTCTGGCACCGTGGTGTCCGGGTAGGGATCCCAGTAGCGCATGGCGACCCCGGGCAGGGTGCTTCGGTCGGCGTTGCCCAGTTTCCCGGCCAGGTAGGCGGCCTGTTTGATCGTGGTGGGCAGCTGGGGCGTTGAGGAGTCCGCGCTGATCATGGCGTACCGTTCACGAACTTCAGGCGCACGTTTCCAGGCGATGAGACGACCGGCGATCCCGGCAAAAAGCCGGGGCACCGGGAAAATGAGCGGATCGGCGAACAGATTGCGCAAAAACGGCTGCACCGCTTCGGGCCGATCGGGTCCGCCCATGCCGCACAGGATCAGACCCGTGGTCCGGGAAGGATCCAGGGCGGCCCGGGGAAAGTTGTCGATCGCCGTCATGGTCGCTTCAACCTCACCGTCTCAAACGGTCTTGGAAAAGATGGGCTTGCCTTTGCCCTTGCCCAGGTAGGCGTCCAGGATCATGGCCACGTTGCGGACGAAATAACGCCCCTTGGCCGTGATGCGGATACCGCCCTCGTCCATGGTCGCCAGGCCGTCCTCGATCAACGGAGGAAGCGCCTTCAGGCTATCGGCCAGCAGTTCGTTGGCCGGGGCGCCGTAGGCTTCCTCGGTCAGGGACCAGGGCAGTTCCAGGTTGCACATCAGGTTCAGGATGGCGAACCGGCGCAGCTTGTCGTCCGCGCTCAGCTTGTGGCCCTTGACGATGGGCAGGCCGCCGGCGTCGATGCCGTCGGACCAGCCGCCGAAGTCGGCGTCGTTCTGGACAAAACGGTCGCACACGTCGCCGATGCCGCTCATGCCGAAGGCCAGCATGTGGGGCGCCGGTTTGGTGGCGTAACCCATGAAGTTCCGGTGCAGCGCACGGTTTTCCAGGGCCACCGAAAGTTCATCGCTCTTCTTGGCGAAGTGGTCGATGCCGATCCAGGAATAGTCGCCTTCCTGGAACATGTCCACCGTCAGCATGAAGAGCTGGAACTTGTCGTAACCGGTGAGCATGATCGTGGTGTCGACCAGCTCCTGGTTGGGCCGGACCCAGGGCACATGGGCGTAGCTGAAGCAGGCCACACGGTCCGGCTGCAGCTCGATGATACCCTTGAGGGTGTCGGTGAACGATTCGACGGTCTGGCCGGGCAGTCCGTAGACCAGGTCGACGTTGACGCCTTCGAACCCGGCGTCGCGGCAGCTCTGGTAGATCTTCAGGGTTTTTTCGCGGCTCTGGTTGCGGCCGATGGCCTTCTGGGTGCGCTGATCAAAATCCTGCACGCCCATGCTGATCCGGTTGAACCCCGCCTGTTTCAGGGACAGGGTCTGTTCCGGCGTGGCGATGCGCGGATCGATCTCCAGCGAAACCTCGGCGTCGGCATTGATGTCGAAGGCGCCACGGAACATGTTCAGCGCCCGGTCGGTCTCTTCCTCGTTCAGGTAGTTGGGTGTGCCGCCGCCCCAGTGGAACTGCGCGACCTTGCGGCCGGTGCCGATGATCGAGGTCACCCGCTCCAGTTCCTGCTCCACCCGGTCAAGATACTGCTCCACGGCGCCCTTTTCCCGGGTCACCAGCATGTTGCACCCGCAGTAGTGGCACGCCTTGGCGCAGAAGGGCAGGTGCAGGTAGATGGCCAGTTCGTCGGCGGGACGATCGTTGAGCTCGGTGAGAGCCTCACGGTATTCTGGCTCGCCGAATTCCTGTTCCCAGGCCGGCACCGTTGGGTAGCTGGTGTACCGCGGTCCGGGCTTGTTGTATTTCTCGACGAATTCCGCCGGGATATGCAGAGGCATTCTATTGTCCTTTACGGTAGCCCTGGACGGTTTCGACCAGGGTCTCGACTGCAGAAATCGGGGTCGGGGGCAGAATCCCGTGACCCAGGTTGAAGACATGTCCGGGGGCTTTCGACCCGGCCCGGCAAATGTCCAGGGCGCGGCTGCGGATCTGGTCTTCCGAGCCGAACAGGGCCAGCGGATCCAGGTTGCCCTGCACCGCGTAGCCTTCCATCGAAGGCAGGGACTTGGCCATGTCCATGGTCCAGTCCATGCCCAGAGCCTCGACGTCGAGCGTGGTCACCAGGTCGAGGTAGGGAGCGCTTCCCTTCAAAAAGTAGATGCGCGGGACGCCTTTGTCCTTCAATCCGTCCATGATGCGCTTCACGCAGGGCAGAACCACCCTGGCATAATCGGCCGGGTGCAGGATGCCGCCCCAGGTGTCGAACAGCTGCACCGCGTCGACTCCGGCATCCACCTGCATGGAAAGATAGTCCAGGGTCTGGTCGGTCAGCTTGTCCATCAGCTTGGTCAGCAGCTCGGGCCGGCTGTACAGCATGGTCTTCAGGTTTTCGTAGTTTTTCGAGCCGCCGCCCTCGATGAGGTAGGTGGCCAGCGTGAAGGGCGAACCGGCGAAGCCGATCAGGGGCGTCTTGTCGCCCAGGCCTTCCTTCATCAGCTTGATGGCCTCGGCCACGAAGTGGGTGCCCTCGCGGGCGTCGTATTTCTGCAGCGAATCGATTTCGGCTTCACTGCGCAGGGGCCGTTCCAGCTTGGGTCCACCCTTGGAAAAGTCGAAGGGGGCGCCCATGGGCTCGAGCGGGGTCAGGATGTCGCTGAACATGATCGCGGCGTCGAAACCAAAACGCCGGATGGGCTGCAAAGTGACTTCACAGGCAGCTTCGGGCGTGTGGGTCAGTTCAGTGAACGACATTTTCGAGCGGACTTCCTGGTACTCGGGCAGATAACGGCCCGCCTGGCGCATGACCCAGATGGGAGTGCGGTCCGTGGGCTCGCCACGCAGGCTC
>JACXWD010000012.1:41882-75687 GCA_014764515.1 Candidatus Polarisedimenticola svalbardensis | reverse complement strand
TCAGTTATCCGGGCGGAGGGCAGTACCCGGTTCGATTACATCACCAGCCTGTTCCGGGACTCGAAGGAAACCCTCTGGGTCGGGACATCAGGAGGTGGCCTGCGAGAACGGTTGGCGGATGGCGGCTTTCGGGAATACACAAAACAGGACGGGCTTTCCAGTTTGCTCATCTCGGCAATCGGAGAGGACCACGCAGGGGTTTTATGGGTTGGAACCGCCGACAGTCTGGAGCGCTGGTCCGGCGATCGGTTCGTCTCGGTGGAAACGCCGGACAGCCTCGACCACAACATGGTCCATGTCATCTTCACGGATTCCCGAGGTGACCTCTGGGTGGGCCGGGAGTGGGGCCTGACCAGGATCGGAGCCGGGGGCATGCAGGTTTACGGGGTGGAGGACGGACTTGCCAGTGAAACGGTATATGCACTCCATGAGGATGAGCGGGGAGACCTCTGGATCGGAACCACCGGTGGCCTCAGCCGGTACCGGGACGGCGCGTTCGTCTCGCTGAAGCGCACTGACGGGCTTCCGGACAGCGGAATCTACACGATGATGGAAGATGACCGGGACCACCTGTGGATGACGGCTAACCGGGGCGTGATCCGGATCGCCAAGTCCCAGGCCGAGTCGTTCTGGAACGGTGAAATCGACAAGGTCCGCCCCGCGTTGTACGGGCGTTCGGCCGGGTTGCGCAGCACCGAGTGCAGCGGAGGCCTGCAACCGGCAGGGTTCGAGGATGAGTCCGGCAGGCTCTGGTTCGCGACGGTGCAGGGAGTCGTGACGATCCACCCGGACGAACTCGGGCCGCCGCGGCAGCCGCCGGGGGTCGTTCTTGACCGGGCGTTTGTGGATCGCAGGTCTGTGGATCTGTACTCGCCGGTCGAACTCAGGCACGGCGATGGTGAAATGGAATTTCAGTACGCCGCCGTCTCGTTGATGGATGCATCAGATATCCGTTTTCGATACCGGCTCGACGGCTTCGATGAGACGTGGCGTGAGGTCGGGTCCCAGCAGGTTGCGCGTTATACGAACGTACCGCCCGGTCACTATCGATTCCGGGTCGCCGCGTCACACGGCGCCGGTTCCTGGGCGGAGAACGAAGCGGTGCTGGAGGTGGGACTTCTTCCGCGGTTCTACCAGACGAACACCTTCCTTGCAGTAGTCATCCTCGGCGCTTTGCTTGCAGCCGGGTCCGGGTACACCCTGTGGACGCGCCAGGCTCGAGCAAGACGACGGCGACTGGAAAGTCTGGTAGCCGAGAGAACCCGCAGCCTGAAGGAGGCGACGCGGAAACTTGAGGGGCTGACCCGACGGCAGTCGGATTTCGTGAGCGGTATCTCCCACGAGCTGAAAACACCGTTGACGTTGATCCGGCTGTACGCAGAGACCTTGCTGGAGAATGTTGGGTCAACACAGGAAAAACGGATCGGCTACTCCCGTATCATCGTTCGCGAGGTGGAACGCCTGACCCGGCTGGTGGACCGGGTCCTGGATTTCTCGCGCATTGAACACCGTGTCAAGAGGTACGAACTGCAGGATGGTGATCTGGCCGGTACCGTCGTTGACACGGCCGGAGCCTACGAATCGTATCTCAAGGAAGCAGGATTCACGATCCGGCTCGATGTCGATCGGCCGGTCCCGATCGTTCGATTCGATGCCGACGCCATCGCGATGGCGGTTATCAACCTTCTCGAGAATGCGGCCAAATATTCCGGAGGTTCCAAGATGATCGATCTCCGGGTGCGATCCCGGAACTCCAGTGTTGTAGTCGAGGTTCAGGACCAGGGTGTCGGCATCCCGGAAGAGGAGCAGGAGCGGATTTTCGAACGGTTCTACAGGGTAGCCAGTGACCCTGGATCCGGTGATTACGGGATCGGGCTGTTCGTGGTCCGTGACGTGGTCAATGCCCACGACGGCAGGGTGGAGGTCGATAGCGAGCCGGGTCGGGGGAGTACGTTCCGTATGATCTTTCCCGGGGTAGCAACTTGAAAACGGTGCTCATCATCGAAGACGAGCCGGCCCTCCTGGATGGGTTGCGCGTGAACCTCGAGACGGAGGGCTACCAGGTCGTGGGGGCGCATACGGGAGAGAAGGGGATCGACCTCGCCATGGAGTCCCGCCCCGATGTAATCGTGCTCGATGTCATGCTTCCGGGAATCGACGGCTTCGAGGTCTGCCGCAGGTTGCGGGAATTTGGTGTTAAGGCGCCGATCATCATCCTCTCGGCCCGATCCGCCGAACTCGACAGGGTAGTCGGCCTGGAAATCGGAGCCGACGATTACGTCACCAAGCCGTTCAGCCTGCGAGAACTCCTGGCCCGGATACACGCCCGGTTACGCGAACATGACGACTGGTATCGGCATGCTCCAAAGGATGTCCGGCTCGGGTCGGTGTACGTCGATTTCGAGAAGTGTCATGCCAGCCGGGACGGGGAAGCGGTTCAGATGACCGCCAGGGAGTTCGACGTTTTGCGCCTTCTGGCCAGCCACAGGGGGCAGGCGGTTACCCGTGCCCAGATCATGAATTGCGTATTCGGTTCCTCGGATGAAACAGGTTCGAGATCGGTGGACACCCACATCCTGCACGTTCGGCAGAAGATCGAGGATGACCCGGCCAACCCCAGGTATCTACTGACAGTCTACGGACAGGGCTACAAGCTCCTGGAGTGAGCATTGCCCCGACCCCTAGTTTGGCACCTTGCGCTTCAGTTCGTCCAGCCAGTTGACGATCACGCGGATCTCGTCGGATGAATTGCCGTCATCCACCTGATTTAGGATCGCCTCGCCGTTGTGAGTCAGACCATAGCTGAAATCGAGAACCGCCCGGGGCAATACATCGTCTCGGCAGCTGTCGACGGCTTCCTGCTGTGGTCCAGCTCCATGCTGGCCATGCTCAGCCTGGTGTACTGCGCCGTAGCCACATTCAAGTACTTCTTCAACCGGCAGGGGAGGATTGGCGCCTCTTTGAGCAAACTCTCCTACAACGTCTACATAATCCACGTCGTGGTCATGGGTCCTATCGCCTATGTCCTGCTGAATACCGATATTCCGGCACTTCTCAAGTACCCGATCCTGGTCCTGACGACCTGGGTGGTGAGCAATATGCTGGTCTTCGCCTACTCGAAAGCTGTTGAGAGACTGACCGCCTAGTCCTCTTTCCCCAGGTCGTTCTCGCCCTTGCTGGAGGGTTCGGCGAAGGTATCTGCCGAAACCTCTACCCCGGTCTCTACCGTTTCCAGCGTGTTGACCACCTTCCCGATCATCGGTGTGGCGAATTGGGATTCGACCCGGAACGGGATCTGCATCCCGCCTACGTCCCGATAGTCATGAAACTGTGTCTTGACGCCGGCGATCCCCAGGCCCGGGATCAGCACCAGGCTGTCGATGCGGCGGAGCAGTCCGGTCTCTTCGTCGACGTACATGGTGGCGCCAGGCGACTCCCGGGGAACGACTCGTACCAGCAGGATCGTACTGCCGCCGGCCTCGAGCCGCTTCAGCACTTCCACGCTCTCATAGTGTTGGGTCCAGTCCCCGAACCGGACATGATAGCGGTCCAGAAGGGTCTGCTCCCGTAGTTCCCCGTCCAGCTCCTGGACGCCGGTGGCCGGATTGTCGGACCAGGCCCGGTCTCCGCTCTTCACGACGATCTGGGTCATGGAGTCGAACCGGACCTCGGTCCGTTCCCGGTTCGTGTCGAACAGTGTGGTCATCGGCCCGGCCATCTTCCGGGTTTCGTAGTTCAGTGTCCCGGAAACCCGAACGACGCCCAGTTCCGGCAACCGGTCGGCGCCGTGGGCCTCCATGACCCGGGCGACGATCTCCTCGGCCGAGGGCAGCCCATCCACCGTTGTGTACCGCGGGCCGGTCTCCAGCGGTCCACCGAACGCGTATCGCATGGAGTCGACGGCCCCGCTCTCCGAGCGCAGGAACTCGACCCAGACCTGGGGATTGACTTCGTGGACGAACCGTCCCGGTGTCTTGTCCGCCTTGAAAACAAGGTGCATGCTGCCGGGGCGCTCCACCGTCAGCCCGTTCTCCCGTGGGGTTACGATGTAATAGGCCACCGCATTGGTTTCGTCCCAGTACATCCCCGCCACCTGTTGCAGCTCTTCCTTTGTGGGCACCCGCCGGTTCAGTGACGGATCGTCCAGCTTGCCGTCGATGAGCAGCGTCTGCAGGAGGCTTTCCAGGCCGATGCCGGCCATGGTGCCCCGGGACTGGGTGAAGAACAGCACCATCAAATCCCGTTCCGGCCAGGCCCAGGCGTGGGTGCCGTCGGATCCGTTGTGGCCGAACAGCACCGGCTTCGGAGATCCGTCTTCCCCCGGTCCTGCGTACACCATCCACTGCTGGCCGTAGTACAGGTCCAGGTCGCCGAACCCGACCGGGTACTCTCCCATGGACGAGGCGGTCTCCAGGCCGCGCTCCACCGCCTCGGGTGACAGCAGCCTGCGGTCGCCGGTCTTGCCCTGGTCCATCCACAGCGTCAGGAATCGGGCGTAGTCGGTGGTGGTGGAAAACAGGGACTGGGAGGTCAGGAAAATCGGGAAGATCGGAGGGTCTGTCGGTTCCCAGTGTTTCGTCCACGAGCCGGTTCCACCGGAGTATGCACTGGGGATCCGGGCCTTGACCTTGTCGTTGTCGCCCAGCAGGGGGACGGTGTCGGTCATGCCCATGGGATCCAGTATGCGCTCCTGAATGAACCGTTCTACAGGTGAGCCGGTGATCTTTGCCACGATGGCGCCCAGTGTGTCGCTTCCGGCATCGCTGTATTCGAATCGACTTCCCGGCTCGAACAGCAGCTCGGTGCCTGCCGCCTCGGCGGCGATCCCGGCAAGATCAGCGTACTCCGCAAGCGGCTTCCCGATGGTAGTGAACGGAAACCCGCCGGTATGGTTCATGAGGTGCCGCACGGTGATCTTCCCTGTTTGGGGTCCGGCGAAGAACGGCAGGATCTCGTGGACTGGCGTATCCAGCCTGAGCCGGTTCTCGTCGATCAACATCTGGATGGCTGTGCCGACCAGCGGCTTGGTCATGGAACGAACACAGTAAACCGCATCGACCTCCATCGTCTGGCCGGCTTCCCGGTCCTTCCAGCCGAACGCTTCCCGGAACACGGTGCGCCGATTCTGGATGATCACCAGTTCGCCACCGACGATCTCCTGGTTGTCCACCAGCTCCTGGACCCGGCCGGACAGGATCTCCAGCGCCCTCGCCGGGATACCGGTGCTGGCCGGATCGGCGTCGGGGAAAGCAGGACCGGCCGGTCCGGCCGGAGCTTCGGCCAGGATGGTCGTAAGGCACACAGTCAAAATGATGCAGGCGAACAAGGCGCGAGATAGGTGAGGCATGGGTCTCCTTTGCAGAACTCCCGGGTTGCGCGGATCGTCAGTGGCCGGGCAAGCAACCATTGTAGCTATAATCGCATCCTGGCAGGAGGCCGGATCAAAAGGAGTCAGGATGAGTGAGCCGCTGCGTCTTTTGTCCATCGGAGCAGGCGCCATTGGCACTTACATCGGGGGCAGCCTGGCCCTCAAGGGGCATAAGGTTGTATTTGTTGAGCGGCCCCAGGTGGCGGAGAAGCTCCGTTCCCAGGGTCTGAAGCTGTATCTTTCCGGGACCGAACATCACCTGCCGGACCCGCAGATAGTCGGTTCTATCCAGGAGGGTCTGGACCTTCAGGACTACGACGCCGCACTGTTCGCATTGAAATCGTTCGACACGCCTGTATTCCTCGACTCCCTTACCATGCCGGCCCAATCCCTGCCTCCGTTCCTGTGCCTGTCCAACGGCGTCGCCAACGAGCCGGCTATCGCCACGGCGCTGGGTCCGGACAAGTCCATCGCCGGCACGGTAACCAGCGCCGTCGGCGTCCGAGGCATCGGTGACGTTGCCCTTGAGAAGTTGCGTGGGGTCGGTGTGGCGGCAGGGCATCCGATGAGCGAGAGACTGAGTGCGGCTATGAGCGATGCCGGTTTGAACTCGAAACTGTTCGCCAGGGCTGGGGATATGAAGTGGTCGAAGATGCTGACCAACCTGATCGGGAACGCCACGTCGGCGATCCTGGACATGCCTCCGGCGGCGATATTTTCCCACCCGGGTCTGTACCGCCTGGAGATCGGGCAGCTGCAGGAGACCCTGCGGGTCATGGCGGCCCAGGGCGTAGAGGTTGTGGATCTGCCTGGTACACCGGTTCGGCTGCTGGCCTTCGCCGTGAAGTTCCTGCCGCTGGCGATTTCCCGCCCGCTCCTGGCCAGGAAGGTCGGTGGAGGGCGAGGCAACAAGATGCCCTCTTTCCACATCGACCTGCACTCGGGACGGGGAAAATCGGAAGTCGAGTTCCTGAACGGTGCGGTGGTCAAGGCAGGCCGGACCCACAACATCCCAACTCCGGTCAACGATCTGTTGACGGGAAAGCTGCTGGGACTCACCCGAGGCGAGATCCCCCTTCAGCACTACCGGGGACAGCCGGAGAGGTTGATCGGCGATCTGGAGTAAGCTACCTGAATCTCCCGTCTTCCTCGTCCCGCCAGCGTTACATCCGGTCGATCCGGGCCAGGTCCTCCCTGGCGGCCTGATTGTTCGGGTCTGCGGCGATCAATTGCTGCAGGAGACGCCGGGCCTGCGGCACGTCACCTCGCAGCTCATGCCATCGCGCCAGCCGGTGGGTGTAGCGTTTTTCGTTCCTGATGATCCGGTCCCTGCTGTCTCCGGCCTCCCGGGCTTCATCGCTGCGCCCCATGCTGTCCAGAGTCAGCGCCATCCAGTTCCATTCCTTCGCAGCGAAAGGGCTCCTTTCGAAGAAGCGGCCCATCTCCTCGATCCCTCGTTCCGGGTCGTTGAGTATGGCGGCCAGCACTGCTGCATCGGACCAGATTTTCCAGTCGAAATCGATCCAGGGTGAGGCCAGCAGCAGGTCCGCTTCGGCCCGGGCCTCTTCCCAGCGTTGCATGCCGATGAGCAGATTCATTCGCAGCCGATGGGCCGGCCACCCCTGCGGCCGGATCGATACGGCCCGGTCCACGTCTGCAAGTGCAGCGAGAAATTCCTGCCGGGCGTCGAAACGAAGCTTGGCCCTGGAGTAGTACAGGAGATAGTCCGCTTCGCCGTTCCCCGGGATTGATTCAAGTATGGCCAGGGCGTCTCGCCATTGTTCCGGCGTGTCCCGCAACAGCAATTCGGCTCTGGCGATGGTCAGCGCATCGGATTCGCCTGTGGCGGCGGCTCCGGTGAACAGTTCGCGGGCGTAGGGGAGATCGTCTCGCAACCACAGATGGGAGAGGGCGACCCGCGCCGTCAGGTCGGAGCTGAAATCACGTTCCAGTATGGGAAGGACGCCCTTGCGTACAACCTGCGGCCCATCCAGTGCATCCAGGGATGAATCGTAAAACAGCCTTGGCGTGTGCAGCTCCAGGTACATGTTGTCGTCGGTGTTCGGCGATACGTTTTCGGTCAGGCTGTCCACGTCATCCGGGTTCAGGATCATCAGGCTCAGAAGATCGGCGGTTGAGGAGATGCCGATGCGGCCCAGGTCCCTTCGCGCCTTTTCAGGCAGGGTGCTCCAATCAGGCAGGCCGTCCCGGCCGAGAGGTTCGTTTCTGGCCAGGACCACCAGGTCGTTATCCCCCGCCTGGTACCGGAATCCGTAGATGTATCTGAATTCGGATCTCAGGGCTGCCAGCAATGATCGCATGCCGTCGTTGTCCAGTTTGTAAAGCTGGATCCACTGGCAGAAAGTGCCGCTGGGCTGGAGGGCCGATTTTGCGATTTTGAAAAAGTCCCGGGTGAACAGGTTCGAAGCGCCGGCGATCCAGGGATTGGAAGGCTCGGAAATGATTACGTCGTACGGCTCTTCGATGGCGGTCAAAACGTTGCGGGCGTCGTCGAGCACCACGTGGGCCGCCGGATTGTCCAGCGGTCGTCCATTGATGTCGTCGAACAGCCTTGAGGCGCGCAGGACCGCAGGCTCGATCTCCAGAATGTCGATGCGCTCCGGATCGTGGGTTACCACGCTGCCGGCGGTCATCCCCGAGCCCATCCCGATCACCATGGTTCGCCTGCCGGCCGGGCCGTAGACCATCGGTATCTGTCCCAGGAGAATCTGTGTCGATATGTCCTGGAACGAGGCGTCGGTCTTGCCGTTCAATCTCAGAGCCAGGCCGGATGGTGTGCGGTGAACCGAAACCGTGGTGTTCATACCTTCTTCGTAGAACACGATTTCGTCTACCGGGTGACCGGCAACCGGTTCTACGGAAATGCCGAAAGAATGCCCGGTCATCGGACGGTAGTACCCGCCCAGGGTCATCTTGCCTGGGTCGAGGGTCGGGGGAGAGATCACGATCAGCACGGCAGCCAGCCCCAGGCCTGCCGCCGGCAGCCATCGCCAGACCCGGCCGGACCGGGAGTCGAAGGCCAGGATCCCGGCAGCGGTCAGCAGGTTCAGGGCGACCAGCCAGGCCATCGATTGTGACAGGCCAAGGAACGGTATTAGTACAAAGCCGGCGAGGAACGCGCCTGTGGCCGAGCCGATGGTGTTCAGGAAATAGGCGTCGCCTACGGCCCGGCCGGACGGTTGGCCGGTCTTGCTCAAAGTTCCTACGACAATGGGGAACAGAGCGCCCATAACCAGGGTCGGGACGAACATCGCGAGGAACGATGTCTTGATCCCGGCATAGATGAGGCTGTCCGCCGACACACCCTGCTTCATGAGCACTTCCACTACCAGTTGGGGAAGTGTATCCAGCAGGGCGCTGCTGGCCAGGGCGGTCAGGCCGAGTAAAGCGACTCCGAAACCGTAGATCCTGGACATCGCCTGCACCCGGTCGATCCACAGCCGGGCGATCAGGCTCCCCAGGGCGATTCCCATGAGAAAGATGATCAGGATGGTGGCGAATGCGTAGACGGAAGAGCCGAACGACATGGTCAGGGCGCGGGTCCAGCAGACTTCGTATCCCAGGGCGGTGCAACCGACCAGGCTGTAACTGATCAGCAGCCAGGTACGGGTCCGGGATGTCGTCCCGGTGGAGTCCGCTTCAGGGAGTTGGGAGGGGAGTTGGCGGGCCGGCAGGTTGCGGGCCAGGGCGAGAAGAGCAATGCCGCCTACCAGCAGATCCAGGAATGCGGCGGTGAGGTTCGTTTTCGCCAGACCCAGGGTCGGGAACAGGAAGAAGGTGGCGGTGGCTACGCCGATCACGGCGCCCAGCGTGTTCGTGCCGTACAGCAGGCTGGTGCACCGGGCGACGTTGCCCCGGCCCCGTTCCAGGGCCTGCACCAGCACCGGCAAGGTTGCTCCCATAAGAAAGGTAGGAACCAGGAGAACCAGCAAGGCCAGAGCGAACCGGGCCAGAACCGCCGGCCAATATGACAGCGAGCCAAGCAGCCAGTGGTTCAGTGCCGGAAACAGCCCGAGTATTGTCGGCACGCCCAGGGCGTAAATGCCGATTCCGATTTCGATCCAGCCGTAAACCTTGAACCCGTTCCGCACCCTTGCGGCCAGTCGTCCGCCGACCACGCCGCCCAGGCCCAGGCCGAGCATATAAGCGACCAGCACCGTGCTGACGGCCAGGGTCGTGGAGCCGAACACCAGGCGGAGAGACCGTGTCCAGGTCACTTCCAGCATCAGGCCGCCGGCCCCGGAAAGGAGCAGGCACAAGGCTACGGGCCAGATCCCCGGTATGCGCGGCGGATCCTTTTTCCCTGTTTTCGAAGGTCGCATGCCGGGATTGTCGTCTTTCCTGCGCCTTGAAGTCAATCCAGGGGCGAGCGGGTATTTTATCCAGTTCGAAAGATCTGGAATCCATACACCGAATCTTCGCCGTCGCCTCCTTCAGTGAACCTGAACTCCCAGCCGCCGTGCTTCCAGAGCAGAGAACCATCAACCATTTCAGGTTGACCGTGGTTGAGAACAAGCCACATCTTCAGGTCCCGGGCAACCGGGTTCTGTTCCTCAAGGTATGCCTCCACCACGACCTCCGAGATCTCTCCGTCCGCGTTCCAGTCGACAATGATCGTCAGCGGCCCGGCATCGGGCGTGGCGATGAAATCGAACTGGATCCGCTCCGTTGTTACCAGAGAGGGTTCCTCGCCGGTTGCAGTTTTGAGCTTAGTTGCCAAGTCCGATTTACCGATGTCCGGCGCGATGACCACCGTCGACCCTTTGATGGACAGTGGGAACGCCGGGTCGCCGGCCGTGCCCGGTACTCCGGAATCGCAATGTGCGAAGAAAAGGACCGGGAAGATGCACAGCATGATCGCGATTAGGCGCTGGAATGGATGAACAGCCTTCATGTAGGTCAGCGCCTCCCCTGCATCATGCTTTCCAGACTCTTGACCTTGTACCCCTTGGGGATCTCGAAACGGTCTTTCTCGATATCCCGGCGGGTGATCGTCGTCAGCGTCCGTTCCTGGGCGACCTTGCCGTGACCGTCGAACATCCGGGTCCGGACCGGGTACCCGTCCATTTCGTGGACGTCCTTGAACGGAATTTGGAACATCTTGCCGAACGGTGAATTTTCGGCGACCTTCATCAGGCTCTCGGCGAATCGGGAAAGTGCGTGTATCGCTTCCATCGCTTCATGGAGGTCGGCTTCCACGCCGGTATCGGCCATGCAGAACTCCTGCACCTTCTGATCGTCGGAGAACAGGGTGAACAGACGGCACGGGTACTCTCCAGCCTGATCCATCCCGCCCTCTTCAACACGCCGGACCGGCGGCTTCCCCATACCGGGCATTCTGCCCTTCATCATCTTTTCCATCATTTGGCGCTGCTCAGGCGGCATGCTCGCCATCTGCTTCATCATGGCGTTCATCTGGCTGCTCAACTGGTCCACACCGGCCTTGTCTATTTTCTGGCAGACCTTCCCGGCATGATCCACGAAATACATGGTCTGGTCCCGGAAGATCAAACTGCTGTCCTTGCCGTTGGCCGACAGGAAGTCGGTTCGGGTCATCTCGCCCTCGGCGTAGAACGTCTCGGCGCCGGTCTTGCCTGCCGCATCGGCGTTCCGGACTTCCATTTCCATGACCACACCGGCCCAGGTTGGGGAACCGAGCAGGCAGAATACGGCGCACGCAATGATCAGTCGTTTCATGAATTCCTCCCATTTCCCGAAGTCGTCTCTGGTCTCAGATTACATCAGACCCGGGTTGAAGGGAAGGAATCGAAACCACGGCTGGAGTATGCTTGTGAATTCAGGAAGTTGTCGAGGGAATGCAGATGAACGGTCCTATGCCAGCGCAAACAGAGTCGGCCCTCCGGATTTCCGGATCGGTGGGGGCCAACAAGGTCATGGAGTCCGAACTGCTCCGCCTGGTGAAGCGTTCGCCGTTCCATGTTCGGGTCCCCAAGCCTGTGCGCCAGGGCTCCATGGCGTTGCGCTACCCGTTCGACCCGGCCATCGCCTGGGTGGCGGCCTGCTACCACCGCAGCTCATCCCGTATCGGTATCGAGCTGGCGTCGTCGCCTGCCGACCGGCTGGAGCCGCTGGTGGCCGACCTGGTTCCGCTGCTGGCTGCCGACGATCGCCTGCCTCGAGGAAGGACCGTCACGTTCACGGTGGAGGTCAAGGGGGTCGAAGACTTCGAGGCCGGGCCGCTGCAGCTCCGCGGCGCCGTCAAGTCCGCCTTCGAACAGGCGATCCAGAAGCGCGGTGGCCAGGCGGTGGTCCAGGGCAAAGACGCGGAGTGGGAAATGCTGGTTCGTCGCGTCGGAACCGGCGAAGACCGTCGAACTTTGGTGATCCTCGACCTTGGCCGGGGCCCGCGGCACATGCGCGGCCAGCGTGTCGCCCAGGGACCGGCGCCTATGCGCGAGACCCTGGCTGCCCAGCTTGTGCTGCTGGCGAAATGGATGCCACAGTTGGAGCCTCTGGTAGACCCGACAGCCGGCAGCGGCACCATCGCTGTGGAAGCGGCGTTGCTGGCCCGAGGCATCGCCGTCCGCAAGCCGGACGATCTTCCGGCATTGCGATGGCCATTCTTTGAAGGGTTCCCGCCCCAGTCGCCTCCGCTGTACCCGGATACACGCCCGTTCATCCTGACGTCGGACATCGACGAGGAATGCATCGCCTGGATGATCGGCAACCTGCGGGCATCCGGGCTAACCGGGCGGGACCTGGAGAAGACCATCAAGGTCCGTTCCATGGACGCAACCGAACTCACCCCGGAAAAAGTCGCGGAGATCCTGCCGGACGCGCCGGACGGCCGCGGCCTGTTCGCCTTCAATCCGCCCTATGGGCACCGCATGGGCGGGACCGAGGGCGACGTGCTGGGGTTGTATCGCGACCTGGGGCGTACGCTCAAGCGCTTCGACGGCTGGCGGGCTGCAGTGATCGTCGCCAACGAAGGGTTCAAGTCGGCATTCAACGCCCGGCCATCCATGGTCAAGCCGACCTCCGCTGCCGGTCTGCGAGCGGAGTTCCTGGTGTTCGATCTGGGGGAGCGGCAGGGCGGGAGGTCGAGATAGTTCAGTCCTCAGTCTCGGACAGCTGTCTCAGATATCGGAACAACTGCCGCGCCGACCTGGGCGGCTTGTTCAGATCCCGCTCCTTCCCGGCGCTTTTGATCAGCAGCCGTAACTGCTCCAGGTCGCATCCCGGATATCGCTGAACGAATTCGTCCAGTGCGCCGGGACCGTCGGAGAGCAGCCTGTCGCGCCACTGCTCCATCTCGTGGAATGCGTCGACCTCTTCGGAGTGAGGCCGGAGCTCTCCGGCCAACCCTGCTCGGATGGTCTCTATGTCCTCTTCCACGAGGAGGGATGCAAGGTAGCGGTACTGGCGGTGGAGTGCGTTGCGGGGCATGGCGTGGGTTGCCAGCAACGCGTCGCGCGTATCGTCGGACATCGGAACGGCTCGAAGCTGTCCCCTGGACAGAGCTGCAAGCTGCTTTGCCAGGTCCTTCAATTCACCGTACTCGCGTTTCATTTGCGACCGGCTCTTGTCTTCCTGCAGCGGTTTTTTACTCACCGGGGTAGTGTACTCCTCCCGTATCGCTATGGTACGCTTTCAGCGAAACGACAAGGAGGTACCATGGCTAGCAAATTCGTATTGAAGAAGGCCGCCGGCGGGCAGTTCATGTTCAACCTGGTCGCCAGCAACGGACGGATCGTCCTGACCAGTGAACGCTACAAGTCCAAGGCGTCGGCCGCAAACGGGATCAAATCCGTCAAAAAGCACGCCAAGGCGATCAAGAACTTCGAACGCGGCAAAACCAAGAACGGCGGCACGAAATTCGTGCTGAAGGCGTCCAACGGTGAGCCGGTCGGCCGCTCCCAGACCTACAAGGGCCCTTCGGGATGCACCGGCGGGATCGCGTCCGTGAAACGATGCGCCCCGGGAAGCAAGGTCGACGACCTGACCTGAGAGCTTGAACAGGACGACTGCGGCTGTTGCAGCCGCCGTCGCCCTTGATTCAACAGATCCGTTATCGGCAGCGTGAGCCTTTGCACTTGCCGCTGCAGCAGTCGGCGTTGCTGGAACAGCTGTCGCCGTTGCTGACGCAGTCCTCACAAACCGTACCGGCGACGCAACTCGGGCTGCCGTCCGGGTTATTGCAACTCCACCGGCCGTCTTCGCAGCAGGTGTGGCCTTCGAAGCACAGCGGGTTGCCGTTGGCGCCAGGCTCCAGCGCCGGATCACAGCAGGCCGGAGCAGGTGGCCCCGGTTTGCCTTTGACTTCCAGTGGCGATCCGTCTGCCGGGCAGACGCCGAGGTTCGGCTCGGCCTCATCGGCGGCGAAGGTTACTCCGCAGGCCAGCAGCAAAACCAACAGGAACAGAATTCTTTTCATGTTGTGTCCCTCCCATGGTCCGTCATTGGACCGGTTCCCCCGAATCAAACCGATCCGGAACGGGAAGGGAATACCCGGCTCAAGAGTTCAAGAAAGCCACGGCTTCCCGAGTCACACCTGAATCCTCTCGGATCCTGCGGTGACTGAGTCCGGTGGTAGTGACCAGCCGTGCGTTGCCCCACTCATCAACCACATCGTTGCCGTGCTCCCAGGGCACCATGGCGTCTGCACGGTCATGGAACACCAGAAGCGATGGCCTGTTGCCCTGGGCCCATCCCCTGACACCCATATCGTCCCAGGAGAAGCGGTACTTCTCTACCCAACTCTGTTCCATGCCGCGGCGGGTCTGTGGGCTCAATCCCAGGCATTCTGTGAACTGGTCCAGGAAGAAGTTCATGTCCGCCGGCGGCGCCAGCAGGACTGCGCGATCGATCTGCAACCCGTGACGGATGGCGAACAGGGTGGCGGCGCTGCCGAAGCTGTGACTGACGACGCCGTAAATGCCATGAAGACGGAACGCCGCCTGTTGCAAGACGCGGGCGATCTCAGGCAGGGATGTTACCTTGCCCGGCGAATCGCCATGAGCCGGTGCGTCGTAGGCCACGACGCTGAACCCGGCATCCACCAGCGGTTTCACGAACCGATACATCTGGCTCGCCCGGCCGCCCCAACCGTGGTGCAGCAGGATGGTGGGGCCGTCTCCCCAGGACCACGCCGCCAGCGTGTGATCGTCAACCTCCAGATCGAATCGGTGGCCGGCCGCCATGGTTGCCCTCGCGTCAGCCTGGATCGTGGCCCGCTTCGGTTTGGCGAACAGGTAACCGGCAAGCCGCCGGGCGCTTTTCGGGGCCATGGCCTGCAGGCATGCGAAGCAGCATCGGATCGCATTCACGGGAGTGTGAAAAGACCGACCGTTCGTGCTAATAGTTGGTGATGACACTTGTATTTCAGCCATGACGCTCTCCGTAGCTATCGGGCGTTTTTGAGGAGGGTTTCGAATCCCTGCCGGGCCCTGGTTTCGGCAACCGGGTCTCCGAGAAGACGTGCGGAATGGTGCCAGCCCAACATCAGGGACTGGAGCTCGTAAGCAAACTGATCACAGTCCAGGTTCTTGCGGAAATCACCTTCGGCCACCGCCCGCCGGACGCATTCGGCCAGGATCCCCATCCACCCTTTCTGTTGCTCAACCAGAAGATCTCTTACCGGCCCGGGCTGGTCATCCATTTCTGCGGCGTACTGTACCCAGGGACAGCCTCCGGGGATATTCATCGCTTCTGCCCAGCGCAGCCAGTTCTCGAACAGCTGACGGATACGGGGCTCGCCACGGGGAGCTTTGAACGCCGGCCGGACCACGGTACCGAGGAAGCTCTCCGTCGCACGTTCGAGAACGCTCAGTTGCAGATTCTCTTTGGAGGCGAAATGTGCGAACAGCCCGCTTTTGGACATTTCCAGGGTAGTCGCCAGGCGCCCCAGGGTCAGGCCACAAAGACCGATCCGGCTACTCAAGGCAACAGCCCGGTCCAGGATGGCGTGGCGTGTGTCGGTCCCCTTGCTCATGACATACTAAAAATAGTACGACCGGTCGTTTTTGTCAAGGGCTTCTCATTAAAGGAAGGAGCCTCTATAAATCAGTCGTCGTCAAGCACGATGGTCTGGGATGTCGTCTTGAACATCAGATTCGACGCCATCCAAAGACGGAGGATGATCGGGCTGGTGGCGGGCCGAACCGAAAAAGAGGAGGACCGACTATCATGGCCGGATGGAAGATCTCACAGAGAAACAGGCCGCCGAACTCCAGGCCCGATTAACCGTTCTGCGGGATGAATTGACGGCGTTGCTCGCCAGCACCCTGGAGAGCACCCGGCCGATTTCCCTGGACGAGCCGATCGGACGGTTGACCCGTATGGACGCCATGCAGCAACAGAGCATGTCCACCGCCAACAGGCAGCAGACCGACCTGCGCCTGCGTCAGGTGGAGCAGGCACTGGGGCTGGCGCGCCGCGGCGACTACGGGTTGTGCCGGCGCTGTGAAGACCCGATCGGATACGCCCGTCTCTCAGCACGCCCCGAGTCGCCGTATTGCCTGACCTGCCAGGACGAGATCGACCGGAAGACACAGCGGTGAAGAAGAGCGAGCTTCTGGCCTCGACCATCACTCCCGACGGTATGCGGATGACCCTGACGCTCCATGACGGCGACTACTACATCGAGGTGGATGGCCAGGGACTGATGTCCACCCGGGCGCCTGGTTCGGAAAAGACCTTGGCCGATATCGCCGCTCGAGAACTGAAAGGGAACCGCAGCCCACGGGTTCTGATCGGCGGGCTGGGTTTGGGTTTCACCCTTGGCGCGGCGCTGGACGCTCTGCCTCAAGATGCGTCTGTGGTCGTGGTGGAATACTTCGAGACGATCGTCGACTGGAACCGCAAGTACGGGTTTGAATCGGCGAAGGATCGGCTGGCCGATCCGCGGGTCGGGGTAGTGGTCACCGACGTGGTCGGCTACCTGCGACGGGTGAAACAGCCGTTCGATGCGATCCTCCTGGATGTGGACAACGGCCCCGAGGCCTGGACCCTGGCTTCCAACGAAGGTCTGTACGATCTCCCGGGGCTGAGACGGATCCAGCGGGCGCTCAATCCGGGGGGCCTGCTGGCAGTATGGTCCTCGGAGAGTTCTCTCGTGTTCGAGAAGCGGCTTTCCGAGGTCGGATTCAGGGCGGGGAGCGAGAGCGTTCGTTCCCGCGAGAACAAAGGTGAGCGGCACACGATTTTTCTCGGGTGGGTATAAAACGCCTGCATAGCGTATTCTGGGGCGGATGAGCGAGACTACGACAATCCGGACCTGCCCCCACCAGGATGACTGCGGCGCCTGCGCCATGCTCGGCGTCGGCTATTCCGAGCAATTGAGCCACAAGCGGGAGCTCCTGGGCCGGGAATTGAGCGCCTACCCCAGCCTGAAAGAGGCTCGCCTGCTGGATACGCTGCCTTCGCCGCAGGGGGCCGGTTATCGCAACCGGGCCCGTATGGCGTTCGGAACTTCCCGCCAGGGCGGCACCAGACTGGGCTACTTCCGCGCCGGCACCCGTGAAATCGTCGATGCGCCGGAATGCGGTGTGCTGGTTCCCGAGCTTCTGGAGACCACGCGGCGTCTCCGGAAATTCCTGGCGACGGCGAGATACGTTCCCAGGGAACTGCGCCACCTGGATCTGCGTTGCGGCAGCGACCCGAAACGGCAGCACCTGATCCTGGTGTTCCGGGCGACCGCAATGCCGAGGTTCCCGCTGGAAGCGCTACAGAAGGTGGCCCCGGCGGTAGACGGCATTTCCATGAACCTGAACCCGGGTGGCGGCCCGCAGGTGATCCGTGGTTCGATCAAGCACCTGTGGGGTCGGCGTGAAATCTGGGTGCGCCACGCCGGTGTGAAGTTGCGGGTATCGCCGGGGGCGTTCTTTCAGGTGAACCTGCCGATCCTGCCGGCGATCCACGGCTTGATGGATGATTTCCTGGCCGGCGGCGAACAGCTCATGGACCTCTATGCCGGTGTTGGAACCCACGGACTGGCCCTGGGGCGCAAGTACAGGAAACTGGTATTCGGCGAGGGCACCCGGGCCGCCGTCGCCGACCTCAAGTCAACGGTGCGCTCCATGGGAAGAGACCATGTGGACGTATTCCCGGCGGCGGTGGAGCGTTCATTGCGTAAACTGAGCCAGTTGAAACCTGACGCCGTGGTGCTGAACCCTTCCCGGGCCGGTGCGCTGGAGCCGGTTCTGGCGATGGTCGGGGCATCCGCGGCGAAGCAGGTCGCCTATCTTTCCTGCGAACCGGCAACCCTCTGCCGTGACCTGGACCACCTTGCCCGCCATGGCTACCAGACCGTCTCGGTGCAGCCGATCGACATGATGCCCCAGACCGGTCAGATCGAAGCGCTGGCGTTGCTGCGGTCCGCGCCCCGGAAGTCCTGAAACTAGGGGCAGACGCCTCCGGCAGTGTGATTCGTGATGGCCGGGCACGCCAGGGACGCACCGGAATAGTCCAGTTCGGCGCCGGAGACGTCCCGGCTCCAGCTGCCGTCGGTATAGACGCCATCTGTGGCGACTACCAGGAACCAGCTGTTGTCCGGCATCGCCACTGTGGCCGACCCGGTGGGCGGTTGTCCGCAATGGCCGCCGGTGAAGGTCGAGTAATCACCGATGCTGCCGCGGTAGATATTGACCTCTGTCGCCGGACAGGTCGTATCGTCCCAGGTCAACGCCAGATCGCCCCCGCTTTTGGCCACCAGCAGGGGAGAGCCGGGCACCGGGCCGCCATCCGGGATCGGAGGAGGCCCTGCCGCGGTGGTGGAGCAGGATCCTGGAACCCCAACCTGGGTTACCTGGACGTCGTCGATCCACCAGTTCCCGCCTGGGAAGTACAGGTCACCTGAAAGATGGAAGCGGAGCTTCACATCCCCACCGACCCAGTTGACCAGGGAGGCGGTGTACGTGTCGTAGGTCATGTCGATGTCGCTGAAATAGTTGGTGATGGACTGGGTTGTGTCGCACACGAAATAGGGCGAGTTGATGAGGGCGGGGTAGTCCGGTGAAAGCGGCAGGCGGGTCCAGTTGGTGAACGCCGGGCCGGTGTCCCCGCCGGCCGGTTCAACCTGCCAACCCGGTCCCGGATCGAAAGTCGCTTCACCGTTGTCGCCGGCGTCATCGTTCCATGTGCCGAGTTCTGGAGGCCCGAACGGCCGGGTCTCGGCCCTGGCCAGGTTCAACTCCTGGTTACCGTCCCGGCACGGGCCGCCGTGTCCGGTAGTTGCGTCCTCGGCCCGGACCAGGTAATGGTAGGTGGCGCCATGGACCAGATTCGCAGAATCGGTATACGTCGTGCCGGTTACGCAGGACGCGATCCGGGAAGCCGCCGTCGGTTCGAAGCCAGGGTTACTGCCCCGGTAGACGTTGTAGACCAGGTCTCCGGCGCACAGCGCCGCCCCGGCGTCCCAGTTCAAGGTTGTGGCGCAACTGGCGGTGCCTTCGCTGCCGGCGGTGGCGATGCCGCGAAAATCAGGCAGCAGGGTGCACTCGCCGGTGGGAGCCACCTCATTGCAGGGGGAAGGCGGTGACTCGCAGTACCCGTCACCATCGGAAGATGCGGTAACCCGGTAGCTGTAGGTCACGCCGCCGGATACCGTGGTGTCCAGGAACGAGGTGCCGGTGATCCCGGTGGCGACCGGAATCCACGGGCCGCCCGGGCAGGCGCCGAAACTGCGGTAGACGTTGTAGCTCGCGGCTCCCGAAACCGCGCCCCAGGAGATCCCGACCTGGCGGTCCGCAGGCGTTGTCAGAACCGGTGCTCCAGGCGGAGGTGGTGCTGCACAGTCGGTGAGAGCGCCCCGGACCACCAGGGCGAACGGCTGTGGACCCCAGGGAACATCAACGCCGGTAACCCGGATGACCCAGCGGCCGGCGATCGGATTGGTGAACAGGATTCGCTCTTCAGTGTTGAGACCGTCATGGAGCCGCACCGGATCGGATGTCTGGATCGGGGCGCCGAATCAAGAACGCCTTGATTCACCGCCACTTTCATCTAATCGCCCTGTTTAGGGACAGTTACGGCCGATGCGAATCTCACCGTTCGATGCCGTTCCCAACTCAGAGCCGCATGGGTTCTCGGAACGGACGAGGTAGAAGTAGGCTTCGCCGGGGAGCGCCGGAGTCGTCAGGTCGGTTGCCACGAGGTCGGTGTCTCCGGACTCGGTGCACACCGCCTCGAAGTCACCGAAGTCGTAGGCTTCCCGGCTCTTGAGGACATCGTAGGCCAGAGTCGCCCCACCCGGGTTCCCGGGAACACCCCAGGACAGGTTGTCGGCCGCTGCCTTCGAGAGGAGCAAACCCTCTGGATCGCCCGGCACCGACCACAGTGCGCCATCATCGGGCCGACAGTCCGTGACGCAGACGTTCGCTGGGTAGTCGGGATTCCCCCAACCGTCACCGTCGGTGTCGGTGCAGGTGTCGCAGACATCGCCGACCCCGTCAATGTCGGCGTCCTCCTGACCCGGGTTGGCGTTCCGCACACAGTTGTCCGGCGGACAGGTCTGTAGTTGCGGGTCCGGATCACCGAATCCGTCTTGGTCCGGGTCGGTGCAGTCGTCGCAGACGTCACCCGATCCGTCCATGTCCCCATCCTGTTGGTCCGCATTGGGGATGTCGGGGCAGTTGTCCCCCGGACAGGTGTTCCTCGGGAAACCAGGGTTGCCGCGGCCGTCACCGTCGCTGTCGGTGCACCAGTCGCAGATGTCGCCATCGCCGTCGTCGTCGAAGTCCTCCTGTTCGGGGTTGGTGTGGCCGGGGCAGTTGTCGCAGACATCGCCGACTCCGTCGGTGTCGCCGTCCTCCTGACCGGCGTTGGGTATGGTCGGGCAGTTGTCTTCACCGCAGGTGCTGGCCGGGTACCCCGGGTCGCCGAGGCCGTCGCCGTCAGTGTCGGTGCACGTGTCACAGACATCCCCGAACAGGTCACCGTCGGCGTTCTCCTGCCCTGGGTTGGGATCACCGGGGCAGTTGTCCGCGATGCAGGTGTTCTGGGGGAAACCCGGGTCGCCGAAGCCGTCGTCATCGGTGTCCGTACATTGATCGCATGCATCGCCGGTGCCGTCGTCGTCGGTGTCTTCCTGACCGGGGTTCTGGATGGTTGGACAGTTGTCCTGATGATCCGGAAGGCTGTCGCCATCGGTGTCGAACCACAGGGTGACCTGCCCTTCGTTCCATCCTCCCCATGGCCTCGTGATCCAGCGACCGTACTGCTGGAACGGCGAAGTCGGAATCCGATGGCGAACACGGGCCCGCCAGTGGTACGACGCGCCGGGCGAGAGGGCGTTGGATTCCCCGATGTCGTAGATCCCTCCGATGCCGGGATCCTGCCAGCCGGTCCATCGCAGGTCGGCGCCGTCAAACGGGACGCTGGCCGGTTTGATCTCGTACTGCAGCGAACTGTCGCCCCGCCCGAGTAAGCCGCGAACCAGCGCCGAGACCTTGAACCGTGTCGCGCTTTCCGAGCGACCGAACCGATCGATCGGTAGCTCGGACGCGGTTCCGAGTTGCCGCGGCACGACGAACCGCCCGGGGTCGGTGCTGCCGTAGAACAGCCAGGCGGCCCCGTCGTCCGTGTAGGTAACATCGCGGCCCGGGGATCCGATGATCAGGTCGGCGTAGCCGTCGGCATTGATATCCCCGGCCGATGCGATGGAACGGCCGTAATACGCAGCGCCCTGGGAACTGGCGCGGGTCCATGTACTAGTCTCGGACAACCCGGCAGCCGAGCCGAGGTAGACCCAGACCTTGCCCGCGTCGGCAACGGTGACGTCGTACAGGTAGGCGCTGACCGCGACGTCGGCGTAGCCGTCACCGTTCAGATCGCCTGCCGGGGCGACGGCGTAGCCATACGCCGCCCCGTTCTGGTCGCCGTAGGTGGACCAGTGCGTCCCGCCCAGTCCGGAAGCCGAACCGAGGTAGACCTGCGCCGAGCCGCCGTCGATGCCGTCGTAGTTGAAGCCGTGGGCGCCCACGATGACGTCCGCATAGCCGTCACCATTGACGTCGCCGGCGGAGGCCAGGCCGAATCCCTTGTAAGCCGCGGTCTGCTGGCCTTCCTGGGACCAGTCGGCGTTCACGGTAGTGCCGTTCTCGCCCAGGCCTGCGGCGGAGCCGTGCCAGACGTACACCCCTCCCTCGTCGGTGTTCCCGTTGTCATAGCGGTACGCCCCGGCGATAACGTCGCCGAACCCATCGCCATTCACGTCGCCCGCCGAAGCCGCCCCGGCGCCCATGAGAGCCGAGGGCTGATTGCTCTCCGCCATCCAGTCGGCGTTGGCGGGAGTGCCGTCGGCGCCCAGGCCGGATGAAGACCCTTCCCAGAGGAAGACCGCTCCCTCGTCGGTGTGCCCGTTGTCGTAGTAGTGGGCGCCGACAAGAATGTCGCCGGCACCGTCTCCGTTGACGTCTCCGGCGGAGCACGCGCGGTAGCCGAAATAGGCGGAAGCCTGGTTGGACTCCGCCGTCCAATCGGCGTTGGCCGGTGTTCCAGGTGCGCCGAGCCCTCCGGACGATCCGTTCCAGACGAATACCGCACCCTCGTTGGTCTGGCCATTGTCCCACCACGGCGCCCCGGCGATGACGTCGCTGTACGGGTCGCCGTTGACGCTCCGTACGGTGCCCACCGACCAGCCGAGTCGTGCGCCGGCCAGATTGCTCTGGGCGGTCCAGTCGGCGATGGTCGCGAGTCCCCCCGGTCGGCCGAGGAACAGGTAGACCGAGCCCTCGTCGGTCTCGCCCTTGTCATAGAGTGGCGCGCCGAGGATGATGTCGTCGAAGCCGTCGCCGTTGACGTCACCGGCGGTCGCCACCGAGTAGCCGTACTGGGCGCCCGATTGTCCGCCGTCGTCGGTCCATGAGCTGGCGGTCATCAGGCTTCCCGTCCCGCCGAGATAGCTGTAGGCCCTGCCGCCGACCCCACCGTTGTAGGCCCCGACGATCACGTCCGAATACCCGTCGCCGTTGACGTCCCCGGCTGTGGCGACGCTGTAGCCGAAGCTCGCGCCGCTCTCGTCCGGCTCATCGTCCCATGCGGGCGAGCTGCGGAGGCCCGAGATCGACCCGTGATAGACGACGGCGCGGCCCTCGTCGGTATCACCGCCGTCGTAGTAAGGCTCGCCGACGATCACGTCGGAGTAGCCGTCGGCGTTCACGTCCCCAGCGGTGGAGACCGACCGGCCCAGATGGGCATCGTCCTGGGTGCCGAGTTGCTCCCAGGAGCAGTCCAGATCGTCCGCCGAGCCCAGGCAGACGGCCACCGCTCCTCTGTCGACTCCTCCTCCGTTATGAAAGGGCGCGCCGACGATCACGTCGGAATAGCCGTCTCCGTTGACGTCCCCTGCCGTCGATACCGACCACCCGAAACTGAAATGAACGTTCTGGAGGGTGAAACTGGCGGTGCCAGGGGCCGGGCCGGATGCACCAAGACCAGCGGGGGATCCGAGCCAGACGTACGCACGGTTGTTGCAGGCATCGCCTACGATCAGATCCGAGTATCCGTCGCCGTTGACGTCACCGGCCGTACCGAGAGAGGAGGCGAACACTCGCGTGCTTTGCGCGCTGCATCCGACGTACCAGCCGGTCGCTCCCCAAGAAGAAGAGGTCAGGCCGACTGCTGACCCATAGTACACATACGCGGCGCCCTGGTCCCCGCCGTAACCGGGTGCCCCGAACGCGACATCCGAGTACCCGTCGCCGTTGACGTCACCGGCGGTGCCGACACTCTTTCCCAGATAGGTGTAGTTCTCCGAGCCACTCCGGGTCCAGCCAGGATCCAGGGACGGCCAGTCGTAGACATAGACGCGGCCATTGTTGACACCAAAGGTCGAACAATTCGGCGCACCGACGATGATCTCGCTGCGGCCGTCGCCATCGACGTCCCCTGCAGTGCCGACGGCCCAGCCATAACTGACTCCGCTTTGATTCACACAATCCGTGTGCGAGTTCGTCCAACTCGGACTCGAAAGAAGTCCGGAGGTGGAGCCGAGGAAGACGAAGGCCTGGCCTGCGGACGAGTGACCATCCAGGTCGTATTCCGGTGCTCCCACGATGACATCCGAATAGCCGTCTCCGTTGACGTCGCCCGCGGCCGCAACCGAGAACCCGTACTGCGCCTGCTCTTGTTTCTCGCTGAAAGTCCACGCCGGGCTCGTCGCCAGCGGATCGATGGCAATCGGGTAGATCGCCTCGGCGTCGTCGATGACGATTCGTATCCCGCGGTAGCCCTCGCCGGGGCTGCCTTCGAACCACGCCTGCAACTGTTCGTCCCGGGCGTCGGTCACTTTCAGGCCTGCGTAATGCAGCACCCGAACGCCGTCAGGGGTTGCGAAATCGATTGCGCCGCCATCTTCGCTCAGGAACGGATGGAGCGTGCCGCCCAGCACCATCTCCAGGAAGAGCAGCGAACCCTCGACCTGTTCCGACGGCGGCGCCGACAGGGTGAACCCTTGCTTGAGCCCCGCCTCGTCGTTGACGTACCACTCGATGAGACCGCCCCGGTCATATTCCACCCGGTTCTCGTAGACCGAAGGTTGCCGGATAGCCTGTACGCCTGTAATCGAACCTTCTTGGCCCCAGGCAATGAGGGCGAGGGACCATTCCCAGGTCGGCTCCGGTTCGGTCCTTGGAACGACTCGGACTCCATCCGCTGTGAAGTAGGTCCGGAAATTATGTGCCCGGTTCGGAGCCTGCCAACCTCCTTCAAGGCCGGCCAGGACCGTGCGGTCCGCCCAAGAGACGTGGTATTCGTCGTCGGCGATTTGTGCCTGGACCGTGGTCCACCAGTCAGGGTTCACATCGGAGGGCGGTTGGCTCCCTGCAATAGAAACAAAGGATGCACAGGCCATCAGGTAAACCAGTAACCACATTCTCCGCATTGCATACCCCCTTCAACTCCGGAACACCCGGAATCACGGTTCTGTCGGCGCGCTGAGGATGTGGATCTCCTCCGGTCCATCCCCTGAGCCCGAGCCATGGAGCCTGAATACAGCAAGGGGTGTGCCCGTTCTAGCGTGGAGGAATTCATTGGAAAACATGGAAAATCGGTCATTTTGGAATCGCCAGTGTTCCATTCCGGAACACTTGCTCTGTACCGGAACGGACCAGTTCGGAGGGGAAGGGAGATTGACGGATCCAGGCTGCGGCCTTATCGTCCCTCCCATGAGATCCAGCCGTTTCAGCCCCGTTGCACGAGTTGCGGCCATTGTGGCCCTGTCGGCTCTGTTGCTCGTCCTCCTGGGGGCGAATGCGGAACTGGAAGCTGCTGATGAAGCGTGTGTTGCCTGTGGCTCGTGCGAGAATACGCTGGAATCCCACCATCACTGTTGCACGACCTGCTGCCAGTCCCATGCGGCGGCGGCGCTGCCTCAGCAGCGGATCTCCACCACGCCGGTAATCGCCAACCCGATTCGGACGGTGACTACCATGGCTGTGACCGACCGGAGTTCGGATACCCCGTACCGCCCCCCACGCGTCTGACCTCCCCCCCCCTGAAGTTGTGTGTATGGTCCGTCTCGGGCCATCGAACCGTTCTGTCTCTTCCTGATTCGGGAGGTCCTGCAATGCATGCCCGATGGCTTGTTTCAGTCGGAATTGTGGTCGCCGTGATATCGCCGTCAGCCGCCGGGGGTGCGGAAACCGTTTTCAGTCTGGAGGAGCTCAGGGCGTTCGCCCGCGCCGCCCACCCGACGATGGAGTCCGCTGAAGCTGCGTATACCGCCGCCACGAGTATGGCGGCAAAGGCCCGGGTGTACCCGAATCCGGAAATCGCGCTGGGAGTCGGCCGGGGACGTCCACGTGACGGTGGCGACGCCAGATCGGAGAACACCATCGATCTGGTGCAGCCGATCGAGATGCCCGGCATCCGGCGCTTTAGAGCCCGCTCGGCCGGGTTGCGGGTTCGATCAGCGGAGATCGATCGTGATCTCGCCGGTCTGCTTGTCGATTCCTCCGTTTCACGACTGGCATACACGGTTCTTCTGGAACAGCGCCGCCTGGTGGCTGCCCGTGAGATCGCCACAATCGCATCCAGGTTCCACGAGCTTCTCGCCCGCCGGGTAGAACTGGGTGAATCATCGCCAATGGAAGCGATCAGGGCGAGAACCGAATGGTTCAGCCGGCGTGGCGATGTGGTCGAGGCCGAAAGCTCTCATTCCGTCGCCCTTGCCACATTGAACCTGTTCTGCGGCGGCAGGCTGCCGGAACGGTACGGGGTTTCCGCCACCCTGGAGGGTCCCGGCCCGGTCCCGCTGCCGGCTGATCTGGTACGGCGACTCCATGACCGCAACCCGCTTCTGCAAAGAGCTGGCATCGCCGCCGAGGAATCAAAAGGTGCGATCACAGCCGCCAGGAAAGAGGTGTTTCCCCGCCTGGACCTGGTTGCAGGGCATGAGACCGAACTGGACCGCACGGCGGCCAGTGTGGGAGTGGCGTTCACCATCCCGCTATGGAACAGAAACCGGCATGGTGTCGCCGTCGCCACTGCGGAGCACAACCGCACAACGGCGGAATCCAGAACGCTCGAGATCGAGCTCGAGACAGCCCTTGGTCAGGCCGGCGCGGCCTACCGGCGGGCCCTGGCTGCGATCCGCCTTCATGAGGAAGGGTGGACTGCTGCGGCCCGGGAGTCCTTCCAGATCGCCACCTTCAGTTTCGAGAACGGAGAGGCTTCCCTGCTCGAGGTACTGGACGCTCAGCGTTCCTATCTGGGTGTGAAATTCAAGGAAGCGGAGTCCTGGGCCGAGCTGGCCCTGGCGCGGACGGAGATCGAGCAACTGATTGCAGGTCCGCTCATATCGGAGACAAACGATGAAAACCGCTAGTAGATATGTTGTGTTGATAGCCGGTCTCGTTCTTCTGGCTGCATGCTCGGATCGTCCGGCTGAACCGGTCGATATCAACGAGGAGGACCACGAAGAGGCCGGGGGCATTTCGCTTTCGGCGGAAGCGTACCAGGCCTCGGGGATCGCGGTGGCGCCAGCCGTTACCGCCAGGCTGATCCCGACGATACGGGTCACCGGAACGCTGTCCTACGATGAGCGCCGTATGGCAATCGCCACCGCCAGGATCGGGGGGAGGATCACCAGGGCGGTGGCCGATTTCGGTCAACGGGTCTCCAAAGGGCAGGTGCTGGCATGGATCGATAGTCCGGAGCTGGGAGCCGCCCAGGCCGGGTACCTGCAGGCTGCCGGCATGATCCGGCTGCACGAGGCCGAGTACCAGCGTGCCAAACTGTTGCTGGAGGGCCAGGCGATCAGCCGTGGCGAATTCCTCCGCCGGGAAGCCGACTGGCATGCGTCCCAGGTCGGGTTGCAGGCTGCGGAGCGGAATCTGCACATTCTCGGTCTTTCGCAGGATGACGTGGAACGGCTGTCCCGGGATGGCGACAGCGCCGGGCATGAGTACCCGGTCCGATCGGCAGTGGCCGGGCGGGTGACGGAGCGAGCAGCCGTTCCCGGCCGGGTCGTGGCCGCTGATGATGAACTGTTCACCGTTGCCGACCTGGGTTCGCTTTGGTTGTTCCTCCAGGTGTTCGAAAAAGACCTCCCGGCGGTGACGGAAGGGGCGGCGGTCACACTCACTTGCGAGTCCCACCCGGAGGAGACATTCCGGGGAACGATCGATTTCGTCGGGCAGGTTCTGGACGAACACAGCCGTACCGTCAGGGCCAGAGCGGTGATCGACAACCGAGCAGGGGAACTCAAGCCGGGGATGTTCGTGTACGCAAGTATTGAGGGAACAAGGCTCGACGAGGCTGATGAGCCTCGTCTGGTGGTGCCGAAAGAAGCGGTCGCCGGCGTCGAAGGCCGTGACGTCGTCTTCGTCAAGGTGGAGGAACGGACCTTTGAGATCCGGCCGGTCGTCCTTGGTGAGTCCAGCGGTGAACGTGTCGAGATTCTCTCCGGCCTGAAGGAAGGAGAAATCATCGCCGTATCGGGTGTGTTCACGCTGAAATCGGAGGCGCTCAAGGGTGGCCTCGAGGAGCACCACCACTGATGGCTACCCGATTGATCGAGTGGGCGCTTAATAACCGGCTGTTTGTCATCCTGTTGACGGTTCTGTTGATCGGAGGTGGTCTGTTCGCCATGAGCCGGCTGCCGATCGACGCCGTCCCGGACGTGACCAACGTCCAGGTGCAGATCGTCACTTCGGCTCCGGCCCTGGGACCGCTGGAGGCGGAGCAGTACCTGACCTACCCTGTCGAGGCGGCCATGAGCGGTCTTCCCGACGTCACCGAACTGAGGTCGATCTCCCGGTACGGCATTTCGTCCGTAACCGTGGTGTTCAAGGACGGCACTCCACTGTTCTTCGCCCGGCAGCTGGTGCAGGAACGGTTGCCGGAGGCCAGAGAGAACATCCCTCCTGGTTTCGGCAGCCCGAAGATGATCCCACCGATCACCGGCCTGGGGGAAATCTTCCACTTCACCGTCGATTCCGACAGCCTGTCTCCGATGGAGCTTCGCGGCCTGCTGGACTGGCAGATCGCGTTCCGGCTGCGGCAGGTGCCGGGGGTGGTGGAGGTCAACGCCTGGGGCGGCCTTGCCAAACAGTTCCAGGTCGAAGTGTTTTCGGAAAAACTGGTCGCTCACGGCATCGCCCTCGCCGACGTTTTCGAAGCGGTGGAGAAGAACAACGCCATGGCCGGGTCGGCCTACCTGGAAAGAGGTCATGAGCAGTTGCTGATTCGGGGCGAAGGGTTGATCGGCTCCATCGAGGATCTTGAGGAAGTGGTCGTGGCGGTGCGCGAGGGCACGCCGATCCGGGTCCGGGAAGTGGCTCGGGTGGTCGAGGGCGCCATGCCTCGACGAGGTGCGGCCACCAGGGACGGCGCCGGAGAAGCGGTCATCGGTCTGGTGCAGATGTTGGCGGGAGAGAATGCACTGGAGGTGACGGAGCGGGTCAAGGAGCGGTTGTCCGCCATAGAAAAGGATCTACCCGCCGGGGTGACGATCCACCCCTATTACGATCGAACAGAGCTGGTCAAACGCTCACTCAAGACGGTGGTCACCAACCTGGTCGAAGGCGGTCTTCTGGTGGTGATCGTCCTGCTCCTGTTGCTGGGCAATCTGCGGGGCGGCTTGATTGTGGCGATCGCGATCCCGCTATCCATGCTGTTTGCATTCTGCGGCATGCTGATCGGAGGGATCTCAGGCAACCTGATGAGCCTGGGAGCGATCGATTTCGGCCTGGTTGTGGATGGGTCGGTGGTTCTGATCGAAAACGTCGTCCGCAGGTTGGCCTTGCGTGGCAAAAAGCCGGGTTCGGTTCGGGAAACCGTGCGGCAGGCAGCGGTGGAGGTCGGCCGGCCGGTGACATTCGCCGTAGCGATCATCATCATCGTGTACCTGCCGATCCTGACACTGACCGGTACCGAGGGCAGGATGTTTCGGCCCATGGCCTGGACCGTGGTGTTCGCACTGGCCGGCTCCCTGTTGCTGTCCCTGACCTTGATGCCGGTTCTGGCCAGCCTGGCCTTCCGTAACGGCGTAGCCGAGCGGGAGGCGCGGGTGATCGGTCTGCTGCGGCGGATTTACCGGCCGACGCTGGCGTGGGCTTTTCGGGCGCGCCGTCTGGTGGCGGTGGCAGCGATCGCCGCCGTTGCCGGTGCAGCGGTTCTGTTCCTGTCCCTGGGCGGTGAGTTTCTGCCGACCCTGGACGAGGGCGGAATCGTCGTGCAGTCCCTTCGATTGCAGAGTTCATCCATGACTCACAGCGTGGAGGCCGGTCTTGAGGTGGAGAGGGTCCTGCATGAATTCCCGGAAGTGGAACAGATCGTGACCCGCATCGGATCCCCGGAAGTTGCCACCGACGTCATGGGGATTGAACTGTCGGATGTGTTCGTCAGTCTCAAGCCGAAGAAGGAGTGGGATACGGGGAGGACCAAGGAGCAGTTGGTGGAGGCGATGTCCGAGTCGCTGGAACACCGGGTGGCAGGCATGGGGTTCTCATTCACCCAACCGATCGAGATGCGGTTCAACGAACTGATCGCCGGCGTGCGGTCGGACGTTGCGGTCAGTGTGTTCGGTGACGATCTGGACGAACTGGAGCGCCTGGGAGGGAAGATTGCCGGGATGCTTCGGGAGGTTCCCGGCGCGGCGGATGTCCGGGCCGACCAGATCCAGGGTCTGCCGGTGCTCCGCATAATCCTTGATCATGCCCGGGCGGCTCGTTACGGCATCTCGGTTGATGAGGTTCTTGGCGCCGTGGAGGCGATCCGTGCAGGTCGCGTGGTCGGTGTCGTCATGGACGGGGTGCGACGCTACGATATCGTCGTCAAATTCGCCTTGCCGCTCCAGGCCGATCTGGATGCGATCCGCAACCTGCCGGTGATGGATCCGGACGGCCATCCGGTTCCGCTGGCCCAGCTTGCCGAGATCCGTGTGGAGGAAGGGCCGGCCCAGATCAGCAGGGAGTTCGGCCAGCGCCGCCTCAACGTGGAAGCGAACGTTCGTGGCCGTGATCTGGAGTCGTTCGTCCGTGAAGCACAGGCTGTCCTGGAGGAGAAACTGGACAAGCCGGACGGCTACTACCTGGAATGGGGAGGAGCGTTCGAGCAACTGGAGCGCAGCCGCTCCCGGCTCCTGGTGGTTCTGCCGATCGCCATGTTCGCGATATTCGCGCTGCTGTACGGCGCATTCGGATCGGTCCGCAGCGCCCTCCTGATCTTCACCGGCGTTCCTCTTGCGGCAGTGGGTGGTGTCCTGGCCCTTTGGGTCCGGGGGATCCCCTTTTCCATATCCGCCGGTGTCGGGTTCATCGCACTGTTCGGCGTCGCCGTGCTCAACGGCGTCGTCATGGTATCGGCGATCCGGCGGTTGCAGGACGAAGGGCATGAACTGCGCGAGGCGGTGGAGCAGGGCGCGTCGGAGCGTCTGCGTCCCGTGCTCATGACCGCACTGGTCGCCTCCCTGGGGTTCCTGCCGATGGCGCTGTCCACATCCGCCGGCGCCGAAGTCCAGAGGCCATTGGCCACGGTTGTAATCGGAGGGTTGATCTCATCGACGGTTCTGACGTTGATTCTGTTGCCAACCTTGTATGACTGGGTTGGCAAAAGGAGCCGGCCGCGGTAAATATTGTTGACGGACACCCGGGTCGCGCAGGTGTTCGCCTCGATGGTCGGGCTCGGGTTCCTGCAGGATATCCAGCTCTCAGCTTCCCATTGCTATCTGGTGGCTGCCTTCATGGCGGCTTTGCCTCTACTGGCTCTGCCGTTCATCGATGTGGAGGACGTCGCAAAACGCAAGCAGAAGGAAAGGCTGGTGGAGATCCCTACATCCAGTAGCGCCCCGGAAGGATAAATAAGGACCTGCAGTCTGCCGTGTCTTCAGCCGCCTGATCAAAGCGGTAAGCAATATCAGATGCGAAATCCAATCATATAAATTAATTAACGCTTGTCTGGATATTTTTTCGCACATCGAACGCGCCCTACCTTTCCTACAATTACTCAAGGGGTTTCTATTAAGTTCTGTTGATTAATTGTTGACCCTCATAGTCGCCTTGTGTAAGTCTGATTCCAGTTAGCGCGCGGATTTTTTATAGGGGGTTGAATGCAGGGGCAGGCGCAAGGCGTGCCCCAGGCTAGTGTCAGCGCGTTTCGTAGCTCGGGGGTAACAATCAGTAACCTAGGGATGACCTGTCTGATCGATGGTCAAGCGGCCGTGTGTCGAGGTGTATTTTCTCATTCAGTTAACGAATTCGCAGGGCGCCTGTCAGCGCTCTCGGTAAGGTTTCGGCAGCACCATGCCGGATATATGTGTCAGGTCGGGAGGCCAAGATGAACATGATCAAGCGGGATTCTGAGAACCACAGGCTTTGGACGATCGCAACCCTCCTCGTGGTTCTGATCGGTGGCGCCTTAGTGGCCGTTGCCACTATAAATGAGGTGGCGGCCCAGTCGGAGCCGGTCACCGGAAACTTCGAACTCGGTGATGGCGTCAATCCCACCGTACCGGGCACGGCCGATCTGCTGGGGAACAGTCTCCAGGCCGGTCCGGACTGGAATGATCTGTTCGATGCGAACCGTCAGCCTCTGGATGTCTACGACAAAACCGGTGGCCTGGCCAGCAATGGCGTACCCGACTTCCTCGATGCCTTCGGGCCGCTCCGGAACCGGCGCGACGCCGCGTTCCTGCTGGACGACATATCGGCGGGAAGCGGAATCGACCAGACCGTCTACCTCTCACCGGGCGCCATCGGCGCCGGAAGCGTCGATGCGGCCTACGATCTGGGCAACGCCTATGCGTACACCATGTTCAACGAGGCAATGGACTATGTGCTGTATACCGGCCTGGAACGACTCGCTCCCGGGGTGGGGCGAATCGAAATGGAATTCAACCAGGAGTTGTTTGCGATCGGAGCCGCCGGTGTAATCCAGGGGAGCCGAACCGAAGGCGACCTGCTGGTCGGCGCCGAGTACACCGGCGCCGCCCTGACTGCTATTCATCTGAGCAAATGGACGCTGGTAAACCAGGAGACCTCGGAATTCCAGTGGGTTCCCGTGGAGAGCCTGCCGATCAACCCGAATGACCCCGCGGAACAGTGCAACGCCGGCGGAACGATCTGCGCGCTCTGCAACTCGGCGAGCGTCGATGGCGGGGCCTGGCAGAACTACGGCAGCGACGGCGGCCCGATTCAGGATCTGGGACCCGATTCCTTCATGGAACTCGGGATCAATCTCAGTTCGGAACTTGGTGTGCATACCTACCAGAATTTCTACAAGAAACGATTCGTCAGTATGCAGGTCACCACATTCGACACAGCTGTAACGCCTGCGGCCCAGGACTATTCACTGGGCAGCTTCATCCGCGCAGCGCGTTTGGCAGGTAACTGAAATGGGTACGCGATCTTCGATAGGCAATGAGAACGAGGGGGCTCCGGCAATGAACACTAAAGTCAAGACGACCCGATTCCCGACGAGACGTGCCAGAGTCCTCGTCGCGGCGATCCTGCTTCTCTTCGGCGGCATGCTCATGATGCCGACGGCCCAGGCACAGTGCGCCAATCCGCCCGTTGGCGGAGACAGCATTGTTACCGGTTGTATGGAGGAACTGGCAGGATTTGGTCTTCAGTGCACGGCAAACGATGTTTCCATCGCCAATATACTGGACGTCACGATCCTCGATGATGGGTGCGCCTTCCCGGGTGATACCGTGGTTTTCAGCTTTACGGCTGAGATTCTGCTGACAGCCCAGGGACGACACGACATCGGTGTTTATTTCGCTGTCGATGGTGACCCCAACAGCGATGGGGCGATTACGGGAACGTGTTCCGTCTCCACCCTGCCCTACGATGGAGAGTTCGAGAAACCGGATTTGACATGCGGTCTTTACACGGATCTTGACGGAACAACCGACGATCCGAACGGAATCATTCAGGACACCTGCGGCGACATTGAAGATACGCCGGACCCCAATTTGACCAATCCTATTTTTCTGGATATCGGTCCGATTACCACGCAGTGCGTCGATAACGACGGCGACGGTAATCTGGACTTGCCGAGCTGCACCAGTTGGCGGCAGCCCGGTGCGAACGACCTCTGTACGAGCCCGCTCGACGCATTCCCGGGTGCTCCGTCGAAATGCAAATGCGATGAAGGCTTCAACATTCCGATTGACGTCCCCGATAAACTGATCGAAGTCGTCAAAGCTCTTTCTCCAGGCACCGACCCCGGCCTGTTCGATCTGCAGATCGACGGTACCACGGTAAGTAATGACAGTTGCCTCGCCGATAACGATCCGTGGACCTGTTGCACCGGCGCCGGTACCGGCGAGTGCAACGACGCGGCCGACGTCAGCGATGGCGGTACGACCGGTCAAATCGCTGTGGACGGCGGTCTTCACAATGTTGGCGAGCTTGCCGGGACGGCGACTTCGCTGGCTGACTACAACTCTGACATCGAATGTGTCGAGCGCGATACGGCGACCGTCGTTGCCAGTTGCACCGATTGCACATCCCTCGACGTCAACATCCCCGAAGCGGGTGCCGATTACGTCTGTACGGTCACGAACAGCCGTCGGTCCACCGATCTGGCGATCTTCAAGGTCGACGATGTCGATCCGATCGAAGCCGGAAACGATTTGACCTACACCATTACCGTCACCAACGACTGCGTGGATTGCCTGATTGACGCGGTGAACGTACAGGTGACCGACACGCTGCCCGCGGGCGTTACGTACGTTTCCGATACGGACAGTTGCGTTGAGGCACCGGTCGGGACCCTGACCTGTTCGCTCGGCACGATCGTTGCCGGCGGAAGTTCCTCGTTTGATGTGACCGTCAACGTGAACGGCGATGTTCCCGACGGTACGGTGCTGACAAACACGGCTACCGTGACCTCAGACACTCCGGACGACAATACTGCCAACAATACCGCCACTGAGGACACGACTGTTCTGAACGACCCGGTGCTTACGATAGTGAAGACCGGTACATTCAACGACGAGAACGGCGACGG
>JACXWD010000012.1:0-41872 GCA_014764515.1 Candidatus Polarisedimenticola svalbardensis | reverse complement strand
ACCCGGTGCTTACGATAGTGAAGACCGGTACATTCAACGACGAGAACGGCGACGGCTTTGCCCAGTTGGGCGAGACGATCGCCTACAGCTTCCTGGTGTCGAACGGCGGTAACGTGACGCTGACGAACGTGAGCGTGACGGACCCGCTGGTGCCTGTGATCACGTGTCCGAGTGGTAACCCGATCCCGTCGCTGGCGGTAGGTGCCAGTGAGACGTGCAGCGGGTCGTACTCGGTGACCCAGGCTGATATCGATGCCGGCAGCCGTGCCAACGTGGCGACTGCGGACAGCGCTGAGACCGACCCGGTCATCGACGACGAGACGGTAGCGCTGCCTCAGAACCCGGTGCTTACGATAGTGAAGACCGGTACATTCAACGACGAGAACGGCGACGGCTTTGCCCAGTTGGGCGAGACGATCGCCTACAGCTTCCTGGTGTCGAACGGCGGTAACGTGACGCTGACGAACGTGAGCGTGACGGACCCGCTGGTGCCTGTGATCACGTGTCCGAGTGGTAACCCGATCCCGTCGCTGGCGGTAGGTGCCAGTGAGACGTGCAGCGGGTCGTACTCGGTGACCCAGGCTGATATCGATGCCGGCAGCCGTGCCAACGTGGCGACTGCGGACAGCGCTGAGACCGACCCGGTCATCGACGACGAGACGGTAGCGCTGCCTCAGAACCCGGCGATCCGGATCGTCAAAACAGCGAATCCGACCTTTATCTTCGAGGACGGCGGGACGATCACCTACAGTTACAGCGTGACCAACGCTGGTAACGTGACACTGACCAACGTCACGGTAATTGACGACAACGCCACACCAGGAGACAACTCGGACGACTTCAGTCCGACCTTCGTTGGCGGTGATACCGACAATGACGGCGAGCTGGATCTCGACGAAACCTGGACCTACACCGCGACTCGGGTAGTCGCCGCCGGTGAATTCAATTCCGGCGATGAAATAAACAACACGGCGGTTGCGGACAGCGATCAGTCGGATCCGAACAGCGATAACGCGATTGTGCAGGTCCGGAACATCGTACCCTCGGAATACGCCGAGCTGACAAAGACAGCCAGTCCCCTCACGGTTCTCGAACCGGGTGGAAACGTCACGTTCACGGTCGGCCTGTTCAACGGCTCGAGCTTCGACACGCTGACACTTCAGTCACTGACCGATTCGATCTACAACGACATCACAACGATCGGACATGACGGGATCGTAGCCACCGACTGCGTGGTTCCGCAGACAATCCTGCCCAATGCCACCTACACCTGCCAGTTCACCGCTTTCGTGGACGGCAACGCCGGACTCGTCGAGACCGATGTGGTTTCGGCGACCGGTGTAGATGACGACGGGGCAGCCTTCACCCTCACCGATGACGCCGTGGTGACCGTAACCGGCGCGTTGCCGGCCATCACTGTCGTCAAGACCGCCAATCCCAACAACGTGGTGGCGCCAGGGGAGAATGTCACCTTCGTCATAGAGATCACCAACGACAGCGTCAGCACCGACCCGGTGACTCTGACGAGCCTGACCGATGACATCTACGGCGACATCCTCATCCTTACCGGTGAGGGCGGCACGATCAAGGATCAGGTCAGCACGGATTGCGCGCTGATCACGATCCTGCCGGGAGAGACATACACCTGCAACTTCGTTGCGTTCGTCGGTCTCGTGGCCGGAGAGGTCTTTGGAGAGGAGACCGATACCGTCACCGCGAGCGGTACGGATGACGAAGGCAACCCGGTTTCGGACAGCGATGACGCTACAGTGACGATCTCGCCGCCGATCTCGGTGACGAACTCCTCGCTGTGCATCTTCGACAACGACGGTGACGACACCAACGGACGCCAGTGGCGGAGGCTGTTCACTCAGGACCACCAGAACATGCCGAGCTTCAAGTTCAACGCAACGAACCCCGGACAGTTCTTCTACAACCTCAGTGTCAGTGGAACTCCGGGTGAAATCGTCAATATCACCTTGTCCCTGCCATGGCCGTTCGTGACACAGGGTGCAAGGGCGCTCCACGTCTACGACGGTGTCAGCCTGTACGTCAACGACTCGGGCGAAACGTGCTACCTGCCTGGTGACGAGAGCCAGGCGATCAACCAGGTTGTGGTGTTGGGCGACTACACGACCCTGCCTGCCGGCGGTACCGTTACCGGATACAACCCGGACGGTAGCCCGGTGCTGGTTGATATCGAGATCCAGATCACGATCCCGTCTACCGGGTTCGCATACATCAACCAGCACATGGACGATGGGCTCAAGGGGCGGCATGTTGATGCCGACGGCGATGGTCTCGGCGATCGCTACGACGCGGGCCTTGACGATGTGGCCATCGAGCCTGGAACGGCCGGCAACCCGGTCATCGTGATTCCGGAGCTTGTGGATCACACGTTCTGCTCCTACATCGGCTGGGACTCTCTGGGAGACACCCTGGACGAGCTCGGTTGCGACGCGGTCCAGAACGACAACGAATTCAAGAAGAACCCGGGCGTTGCAGGTCGCGGCGCCCACAAGCCGAAGGACGAGTTCGGCAATGTCGATCCGACCATCGTTCCCGAGAACGGTGAGCCGGCCAAGGACAAGTGGGTCAAGCTGTACAGACCGTACAATCCGAAGAAGGGCTGCGATCAGGAGTGGTGCGAGGTCGGACGTTCCATGATGGACGACGACGGCTACTACCAGGTCGTGTACAAGCACAAGGGCAAGCCGACCGACTTCCGGATGGCGATTGTCGTGGACCAGGACAGCGACGTCGCTGATCCCAATTGCGAGAACTCCGAACAGATCGTCAACCTGAAAGGTAACGAATTCGAAGAGGTCAACTTCTTCCAACAGCCCGATACCTGCAGGACCGGCCCGAGCAGTTTCCCGGGACCGTGAGCCCGATGACCTGTCGGGCGATACGACCGACGCATAACACCACCGGGGCGGGGCTACGACGCCTCGCCCCGGTTGCCGTCTTCTTTCTGCTGGGCGGGTTTTTCTTTCCCACCGCCACGGCACAGGACGGTCCACCTGTCATCGAACTCGCCATCTGCCTCGATACCAGCGGATCGATGAACGCCTCTATCGATGAAGCCCGGATCCATCTATGGGGGATCGTGGACGACCTGTCCCGTCTAGAACCGACGCCACGCCTGAGGGTGGCGCTGCTGTCGTACGGGAACAGCCGCAACCCCAGAGAGTCCGGATGGATCCGGATCAACCGCCCACTCACCGATGACCTGGACGCCGTCTCCCGGTCGCTGTTCGAACTCCGGACCGGCGGATCGGAAGAGTACGTCGAGCGGGTGGTCCGGGTGGCCTTGGATCAGCTCGAGTGGTCGGAGGAAGATCAGGCCGTGCGCATGATCTTCGTGATGGGAAACGAGGAGGCCGACCAGGACCAGGCGATTGATCCCGAAGATCTGGCGCTGGACGCGGGGCGTCGTGAAATTGCGGTCCATCCGATTTATGTCGGGGGGGGCGGCGGAAGGAATTACCAGACCTGGCGGTCGCTGAGTGAGACCCTGGGCGTCCAGGTTGCCACCCTGAGGCCCGGCAAGCGGCCGGAGGGACCGGCCAGCCCGTTCGACCGGGAACTGGCCTCCAGCGGACAGGAACTCAGTGCGACGTACGTCCCGTACGGCGAGAATGGCGCCGAGGCGGCGGAGAACCAGATACTCCAGGACCAGAATGTGGAGTCTTTGGGAGTATCCGTGGCGGCCAGTCGGGCGATCACCAAGGCCGGGCCGCTGTACCAGGGCGACTGGGACCTGGTGGACGCAGTCGATTCGGGCCGGGTGTTCCTGGAGGATGTTCCGGAGGAGGACCTTCCGGCAATCATGCAGGCCATGACCCCGGCGGAGCGGGATGACTACCTGTTCCGTCTTGCAGACCGGCGCCGGGAGCTGAAGGACCGCATCCGGTCTCTTGGAGAGCAGCGGGAGCGCCATATCGAGTCGAGCCGAGCGGCCGGCGTCAAGGCTACCGGCGACGACCTGCGCCGCCTGGTCAGGCGTACCGTTCGTGAGCGTGCGGAGGCACAGGGGTTCGAGTTCTAGTCAAGGACACGGGCTCGCGGCGTCCAGTCCGTCCCTCGGGTCCGGGCTCAATCCGGAATCGCCGTAGCCGCCTGCGCCGCAGCCGTTGCGGGAGCGGATCAGGTAGTAATCCGCATCTCCGGTCGCCGGGTTTCCCCGGGTATCGTCGTAGCCCGGCTGAGGGAGGTCCGCTGCGAGGCAGCTGGATGCGACATATGTTCCGCCCGCCAGTAGGTCCGAAAGAAGGCCTGTCGCTACATCGTATATTGTCCCCGGACCTGTAGAGCCGGTCTGGCTTTCCCAATCCAGATGAACATCGTTTGAGACAAGCACGACGCTGATATTCGCCACAGGTGTTGGAATCGCCCAGGCTGTCGGGTCGGTATCGTCACAATCCGCGCCAGCATCGACCGTGTCCCGGTCGCCGTCTGTGAGGTCGGCGGCGTTGGTCAGGACGTCGCCTCCCGGGTCGTTGCGGTCACCGCCCCAGGCCAGGAAACCTGCATCCGGAAGCGCGGCTGCGGTTGCGTTGATCGGGTAGTAGCCGTTGGGCAGCGCCCCGTCCGGTGTTTCGCGATTGACGCGCCGGGCGGGGCTCCACGCACCGCCGCCGTCCCGGGACCACCGCACCGCAATGGAGCGGTCGCCGGAACTGTCGTCCATCCAGAATACCCACAGGTCGTCCCCGTCCCCCGTGATTCGCGGGCTCTCCGAAACGGCGGCCGGTTCGGGAGCTGCGTTGTCGAGGCGGACGTGGGCAGGGAAGGTGGCGCCGCCGTCCTGGGAGCGGGCGGCGTAGACGGCACCGTCGAAGTCCTGGTACGAGACGACGACGTCGCTCGTACCTGCTCTGGCGACGGTGGGCCAGAAGTGGTCCAGTGCAGCCGGCCCGTTGACGACCACGTCGCCCTGCCAGGCTCCGTCCCAGCGGTTGGAGAACAACTGCCATGTCGAATTGTTTCGGAGGTCGCCCCACACGACCAGGGCCCCGCTCCCGCCGTCGCAGGAGAGTACGGGGAAAATGCCTCGTTCCGGTGTTGATTCGCTCCTGAGTTGCTCCATGGTGGTCCATGTGGCGCCCCGGTCGGCGCTGACCGTGCCCCACACGCTGAAGTCTATGAAGGCGGTGTCGGGGGACATGATGGCCAGTACGACCTGGTCACCCTGGGCGCACAGCGCCGGGTACCGGTTGAAATTCCGGGAATCCTGGTCGACGTCTTCAATGGTGAATGATGCGCCTCCGTTCTCCGAACGGGCCAGGAACACGGTGGCGAGGTCCGACCAGGCGACGTACACCAACCCGCCGTCCACCGCCCGCAGCTGGATGTTCGGGAAGTCGAACGACTCGAGGAAGTAACCGACCGGGTGGGATATGGCATCCAGGACCTGGTCCACCGGCTGCCATGTGGCGCCGAAGTCGGACGAGCGGTTGAACCGGAGCTGGCGCTGGCCGGAGATCGGGTCGTCGGCCAGCCAGGCGAGGTAGACGTTGCCGTCCGGGGTTGCCGCCAGGTAAGGCACGAACTGAACACGGTCGCCGGCCGGCGTGGTGCTGGCCCGTACCGCGGAGTCGAAGGTGTACCCTCCGTCGGCGCTGCGGGTGACCCAGATGTCGTGTTCGTGACCGTGCCCTCGGCCGGAAAACGCCACGTAGACGCCCGTGGCGCCGTCCGAGGCGACCACCGGCTCCTGCAGGGTGGCGGCGGAGGCCACGCCGGCGTCCGAGTCGATCCTGGCATCCGAAAGGGCGAAGCCGACGCCATCACTGTAGACGATGCCGTACAGGTTTTCCCCACGGCCGGCGTCATCGCGGCGGTCGCTCCAGGCGGTGAAGAAATCGCCACCTGTCGTTGCAACCAGTCCTCCGAACGATGACTCCGCTCCACCTGCACCGTCGGTATCGGCCCGCTCGGCGGGGAGCCAGGTGACGCCGTCATCGGTGCTGCGGTGTACGTACACGTCGGTGCGGGTTCCGGCGTAAGTATCGTTGCGGTAATCGGACGATCCGACCACCCAGGCGCGGTTTCCGATCTTGGCGCACTGGACCCGGGTGGCGGGGCGCCAATTGTCGGGGTCGGCATCGGCGGTAGTCGAGAGGGTGGAGCCGTCGTCGAATGAGTCGCCGTTGTTGGCCGAACGCGAGTGCCACAAGCTATCGCTGATCGTCCAGAACAGGTGCAGCGTCGTGTCACCGGTTACATAACAGAATGTCGGCACTCCCAGTGCGTCCCCACCACCGACATTCTCCTCGTAGGTTGAGGAGAATGTCGTGCCCTGGTTCTTCGATTGGGCGACGAACATCCGGTTTCCGCTGGAGATGTCCCAGTATGCGATGAGCAGCTCGCCGCCCTCCACCACCTGAACCGAGGGTCGGCTCGATTCACCTCGGAAAGGTGTCACCGGGTCCAGATTTTGCTCGACGACGAAGGTCGCACCTCCATCGGTGGAGCGCGTCGTCCAGATCTGTGAGCCGGAGCCACGGTCCTGGTCCCAGGCGGCATAGACGGTGTTGCCGGCCGCATCGACATCAAGGCTGATCGAGGGAGTCGTTGCGAACGTCCCGCCGTTTCCGGGATCGAGACGGACCGGGGCGGTCCAGGTCGAGCCGCCGTTGGCGGTGGTGATGGCGTAAGGAGCCAGCCCGTCCCGGCCGATGAACGCGACGGAGGCAAATCCGGCGCCGCCGGATCCGACCGCTACAGCGGTTACACCATGTGCGGGATCTGCGCTCATGATCAGATCGACCGGAGCATCCCAACTCTGGCAGCGATCGGGACTGCGGACGAATCGCAGCCCCCGATCGCCGCTCGGGTCCGCGACCACCAGAGCGACATGGACGGCATCATCCACAGCGAGATCGGCGGCATAGGCCAGAACGGCTCCGGCGCCCGGGCCTCCGGTGACATCGAGTTCGCCATCGAACGATTGCCCCCCGTCAGCGGACCGCAGGGAACGGAGCAGGTAGTTTTCCAGTTCGAGTACGCAGATCGCTCCAACTCCGCCGCCGAGAACGATGACGGAGTGGTCCAGCCCTCCGGACGTAGGGAGACCGAGGTCGATTTGAATTTCATCGCTGGCCAGGTCCTGGAACGGCAAGCCGTCGGTACCGCCTTCGGCCGGGCGGGAAGGTGCGCCAGGCGAGGGTTTGAGTCGGAGATACGGCAGAATGCGTTCCTGATATCGTTCGGGAATCGATTCGGGCCCGCCGGCCGGTTGTAAAAGGACCTCGCGGTCGGATTCTGCTGTGGACGCCGCGAGAGCGCACAGAGGCAGAAGGAACAGCAATAACGCAAAAACGAGTTTTCGCGGATCGGACCACCGGTTCATGATGCCCCCTGCCTTTGACAAAATCGCCCCAGCGAAAGGGGCGAGGTGAGTCTATAACCCCTGAATATACGCTGATTTTATCACGGTGAGGGCGGGGATCGGCCGTACGGCTTTTGTCAGGAACCGCAGGTTCTGCCTGACCGGCCGGATCCCAGCGGTCCGGAGCCTTTGGGGCAGGCGTTTTCGGCTCGGACCAGGTAATAGAACACGATACCAGATCCTGGAATTTCCGGATCTACCGCCAGGGTATCCGCACCGTCATCGGATTCGACACAGATCGACCCGGTTTCGAAGTCGGCCGGATCGGTGGAACGCAAAACGTCGAAGACCAGCGTGGATGTCGAACCGCCAGGATCAACCGGTTCGATCCATTCAAGGGTTGCCAGAACGGCGGAAAAAATCAGGGTAGGAATTTCACCAGGAGTGTCCCAGATCAGGCTGTCGCCGTCGTTGCAATCCGATGCGCAGGCGCCCAGTGGGATCGCTTCGTCGCCCTTCTGGTCTGCGTCGGTATCCATGCATGCACAGCCGGTGCGGTCGAGACGGCAGAAACCGTCACATGCCAGCAGCCCTTCACGGTATCCTTCGGTTGCGCAGGTATGGATGCCAAGATTGATCCCGTCGCATTCCTCGCCTGCGTCGATCACGCCGTTGCCGCAAGAAGAAGTCTGGCAGGCGTCGCCAATGCCGTCCCCGTCGGAATCGAGCTGATCGTAGTTCGATATAGCGGGACAGTTGTCGGTCGCGTCATGGATCAAGTCGCCGTCTGTATCGTTGCAGGCCCCGATGTCGTCGGGAACGATCTCCGCCCAGGAGTGGGGAGTGTGGAACGAGTCGCACTCCTGCTGGTCCAGAAGGTCGTTCGTTCCGTAATTCGTTCCGTACATCAGGTAGCGTGAACCGTTGTTGCTGTGGTCAAGGCCGGTGTTGTGTCCATACTCGTGAACCCACAGTACCGATTCGCTTTCAGCGGCGGTCATCCGGACCACGGCGCCGCCATTCCCCGGCTGCCACGCGCAGCCGATGATATTGATGCCCGGACCCCCGCAGTAGTTGATTGCGCGGACGACCTTGAACCGGGCCGACGTGTCGCTGAGAACGGAGGTCATTTCAGCGCTGTCATCGATGGTGTCCAGGCCGTCCCCGGGGGCGCCGAAGGAAGCTGCGGAATTCAATCTGGAAAAGGTGACACAGCAGGCGATGTCGGCGGGATCGTCGCCGCACCCGGTGCGGAACGAGGCGATTCCGAGTACAACGTCGAGCCGGGCGTCGTCCATCGGGTCGCCGACGTCGACGTGATTGGCGTAGGTCAGGCCGGTGTCATGTACACGGCCGGCGCTGTCCAGGACGCCTCCGGCCGTCGTATTCGGGGGATCGTACCCTCCGGCGGTCGGTTCCAGGGTCTCGGACCTGGACCCAAGTTCGTTTCGGAGAGCCAGCGCGGACCGGGCGGTCTCGTGGCTGTCAGGGAGAGCCGATACTCTAAGTTCGCCTCTTGCAAAATCGAGAAGTCGCTGATTGGCGGTCTCCGTCTCCGAATATGCGAGACCGCGGAACGCCATCCTGAGAAGGTCGGCGTGGAGGCGGGCAGGCTGGCGATCCAAGGTTGAAGCCTGCCGCAGCAGGTCGTTTCCTGAAGCCGGATCGGTGATCTCCATCAGCAGATCGAGAGCGGTTCTGTCGCCTCGTGACGCGATCTGTCCGAGAGCCTGGGGTGCCAGCAACAACGCCCGCTGCTCCGCCGGTCTGTGGGTCGCCGCAGGCGGGACGCGCAGGAACGATTCCAGCGCCCGGGTTGCGTTGCTGCCGCCGAGGAAAGTCATGAACGCGACGACATTGTCATGTCTCGGGAAGGCTGGATCCTCCAGAAGTTCCAGCAGAATCGGGAGGCCGTCGGGACCGATCTCACGCCGGGCGATTTCGGCAGTCATGCCGTGGATATAGGTCGCACGGGCGGCCTGTTCGACGCGCTCCCTGACCGGTCGGTCCTGAGCCGGTGGAGTGGATGCGGCGACGACCACCATGGAGGTCAGGAGGAGAAGGGCAAGCAGGACGGAGGCGCGAAAAGCCGTCTGTACGACGATCCGGCATCGAACAGTGATCCCATGTCTGGGTCGGTTGATCTTCATGGTTCTCCCGGGCCTCCGCCTGCACAGTTGCAGGAGCGGTGCCAGGAGAAACCCTGCGGATTCGTGAGCTATTTAAAAACGGAAAATCCGGTATCGTGGAACGGTTTACCAATTCGTTATAAGGAGTCAACGATCGTTGGTTCTCTCGAGGTCATTCCGAAATCAACGTTCCTCCAGGGGACAGAATCTTCCGCCTGCCGTACCTGGATCCCCAGGGCCGTATGACCATCGCTCAGCGGAACACCGCCGGTTTCGGAGCGGACTACCGTCTCGCTCCCCTGAAGGCGCGGAATGAGAGCTACCACGACGTTCCAGGTAACCCGCTAGTTCGTATGGATCGGCTCTACGGGTTGGTGAAGGTGACCGTTGGTCGGTCGGTCAGGGTGATGCCCTCCACCGTTACCACGAGTTGGCCGGTCCCTGGACCGGTGGCGGCGATGAGCAGCGTGTAGGCCCCGTCCCGGTTGTCCTTCAGCGGTGCCGCTGCGGCTCCCGGCGAGAGGGCTATGGAGCTGAACTCGATGTCGCATCCGGCGCCGATGGCCACACCGTGGGAGTCACGGGGCGTTATCGTCAGCGTGGCGTAACTGGTGCCGTCGGCGGTGACGCTGGTCCGATCCAGGGCCGCCTGTGAGGCCAGCGGGTCCACCGCCGCGCTCAGCCCGTTCTCGTCGTCGAAACCGAGCCGGATCGCGCTGTCGTACCGGTTGGAGTCGGCGGACAGGGGAACCGGCATACCACCGGTCTTATCCACGACGTAGAAGTAGATCTCGCCATCATCCAGTGTGCCGGGAAGATCGTCATAGGGCGAAATGGTTGTTGTTGCGTGGTCAACCGCCGTACGCACCGTTGCGGGGTCACCTGAACGGCGGACCGTGAATCCGGTGCCGACCGAACCTACGATCTGTGCGAACCCCTGGAGCGGGTCGAAATAGATCGAAGCCTGGTAATTCTCGTCGCCTGTGCCGAACACCGAGTCCTTGGGGGATGTCAGCAAACTGGCTGCGGCGTAGGAGATCAGGGAGGTGATGAACATCGGGCTTCCGCCGGTCGCCAGGTCGGCGAACGGGATGTCCGCCTCGATCAGCGTATCGTTGTTCCAGGGTCCCATACCGGTCCCGGCGCAGTAGCTCGTGTCATCGTAGGTTCGCAACAGGCCGGCTGAGCCGCAGCCCTCGGTCATGGAGTCGTCGCAGGCATACAGCTCCAGCACCACCTCGGCGTCATCGACGCTGGCAACCAGCGCAAAGTTCACGTTGCCGTCCAGATTGGTGTCGAACAGGGTGCCGGCGGTGCCACCGGCTACCGGGATATCGTCGAAGGCGATCAGGAACTGCAGGGCGTCCACGAGGTTGGTTGCCACGGCGACCTGGGTCAGGTCCAGGCGGGTCGGGCTGCGGTAGTCATCGGGGCCGCCCTGGTCTGCCAGGATGAATTCCGTTCCTTCGCCGTTGCCCCAGTCGGAGAAATCGCAGTCGATCCCGATATCCCCCCGTGCGTTGCCGGTGAGGTGACTGGGGAATCCAGCGGTATCGTATGCGAACATCATGTCGTCGTCCGAGTTGGCGCCGACCACGATCCGGACCGCCAGGGAACGGTCTGCTGCGATGGTATGGCTAACCAGACCGAAGTCGATGGAGTGCTTGCTCCAGAACCCCAGACCGTTGGACCAGTCCTGGATGTCCCGGGTCCCGTGGGCTATCTCGACGCAGCCTCCGCCGGACGGTTCACAGTCCATCAGGTAGGCTTCCACGATCCCTCGCCTGGGCGTAGCAAAATTTTTCATGGCAGCCCAGAACACCAGACCGGCGGACCGGTCCAGGGTGACGGTTCCAGGTGCGGTGACCCATTGCTGGTATTTGACCGGGTTGGTCTCGGCCATGCCGGCGCCGCCCTTGGCGACCAGCAGGCCGAGGGCATCATCGCGGCCGGGATCGTTATTGGTCAGTGCCGGGGCCGTCGGAGCGACAGGGGACATGGTTGCCAGCGGCAGATCTTCGCCGTGGAGATACCAGATCTGTTCCGCAGCCATGGCGGAAGAGGAGGTGCCGGCCAAGGCCAGCAGTCCGGCAAGTACGGCAGCAATAATGACTATGTAAAATCGCATATATATATATGTCCCGTAAAGTACAATGTAGACAGATACTTAGAGTCGTCAATTCTCGACATGCCCGCTTTCTTATAATTGGATAAAGCACAGTTTTGTATATGAAGGTAGCCGTCTTATTCTTGGTCATTTTCAGCAAAAATAATTTCCATCAGGCTCCACAGACTGCGCCGGAAGCTGGCGGCCCATGGCGTCGGCGTCTGTCGGCTGTTATGTTCCTTGTGGCAAATCTGAACGGCCGATCTCTTCGGCCCGGCGGCGCACAACAGGAATTCCTGCCAAGGATCGCGTCGCTCGCAAACAAACCCCCTCCTATTACTGTTGTGTAGGTCGGAAAGCGGCAACAGCCGCCGACGAGGCAATCTATATATATGCATGACTCCAAACAGGAATCCGGAACCGGATTCAACGCTTTCGATCTGGGCCCTTCGATCCAGCGCGGCATCGCCGCCGCCGGCTTCACCGAGCCCCGACCGATCCAGGACCAGGCCATACCTGCCGCCCTTGAAGGCCGGGATATCCTTGGTCTGGCCCAGACCGGCACCGGGAAAACCGCCGCCTTCGCACTCCCGGTTCTGGAACGACTTCTTTCCAGACGAGGCGGCCATGACCCGCGAGTGCTGATCGTAGCTCCCACCCGGGAGCTGGCGACCCAGATCGGCGAAGAGATCCGCTCCCTGGCCCGTTTTACCCGGATCAAGGTTGCTACCGTATTCGGCGGCGTTTCCATCAACGCCCAGACCACCGAACTGCGCAACCGTCCCGAGATCGTCGTAGCCTGTCCCGGCCGGCTGCTGGACCTCCTCGGCCGCAACGCCTTGCGTCTCGATTCGGTAGAAAGCCTGGTCCTGGACGAGGCGGATCACATGTTCGACATGGGCTTCCTGCCGGACATCCGGCGCATTGTGGCCGCCCTCCCGGAGAAGCGGCAGAACCTGCTGTTCTCGGCCACCATGCCGAAGGAGATCCGCCGGCTGGCGGACCGGCTGCTGGAGAATCCCCACGTGGTGGAACTGAACCACACACAGCAGCTGGAGACTATCGAGCACGCCCTGTACCCGGTAGACGAAACCCGAAAATACGACATGCTGGAGCATGTGCTGTCCGGTGATGATTTCAGGTCGGCCATCGTGTTCACACGCACCAAGCATCGCGCCAAAAGGCTTGCCCAGAAGCTGGACAAGTCCGGGCACCGGGCAGTGGCGCTTCAGGGCAACATGTCACAGAACGCCAGGGTGCGGGCCATGGACGGTTTCCGCAAGCGGGAATACGACGTGCTGGTGGCTACCGACATCGCCGCCCGGGGTATCGATGTGGACCAGGTCACCCACGTTGTGAACTATGACATGCCGAACACTTCCGATGCCTACACCCACCGTATCGGCCGCACGGGTCGTTCCGAACGGGATGGCAAGGCCTATACCTTCGTCACCACCGAAGACGGCCAGATGGTCCGTGAGGTCGAGCGCAGGATCGGTTCAGCGATCCCGAGGCGCAAGGTGGAAGGTATGGACATTCCGGTAAGGCAGTCCGGCCGGCCGAGCCGGAGCCCGAGCCGTTCCAGCCGTCCCCATCGCCGCAGGGCTTCGTAACGGTCGCCTACCTGCTGGATTCTCGGGGATTCCTGGGCTATGTTCTCGATGATCCAAAGGAGACCTCCTCATGAAACCGACGATCGCGTTGTTTGTGTTGGCTCTTGCCGTCACCTGTGGTTTTTCCACTGAAGGCGATACGACGGTCTGCAAGCCTTTTATCCAGCGGAACGAAACCTGCCGCCCTGCGGTGATGGAGACCTGTACCACCGTTCTGAAGGCGAAAATGCTGGAGCAGATCGAGGCATCACCCGCCGATTTCCGAGCCCAGATGCGCGAAGGCCTGGACGGAAAGGTCCAGGAGTTCTGCAACGCTTTCATCAGCCAGGTCACCGGGGAGCAGGCCCTGGGTGTGTGCATCGAGAAAATGGGCGAAACCGACCCCGACACTCTGAGCAAGCTGCAGGAGATGAAGGTCTGCCTGGCGAAGGAAACCTGCGTCGAATACGCCGAATGCGCGGTCAGGTTCGACTAGAGGTGTTTCAGCGGGTCCACGGCAACGCCGTCACGGTGGACCTCGAAATGCACATGGTCGGTGCTGGCGTTGCCGGTACGGCCGACCTTTGCGATCGGCTGGCCTCGAGTCACCTTGTCGCCGACCTTCACCAGCAAGGCCGTGTTGTGCCCGTACAGGGTCTTGAGGCCGTCGCCGTGATCGATGACCACCGTCTTGCCGTAACCCCTCATGCCCGAGCTGTAGGTCACGGTACCGTCTGCAGCTGAAAGTACCGGCTCTCCGTGTTCGCCGTTGATGTCCAGTCCGGCATGAACGTGGGTTTTGCGTTGTTCGCCGAACCTGGAGAGGATTTCCCGGCCGGCCAGCGGCCAGTGGAGAACCGGGCCGGGGCGGTATTTGCCGTACAGGTCGGTCTCGGGTATGTCCCGCAACTCGGTGGCGCCGGGGATCAGCAGTTCGCTGCCGATCGGGATATCGGTGACGTCGGTCAGGCTGTTGACGTTGACGATCTCGTCCACCGGCACTCCGTACGCCCTCGAAATCGCCCAGACCGTTTCCCCTGGCTGAACAGCATGACGGATTTCCGCGGCTGGCCCGGCCGTAAGCCTTCGGGGCCGCACCGGGAACTCCTCCAACTGCTTCGGCGCGGCGGCGCAACCGGATGCCGCCAGACAGAGGAGTATCAGGACCAGGAGTGCATGGGGAGATTTCACCACGCCATTGTAAACGGATATGTGACTTTGGGGTGTCCTCCCTGGATCTTCTGGCCCGGCCGTGGTGCAAACCGGACGATTTCCCGGCCATGAAGCACAACGTCCGGATCGCCATTTACAACGAACTGGCGGCTGCCGGTATCGAGATCCCGTTCAACCAGATCGTGATCCACAATGCGGATGACGCCTAGCAGGATCCTGGAACCGTTATAGTAGGTTCCATGGTTCTGGAATGGTCATGAAAAGTACTCACCGCAGCATCGCCTTTTCCGATGGGGTCCGGATCGTCGCGAGCCCGGTGGGCAGGCTGGCCCTGGCCGCCTCCGACGCCGGGCTGACCCACGTCCTGTTCCTGGAGGGCGGTGGCAACGGCGAGCCGGAACCCCGGGAGGACGGCGGTCCCGCCTCCCGGATCCTGGACGGTGGGGAACGGGAACTGCAGCGCTACTTCCGAGGCGAGCTGCGGGAGTTCCAGGTTTCTCTGGCGCCACAGGGCACCGAATTCCAGCTGCAGGTCTGGAACGCCCTCCGGGAGATCCGGTACGGCCGGACCACGACCTACGGCGAACTGGCCCGGTCCATCGGCCGTCCGGCCGCGGTTCGTGCCGTCGGCGCCGCCAACGGGGCCAACCCTATCCCGATCATCGTGCCGTGCCACCGTGTGATCGGTTCCGACGGTTCTCTCACCGGTTTCGGCGGCGGCCTGAAGAACAAAATGCACCTGCTTACTCTTGAGGGCGTGCAGCCCGGCAAAAAGGGCGGTGCTACCTTGTTCTGATTCCGGAGGGAGGTGCAACGATGGCTTCCAACTATGAAACCTTCTGGGACAACAGATCTTTCGCCGTCATCGGCCACGAGGTCCGGAAAAACTTTCCGGTGCTGACCTACCAGGGTCTCAAGAAGCTGGGCAAGACGGTCTATCCGGTGGACCCTTCGGTGAAACAGATCGAAGGGGACCGGGCGTTCGCCGATCTTGCCTGCCTGCCGGAGAAGGTGGACGCGGTGGTGCTGGAAGTCCCGAAGGAAGAAACCCGGGAATGGGTCGCCCGGGCGGCCAAAGCCGGCATCCGCGACGTCTGGATCCATATGCAGCGGGATACTCCGGAAGCCCTGGAACTGGCTAAGGAAAACGGGCTGAACGTCCGTTCCGGCAGCTGCGCCGTCATGTACCTCACCCGTGGATTTACCTACCACTCGATCCACAAGTGGATCATGAAGGTCGCCGGCAGGTACTGAGAACCTCAGGGAGTTTTAAGCGGCCACTCCGGTGACCGGTCCATCGGCGTCGGTCGCTCCACGTCGGCGTAGGCTACCCGGGGGTCCGGTGTGGACTCGGGAGATTCGGCGCCGTACTTCCGGGCCAGTTCGCTTTCCGGGTAGAACAGGTCGTGCTTTTCCGGATGGTGGCCGATCATCAGGATGGCGCACGGGCCGTCGCCTGCCCCGACGAACACGTGGCTGACACCGGCGGGGCAGTGCCCGTCCTTCACGTTGACTACAAACCATCCATCTTTTTCTTCAAGCATTCTTTTTTCCTTACCAGGAACCGCCACCGCCGCCGCCGCCACCGCCGCCTGAGAAGCCGCCGCCCCCGCTCCCGCTGGAGCCGGACGACCGGGGGGCGGTTCGCATGGACTGGGCCGCGCTGGTCATGGAAGTCTGGAGGCTGTTGTGGAAAGCGGTGGTGGAGAAGCCGGCGTTGTGGGGCCCGCCGCCGACGTACCATCCCGGGGAACCGCCGGTGGCGTATATGCCTTCGAACTGCTTCGCCCATTTTTCCGCCACACCCAGGGCCATGGCGTACGGCAGCAGGGTTTCAAAGACGTTGCGCTTGCGGTCCATCTCCAGGTTCTCGCTCTCCACGCGGCCGGCAAACTCTTCGAACCCCAGGGCCCAGGCCTGGGCCTCCACCCCTTTGCGGGTCCGTTTCGGCATGGCGGAGGAGAACGAAGCGAACAGGACCAGGGTGACGATGCCGGCAATTGCGGAGGGGAAGATGCCGTACGGCATGATCCCGCCGCCCTTGGCTGCCCACAGGGCGCCCAGTCCGAACACGGCGATCCCGGCCCCAAGCCCAGCCAGGACGTATTTTGTGCGGACCTTGGACGGGTCGCCTGCAAAATGGCCCTGTTCGGTCAGTCGGCTGTAGAGCGCCTTGTTCACCGCCGGAATCGTTTTGTAGAACTTGTTGGCCAGGTCCGAAGCCTTCATGCGGTCGGTTCCGTCGTGGAAAATGCCGCTGAGGATCGTCTGCTCATAGGGCAGCAGATGATCTCCACCTTTGCCGGGGAGCCTTTGGAACACCGTCTCCTCGCTGGACAGCAGACCGAACAGCATCTCCTTTTCCTCCACCTCGATCATCAGGTGGCCACGGACCGCAAGGTCGATCATGGTGGCGGTGATGTCCCGGAAATCGACTTTCTCGTCCACGATGGTGCCGATCTCGCCGGGCCTGAACCCTTTGGGCGGTTCATACTGCACCACCACCGAGCCTGGACCTTCCGGATCCTTCCCCCGGGAACGGTAGCGCCGCCACAGCCAGCCGCCGGCCAGGAACGGCGCCAGCAACGCCAGGTTGTTGGAGAACAGCTTCGCCGTCTTTGCTACAGGTCCGGGAAAGGTCACCAGACCGTGGGGCCAGCCTACGGCAACGGTCAACCCTTCCTGGGGCTGGAACGGGCGGTTGGCTGTGAACAGGATGGTGTCGGCGTCGAGAGTCTGGATGGTCACCGCTCGTTCGGTGCTTCCGAACCGGCCGGTGTACCCGGCCGCCTGCAGATCCTTATCTTCCACGGCGCCGGGTAGATGGACGGTAGCCGACGTATGGTTGATGCCGGCCTGCCATTCAGTGCCGGTGGCGTTCCAGTACAGTTCGTCGTGCTCGGCGAAATGTCGCAGGGCGTCGGAGATGCTGTACTGCACGTTGTAGATCACCTTTCCGCTGACCTTGGACGACGGGCTGCCGATCCGGATGCTGACGTACGCCCCCTGGTTGCTGACCTTGGTGCCGTACTTGCTGCCGTCGTCGGCGGTAACGCCGATGAGTTTGAAATTCATGGCGTACTGGAACCCCTTGGGATCGGTGAATCGCACAGGGATGGAACGGTAAATGCCGTGGCGGGGCTCGGAGAACAGGACTTCCAGACGCTCGGTGACGATCAGGCCGGAATCGGGCCGGACGTCCAGGTCGACGTCAAAGCGGTCGATGACGTAACCGCCCTTGTCGGCCAGGGCGGGAAAGGCGCACAGCATCAGACAGATCAGCAGCAGCTTCTTCATGATGGAGGCTCCAGGTCGAAACGGGGGACTGCCGCCTCGGCTTCAGAATCCAGTTCGAAAAACTCCCGTTCCTGAAAACGGAACAGGCCGGCTATGAGCATATCGGGGAACGACTGGATCCGGGTGTTCAGGTCCCGAACCACCGCGTTGTAATAGCGACGGGCGTTCTGGAGGTGGTCTTCGATTTCCACCAGGGAATGATGCAGGCTGAGGAAATTCTCCGACGCCTTGAGCTGGGGGTACTGCTCCACCACCACGAAGAGTTTCCCGATCCGGTGGGCGAAGCTGTTCTCGGCCTTGCCGGCCTCGCCGGGAGTCCCTTCCTTCAAAACCCCCTGGGCCCTGGCCCGCATCTCGGTGATCTCGTTGAGAGTCTCCCGCTCGTGGCCGGCATACCCCTTGACCACCTCCACCAGGCTCCCCACCAGATCATGGCGGCGCTTGAGCTGGACGTCGATGTCGGACCAGGCGGACGAGGCCCGGTTCTTGAGACCGACAAGACGGTTGAAAAGGAGGGCGATTCCGGCGATGAGGATGGCTGCGGTGATGAGTAGCGTCATGTTCATCCCCGGATAATATCCCAAATCGGCTAAACCAAAGCCCCTGGCTCTGCGTTATCCCTCTTGACGGGATGGGAACGCCATCCCGGCAAAACGGAGGAGACCGGGCATGAAGAACAGTCGGATTTTGTGGGTATTTATTCTGGTGCTGCTGCTGACAGTCGGGGCGGCGGCGGCAGGATCGGTCAAGGGATCGGGTAACTTACGGATTGAAGAACGGTCGGTGGGGGATTTTCACGGCGTCAGCCTGATGGGATCGCCGGATGTCACCATCACTGTCGGCGGCCCAACCTCCCTGTCGGTGGAGGCGGAGGACAACATCCTGCCGTTGCTGACTACCGAGGTGGTGAACGGCATCCTGGAAATCGGTTCGGAAAAGTCATTCTCCACACGCAAAGGGATCCACGTGACATTGACCGTACCGGAACTGCGCTCCGTTGCGGTGATCGGCTCCGGCGACATCGTGGCCGAGGGAGTCTCCGGCGACCTCTTCAAGGCGATGGTCAAAGGTTCGGGCGATATCGAAGTGACCGGCTCGGTGGAGCGGGTGGAAGTGGATGTCCTGGGTTCCGGCGACATCAAGCTGTTCGGGCTGGACGCGGTTCATGGTGAGGCCACGGTCAAGGGAAGCGGCGATATCGATATCCAGGCTTCCGGCACACTGGAGCTCAGCGTTCTGGGGAGCGGCGACATCAGGCATCGCGGCAGCGCCGAAGTTCACAAGGAAGTTCACGGCAGTGGTGACATAAGCGCCGACTAGAAATCTCCGGGGCAGTCTCCATCGCCATCGGCTGGAGGCTGTTCCGAAATGTGCAGGGCTGCAGGGATGCCGTACTCCTCGAGGATCGCCTCGGTTGCGGAATCGAAGGCCGCGGCATCCAGAACGATCTGCCGCCGGCTCGATCCCGGCGACAGTTCGAGAACATGGAACCCGTCCATCGGTTCATTGAACGCAGCGACCACGTCAGTGATGCTGTCTACCGGACGGCCGTTGATGCTGTCGATGACGTCGTCCCGTGAATACTGGTAACCGGCGTTATAGGCCGACGGCAGGATCATCATGAGGATGATCTTTCTGCGGCTGTCCGGCGCCTGGCCCTCGCGGGAAACCGAGAAGTAGTGCAGCAGTCCGATCGGTCCGTTCTTGTCCCAGTCCTTCCCCCAGGTCCGCAGGTACGGTACGTCCAGTTCCCGAATGACCAGTCCGCCTGCGATGACGTAGGACGGCTGGCCGGTGCGATGGTACGGGATCAGGTCCAGAGCCGATGGATACCCCCTGAGGGTCATGCTCAGCTCCTGCTCCTGCCGGTCCCGTAAAACCCGAACCTGGATCTGGTCGCCCAGCTGGTAGTTTTCCGCCAGGTGCTGGCCGAATCGCAGCCGCCCGAATCGAGGATGGTGGTAATAGCCTTCGGCGTCCAGGGTCTGGCCGTCCAGTTCCAGCAGGAGATCCCTCGGCTTCAGAACACCGCATGCCGAGGTTCCCCAGGGAACCTGCCGGATCAGGATGCCCCGAGGCTCTCCTTCCTGTCCCAGCAGACTGGCGACGGCAGGGTCGCTGTTGGTCTGCCACATGACACCCAGGGCGGGGAAGCCGATATAAGGTCCCGGCGCCTTGGCCCGTTCGATAAAACCTCGCAGGATCTCCACCGGCACGGCCCGGCCCAACATTTCGGACTGGGACACGGTGACGCCGGCCAGGGCTCCGTTTTCGAACACCGGCTCACCCCAGCCTCCGCCGGCCATGTCGGTGCGCATGTAGAGGAATGCATGCTCCACCCCTCCACCCCATCCGCGACGGACCTCGAACCGGGTGATCCTCGCGGCGGCCATTTCCAGTTGCTGGCGCCGCCATCGGGCCATCATAAGGGTGCCGGTTGTAGGGGTCGACTCGGCCAGGGCGATCGGCTCCAGGCCTTCCAGGGCGCCAGGGTCATCGACCTGCAACAACGCCAGGTTTACCTCGGTGTCGATTGCCACGATCCGCGGCTCCACCGGCCGGGTCCGTCCGAATGTAGCCAACTGGATCAAGGTGGCGTGATCCACCATCTGGGCGTCGGTGAGCAGGTAAGACCCTTCCAGCAGTACTGCGGAGCCACTGCGGCTTTGAGGGGTTGTCTTGGCCCACGGCCTGTCCTCGTCCCACATCTGGTAGGTCACTTCCAGTCCGACGACGCTTCTGGCGTAGCGATCGGCGTCCGGTTCGCCGGGCGTGGGTGCAGCTTCTTCCGCAGAATACGCCGGCATCCAAAGGACCAGTGCGAGGATAATCGTTCCCAGGATCTTCACAGGTTGCGATCCTCCTGAATGCCGTACCGTCCAAGTATTTCACGGTGTGCGGCGTCTGCATCAAGGCGGTTGATCACGCCGATCCGGCGCCGGTTGGAAAATTCGATCAGGTGGAAGTCGCCCTGGTGATTCTCGAGAGTTTCCACCAGATCCTCCAGGCATGTGATGGTCTTGCCGTTCACCTTCTCCACCACCTGGTTCCGGTAGAAAGCCATGTCCGAGTTCACCGGATGCTTGAGCCGGCGCAGCAGGACCACCCGCTCCTGCTGGATCAGTTCCGGCTGGATCATCGGCCGGACCAGAAACTCGTAAACGATTTCCTTGTCGGCCTTCACGTGCCAGTCACCTCCGAAGGTTTTGAGCATCTCGAGGTTCAATGGAACGAATACCAGTCCACCGTAAATGTAGTAGCGGGGCAGGCGGTCGTAGGCATGGCCGTGGGCGTCCCCCATGGGGAAGCTGGTCAGGGGAACGTCCACCTCGATCCGCCGGCCGTCCCTCAGGAGCCGGATCGGCACCGACTCGCCGATCTGTTTGCGGTCCACCAGGAGACCGTAGGAGATCCTGCCGCCGCCGTCGTCCACCGTGCCGTCATTGGCCACGGTCCTGTTCTCCACCTCCAGGATGACGTCTCCTGCCTCCAGCCCGTTTTCCGCACTGCTGCCCCGGTAAACCGAGTCCACCCTTACACCGGTTTCGTCCGTTTTCATTCCGGCCTGGGCCCGGGCGGCCACGTTTTCCAGCCCGGAGGTCTCCGCACCCAGCTCCGGGTATCCGTCGTACCGGCCGTCCTGAACATCGTTCAGGAAGCGCTGGATCACTTCCATCGGGATAAAGAACCCTGTGTTTTCCAGGCCGGCGTTCCCCTGGAAGGCTACACCGACCACCTTGCCGTCCTGAACCACGGGACCACCGCTGTTTCCAGGGTTGATGGCGGCGTCGGTCTGCACCGTGAGATGGAGGTCCTTGCCCGAGTGGACGTAGAGCTGTTCCTCGATCCGGGAAACGACGCCCCGCGTCGAGGACAACCGCATGCCGCCGGCGGGATAGCCCAGGGTGTCCACCGTGGTGCGCAGGGCCGGCATGCCTCCGAATTCCAGGGCCGGCAGATCGTCCAGGGCGCCGCGCTTTACCGGGCGGATCAGAGCCAGATCGGCGTCGTGTGCGATATGCACCACTTCCGCCTGCCGGGGTTCCGGGTCGTTGTAAACAAAAATGAGCAGATAGCGGGAGTCACTGACCACGTGGGCGTTGGTCATGACCAGACCGTTGCCGATTGCGAACCCGGTGCCGGAAGATTCACCCACTCCGGAAAGGTCCCACGGTGTGTACCAGGTGCCCCTCTGGGCATAGTTTACGATCCGCACCACCGAGCGCTCCAGGAGTTGCTCATCGGAACCGAGGGCAGGGGCCAGGAGTGCGGCCAGACTGCAAAAAACGAACAGGCAGATCGATAGTCGTCTCAAAATGAAGTTCCCTCATCGCACAGGACCCTGTCCGATAGGGTACCCGACGAGGTTGGCGAAAGCCCGGGAAAACAAGGAGAGCCGCCTGATACTTATAAAAGTTACTACTGTTTTTACCGACGGGCGGAATGATCATCTCCAGTTAGTCCACGTGAACAGGCGCCGTTCGCTGCGCCACAACCGGCCGGATGGTAGGATTATTTGGTATCAGCACCCGGTCCGGCGACCGGACGGCCACACGGTATGTCAACACGTCAGCCACCATGGGTCGTTCCGCTTGCCCTAACGTCACCCCCTGCTCCGGCAGGCGGGAAAGGAGGGAGAAGTATGAAGCGATCTATGGTGTTCCTCGCTGTTGTTGCGCTGATGGCGGCACTGGCCGGCTGTGCACCGCTTCCCGGCAGCAACCTGGACGAGACCGACAGCCTGCTGGTCCTGCAACTGCCCGACACCAGGACGATCCCGGCGGAATGGGGGAGTCTGGCGGCAGTCAGCAACAGCTCCAAGTTCCCGGATGTCTTTCAGCTCTGGTTCGAGAACGAAGCTGGCGAGATCTATCTGGTGGTGTTCGACAACAAAACCCGCTCGCTGCTGACCTCGTCGCGGGCCATTGCCAGACAGTGAAGAGGAGGAAGCCATGAATCAATTGATCAGCCTGGCAAGTCGGGTCCTGTTCTTCGGGGCGCTGTTGATGGCGGTGGTGGCGATGGGAGAGAAGGCAGCCAATGTCATGAGCATGACGGTCCTCAGGGGGTTGGTACAGCCGTCCCGGCTTCTGGAACTGGCTGCTATCGCCCTGTTGTTCGTTGTCGCCATGCAGTTGCGGGAGATGAAAGAGGCTCTCGAGGCCGGCAAACGATGAAGCTATGATACTTTCCTTCCCGTGACCATGGACCGGGAAGAAGAACAACTCGCTCCCCGTGTGATGTTCGTACCGGTTTCCGGTCCGGGCGGAACCGGTGAGTACATGCGATCCCTGCACCTGGCTCGCGGTGTCCGTGGGCGCTGGGCCGGGGCGGAGATACGGTTCGTCCTCAGCCGCCAGGCTCCGTACCTGTCCCAGAACCCTTTTGCGGTAGATGTGACCGAGAGTTCGCCGACCCACCACATCCGGGAGGTCAACCGCTTCGTCGACCTGTTCGATCCGGACGTGGTCGTGTTCGACTGTTCCGGGCGGGTCGCCCAGATGCGTCATGCCGATCGCCGGGGATCGGCCACAGTGTTCATCAGCCAGCATCGCCGCAAGAGGAGGCGCGGATTCAAGCCAGGCCGCATGCGGCACTGTGATCTGCACTGGATCGTCCAGCCGGAATTCGTGGATGGCGGCTTGACCGGGCTGGAGCGGTTCAAGTTGCGACTTTTCGGCAGGCCCCGGGTGACGTTCCTGGGGCCGGTCTTCCCCGACCCGAGGCCTCCTGCTTTCCCGATGCCGGAGACCGGTTACTTCTTCTGTTGCGCCGGGGGCGGCGCCACCCCGGTTGACCGGCGAAACAGCGCCGAGCTGTTTGCCGAGGCGGCATCGGAGATAGCAAGCCGCACCGGTCTCCCGGGGATCATGGTCATGGGCCCGTCCTACACCGGAACTCTTGCGACCCTGCCCGGCCTCCGGATCGTGCCCCGCATCGAGGGGGCCGAACTGGCTTACGTACTGGCCGGCGCCCGATTCGCCGTGATCAGCGGCGGCGATCTGCTGGGCCAGGCGGCTGCCCTGGGTGTTCCGGCGGTTGCGGCTCCCATCGGTCCGGATCAGCCGGCCCGGATCGCCGCCTATGTCCGTCAAGGGCTGTGCCTCGCAGCACATCCCGGGTCGCTGGCCGTCACGGTTCGGGAAGAATTGACCGACCTTCGGATTGCCGGCCTGCGGAAGGGGATACAATCGCTTGGGCTCGGAAATGGTATGGGCGAGGCGCTGGATCAACTCGGCTCGCTGCTGCAGACCGGAGGCCGCCCGACATGACTCTCGAACAGGACCTGCAGCGCTTTTCGGGCAAGGAGGTGTACGTCCTCCTGAACTCGGGGAACGCAGGTGACGGCCTCATCCACGAAGGCGGGCGCAGGTTGTTCCGGAAACTCGGGATCAGGACCCGGGAGTTCCTCTATCCGGCGGATGTCGAGGGCGAGACGCTGCTGATTTACGGTTGCGGTGGTTTCGGCGGCGTATCCACACGACGGGTTGGCGAAAGCCGGCATTACATCCCCAGGTTTCGGGAAATCATCATCCTGCCGTCGAGTTTCGATACCGGCCGCAGCGAGGTCGCGACCTTCCTGGGTGAGCTGCCTTCAAACGTTACCGTGTACAGCCGTGAGAAGATCAGCCACGCCATGGCTCGCGAGGTGATGACCTTCCCGGACAACCTCAGGCTGGACCAGGATCTGGCGTTCCACTGTGATTATCGATCCTGGGCGGCCAACCCCGGGACCGGCACGCTGGTCTGTTTCCGAACCGATGCGGAGACGGCCCGCAAAACGCTGCCCCCTGCCACAATCGATGTCTCCCGGTTCGGCGACAAACATGATTCCTGGCCGTTGCTGTATACCGTCAGCAGGTTCGCCGAGGTCCACACGGACCGCATGCATGTCGGAATCGTGGCGGCCATGACAGGCAAGAAGACCTTTCTTTTCGACAACAGCTACCACAAGATCCGGGCGGTCTATGAACATTCACTCTCTGGAATGGAACATGTGCGCTACATGGGGCAGGAGTCTCCGACAGCATCGCCGTCCGCCGGCAGCCGCTTCCGGATGCGATTGATCCATGTGCTCATGCGTCTGCGCAAACCGCTGGTGCGGGCGATCTACCACCTGCCGCGGCGCAGGCTGCGGAGCAGCAGCCCGCCGGTGACCAGTTAGGCCGGCCGGTGATGCTGGTCAAGGATATCCGGCTGGAGGCTGTCGGTTCCGAGAAGGAGCTTTCCGCCTCAGTGCACGGCGTGCCCGGGGAGGGGGATCCGTTCCGGCTATGGTTCCGGTTCCCCGAGGGACTGCTGGAGGGATCCAGCGACCGGGAACTCCTTTCCTGACGTCGTTGTTGCCGCTGGCGGCCAAAACCGGCTCCGATCTTCAGGTGGACGGCGAAGTTTCCAGCGCGCTCAACGATAACTTCAAGCAGATAGGCAGGATCTGGCAGGACTGGTACGGCATCAAGCTCGGCTCCGTTCGTGGCGTTGACCGGGAGCCTGACGGGACCGACGGCTCAAAGGGTGTCGGCTGTTTTTTCTCAGGCGGCGTCGATTCGTTCTTTACCGTTCTCAAGAACCTGGAGCGGGAGCAAGAGGAGAACCGCCTTACCCACCTGCTGTACGTCCGGGGCTTTGATGTTGATCTGGACGATCGCGAACTGGATGCCATGGTGGCAGGCCGCCTGCTCAGTGCCGGCGAGGAACTCGGCCTGCCGGTTATCCGGGCCTCTACCAACCTCCGGCGCCTCCTCAAATAACGGCGGAATAAAGCCATTATATCCGGCAATCAGGTTCCGCTGGCCCCTGCCCCGCGGCAGAACCTATCTTTATTCAGACCAGAAAATTGAACGCAACAGAGGGTTCCATGGCATCGAATGAAAATGGGTCCAGGGAGGACGTGCATCCCCGACGCCACCCCGGCGAAAGCCCGGACCGTCAGAATAAATACCAGCTGCTGTTTGAACGCTCCGCCGACGCCATCCTGGTTATCGATGGTGAGACCTTCGTGGATTGCAACGAGGCGACCGTTCGAATGCTTCGGTATCGGACCAAGGAAGAACTGCTCCAGACCCACCCGTCCGAACTGTCCCCTCAGCTTCAGCCGGACGGCAGGCGGTCGTTCGAGAAGGCCAGCGAGATGATCGCCATCGCCATGGAGCGGGGCAGCCATCGCTTCGAATGGGACCACCAGCGCGCCGACGGGGAAGTGTTCCCGGTAGAGGTTCTTCTGACGCCTGTTCCCGAAGGGGACAAGGTCCTGATCCATGTCGTATGGCGGGAGATATCCGAGCGCAAGGACCTGGAGCTGCAACTCCGGCACGCCCAGAAGATGGAGGCGATCGGCAAACTGGCCGGGGGAGTCGCCCACGATTTCAACAACATCCTGGTCTCCGTCCTGGGCTATGCCGATCTCCTCGCCCGCCAGTTGGCCAACTCGCCGAAACTGCTGGAGCAGGTCGAGGCGATCCGGGCCGGCGGTGAAGAGGCGGCAGGTCTGATCTCACATCTTCTGGCGTTCGGACGCAAGCAGGACCTGAAGCCGAAAGTGGTGGAGTTGCACTCCATCGTCGACAACCTGAACACAATGATCCGCCGCCTGATCGGTGAGCAGATTCATCTGAGCATCCGACACGATAAGGGCGGGATTCCAGTGCGGGTCGATCCGGGCCAGATGGAACAGGTCATCCTGCACCTGGTGACCAACGCCCGGGACGCCATGCCTCAGGGTGGAACCCTGACGGTCGATACATCACGGGTATCGATGGAAAGCGGCAGCGGGCTGGATCTTGAACCAGGCGACTATGCCTGCCTGCGGGTAGAGGATAGCGGCTGCGGCATGTCCCCGGAAGTCGCCTCCGCCGCGTTTGAACCGTTCTTTACGACCAAAGGCGAAAGTCGGGGAGTCGGCCTGGGCCTGTCCAGCGTGTACGGCATGGTCAAACAGAGCGGTGGGGATGTGAAGCTGGTGACCAGGGAAGGTGAAGGTGCGGTTCTGGAAATTTACCTCCCGGTTTGCAGTGAATTGCCGGTTACGGCGGAACCATGTGATGAAGACACCGAACGGGAACACGGTACCGGCACGGTGCTGGTGGTCGAAGATGAGCCGACTGTGGCCGGCCTGGTGAAACAGGCCCTGGAGGCGGAAGGGTACCAGGTCCTGGAAGCGCGCAACGGCGCCGCTGCATTGCGCATGTTCCGGAAGGACGGCAATGACGTGGACCTGATCCTGACCGATGTGATGATGCCTGTGATGAACGGTCCCGATCTGGTCGCCAGGATCCTGGAGAACCGGCCGGAGCTGCCGGCCCTGTTCATGTCCGGCTACACCGACGACATCCTGAGTCGCCACGGCTTCGCCATCGAAGACGTCCACCTGCTGCGCAAACCGTTTTCCACGACTCAACTGGTGGACAAGGTCCGCCAGGCCATGTAGGCCAGGTAACCGGCCAGAAGCAGCAGGCCCTCGTGCCGCGCCAGTCGCTGCCGGCTCATGGCGAATGGGAGCAACACCACCGAGAAGATTGCCATGGCGATGAGGTCCATGAATCCGCCTCGCGGCACCTCCACAGCCCGGATGCCCGACGAGACCCCCAGGATGAACAGCAGGTTGAAGATGTTGGAGCCGACCACGTTCCCGATGGCCAGTTCGGCCTGACCTTTCCGCACGGCGAACAGGGAAGTGGTCAGTTCCGGAAGGCTTGTGCCCAGGGCGACGATGGTGAGGCCGATGACTGCCTGGCTCATCCCCAGGCTGACGGCGACGCCGGAGGCGCCGTCCACCGTCCAGTCGCTTCCCAGAAGTACCCCGGCCAGGCCGGCCAGGGTGAGCAGGGAGGCCGGCGCCCAGTGCATCACCTTGTGGGCTTCCTCTTCGCCCTCGGCCCCCTCCAGGAACCGATCCTTATTCCGGTCCTTCAGGGCGGTCCGGGTGGTGACGAACAGGAAGCAGACGAAACAGACCAGCAGGATGGCACCGTCCACCCGGCCGAACCGGGCATCGAGGGCCAGTACGATCCCCAGTGCGGTCACCCCCAGCATCACCGGGATCTCCCGGCTGACGATGGATCGGCGCACCGTGAACGCCTTCATCAGGGCTGTGAGTCCGATGATCAGGCCGATGTTGGCGATGTTGGAGCCGATGACATTGCCGAAGGTGATGTCGCTATTCCCACTCAGGGCGGCAGAGACGTTCACCGCCAGTTCCGGAGCGCTGGTGCCGAAGGCGACCACGGTCAGCCCGACCACGAAGGGCGAGACCCCCAGGTTCCTTGCCAGGGCGGATGCGCCACGCACCAGCAGTTCGCCCCCGGCCAGGAGGACGATCAGGCCGGCCAGTAATGTCAGTCCGAAGTTCATGGGTATGGATTCTAACAAACTGCCGGGACTGGCGTACAATGGGGTAGATGGAGGCGCAACCATGAAACCAGAAACAGAAATCCTCCTGTGGTGGGTCGCCTTCGGCGGCACCCATCTACTCGGCTCCACGGTGCCGGTGCGGACCTGGCTGATCGGGAGGGCCGGGTTGATCGGGTTCAAGGCGATTTATTCCGTGGTCTCGCTGGTGACCTTCATCCCGCTGGTGGTGGTGTACTGGGGAAACCGGCACAGCGGTGCGGAGCTTTTCGAATACCAGCCTTCTTTCGTCAGGGTGACTGAAGGACTGATGTTCGTGGCGTTCTTCTTCCTGGTCCATGCGTACTTGACCGCCAATCCGATGTCCACCGCCTCGGAAATCGCAGGGAAGCAGGCCCGGGGTGCGTACCGCATCACCCGGATCACCCGGCACCCGATGAACACCGCCTTCGGCCTGTTCGCCGTCGCCCACATGATCATGAACCCCCACGCCGGGGACTGGGTGTTCTTCGGCGGGTTCCTTGTGTATGTGCTGTTGTCGGCCTGGCATCAGGACCGGCGGTTCCTGACCACCCATGCGGAAACGTTCCCGGCATTTTACGAGACTACCTCGTATGTGCCGTTCCTGGCGATCCTGCAGGGCAGGCAGCGGCTGGGGATCGCCGAGTACCGCTGGTGGAGCTCCGTGATTGTGGTGGTGCTGTTTCTGGCGATGCGGTTCATCCACCCGCTCTGGATCGGCGGGTACTGATCACTTGGTCGTGAAGCGGTCGTCCTCGTCGGCGAACAGCACGTTGAAGCTGGTGAGGGATCCGTAGCAGCCGGTGATGTAGCTCTGCAGCTTGACCTTGGTGTCGTCGGGGAGATCCGAGCCGTTGACATGTTGTTCCAGCGTTCGCAGCCGGTTCCGGACCATGACGATCTTGTGGAAGAACGAATCGATCGGCCAGCTCTTCTCCTGAACCCCTTCCCGGCCGGGGCGCAGCACCAGTTCTCCGCCCCTCCACTTGTCCTCGGGGACCACGGCGGTCAGGCCGGATTCCTCGCGGATGATCCGGCGCAGCATCATTTCAAGGTCCGGGCTGTTGTCCATGCTCATGGGCGGAAGGCTCCTTTCGCGTTCGCTGACCAGGGGCAGCGGATCGCTGGACGGTGGCTGTCGGGCAGGCCGTTCACCGGTGGCTGTGCGGGGTGTTCGGGGTTGGCGGTCGCCCCGGTAGTTGTGCAGGCTGGAGCAGTAGTCGCAGACCACCCGGATCGGAACGCCGTCAGGCGATGCCGCCAGGATGGTGTGGATGCGGCTGATGCCGCAAGGCCGGCAATAGTCCTGAAGGCTGTTGCCGACCCGGTATTTTCTGGAAGATCCGTCGGTCAATGAGCTGCTCCCCCGGACGATCTTATCAGAGCCGTCCGGATCGTCTCGATTGCGTAATTCCCGATCCAGGCATTAAGCTAATTGAAGGAGGCCTGATTTGCGACATCCGGGACGATCGGTACTGTTGGTCGTTTTGCTGCTCATCGCGGCCCTGCCCTCGTTCGCCGGGGAGGAGTTCACCGGCCCCATGGAGACGTCGCCCTGGACCTGGGAGGGGGTGCCGCGGATCGTCGCCCTGGGGGACACTCACGGCGGATTCGCCCAGGTTCAACTGGTGCTGTTCGGCCTCGAACTTGTTGACGAGGATCTGCGCTGGGCCGGAGGAAATACCCACCTGGTTTTCGTAGGCGATATGACCGACCGGGGGCCGCAGGAGCGGCAGCTGCTGGATCTCGTGCGCCGTCTGCAGGGGGAAGCGGAAGAGGCGGATGGCCGGGTTCACGTACTCCTGGGGAACCACGAGGTCATGAACATGATGCAGGACCTGCGCTACGTGCCTCAGGAAGGGTACGAAGCGTTCATTGATGAAGAGGATCCGGACCAGCGCCGGGAAGCATCCAAGCGGTTCTACGGACAGATCCGGGGAGAAGGTCTCAACCGGGAGAACTTCCAGCGCAGATTTGAAGACACGTACCCTCCCGGCTACTTCGCAAGACGTTCCGCCTTCGGACCGGACGGCGTCTATTCCAACTGGCTGCTGGACCAGCACGTCATCCTCCGTCTCAACGGCTTTGTGTTCGTACACGGGGGGCTCACCGAGGAAACGGCCGGGTTGGGGTATGAACGGATCAACCAGTCGGTTAGAAACGGGATCCGGAACTACTGGAAACTGCGCGAAGTGCTCATCGAGTCGGGCGAAGTGACCGTTTCCGATGATTTCCGCCGGACCATGGGGATCGCCGCAGAGGTTATGTCCGGAATGGCCAACAAGGTGGAGAAGGAGGCGGCCGGCGCCCTCCGCGAGATCCTGAAATCTCCGGCGGTCTCCCCGGAAGGCCCGGTGTGGTACAGAGGCAACTCCCTGGAAGCCGAGCGGGTGGAGCGGGAGCGTGTAGCCGCCTGTCTCGAAACGCTGGGTGGCCGGGCCATGGTGGTTGGGCACTCCATCGCGAAGGAAGGGCACATCACGTCCCGGTTCGGCGGCAAACTGTTCCGCGCCGACGTCGGTATGGCCTATCCCGGGGGCGGCGCCCCCCAGGCCCTGGTGATCGAGGACAACGAGGTCCGGGTATTCGATGCACGGACCGGAGAGCTGGCCCTGGCCACCATCGAGCCTCCTGAAGGAGAAGGGGCGCTGTCCACCGTGCCCCAGCTGTCGGACCTTGTCCTCGAGAACCTGCTGGAGTCCGGCAAGGTGCAATCCGTTCGCCGGTTGGGGAAGGGCAGCACCCGGCCGATGCTCATGGAATTCCGCAAGGACAAGAAGCGGGTCCGAGGCGTTTGCAAGAACGTCCAGGAGCCGGGTGACCGCTATCAGCACGAAATAGCCGCCTACCGCCTGGACCGCAGGCTCGGTCTGAACCTGGTGCCGGTCACGGTGCTGCGAAAGTCCGGCGTCAACGTGCCGTGCTCGCTGCAGTATTTTGTGGAGCACGCTTTGGACGCCCAGGGTGCAAGGGAGTACGGTCTGCCGCCGGGTCACGATGAAGCGATCAAGCTGCAGCTCGAGGCCGGCAAGGTTTTTGATGCCTTGATCGGGAACATGGACCGCAAGGAGAGCGACATCCTCCACATTCCGGTGGAAGGCAAAATCGCCCTCATCGATCATTCCAGGGCGTTTACGCTGGAAACCGACCTCAAGGCCTGGTTCCCTGAAGGCAGGTGGGTGCTGGCGCCGGAGATGGAGGCCGCTCTAAAGAACCTGGAGAGCGGCAACCTGAAGAAGGTGCTCCGAGGCTGGCTGGACAAGGACCAGATCAAGGCTGTGGAAGTGAGACGGGACGCACTCCTTGAAGGCTGTTCTCAGACCGGTTCCTGAACCAGGGGCAGCACCAGGGTAAAGCGTGTTCCCTCTCCAGGCTTGCTGCGCACGTCGATGGTGCCACCGTGCCCGGTGATGGTCTGGTGCGCGATGGCCAGCCCCAGGCCGCTCCCCACCCCTCTCGGTTTGGAGGTGAACCCCGGGTCGAAGATCTGCTCAAGCCGGTCCGCCGGAATCCCCTTGCCGTCGTCCTCGAACTCCAGCACAATCTGGCCATCGCCTTCGAGGCGTGTGGCGATCCGGATCCGGCCCATGTCGGGGATCGCCTGCACGGCGTTCTGAAGCAGGTTCATGAACACCTGGTTCATGGCGTCGGGCCGGCATTGCACCGGCGGGATTTTGCCGTAGTGGCGCTCGATCTCGATCCGCTGCTTGATCTCGTAGGTCAGGAGGTTCAGTGCCGATTCGATGCCCTCGTGAAGATCGACGGTTTCCATCACCGCCCGGTCCAGGTGGGCGAACTCCCTGAGAGAACGGATGATGGTCTGAATCCTTGACGTGGCCATGTCATGGAGTTCCAGCAGCTCCTCCATCCGTTGGAGCCGTTCCGAAACGCCGTCCTGGCCGGTGAGTTCGGCCTTCATGCCGTTGATCTCGTACCTCAACACGTCCAGGTTGGCTACCAGGGTTCCCAGTGGCGTATGGATCTCGTGGGTCAGGCCGGCAGCCAGCTTGCCCAGGGACGCCAGCTTTTCGGTCTGGATCAGGGCGGCCTGGGCCTTGTGCAGCTCGGCCAGATCCTTGCGAAGCTTATGGGTCTGGTGGCCGAGATTTTCCGACAGCTGGATCAGGTGTTGCTCTACCGCCACCGTGGCGGTGGCGTCCCGGATCACTTCCTGTACCGCGGTGACCTTGCCGTCTTCATCGACGACAGGGATCAGGCTGATCTCGTAATAGGAGGGTGGCTTGCCGTCTTCGTCGCGATCGGCCAGGTACCAGCGCTCGGCCCGGCCGCCGTCCACCACGTTCTGGAACAGGCAGCCTTCGCACGGCTCGTCACGGTTGAAATGGGCCTCGTGGCAGGTCCTGCCCCCGGCGTCGCCGAACCGCTCCGTCGATAGCCGGTTCTGCCGGAGGATCCGGCGACCGATGTCCAGGCGGCTTAAAGGGTCGATGAAATGCTCAAGGGGGCAATCTTCAGCCATGATCAGATCAACATCTTCCATATTTGTTGGCGCAGCTCGCCATCCGAGCCCTCGCCGTTGTTGAGTCGCCGCAGCAGGCAGGTCCGCTCGGCGGCGTTGCGCAGGATCATCAGCAGTTGCTGGTTGTGCCACGGTTTCTCAATGTACTGGTACAAACCGATTTCGTTGATGGAACGGATGGCGCTTTCCTTGTCTGCATACCCGGTCAGCAGGATGCGGGACGCTTCCGGCTGCAGTTCGCGGGCCTTGGACAGGAATTCCAGGCCGTCCAGTTCAGGCATGATGAAGTCACTCAGGATAACGTCGAATTGGGATTTCCCCAGGTGGTCCAGGCCTTCCGCCGGCCGGTTCACCGCCGTGCATTCCAGGGTTCCGTCCATACGGAGAACCCCTTCCAGGGTCCGGGTGACCATCGGTTCGTCGTCCACCACCAGGATTTTCGGTTTGTAGTCGTCGTTCATCGCGTCATATTCCTGAGCCGTTTCACCATGAGCCGTATCAGGGAACGGGAGACTTCCGGATGTTCAAACAGGAGCTGGTCGAAGCCCCAGCGGTCTATGCGTAATACCTGCATCGGTTCCACTGCCTGCACGGTGACCTGCCTGGGCTCGTCCTCGAACAGGCCCCAGGTGCCCAGAGCTTCACCGGTAATCAGCCGGCCCCGGGTCTCGCCGTCCCGGAGCAGGGAGGCGCTGCCGGACAGCACGATGAACAGATCGCCGGCAGGATCGTTCTGCCTGCACAGTTCGGCCCCCTCGGGAAACTCGACGATGCGAGCCAGCGCCGCGATGAGAGAGAGTTGTTCCGTGGGGGCGCCGGAGAACAGATCGACATTTTTCAGAGCCATGATCTTGTCGAACACACCGGCCGATTCGGTCACCATGTTCTGTCCTCCACCACCGGTACGCCGGGCGGCTTCCCTCACCCTGTAGTCAGGGTGCATGTCCCGCTCCCGGGCGATCTCGACGAGCCGGTTGTGTCCCCCTCCCGCCGCCAGGTTCAGTGCACAGGCGCTGATCCAGGGATCCGGATCCCGGGCCAGCGCCGCCAGGGACTGCTCCAGGTCGGGACCCGGCCCGGTGTGGCGCTCCTTCCGGCGGACGGCAGTTTCAGGATACAGGATCGGAAGGATGGCGTGCCACAACCGTCCGGGAGAGAGGTTGTCCATCAACTCCTCGGCGTTGGACCGCCGCTCCATGTCGTGTTCCTGCATGGACCGCCTGCAGTTCTGGATGTCGGCCGGCGGATAATAGAGGCTCAGCACCTGGAACAGGGCGTTCCTTTCACGGCCCCTGGCTTCCTCCAGGGTGTCCACCAGCAGTGCACGAGCCGCCGGATCGCCGTCAGAAACCAGCCGCACCTCTTCAAGGTGGGTCCCAAGGTCCCGGTATCGCCGGGCCAGTTCCATAGCCTTGTCTTCCACCCGTTGCCTTGAGACCAGCGGTATTTCAGGACGGGGGAGTCGATGGCGGTAAAGCGCTTCCCGTGCCGCAGACGAGAGCGATCGTTCCGGGTCGTCCAGGACGGTGAGGAGTGCGCACACCGCCCGCTCACTGCCGATGGCGCCGAGGAGTGATGGTATGTGCCGGCGGATCGCCATGGGGAGAGCCGGTTCGCGAATGCACTCCGTCAGCATCGGGATAACCTCGTCTCCCCGGGCGAGGAACGCCTGTCTGGCGGCGAGCCTGCCTGCCTGGCGGCCCAGTTGCTCCACCAGCAGGCGCAACATCGAGTCGGAGCCGATCGCTCCCGCCGAGCTGGCGGCCGCTTCCACAACCTGCTGTTCCCGGTCCTGCAGCAGGTCCGGGAGCAGAGCGGACAGGTCGCTTGATAGAGGCATCATGCCGATGGCGGTTGCTGCCGCCTCCCGGGAGCTGGTAGTGGAATCGGCGTGGGCCAGGTGCTCCAGCAGGGCGCGGCCGAACGGCAGGAATTCATCTCCCAGGCGGCGCAGCATCAGCGCTACCCAGACCCCGCGGGCGCTGCCGCCGGCCCGGCGCAGGATCGTATTCGCCAGGGCCTCTTTCTCTTCGAAGCCGTCGGCAGCCATGAAATCGATGCACTCGCTGAACAGGGCCCGGTCCTCTTCCTGGAAAGTCCCTGCAATCCCCACCGGCAGGTCCGGCTCCTCAGGCCTGAGCAGGATCGCCGTCGCTCTTGCCCGGACCTCTTCGCACCCTTTCGTGGCCAGGCGGTTCAGGACCTGCCGGAAATCCCACGACGGGTTCCTGGCCACCAGGTCCAGGGCGGCAAGAACTCTGGGCTGGTCGCCGGATTCAAGGGCATCACCCAGTGCGTCCAGCATTTCGGATCCGGCCAGGGCCTCGTCCCAGGAGCCGATCTCGATACGACCTTCACGGATCGAACGGGACAGTTCCCTGAGGTAGGAGGCTCGCAGCCGGACGGCGATGAACAACCAGGCGACGATGAAGACCAGGTTGGCGTAGATCACACCCCGCAGTCCGAAGCCGAAGAGGGAGATCAGGACCAGTAGTATGACGCCGCCGGTGCCGTCACCCAGTCGGTCCACCACCATGTCGATGGCGGACTTGACATGGATCTTGATCCTGCGATCCACCGGCAGGTAGGCCAGTTCCCGGGTGGAGCGATCAACGGAATGCTTCATGGCGGCATCCGAGCCTTTGAGCATCACGGCAGCGTACAGCGCCATGGTCGGGATCAGGAGGATCGACGCTGCGAACAGGGCCAGCGGCAACAGCAGGATGGAACCGCCCAGTCCCAGTCGGCGGAGGAGCCGGCTGGTGATCAGGAACTGCACGACGAAAGAAAGCACACCGACGGTGCCGTAGAACGTTCCGAAGAACGCCGTCAGCCGGTCCGGGTCGCCGGCCAGTTTCTCCACCGCCACGGCCTTGAACTGGAAATCGGCCATCGTGGTGGCCAGCGCCGTGATGAAAACCAGTCCTGCGATCAGGCGCAGGTGGGGCGAAGCCGAAATCAGTTTCAGACTGTCCATCATGTGACGGGGCGCTGCGGAGCGACCTTCCCTGGCGTCGGCTGCGATGCGGTGGCGGCTGAGAGCCAGCACCACTATCGCCGCCAGCAGGAGCAGCAGAGCCATGATCAACAGCAGGGACGTCGTCCCGATCCGGAGGGCGAATTCCCGGGTGAGGTAGCTGCCGAAGATCGCTCCCAGTATCCCCCCGCTACCGACAATGCCGAATGTCCTCTTGGCCTGGCGGGTTGTGAAGACATCGTTGGCCAGGGTCCAGACCTGTGCCGGTGCGATGGCGCCATACATGCCGGCCCAGATGTAGATGGTCGGATAGACCCAGCCGACCCCGGCCCGGATCATCCACCAGAACAGCACCAGGTTGGAAATGAACAGGACCAGGGTGCCGACCACCAGGCGGGTCGGTTCGATCCGTCGGGCCAGCCGGATGTAGACGGCGACGAAAATGCCCACTGCCACGGCGATGCCGATGATGACGTAAGGCAGTTTGAATGCGCCGTAGCGGTCCAGGAATAGGCCGTCCCGGACTGATTTGGCGATGAGGTAGGTGGCGATGACCAGGAACAGGTACAGTCCCAGGAGCAGGGTTTTCCCCGCTTCCCCGGGTTTGAGAGCGCTTATCCGCAGCAAATACTGCTTTACCTGGTCTGCCACCGGGGCATTATCCATGAGTTTGCAGGGTTTCCCTAGTTTCTTTGGGCCAAATCCGTTGAATCCCTTGCCTTTTCGGACCGATGCACGTATTTAGAACGGGTTCCCACAAGGAAAGGTTCAGTACCGTGTCGAGAAAAGCCAGAGCTGCCACCCAAATAGCCGATCACACCGACCACGCCGAGCTCTGGCGCGGTGTCGGCTGGCGACTCCTGGTCACAGCGATTCTCCTCGGGACGATTTCCGGCCTGATCATCTTGGCCGGGAACCTGAGCCTGGGCTGATCCCGCCTGCCCCGTACCTGCACCGAGTGTAGAATCTCAGAGGCAATATCCGGGAGGGTCGGACTGTGTCTTGGCTACCAAGTCTCTGTATCCTGGCAGTGCTGGGTTCTGCGGCGCCTCAAGCGGCGCCGGTGCTTCCACAGACGGTGGAGCGGGTCTGGTACCGCGGCGTGAATCGTCCGTTCGGCAAGGTCTTCCGGGCCGGCGGGGACCTTACGATCCGGGAAGACGGGCTGGAGTTTGTCCATCGCAAGCACGGCTGGTCGGTTCCGCTGGATGGGATCTCCATCATTTCCCTCGGCTCCATGAAAGGGGACGTAGACACCGACTGGGTCATCCTGGGCCTTCGAGACGGGCAACCGGATACGGTGGTCGGGGTCAGGGACGGTCACCGGATGGGCTACGGCCAGGAGACCCGGGGGATCTACGAGCTGCTTCTGGATATCGCCCGCAGCCGAAAGATCGCCCAGTTTGATGTTCCGGATGGCCTGGAGCCGTACGAGCCGCTGGACCGGATGCTGGCAGTCGCTTTTCCGTCCGGCTGGCACCCGTTCCATTTGAGCCGGGACATCAATTCGGATCATGTTCTGCCTCTGGGTCGGACCAGCTTCACGCCGGAACCGGTGGAAACGGCGGATCAACTGGCCGGGGGCGGCACCCGGCTCCTGGTGGAGCGTACCGCACTGTCCGGCTACGGTTCCGCCGGCTGCAGCTCCGGTATTTCCGGCGATCTTCAGACGGAGATCATGGAACGGTTCACATCGGACCCGGTGTCCATGGGCAGCCTGACCCTGGTGAATGCGCCGCAGGCTGCGCCGCTGACCATCGGGACATGCCGCGGAGTCCGGGTGGTTGCCGAAGGGACCGGCTCCGACGGTGTTGCACGCCGCGGCGATCTGGTGGCGGTTGCCTGGAACGGCATCCTGTTTCAGGTCAGCCTGGTGGCGGACAGGAAAGACGGCGCCGACCTTATGGAGGCGATTTTATCCACCATCAAGATCGCCCGGAATCGTTGACTCTGATACAAAGACGGAATCCAACTCGAAGGGAGCAGTTCCATGGCAAGCCCTGAGCCTACCGATTTCCTTGATGTCCGCTCGCTGTTCACCGAAGAAGAGCGCCAGGTTCAGGACACAGTGGCCCGCTTCGTGGACGAAAAGGCGATCCCGGTTTTCCCCGACGCCTTCGACCGGCACCACTTCCCGAAGGAGCTGATCCCAGAAATCGCCGGCATGGGACTGCTGGGATGCAACCTCAGCGGCTATGACTGCGCCGGGTTGAACCATGTCAGCTACGGGCTGGTCTGCCAGGAACTGGAACGGGCCGACAGCGGCCTTCGGAGCTTCGTTTCGGTGCAGGGCTCGCTATGCATGTTCCCGATCCATACCTACGGCACCGAGGAGCAAAAGCAGCGCTGGCTGCCCGGGATGGCCGCCGGAGAGATCATCGGCTGCTTCGGGCTGACCGAACCGGACGGCGGCTCGGACCCCGGGGCGATGAAAACACGGGCGGTGCAGGACGGCGGCGACTGGATCCTGAACGGCGCCAAGATGTGGATCACCAATGGAACCATCGCCGACGTGGCGGTTGTCTGGGCCGATACCGAAGACGGGGTTCAGGGCTTCCTGGTCGAGAAGGGCATGGCGGGGTACACCAGCCGGGACATCCTCAAAAAGTATTCCCTCCGCGCGTCCATAACTTCCGAACTGTTCCTGGACAACGTGCGGGTTCCCGATGCCAACCGGTTGCCCGGTGTGCGGGGGCTGGCCGGTCCGCTCAGTTGCCTGACCCAGGCCCGGTACGGTATTTCCTGGGGCGTCATCGGGGCGGCCATCGCATGTTTCGAAGAAGTACGGGAATTTACAGCCACCCGTATCCTGTTCGGCCGGCCGCTGGCGGCGACCCAGACCATCCAGCTCCGCCTGGCGGACATGTGCCGGAGAATCACCACCGCACGGCTGCTCTCGCTGCAGCTGGGGCGCCTGAAGGACCAAGGGGTCATGCACCATTCCCAGGTCTCCATGGCCAAGTGGAACAATGTCCGCATGGCGCTGGATGTCGCCCGGGACGCCCGGGACATGCTTGGCGCCGGCGGCATCAGCATCGAGTTCCATTCCATCCGCCATATGCTGAATCTTGAGAGCGTGATCACCTACGAGGGGACCGAAACGGTCCACCAACTCGTGATCGGCCGGGAGCTGACCGGCAAGGCCGCATTTTAGCCCGTATTTCGGGGTTTTTGCGGTGTAAAGGCTGCCCCGTGGCCGGGGCGGCGTGGATTATCACGCCGGTTCTGCTAGAGTGTGCCGTTTGTTACCCGCTAATTTCTTGAAGCGGGCCGTAACCCTGTTAGACAATCCGGCTTAGCCATGGATTGAGGAAGAGCCATGACCTCCGACCTGACGAAACTGCGCAACATCGGGATCAGCGCCCATATCGACTCGGGCAAGACGACCCTGACGGAGCGCATCCTCTTTTACACGGACCGGATCCGGGCCATCCACGACGTCAAAGGCAAGGACGGCGTAGGCGCCACCATGGACTCCATGGAACTGGAACGGGAACGGGGCATCACCATCGCCTCGGCGGCGACCCATACCGAGTGGAACGGTTACAAGATCAACATCATCGATACGCCGGGCCATGTCGATTTCACCATCGAGGTTGAACGGTCGCTGCGGGTTCTGGACGGTGCGGTTCTGGTCCTGTGCGCCGTAGCCGGCGTCCAGTCCCAGTCGATCACCGTGGACCGTCAGATGCGGAGGTACAACGTTCCCCGCATCGCCTTTGTGAACAAGTCGGATCGGTCCGGCGCCAACCCGTTCAAGGTGACCGCAGATCTTTGCGACAAGCTGAAGCACAACGCGGTGCTGATGCAGATCCCCATCGGCCTCGAGGCCGACCACCAGGGTGTGGTTGACCTGGTCACCATGAAGGCGCTGTATTTCGACGGTGACAATGGCGAAACGATCCGGGAGGGAGCGATCCCTGCGGAGCTGCAGGCCCAGGCCGAGGAGAAGCGCGAGGAGATGCTGGAAGCGGTCTCCATGTTCTCCGAAGAGCTGATGGAAGCGGTCCTGGAAGGGGATCCCACCGAGGAGATGATCCACACGGCGGTACGGACCGGGACCCTGTCCCGTGATCTGACGCCGGTTTACATCGGCTCCGCCTACAAGAACAAGGGCGTACAGCCGCTGCTGAACGCCATTATCCGCTACCTGCCGGATCCCACCGAGGTGGAGAACGAGGCGATGGATCTGGAGAAGGGTGAAGAGGCCTTCCCGATCGAGGTCGATTCCGACCGGCCGATGATCTCCCTGGCGTTCAAGCTGGAAGAGGGCCGTTTCGGTCAGTTGACTTATGTCCGGATCTATCAGGGCAGTCTGAACAAGGGCGACACGATCTACAACACCCGCACAAAGAAAGAGGTCCGGGTCGGACGCCTTGTGCGGATGCACGCCGCCGACATGGAAGATATCGATGGCGCCGGAGCCGGCGACATTGTGGCGCTGTTCGGCGTGGACTGCGCTTCCGGTGACACGTTCACCAAGAACCGGCTGCGGGTCTCCATGAGTTCCATGCATGTGCCGGAGCCGGTGATCCACCTTTCCATCAAGGTCGTGGACCGCAAGACCGAGGCGAACGTGGCCAAGGCCCTGGCCCGGTTCACCAAGGAAGACCCGACCTTCCGGACCAAGGTGGACGAAGAGTCGAGCCAGACCGTGATCTCGGGCATGGGTGAGCTGCACCTCGAGGTCTACGTCGAACGGATGAAGCGGGAATACGGCGCCGTGGTGGAGACCGGCCAGCCCCAGGTCGCCTACCGCGAGGCGATCAGCCGCCGGGCCGAGTTCAACTATACCCACAAGAAGCAGACCGGCGGTTCCGGTCAGTACGGCCGGATCGAAGGGTATATCGAACCTCTCGAAACCGGCGAGTTCGAGTTCCTCAACGAGATCCGCGGAGGGTCGATCCCCCAGGAGTACATCCCGTCGGTGGAGAAGGGTTTCCTCTCCATGATGAAAAAGGGCAAATTGATCGGGTTCCCGGTAACGGGCCTGCGGGTCGCTCTCCAGGACGGTCAGACCCACGCGGTGGACTCGTCGGACAACGCATTCCAGGCAGCCGCCCGAGGCGCGTTCGCCGAGACCTACCACAAGGCCAAGCCCCAGATTCTGGAGCCGATCATGAGGGTCTCGGTAGAAGGCCCCAACGAGTTCCAGGGCGCATTCGTAAAAACGGTGATGCAGCGCCGCGGGCTGATCGTCGGCACTACCGAGGAGGAAGGGTTCGTCAGGGTCGATTCCGACGTGCCCCTGGCCGAGATGTTCGGCTATTCCACCGATCTCCGTTCGGCGAGCCAAGGTAAGGCGGAGTACACGATGGAGTTCTCGCGCTACGCACCGGTGCCCGGTGATGCATCGGATGACCTGATCAAGAAGTTCAACGAAGATTCCAAGGCCAAAGCCTGATCCGGAAGAGGGAAACAGCATGCATCGGAAGGAAGTGAACGAGAGAAGCCCCATGCGGGTCCTGGAGCACTCGATCCACGGCGGCCTCGGCCGCGGCAACATCGGGGTAGTTGTCGCCCGGCCGGGTCTCGGTAAGACCGCATTCCTGGTGGGGATCGCCATGGACGACCTTCTCAGGGGACGCAAGGTCCTGCACGTATCCCTGGAGCATTCGGTGGAGAAGGTCCGGGATTACTACGACGACATCTACGCCGAGATCGCCCACAAGCGAGAGCTGGAAGATGTCTGGAAAGTGCGCGTCGAGATGGAGCGTAACCGCCGCATCAACTGCTATCCGCCGGAGAGGTTCTCGGTGGACAAGCTGCGGGAGTCGGTCGAATTCATGAAGGAGCACGGTGAGTTCGAGCCGGTGGCCATCGTCATTGACGGATGGGATTTCGGCGCCAAGACCACCGAGGACATCCAGCGCATCCGGAGCATCGCCGAGGAACTCAAGGCCGAAGTCTGGATGTCAGCCACCACCCACCGGGAAGCGAAGCGCAACGAGCGCGGAGTGCCGGAGCCGGTCGCCCACCTGGAAGGGGAACTGGACGTCATCCTGTCCATGGCCCACGACGGCAGCAGCGTTCATGTCGGCCTGCACAAGGATCACGACAGCGACGACGTGACCGACATGCAGCTGGCCCTGGACCCGACCACCATGTTGCTCGTCCGCAAGCGCTAAAAACCGGAGATAAAAATAGGGGACATTCCGCTTTTTTGAAAAAGCGGAATGTCCCCATTTTATTTCCTATTTCTTCAGCAGGTCCCGGATTTCGGTGAGAAGCACCTCTTCCTTGGGAGGGGCTGCCGGTGCGGCGGGAGCTTCTTCTTCCTTCTTCTTCATGGAGTTCATCGCCCGGACCGCCATGAAGATGGCGAACGCCACGATCAGGAAGTCCACCAGAACCTGGATGAATTTACCGTAACCGATGGTGACGGCCGGGGTTTCACCCACAGCTTCCTTGAG
>JACXWD010000044.1 GCA_014764515.1 Candidatus Polarisedimenticola svalbardensis | reverse complement strand
GCCGGTCTGAACTCAGCCTCATAGCCCCGGCCAACATCCTCTTATTATTAACCGTCATGAAGCGACGATTTGAAAACAGTCCCGCGCAAGCGGGACTCTTTTTTAAATCGTCGCTTCAAGACGGTTGCACAAGGGCGCTGTAATCGAAGAGGAGGGGGATGCTTAATGCGAGCAGCTTCAATCAGCTGACGAACTGCTGGGATGATCATATGGTGTCCCCGAAACCCGGGTTTCGGTTGCTGTCCCCGAAACTTGTAACCGGAGGGGGGAATATTCCATCTGGCTATTTGAGGGAATGCCGTGTGAGGGTATCTTCAGTATGACGATTACGTGGAGCCTGAACATTTCGATGGACAACGCCAGCTTGCCCCAGGGTGAGGAAGCGCGGCTGATCGCGGCCAGCCTGGCCGGCGACGGCGACGCCTTCGCCGAATTGGTCCGTTTGCACCAGCAGCGGGTATTTCGCCTGGCAGGCAGGTTCTTCCGCTCCCGGGAGGATGTTGAAGACGCAGCCCAGGAGACGTTCCTCACCGCCTGGAACCGCCTTTCCACCTATAAAAGGAAGGCGCCGTTCGAACACTGGCTGACTCGGGTTTGCCTGAACTGTTGCTACGGCAAACTACGATCGAGAAACCCGGAGGTGACCGGTGTCGAAATCGACAGCCCGGCGCCTCCATCCGATCCTTCCGCCGGCCTGGATGTGGAGCGGTTGCTGGCCCTCCTCGATCCCCGGGATCGGTTCATCCTGCTCATGCTGGACGGCGAAGGCTGGTCGGTGGAGGAGATTGCCGGCAGGCTCAACTGGACCCGGGCCAACGTCAAGGTCCGAGCCCACAGGGCCCGCAAGAAGATGCGCAGGATTGTGGAACAGGAGATGAAACGATGAACTGTCGTAACGCCCGTCGGGCCATGGACGATCCCGGCAACAAGAGGCCGGATGCTCTCAGCGAGCACCTGGCCGGCTGCGAAGATTGCCGCAACCTGAGGGCCGCTCTGGATGCCACCGGCTCGATGCTCCGATCCCGCCACGCCGGAGTCGTGCCCGACGGCGCCTTCGCCACACGGGTCCGGGCCAGGTTGCAGCGGGAACCGGCCCAGGTCCTCGCTGCAGCCGCCCTGCGCCTGTTGCCGGTCACCGTCATCATCCTGCTGCTGCTCTCCTGGCTGGCATTCACTGCGACGCCGCAGGCGGAAGCGCTCCAGGGTGAAGCGCCGACCGAGGACGTTCTGGCCTGGGTGCTGGAAGTCCCGGAGGAAGGATCATGAAACAGACAGCCGCCATGGTCAGTGTCGTTGGCGTTTTCCTCATCGGTATCCTGGTGGGAGCCCTGGGCATGCAGGTCTATCACAACAACCGGCCGGCTCCGGGGCCGGGAGGTGATCCCGGCATGGAAAGGCGACAGCAGTTCGCCGAACGCCTGGGCCGCCTCCTGGATCTGACCGATGACCAGCGAGAGGAGATCGGAGCGATCCGACAGGAAAGCCGGATCCGTGCCGAAGCGATGCGCCGGAAGATGGAGCCGATTGTTCGGGAGGAGATGGAAGAGACCCGCAGCCGGATCATGGAGGTTTTGACGCCGGAGCAGCAGGAGCGGCTGGACCAGCTGGGCCGCCGGGAACGACAGATGGTGGAACGGTTCCTTCTGGGCGAGCGTGGGAGGCCGGCCCGCCCCGGCCGCCGCGGCGAGCGCCGCCCCTGACCTGTTATTCGTTGCCCAGGAGGTAGCGGTCGAACCAGGCCAGGTCCCATTCCATCTTGGCCAGCCGGTGCTTCCACGTGGTCAGGCCGTGGGCCGCGCCTGGATAGACCACCAACTCCGTCGGCACTTTCACGTAGTACTTCAAACCCCTGTACAGCGCCCGGGAGTGTGCCGCCGGCACCCGGGGGTCGTTTGCCCCCACGTGGATCAGCGTCGGCGTTGTGACCTTGCCCAGGGCGAAAAGAGGAGAGCCGGCGCGATACTCCGCCGGATCGGTCCAGGGGTAGCTCCCTTTCATGAAGTTGATGACATGGCCGGGCGTATCCTCGATACCCCACTGCAGCACCTGGTCGATCACGCCGGCGCCGCTGCTGGCCGCCTTGAAGCGGTCCGTCACGGTAATCAGGCAGTTGGTCAGGAAGCCACCGTTGCTCCAGCCCATGACCCCGAGCCGGTCCGGATCGGCGATTCCCCGTTGCACCATGGCATCGACGCCGGTGAGGATGTCCTTGACGTCGACATCGTTTTCCCGACCTACCAGGTCCGTGAGGAACTTGTCGCCGTAACCGGTGGAACCGCGATAATTGGGGCTGAGAACAGCAATACCTTTTGCCGGCAGCAGGGTCCGGCCATAGATCCAGAACCTGAACTGGTACGGGCTAGATGAGGTCGGACCGCCGTGGATCACGACCACCATCGGGATCGGTCCATCGTCAGGCTTGTAGTCCGGGGGCAACTCAAGAATCCCTTCGACGGTGTCGCCGCCGTCACCTTCCCACTGCACCAGAGAGATCTGCGGGATCTTCCAGCCGTCAACCTGGGGGTTGACCCGGGTCAGTCGTGTCAGGTCGCCCTGGCCATCGACCTGAAACAGGTCCGGTGGTGTAGTCAGGGTTGCGGCCACCACGACCTGTACCTTGCCGTTCTTTGAAAAATCGAACGTACTGGCAACGATGTCTCCAGGGGTCAGTAGCCGCCCGCTTTCGGCATAGACCCGGAAACGGGCATGGTCGTCGCCGATAAAACAGAGTTCATCGCCGCGAAAGCCCAGGCTGCCCCCCTCAACGGAGACGCCCTCGGGACGGGGCAGCTCCTTAAGAGCCGACTTCCCCCGGTTCCAGTGCACCGCGAAGATCCGGGTCGGGTAGCCGTCGAAGTCAACCGAGAACCCGATGCGGTCACCGCTTCCGGACCACACCACCTCATTGATCCAGCCGTACGGCGAATGGTGGGAATCCCGCCAGCCCTCCGGCGTCACCACCTGGACCTCTGTAGCGCCGGGTTCGAGGATGTCGACCCGGGACCAGCCTTCGTTGTAGATTTTCTCTTCGTCCGGTGAGGTCACCATGGCAATACGGCCGTTGCCTGCAACCGCAAAATCGGTGACTACCCGACCGGTATCCAGGAGCATCTTCGTTCGCCAGGATTTGAGGTCCAGTCTGAACAGTTGTGCCCGTTCGCCGACGCCGTGGCCGTAATCCAGACCGCCATGGCTTTCGCGCAGAGCTTTCCATTCATCTTCGGTCTTCTCGACGCTCACGGTGTAGTACAGCGCTTTGCCGTTGCCGGCGAGCTCGTAGCGGTCGATCCCTCCTTCGACACGGGTCATCGCAAGAGGTTCACCACCGTCAACACCGATCCGCCAGACCTGACGCTTGCCGTTGTACGGTGGCTTGTCTTCACCGGCCCGCTTGTACCCTGCGGTGAAGTAGATCTGCTTTCCATCCGGTGACCAGGCAGGGTTGCCCTCTCCGGCCGGTCCGAAGGTCAGTCGCCGCGGCTCGCCGACCTGCAGATCCATAAGCCAGAGATCACCGTTCCGGCCGTCGGCTGCCTTGTCCCAACGGGACTCCAGCCAGACAACCTGCCTGCCGGCAGGCGACACAGCCACCTGAGGGATCGATCCTATGGAGAAGTAATCCTCCGGCTCGATCACGTGGCTCCTGTCCGTTTCAACGGCGAGGGCTGATGCGCACAGGAGAACTGCTGCGATGGTGGCGATGAGTGCCCGGCTGGGGGTGGAATCCATGGTTCACCTCGGTGTGGATGCAATGCAGAAGCACAAGATTATCATCCAGCCAACGGACCTGCCTTTTCTTGATTCCTGAACCCCGGGACCTATCTTCTTTATGTGGTTGTGCTGAAATATAGGCAAAAACAGGCGTAATAGTTTAAATAGTTATGGCAATATCGAACACCAAACGCATGGTATCTCGGGCATGCGCCTTCCTGGCGTTGTCCATGATCCTCGCGGCCGGGTCTGCCGGTCCGGTCACCGCCGGTGATCTGAAGCCGGGAGCGGTCCTGTTCCATGAAGATTTCGAGTTGTACGAAACGGGGATCATCGAGCCCGGCGGCGATGCCTCCGTCAACGACCACTGGTTCATTTTCCGCACCGAGCATCGCAAGTCGAAGAAGTTCCTCCCCGAGGTTCACCTGGAAGACGGCGCCGGCGTGGACGGCTCCAAGGGGTTGCGGCTGTACGCCGGTCTTCGGAAGCTGACCACCAGCTCGTTCTTCCTCGGCGTTCGTCACAAATTTACTGCCGACCTGGGTGGCGTGGACCTGTCGCGGCTGCAGTTCACAGCTGAAGCCAGGGCGGAAGTCCGGGACACTCGCACCGGTCGTAACATGATCCTGCCGGAAGAGTTCATCTTCGCCTGGCGCCTGGAGTCGGGCAAGAAAAAAACCAGGGGCCGAGGCGTGCGGCAGTTCAACGCAACTGCCATGGGCGCCTTCGATACCATCGGCGGTCCGCTGTCCGAGGCGGTGTCCGGACGCAAACTGGATTACTCCGAACTGCACCTTGCGGAAGGTGTGGCGGAATATCAGATCGTTCTGGTTCTCAGTTCGTGCTGCATCGGTCCTATCTATCGCAGCGGATCGTACGACATCGAAATCTACCTGGATGAAATTATCCTGAAGCTGGCTCCTGCGGAGGGACCGGTTCAGGACCGTGAACCGAGGGACACCCGCTTCAATCCCGACGGCTGCCGCAGCGGCTGGCCCAACGCCAGAGCTCTGTACGGTGCGAGGCCGATCCAGTGAAGGATGTGCTTCTGGCGGTGCTGGTAGTCCTGGACTTCCTGGTGGTGGCGTATTTTTTCACGTACATGGCGGTCAACATCGTCCTGCTGTTCATCAGCAACCGAGTGGTTCCCCGGGAGCTGTACCGTACAACCCAGGCCAAGAAGACTCGCAAGCCGGACCCGGAAAAGACCTTTTACCCCCTGGTCTCCCTCATAGTCCCGGCGTACTGCGAAGAAGTAACCATTGTTGAGAATATCCGATCATTGATCCGGCTGGACTACCCGCGGTTCGAGATCATCGTAGTCAACGATGGTTCATCGGACAGGACGGTGGAAAAGTCGATAGCGGCGTTCGGGATGATACGCAGCGAGGTGGACTACAACCCGCACCTGGGCACCATGCCGATCAGCGGATACTACCGCTCCACGGTGGATCTGCCGAAAAAAGTGGAACGGCTCGTTCTGCTGGACAAGGCCAACGGAGGCAAGGCCGACGCCATCAACGCCGGAATCAATGCATCCCAGGGCGCCTATGTTGCCTCCATGGATGCCGATTCGCTGCTGGTGGACGATGCGGTGGAACTGGCCATTACGCCGATCTTCGCCAACCCCAACGATGTGGTCGCCTGCGGCGGCGCCGTCGCCATGAGCAACGGCTGCACCGTCAAGGACGGCAGGCTGGTACGTGTCGGATTGCCGAAAAAGTGGATCGCCCGATTCCAGGTCGTGGAGTACATGCGTTCGTTCACCCAGAGCCGAACGGCGTTGGGGCAGATGAATTCTCTCTTGATCCTGTCCGGTGTATTCGCCGTATTCCAGCGTGAAGCGCTGGTGGAAGCCGGAGGCTTCCTGACCAAACACATGCGATCGAAACTGGGAACCGAGTACTGCGGGATCGGCTCGGAAACGGTCTGCGAGGACATGGAGGTCATTGTCCGGCTGCACCGCTACCTGCTGGACAAGGGTCGGAAGGGGAGGGCCGAATGTCTGCCGTTCCCCTTGGCCTGGACCGAAGCGCCGGAAATCTGGGAGCATCTCGGCAAGCAGCGCAACCGCTGGTACCGGGGACTGTGGGAGGTGCTCTCGATTCATCGCGGCATGATGCTGCGGCCCCGGTACGGCCGGATCGGCATGTTCGCCCTGCCGTACCAGTTCCTCTTCGAGGCGCTGGCGCCCCTGCTTGAAACCGCCGGCTACATCGTGGTGCCGCTGTCCTTCGCCGCCGGAATACTGAGTCTGCCGGCCATGCTGTCGTTCGTGTCGTTCGCACTGGCGTTCAACCTGCTGCTCTCCGCCGGGTCGGTGTATGTCTCCATCCGCCGCATGCGCCTTGAAAAGAGCTCCGAAGAAACCGCACTCATGAATTACCGCGGCGTGAAAACCATCCTGCTGCTGGTGTTTGCCGGCCTGCTCTCCAACCTGGGTTACCGCCAGTACCTGATCTACTGGCAGCTGAAAGGGCTCAAGGAGTTCCTGCAGGGTCGCAAGAGTTGGGACAAGTTCGCCAGGCAGGGGTTCGCATCGGAGGATGGAGCGTAGATGGCCCTTTCTCCTTCCATCATGATGCTTGCAGCCCAGATTCTGGCGGGCGCGGTCCTCCTTGGCCTGCTGTACGTGCTCGCCAAGCGCGCGGCGCGATGGTATCTGTTGCGCACGCTGGAACGGCGAGTGGAGAAGGTTCGCAAGATCCTGGAGAAACACCAGGCCAGCAAGTTCGAGAAGGTGGACCGGCTGTTGTTCCAGCTGGGAAATGTTCAGGATCGCGAGGCGGTGGAAATCGCGCTCCATGAAGTTCTCGAGAATGACGGGGATCGTTTCGGCCCCCGCCTGCGCAAGATCTACAACAACATCGGCCTGGTTGATCACTACCAGGACCGCCTGGTCCATTCCCGACGCTGGGTGGAGCGGGCCGAGGCGGCCCGGGCGCTGGGGCAACTGCAGGTCGTTGAGGCAATCCCGGAACTGGTCGCCAGGATGCGTGACTCCCACGAGGACGTCAAGACCGTCAAGCAGGCGGCGGCCCAGGCCCTGGGCCGGATGCAGGCCGATGAGGCCATTCCTCTCCTGTTGGAAGAACTGAGCCGTCCCGATGACTGGGCCTCCCCCCATATCGCAGAACAGCTTCTGGGTTTCGGAGAAAAGATTCTGGAGCCGCTGATCCTGACCCTGGCCGAGAGCACCAGCACCAACGCCAGACTGTGGGCGGCCCAGATCCTGGGGCGCCTGGAAGACCGATCGGCCACGCCGGTCCTGATCGAGCGCCTCTCGGATAGATCCGACCGTGTGCGGATCTCCGTGACCGAGGCGCTAGGGCGGTTGAAGGACCGCCGGGCGATCCCGGAACTGACCCGGGTGGCGCTGCGGGATCCGGTGCCGATGGTGCGGGCTGAAGCCGCCAAGTCCATGGGCGAGATCGGCGACCGGTCGGTGATGTCGGAGCTGGTGCAGATGATGTCGTCCGGAGACTACTGGACCCGGTTGCGGGCGGTGGAGGCGATCGAAAAACTGAAACCGGACGATACTTCGCCACTGGAACAGGCGCTGGAAGATGAATCCCGGGTGGTGCGCGGCGAGGCGGCCCGTGCCCTTGAACGACTGGGGGTCCTTGAAAAGCGTCTCAACGATTTGAAGAATCCGGATGAGGGCCGGGTGCAGGCGGCGACGGACAGCCTGGTGCGGCTGGGCAAGGCCGGTGCGGTGGAGTCGCTATTGCGAGCGACGGCCGACGCCGACCCCGACATCCGCGCCCTGGTCTGTGTCGTACTCGGCCGGGCCGGCGATCTCTACGCCATGCAGGTGATGGAGCACCTGTTCAAGGACGACCATTGGCAGGTCCGGGCGGCGGCGGCGGAGGCGGTTGGCCGGCTTCGTCCCGAAGATGCCGTGGAACGACTGGTGCCGGCCCTGGCCGACCGGGACGACCGGGTCCGGGTGGCGGCCATCGATGCCATCCGCAATATACGGCCTTCCCACCTGGGAGAGCACCTGGACGCCTTGATCGAGCTGTTCGAGTCCGGAGGCGTGGAGGCGCGCCGTTCGGTGCTCGGCTCGGTAGGCGCTGCTCCCAGTGACTCGCTACGGGATCTGCTGCACCAGGCGCTGGATGATCCGGACGCCGATGTGCGCTACCTTGCGGTGAAGGAGGCGGGACGGAGGGAGGACGTCGGCTGCACGGTAGCTCTGTCCCAACGGTTGGGGGATTCGGACCAGCGGGTGCGGGTGGAGGCGGCCTGCGCCCTGGGGCGTGAAGCGTCCGAGGACGGGATCGCCGCCCTGGTGGAAAGCCTCTCCACATCGGACCGGGATTTCCGTGAAACCCTGACCGATCTCCTGGCTCCCCTGGGAGTGGGGAAGATCCTGGACCGGATCGGCATCCCGGAAGAGATCAACCGCAGGCTGGCGCTGGTATGGGCCCTGGGAAAATCCGGCGATCCCGATGCCCTCCCGGTTCTGGCCCAACTGGCGGAAGACAACAACCCCGATGTCCGTTCCGCCGTGGCAGGCGCCCTGGGCAAGATTGATGATCCGAGGAGCGTGGAGATCCTGGGGATGCTGGTGAACAACCCGGAGCCCCGGGTGCGGGCGGCGGCCACCAACGGGATCGGCCATCTGAAAGCAACGGAGATGCTCCCGGTCCTCCTGGAGTGCACCGACGAGCCTTCCTCCTTCGTCCTGGGCCGGCTGGCGGTGGCCCTGGGGCTGATGGGCGGGGAGCCGGTTCTGGCCGGCCTGAACAAGATCGAGCAGCGCCTGCAGGAACCGGAAGACCTGGCTCTGGTTGCTGTCGGTTACGGGTTGACCGGTCTGGAGTACGGAGTGGATCGGGCCTTGAAGAGCCTTTCGAATCCGGATCTTGAGCAGGCGATCAGTGCTGCCATGGAAAAGGAACGGCCGGAAGTGCGCTCACGTTTCAGAAAGAACCTGGCTCTGGACGGCGTCGCTCCTGTTGATGATTTCCGCTCCCAGAAGCTTCGCGAGAGGTACATCCAGCAGTTGTTGAACAGCCGGGACTCGGAGCGCCGGTCGGCTGCGATCCGCTCGCTGCAATCGATCGGTATCGGCGAAGACACCGGCATCCTCCTTAAGGTTGTGGCTGCCGACCCGTCTCCACAGGTTCGTCGGACCGCACTGCAATGCCTGGCCCCCGATTACCGGGACGATCGTGTCATGGGAGCCCTGCTCCGGGCGTTGCGGGATCCGGTAGGAGAGGTTCGGATCGCGGCGGTCAACGCCATCGGGCAGTCCGAATCACCGGAGCACAACCTGGCGATCCTGGCGTGCGGCACCCTGGGTGAAACCGCCGTAGTGGATGCTGTACTGGCGGCGCTTTGTGCGGCGAACCAGGGGCGTGTCGCCGCATTCGTGGAAGAGCTGCAGGCGGTGGAGGACCCGGCCGGCCAGGCGCTTGGAGCCCGAACCCTTGGGCAGATCGGCGACCCGGAGGCTCAGGAGCAGCTGGCGGCGTGGCTGTTGACCCGCAATATCGAGCTCCGCGCAGCATCGGTCGTAGCCTTGGGGAGTATCGGCACGCGGAAGGCCGGCGACATTCTGGCGACCTGCACCGGCGACCCAGCTCTCGCGGTGAGGGTTGCGCTGGCGGAAGTGGTCGGGGAGTACCCTGCGGTATCGATCCGGGACTGTATGGAACGACTGGCCAAGGATCCTGCCAACGAAGTGCGGGCCTCCCTCGCCACCCACCTGGCAGGGCGGGATGATGGAGCGGCGGTTTCCGTACTCGGGGAATTCGCTTTCGATCCGGAAACTTCGATCCGTGTTCTTGGGCTGCTGGGGCTGCTGCGGTCCGGCGGCGCCGCAGCCCTGGGAGAGTTCCTCGAACTGTTCGACGGGCAGCCTCCTGCGGTAGTGCACGAAGTTCGCAAAATCCCCAGGGAGCATCCTGCCTTCATGGACCTGGCAGACAAGGTAACCATGGACACCGATCCCGATACCCGTGTTGCGGCGCTGGAGGCGCTCATGGTTCTGGACAAGTTGACGCCGGAGCCGGTGCGGGCTGGGCTTCAGGATCCGGAACCGGTAGTGCGCCTGGCCGCCATCGAGGCGGCGCCTATGGTGGACGATCCCGAGGTTCGGGAGATGCTCGGCCGGCTGATGGACGACCCGGACGCCACGGTGCGTCAGCAGGTCCGCCGCGGGAAGCTGCGCATCATCAAGGGCTAAAAACGGGGACATTGCACATTATCTTTTAATACTTACCTGCGAGGGCTCGGTCCAGTTAAGTATTGCAAGATAATGTGCAATGTTCCCCTTTCCTGTCCAACCCGGTTTCAGTAGTAAAATATGGTTCCCCCGGCGCGGGGTATGGAGGCGATCTGATGGCTAAAAACAGAGCGACGATTTGTATGGTGGTCTTGTTATCGGTGGTCATGGTTCTGGCCGCCGGTTGTGAGTACATCAAGAAGGAAGTGAATTCGGACCCGACGACGAACCGTGACAAGACCAAGAAGGGCGCCGCCATCGGCGCCGCCTCCGGCGCGGTTCTAGGCGCCCTCCTGGGAGAGGGTGAGCTGGATGAAGTTCTGGCCGGCGCCGCCATCGGCGCAGGCATCGGCGCCGGTATCGGCATCTACATGGACAAGCAGGAAGAGAAGCTGGCCCAGATCCCCGGCACCACCGTGGAACGTGTGGACGATGACAAACTGCTGGTTCATTTCGAGTCGGACATCCTGTTCGCCGTGGACTCGGCGGAGCTGAGTGGCGCCGCAATGGACGGCCTGAACAAGGCGGCCGAGGTGTTTGCGGAGTTCCCCAAGACGGCGATCATCGCCCAGGGGCACACCGATTCCACCGGCAGCGATGACCACAACCAGCAATTGTCCGAACGGCGGGCGATGTCGGTTCGTAATTTCCTCAGTTCACAGGGCATTGACGGCGCCCGTATCCTGGCCGAAGGTTACGGCGAGGCCTATCCGGTTGCGGACAATACGTCCTCGACCGGCCGGGATCAGAACCGCCGGGTGGACCTGCTGATCAAGGGCAAGGCGAAATAACCTGAACTAAAAAGGGGACAGATCTATTTTCTCGCAACAACCGCGAGTAATTATTAAATAGATCTGTCCCCTTTTAATCTGGTCGGAGCGGTTGCTGAGCTAGTGCACCCAGCCGTGCTTCTCGCGGAACTCCTGGAAGTACTCCATGGTGACAGGGTGAACCGTGTCGCCCCCCTCCTTCTCGAAGAAGAACCCGGCTCGCTCGATCTTGTCCGGAGCGATCTGGTTCATGGTGGCGGCGTCGTACAGACGGCCGCCGATCATGGTCCAGGTGACGTTCTCGGAAGCGCGGATGTCCTCCAGCGGGTTGCCGTCGATAACAGCCAGGTCGGCCAGTTTGCCTACCTCGATGGAACCGACGTCGCCGTCCATCCCCAGGTATGAGGCGCCGTCAATGGTGGCGCCGCGCAGCGCCTCCCATGGAGTGAAACCGCCCTGAACCATGGACCAGATCTCCCAGTGGGCGGCCAGGCCTGCCCGCTGGCCGTGGGCGCCGATGTGGACCGTGACGCCGTCATCCCGCAGTTCCTTGGCGAACTCCGCCACCTTGATATGGTTGTAGTGCATGTCCGGCGCTTTTTCCCGGCGGATGGACCGGGGTTCGATGATGAACCGGGGTGTGAACGCCATCAGTCGTTCGTTCTCCCATACATTGGTGCGGTCGTACCAGTAGTTCTCGCCTGATATCCCGCCATAGGCCACCACGAACGTCGGTGTATACCCGGTTTCACTGGCAGACCAGAACTGGCGGACATCGTCGTAGCCCCGGGCGATGGGGATGGCGTGCTCGATGCCGGTGTGGCCGTCGGCGATTTCGCTCATGTTGGTCTGGAATTTGGCGCCCCCTTCCGGCACCACCATGATTCCCAGTTTGCGCCCGGCGGCGATGACCTGCTGGCGCTGGTTTCGCCTGGGCTGCTGGTAACTCTTGACCGATATCGCTCCAAGTTCCTTGAGCCGGCGGACATGGAATTCAGCGTCGTCGTAGTTTTCGATCACCGAGCGGTAACCCGGGGCGTGGGCGCCGTACAGGATCGTGCCGGTGGAGTAGATGTGCGGGGCGACCAGTAGACCGGCGCGCTGCATTTCGGCGGCAGCGAAGATCTCCGTCGAATCGTTGGACGGATCGTGGATCGTGGTCACGCCGAACGCCAGGTTCGCCATCTGGATCCAGTTCTGCTGCGGCGTGATCTCGTTGTTGGCCATGGCGCCGTGGGCGTGGGCGTCTACCAGACCGGGGACAATAGTTTTCCCCGAGGCGTCGATGACGGTTGCATCCCCAGGGATGGTGATGGAATCAGCCGCACCGACGGCGGCGATTCTGTTGTCCCGGATCAGGACCGTTCCGTTCTCGATCACTTCCCTGCGCTTACCGGCGTCCCGCATGGTGACGACCCGACCCCCGGTCAGGGCGATGACCCCGGCAGGGATGTCGGTCCCGGCGGAGAACGTCAGGTCCAGGCCCTCGGTCACAGGCTCGGGCAGCTCCTGCGGTGCTCCTTCCATGAAAGCGAAGACGTCATTCAGCTTCCGGCTGTAGAGAGTCGCGCCGTGGGCCCAATGCAGCGCTCTGCTGTCGGCAGACCAGTGCAGGAACTCGCCGGATCGTGCGGAAACCTTTTTCACGGGGATGGACTTGGTGGTCGGTCCCAGTGTTACAGGCTTGCCGGTGCGGGGCATCGGCGCCACCCAGGCGTTGAACTGTTCGATGAACGCCAGCCAGCGACCGTCCGGCGAGACCTGGTATTCCAGGTTCATATCGCCCTTGACGTGGGTACGCTCCTCCAGGCCGTCCAGGTTGACGCTCTTGAGCACCAGTTGGGTATTGTCCTCCACCGTGGAAAAGAACACCCGCGTGCCGTCGGCATCGAAGTGCGGGTTGAATCCGGTCTTGCTGATCCGTTTCGTCTCGCCTTTATCGGGATCGGTGGGCGTGAGGTAGATGCCGGGCTCCATCGACCAGAGGCCGGACAGCAGGTAGCCGCCGGTGATCTTGCGGTAGGTCAGCATCGAACCATCGGATGAGAACCGGGGCTCCACAAAATGTCCGTTGGCGGCAACGGTGGTTCTGCCTGTGAAATCGGTATTCATGATCTCCACCGTTCCCAGATCATCGTCATTCCAGGTGGTGAAGGCGATTCGGTTGCCGTCAGGGGAAAACACCGGATAGAACTCGTTGGTGTCCGGTGCGGCGATGAAGCGGCGCTGGTCGCCCGATTCCAGATCCTTGAGGAAAATGTGGCCCAGGGCCTGAAATATCACCTTGGTGCCGTCCGGAGAAACCTGGGCCCAGCGCAGCATCCGGACATCGAATGTTTCCGGCGCCATGTCCACCGGAAACCGCAGAGCCGGCGCTATCTTCTTCTTGACCTTGACCTGCACCGGAATGACGGCGGCCTCCTTCGTCTCCACATCCACGCGTCGGATCCTGCCGCCGGCCCAAAAAACGATGGACCGGTTGTCCGGAGTCCAGGCGATGGCCGGGGTATTGCCCATGCTGCCGTCGGCTTCCTGCAGGTCCCGGTCCAGTGCGGTATAGACCGGCAACTCCCTGCCGGATTCCAGATCCTTGGTGTAGATGGCGCTGGTGAAACCTGATGTGCGCTTGACGAACGCCAGGGTTTTGCCGTCCGGAGAAGGTGTGGGCCGTATGGCGCCGCCGGCGCCGCTCACCACAACCTCAACCTCGCCTGTTTCCCGGTCAAGGCGCTTGATGACGAAAATCTGACCGGTGGAGTCCTTGTTGTATTGCCAGACCCGGCCGGCTGTTGCGTCCTGGCTGAAATAGACGTATCTGCCGTCAGGGGAAAACGCAGGCTCTGCAATGTTTTTCTGGGCCGCCTTGCCGAACGGCCGTTCGATGAGCTGCACACCTTCGCCGCCTCCGTGATGGAACATCCAGATCTCACCGGCCGGGATGCTGCGGGTGGACGTGAAACTCTTTTTGGCGACAATGTAGGCGCCGTCCGGGCTCCAGTTCGGGTTGTGGACGATATGCTCACCTTCCTCGGAAACGGCTCGCGGCGCCGAGCCGTCGGCGTTCATGATCCAGATATTGTCGGCGCCTCCCCGGTCGCTGATGAACGCGATTCGGCTGCCGTCCGGACTGAAGCGGGGCTGGAAGTTCCACTCGATCCCGGTAGCCAGCGATTTTACTTTGCCGCCCTTGATCGGAACGGAAAATATATCCCCCAACATGTCGAATACGACCGTTTCCCCGTCGGGACTGACATCGACGCTGGACCATGTGGTCTCTGCAGTGTCGATGGTGATGGAGTTCCATTCACCGGGAGGGTTGGAGACGTCCCATTCCGGAGTGTCGTCATCCTTACTCTTCTCGCCGGCGAAGCTTCCGGAAGCCAGCAGCAAGCCGGCCAAAGCGACCCCGATAGATCGGTGGAGAGAGTTCATCAACATCTTCGCAGCTCCTGTCGGTGGATAACCGGGAGTTCCCGGTTAAAGTAGATCGGCAAGCTTGTTCTCAAGATCTGTCAGGGTGAACGGTTTCTGGATGAACGGATCGCTGTTGTTCTCACGCTGGCCGTAGCCGCTGACCTGGATCACAAGCATTTCCGGGTCTATCTCCCGAATGCGTTCCAGAACCTTGTCGCCGTCCATATCCGGCATGGTGCGGTCCAGCAGGACACATCGCAGCCGTTCACGGTGAGTGTCGAACAGTTCCAGGCCTTCCCGGCCGTTGGCCGCCAGGATAACGTCGAAGCCCAGGGCCCGGAGCATCCTGCCCGCCACGTCCCGGACCGGCTCCTCGTCGTCCACAACCAGAACGGTCCCGACGTCAGGCGAGCCGGTCACAATCGGATCAGTCGCCGGGGTCTGCAGGCCGGATTCGATTCTGCATGCGGGGAACAGCACCAGGAATGTGGAACCCTGTCCTTCGGCGGATCGAATTTTCAACGCGCCGCGATGACTGCGAACAATCCCGAGCACTGCAGAAAGACCGAGCCCACGGCCGGTAAACTTCGTCGTGAAAAACGGGTCGAACAGCCGGGATAAAACGCTCTGGTCCATGCCATGACCGGTGTCCGTTACCTCGAGATAGACATACTCGCCTTCCGGAACCGACTCGTCGGTGTAGTTCTCCCTCAGAAACGCCCCGTTGCAGTTCATGGTGCCGGTGCTCACCGTGATGGTGCCGACCCCGTCGTCCAAAGCTTCCGATGCATTGGTGATCAGGTTCATCACCACCTGTCCGATTTGAGAGGAGTCACCTTCCACGGGAGGGATGTCGTCGGCAAACCGGTAGTCCAGTTTCGCCTTCTTGGATATGCTCACCTCCAGCATGTGGGACATCTCCCGGACCAGGGCGGTAAGGTCGAGATCGGTGGTCAGTACCTGGCTTTTCCCGGAATACGCCAGCATCTGGTTGCAAAGATCGGCTGCTCTCCGGGAGGCGGCTTCGATCTCCTTGATGCAGTCCCGTGCCGGGGCGATGGGTGACAGCTGTCCCAGGGCCAGGTCTGCGTTTCCGAGGATGACCATGAGCAGGTTGTTGAAGTCGTGTGCGATTCCGCCGGCCAGCACCCCCAGGCTTTCCAGCTTCTGGGCATGGCGGAACTGAACTTCCAGATTGCGGGTTGCCTCTTCCGCTTTCTTCCGTTTGGTGATGTCCATGTGGGTTCCGGTCATGCGGACCGGCTGGCCGTTCGGCTTCCTTTCCACAACCTTGCCCTTGTCCATCACCCAGATCCAGTTGCCGGACCGCGCTTTAATACGGTGTTCGCTTTCATAGATCGAAGACTGGTCATCGAGGTGGGCCGCAAGCAGCTTCTTCACCTGGGGCAGGTCGTCGGGGTGGACCATGTTTTCCCAGGCGCTGATGTCCCTGGCTATATCGTTCAGGCTGTATTCCAGCATCGACGCCCAGCGCTCGTCGTGGGTCAGCTCTCCGGTGAGGATGTTCCAGTCGTACATCCCCATTTCCGCCCCCTCCAGGGCCAGCTTCATGCGGAGATTGCTCTCCCGGAGCTGAACCTCCCGGCGGGTCCGTTCCTGGGCGTTGGTGATGATCTCGCCGATAATCCGCAGCAGCGGTGTGTGCTCCGCCGGCCAATCGGAGGAATACTGCACGAAATCAACCCCGAGAAACCCCAGCAGCCGGTCCTCGGCGACCAGGGGAACACAGACCAGAGAGAGGATGTCCTGGCCCTGCAGCAACTCCCGGAATTTCCTGGCCGCGGCGGGCAGGGCGGCGACCGAAGGGATGACTATGCTCTCCCTTTTCACGATCCGTTCTCCGAACCATTCGTAATCGCCTGCAAAGGAGATGTTTTGCAGCGCGTGAATGAACGGTTTGATCCCTTGCCGGCACCACTCGTGGGTGTTGTCGGCGGTACGCGGCGCGTTCTCATGGAAACGGAATATGTAACTGCGATCGGCATCGGCGAACTCGCCGATCCGTCCCAGGGCCCGGTTGATGGCGTCATCCAGTTCGGCGGCCGGCAGCCGGATGAACTCCGAGGACAGGTCGGTTATCAAACGCTCGAGTCGGGCCTGTTTCTTGAGTCGTTCCTCGCTCCGGCCACGCTCGATCTCCCCGGCAATCCGGGTGGCGAACAGCTGCAGGATCGACATGGTGTGTTGGGCCTCAACTACCGGCTGGCGGTACAAGGCGACCAGAATCCCCACGGGCGCATTGTGGGAGTCGAACAGCGGGATGCCGATATACCCTTCGATTCCCAGATCGCGAAGCGCCCTGTCCCGAGGGAACAGGTTAGCGGCGTTGGCCGGGTAACAACATGCAGACTGCCCGATCACTTCTTCGCAGGGCGTATGAAGCAGATCGTATTCGAAATTGTCATGGTGTCTGCCGTCACCGAAAAACGACAGAGTCTGGATCGAACTGCATTTCGGGCCGGTCAGTTCCCCGATGAGAGCGAAACTGGCCCCGGCGGCGGCGGCCAGTTCCCGGGTCATATGCGCCATGAACAGCGGTCCCGGTATGGACGAGTCGCTGGCCAGGATCTTGCGAATCGCCGTTTCGGTGGCCCGCAGGCGGGCCTCTGAACTGTGCAGTTGGGCCAGTTCTTCGGCGGTGTTTCGGATTGGGCCGGGCACGGAACTCATACCCGATAGTATGCCAGAAACAGGGCTTACTTGTCCGTGAGGGTGTACTCCCCGTTCCACGCGGTCTGCCGCCGGTAGATCCAGAACCACTGCTCCGGCCGGGTCTGCAGTTCCCGGTTCAGGGCGGATGCGATCATCTTCGCCATTTCCACCGCTGAGGAGATCCCGGTGGTCTCCAGTTCCTGGTACCGGACCACCGTGCCGCCGCCCTCCAGGCGTTCCGAGAGTCCGAGGACCACGGCCGCACCGGAGCGGCATGCCAGTTCCGGCGGTCCCAGGGGCATACGGGTGGCATTCCCCAGGAACGGCACGCTGATCCTGCGCCCGGCGGAAAGGCGGTCCATCATCACACCCAGCACTCCACCTTTGGTAAGCCAGCGATAGGCGGTGATCCCGGCGCCGGCCTCGCCCCGGACCAGGGTCCGGATCCCGGCCCGCTCGCGGCACCGGATCTGCTTTTTTTCAAGGCCCGGCGTCCGCAGGTTCCGTGCAATCACCGCCACCGGAGCAATGCCCTCCCTGGAGAGGGCCATGGACATCAGATCCCAGTTGGCGGCGTGGGCGGTGACCAGGAGAATACCTTTACCTTTGGCGGCGGCTTTCCGGACCTGGTCCATGCCGTGAATCTGCACACCCTCAAGGGCCTCGTCCGGGGAACGGTCCAGCATCCAGAACATCTCGAACATCGTCTGGCCCATGTGCCGCCAGGCTGTGCCGGTGGCAACCGCCGGGTTGTCCACGCCGGCCCGTTCCAGGTTGGTGCGGATCCTGGGGTTCTTGCGGCCGCCCAGCCGGTGGGCCACCGCTCCGAACCAGCGGCCGAGCCGCAAGACAAACGATCTGGGCAGCCGGCTCAGGGTCCCTACGGTAGTGACTGCCACGGCGTCCAGTATCCGGTTCATGAGTTCTCCGGTATCATCGGAAAAAATATAACAGGTGAGGTCATAAATAGACACCGTCGGCAGGTGTAGTATGCAGCAGGGCGATGGGATGCCGTAGATGGAGGCCGTTGTGACCGAATCAGGAAAGAAATGGTTGATCGGCTGTAGCGTCGCCGCGTTTCTGGTGGTCCTGGTGCTGGCGGCTATCGTCTGGGGCGGCGTGGTCTTTTTCAAGAAAGCGGCCGCAGAGATAGAGGAGCTTGAGGATTCGTCCCGTGCAGTTAGCCAGCGGTTCGGTGATGCGTCGGAATTTACACCGGATCCGGGAGGGGCGATCCCCGCAAGCCGGATCGAGGCGTTTCTCGCCGCCCGGGAGATCATGGCCCCGACCCGGGACGAACTGGTGTCTTCCCTGGCCACCCTGGACGGTGACGAGGGTGGGAAATTCGGTGCAGGTGTCCGGCTGCTCCCGAGAAGTTTCGGATTCTACGAAGCTCGCAATAAAGCATGCCTCGAGGCCGACATCGGATTGGGCGAATATGGGTACCTCTACATCCTGAGCTATTACAAATTTCTGGCGAAGCCGGTATCAGCCGGCCCCGGATTCACCCTGACGGGAGGATCGAGCGGTGGTGGCGGTCCCGGAACGCCGACCAGTGATTTCGAAGTGCGGGAAGATCGCAGGGAACATGTTCTGAGTTCTGCCCGGAACCGGGTGCTGCCGATCCTGCGGAACCAGTTGGCCGCCCTTGAGGCGGAGGACGGCCCGGGGGACTGGGCCGGGCGGCTGGCGGAAGAGATCGCACTGCTGGAGGCCGACCCGTTCAGGTTGCCCTGGAGGGACGGTCTGCCGGACAGGATCGCCCGTTCCCTGGAGCCGTACCGGGAACGGCTGGAGGCAAGCTGGAGCGAACTGGCCAACCCGCTGGAGGCCGGTCCTCAGTAGCACTGACCGGTGAGGTAAAACAATGGAAGAGAAAAAGGGAATGCCGGGCTGGATCAAGGGCTGCCTGACCGGCTGTGCCGTAATGCTGTTGCTGGTGGTGATCCTTCTGACCTTCGTCTGTCAGCAGTTCAAGGGGATGTTCCAGGGGGTGGCCGAGGCGGAGAACAGCTTCGAGCAGCTGACGCGGGAGTTTGGAGACTACGATGCCTACCAGCCCGACCCGTACGTCTCGATAACCGCGGACCAGCTGGAGCGGTTCCTCAGGATCCGGGAATCGATGGAAGACGACAGGTTCCGTATGGAAGACGTTTTTGCCGGTTTTGATCTGACCGTGGACGAAGAGCTGAGCGGGCCGCGGAAGGTCTGGACCGTACTTTCCGAGCTGGGCGGGCTAATGAACCCGGCAGGACAGTATCTGGCCGCACGGAACGAGCAGCTCCTGCAGGAGCAGATGTCCATGGGCGAATATGCCTGGGTCTATGGTTTGACGTACCACTCCTGGCTTGGCCACAACATCACGGCAGGGCCGAAACTGAATGTCGACGGTGAGGCCCGGGACCTGTTTGCGGACAGTGATTCACCATTTTCCCCGAGGCAGCAGCAGCGCCGTTACCGGCGGGTGATCGGTGCTCTCTTCCAGAACCAGATCGACGGTGTGCCGGAGGATGATCCGGAACGGTTGGAGCTGTTGCAGCAGGAGTTCGGCCGATTCGAGAACGACCTCCGTTCGGTGATCTGGAAGGATGGGCTGCCGGAAGCAGATGCTGCAGTACTCGAACCGTATCGTGCGCGGCTGGAGGCGACCTGGCACGCCCCTACCAACCTGATGGAGATGCCGTTCCCAGAGGGCGGCAGTGGAGCCCGGTTCAGCATCAAGTAGAAACACCTGCTCCCGGATTTCTTCCGGTCCGGCGCAACCATTCCAGAGCTTCAGCCGTTTTACCGTTGTACGGGCTGGGACTGGCTGGAGGTGCGTTATGGGCCGGATCATCAAAATCTTCATCATCCTGGCGATTCTTTCCGGGGCGGTCGTAGGGGGCTACGCCTGGCTCCAGGGCCGGGAGCCGGATGAAAGCCCCTGGGATCTCATCGAGGTTACCCGGGGTGAGATCACCGAAAAGGCTGTGGCGGTAGGCCAGATCGAACCGCGGCTCAGCTTCCATGTCAAATCGAAGATCTCGGGGATCGTCAAGATCGCCGCGGTGGATATCGGCGATACGGTGCATGCCGGCGATCCGTTACTGGAAATCATTCCGGACCCGACACCTATGGAGCTGGTAGAGGCCGAGCGCAAGCTCCAGACCGCCGAGTCGGCGTTCAAGCGGGCGGAAGGGGATTGGCAGAGGACCCGCGCCCTTTCGGACCAGGGAATTATTTCCAGGGATGTGGTGGACGCCCGGCGGGAAGCGTTCGAGCGGACCGGTATCGAGATGGAGCGTTCCCGGGACAGCCTGGAGCTGATCCGGGAGGGCCGTCTCAGCGGCCGTGGACAAAGCATGGAGTCGGTAATCCGTTCGCCGGCGGAAGGGATCGTGCTCCAGCGCCTGGTGAACCCCGGCGATCCGGTGGTTCCCCTGACGACTTTCCAGGAAGGGACCGACCTGATCACCATCGCCGATATGCGGGACTTGATTTTCCGTGGGACTGTAGATGAAATCGATGTCGGGAAACTGCAAATCGGTCTCGAAGCCAGGCTGAAGATCGGCGCTCTCCCGGATGCAGAGATTACGGGTCGCCTGACACGAATCGCACCCCAGGCGATCGAGCAGGACAACGCCAAGCTGTTCGAGGTTGAGATCGAACTGGCGGCCCAGAGCGCCGTGTTCCTGAGGGCAGGTTATTCGGCCAACGCCGACCTGATCATCCAGGAACGGACCGACATCCTCCTCCTGCCGGAGCGGTTGATGAACTTCGAAGGAGAGGAAGACGGGCAGGTGACCTGGGTACGGCTGCCGCCGGCGGAGCCGGATGGAGAACCGGGCCGGGTCGATGTGGAAACCGGACTTTCAGACGGTCTGAACATCGAGATCGTGTCCGGTGTTGAGGAGGGTGACAAGATCGTCGAACTGCCGCCCAGGGATGTCGTCGGTTAAGGCGGAGGGTGCCGTCGTGCCGATCTTGCCGTCATTCCTGCGCCAGGCGTTCCGGGATCTTTCGAGCCAGAAGCTTCGAACGACACTGACCCTGTTCGGCCTTGTCTGGGGAACCGCAGCGGTCAGCCTGCTGCTGGCGTTCGGCAACGGCCTCCATACGCAGCTGGTCAAGAATACCGCCGGGCTGGGGAACGGCATCGTCATCACCTGGCCGTCACTGACGTCTATCCCGTTCGAGGGCCTGGGGAAGGGTCGCAGAATCCTCCTTACCGAACGGGATGTGGACCTGCTTAAAAAGCGGTCAACCCTCATCGATGCGATCTCGGCGGAATTCAGCGAGACCCTCAGACTGCAGAACGGCAGCCAGGTCCGGGCGGCAGGCGTATCCGGTGTGGACGTGCCGTTCGGCGAGATGCGCAACCTGATAGCCCGTGAGGGAGGCAGGTTCCTGAATCCGCTGGACGTTATGAACCGTCGCCGGGTCCTGTTCCTTGGGAACGAACTGGCGGAGAACGTATTCGGCGAGGAGGAGCCGGTAGGCCGGACCGTGAAACTGAACGGATCGCCGTTCCTGGTGGTCGGCGTCATGAAGAAGAAGATCCAGGAATCCAACTACTCCGGCCCCGACAGGCGGAGGGCGTACATCCCGGAGACCACCTTCCGGGCCCTCACCGGACAGGAATATGTCGATCAGTTCATTTACACCGCCAGGTCGGTAGACCAGACCGAGGCGGCGACGGCGGAAGTTGCCTCCATCCTTGCGGCGAAGCACCGCTTCGACCCGGGGGACGAAGAAGCGCTGCAGGTTTGGGACACCACCGGCATGATGCAGTTCATGAACAACTTCATGTTGATTTTCAACCTGTTCCTGGGAACTGTCGGATCCCTGACCCTTGTTGTCGGTGGGATCGGTGTCTCCAACATCATGAACGTGGTGGTGGAGGAGCGAACCCGGGAGATCGGGATCAAGATGGCGATCGGAGCCCGGGGTCGCTCGGTGCTGGGCGGCATCATGCTGGAAACCCTGATCATCACCGCGGCGGGCGGCCTGCTCGGCATCGGGATCACTGCCGGCATCTGCGCCCTGGTCCCGGCGGCGGGGCTGACCGATTTCGTCGGTGATCCGAAGCTGACTTCCGGCGTTGCCGCCGTGACCATCGGGCTGCTGGGCGCCATCGGCATGCTGGCAGGCTGGTTCCCGGCCCGGGCCGCCGCAAGGCTGGACCCTGTGGTCGCCATGAAGAGCTGAGGAGGCAGGATCGATGACAGGACTGATCAGGATCCTCCAGCTGTTCGCCCGGTCTTCATCGGCCCAGGGCAAGCGGGCGGTGCTGACCATCGCCGCCATCGCCTGGGGCACCCTGGCCCTGTTGTTGATGCTCGCCTTCGGAGAGGGGATGAAGATCAGCCTGTACCGTGGCTCCCAGGGTATGGGTAGCAACCTGGCGATTATGTGGCCCGGCGAGACCAGCCTGATTTTCGAAGGGCTGCCGTCAGGCAGGCCGGTGCGGCCGAGGATCGAAGATATCGAGCTCCTGAAAAAACGGGTGGAAGGCCATGCCGGCATCTCGGGCGAAATGCACAATGGAGGTGTCGTCCTTGAAACCGACTACGGCACCCGCACCGCACGGGTAATCGGGGCGACCCATGATTACGGTGAGATCAGGAACCATATCCCGCAGATCGGCGGCCGTTTCCTGAATGAAACCGATCAGCGTCTGCGCCGCCGCACCATCTTCCTCGGGAACGAACTGGCCGTCGATCTGTTCGGTGAGGAAGATCCTGTGGGACGACAGGTCATGCTGAACAAGACGCCGTACACCGTGGTCGGCGTCATCATCTACAAGGTGATGATGGGAAATTACGGCGGGATGGAATCGGACCACGCCGTCATCCCGATTACGACCTACAAGGCCCAGTTCGGTCGAGACCGCCTCTCGCATGTGGTGGTGAAGGCGGCGGATCCGGCCCGGATAGATGAACTGGTCTCCCAGGTGCACCGTGTCCTGGGCTCGAAGTACATGTTCGACCCGGAAGACCCGGCTGTGTTTTCCACATGGGATACGGTGGAAGGGACCCAGACTACGACCAACATGATGCTGGGCATCCAGTTGTTTCTGGGAGTCATCGGCGCCCTGACGCTGCTGGTAGGTGGTGTCGGAGTGGCGAATATCATGTATGCGGTGGTGAAGGAGCGCACCCGTGAGATCGGCGTCAAGATGGCGCTGGGCGCCCGGCCGTCCTGGATCACCGGCCCGATCGTGCTGGAGGGTCTGGCATACACACTGGTGGGTGGGTTACTGGGCGTCCTCATGGCGGTAGGCCTTATCGCCCTGCTGGATATGATCCCCACCAAAGGCAACGATGTTCTGGAATTGATGGGCAAGCCGACCCTGTCCATCTGGATCGGAATCGGTTCCGCGGCGGTTCTGGGGATCATCGGCCTTCTGTCCGGCTACTTCCCCGCACGGCGCGCCGCCGCCATCGATCCGGCCGAAACCCTGAGGTACGAGTGATGAACCTGAAACGGATGTTCAAACAGAACGGCAACGGAACCGCCGGTGCCAACGGCGCCGTCATCCACATGAACGACATCACCAAGATCTACGACACAGGCAAGATCAAGGTTGAAGCGCTGCGAGGTATCGACCTTGCGGTGAAGCAGGGTGAGTTCGTTGCCATCGTCGGACCGTCCGGTTCCGGGAAGTCCACCCTCATGAACCTCATCGGTTGTCTGGATACGCCTACTGGGGGCGATTATCGCCTCCGTGGTGAGCAGGTCTCAGGTCTGGGCAGGGATCAGCTGGCCGACATCCGCAACCGGCGGATCGGGTTCGTGTTTCAGAATTTCAACCTGTTGCCCCAGATCAGCGCATTCGAGAATGTGGAGATGCCGTTGTTGTTCGGTGGAGTTTCCAGAAAGCGCAGGAGAGCACGGGTCACCGAACTGATGGAAAAGGTCAATCTGGCCGACCGCATGCACCACAAGCCGACCGAACTGTCCGGGGGCCAGATGCAGAGGGTGGCCATCGCCCGGGCCCTGGCCATGGATCCGGATATCATCCTGGCCGACGAGCCGACCGGCAACCTGGACACCTCTTCAGGCACCGACATCCTCAGCCTGTTCGAGGATCTCTGGCGACAGGGCACCACCATGCTGATCATCACCCACGATCCGGCCATGGCGAAACGGGCCCAGCGAACGGTGGAAATCCGCGACGGCCTGGTGAATTAAAAGGGGTCAGGCCCCTTTTCGCCCCTATTAATCCGCCTGTCCTATACAGCACGCTCTCGAGGCACTCATCCACAGGTACGCAAACAAGCCTGTAAGATGAGGGTAGGCATGAGAGCGAAACTGGAACAACAGCACGAGGCCGGCTTCGGATGGGCCATGGCCTGTTGCCGCTGGGACCGTGACGAGGCGATGGAGGTTCTGCAGGCCTCCTATCTCAAGGTCCTGGACGGCAAGGCCCGGTTTGACGGCCGTTCCGAATTCAGGACCTGGCTGTTCGGCGTCATACGGCGGACCGCCATGGAGTTCCGCCGCCGCCGGACGGTCCGCGAGATCGCCCTGAAAAACTGGTTTACCAGAACACCCGCTCCCACCGCCAATCCGAGTCCCGAGACGGTCCACGAGAAGGCCGAGGTCCACCAGCGTCTCCGCAATCTGCTGCAGCAGTTGTCGGAACGCCAGCGGGATCTGCTGCACCTGGTTTTCTACCAGGACATGACCATCGAACAGGCAGCCGGCGTACTGGACATCAACCTCGGAACTGCCCGAACCCATTACAAACGGGGGAAGGCGCAGCTGAAGAAGCTGCTCATGGAATCAGGAGATACATCATGGGAACGCATGACCATGACGACAAGCAAATAAGAGACCTTTTCCGGGAAGCCCGGAATGAGGAAGAAACCTCCACCCCGTCATTCAATGACGTGATGGCCCACGAACCGGCAGCGGCGAAACCGTCCTGGTTCACCCGCCTCTGGACCGGCCCCGGCCTGAAACTGGCCATGGGCAGCCTGGCCATGGTGATGATGGCGGTTTGGGCGGCCAGTGTGTTTACGGATCAGAACCTGAACGCGCCGAAGACGCCGGAAGGCGACGTGCTGAGGCCGGTCACCGTGGTGGAGGAGCTGAGAAAGGAACAGCCGAAGACACTGGACGTCGTGGAGGACATCGAAAAGGACGCCGACGAGCAGACGCCTCCGGAATCGATCGTCGTCAAGAAGTACACGCCTGCGCCGGTGCCTGCGGAGCCGGAACCGAGAAGGCGTCAGGAGATCCGGGATCAAGAGAACGAATTCGGTAGCATCGTTGAGTCGGAAAAGATGTTTCAGGAAGAGGCGAGAGTGGCCGATGGCGATGCCAGGCTACAGCAGGAGAGGCAGAAGCAGGAACAATCGGAATCCGTCGTCGAGAAGAAGCGCGCCCCCCTGATCTCCTCTCGAGGTGGGAAGGGCGATACGGTCACAACGTACAGTCAAACGATCGTCCAGGCGCCGTCGGCGGGTCGTGAAGAGTACAAACTGAAAAGGGCCGAGCAGGAGTACAAGTCGATCGTCGGCGGAGTAACCGGTTCTGATGACAGCATGGTCCTCCACCGTGGAGACTTCAACACCGAATCGTACGCTCCGATCCGCGAGAACGAGTTCAAGGGTGTGGCGGACAACCCGCTGTCCACCTTCTCCATCGATGTGGATACGGCGTCGTACGCCAACGTGCGGCGGTACCTCCAGAACGGCCAGATGCCTCCGCCGGATGCAGTCCGGATCGAGGAGCTGCTGAACTACTTCACGTACAACGATCCGGCGCCTAAAGGATCCGATCCGTTTTCGGTGAACGTTGAGATCGCCGATGCGCCGTGGAATGCCAATCACCGGTTGGCCCGAATCGGCCTCAAGGGCCGCGAGATCCGCCGGGGCGAGCTGGAAGGGAGCAACCTGGTATTTCTGCTGGACGTGTCCGGTTCCATGAACCAGCCCAACAAGTTGCCGCTTCTGAAAAAGGCGATGGGACTGCTGGTTGACCAACTGGGTCGCAACGACACCGTCTCCATCGTGGTCTACGCCGGGGCGTCCGGCATGGTGCTGGAGCCTACTTCAGGCAACAACAAGGCCTCCATCAGGGAGGCGCTGGAACGGCTTTCCGCCGGCGGCGGCACCAACGGCGGAGAAGGTCTGCGCCTAGCGTACCGCACGG
>JACXWD010000120.1 GCA_014764515.1 Candidatus Polarisedimenticola svalbardensis | reverse complement strand
ACCTGCGCTACGGCGGCATCGCCGTCAACGCCTGGACCGGCATGAACTTCGGACTGGGAAACACCCACTGGGGCGCCGCTCCGGGGAACACACCGGACGCCATCGGATCCGGCACCGGCTCGGTGCACAACAGCTTCCTGTTCGACAACCCGGAGAAGTCAGTCGTCTACGCGCCGTTCAGGGCATGGCCCAAACCGGTCTGGTTCCCGAACCACCGGACGTTGCCGGCCCTGGGGCGGGCATTGGCAGGTTATGAGGGCACAGCTTCACCACTAGCGTTGTTACAGGTAATTACTGCTGCGATGCGGGCCTGAACGACTTATCCGGATAAGCCGGTGCCACCGGCACTGGCCGTGGATCTACCTCGATCAGCTTCTTGAGATGTTCGATGGCTGCTTCCAGTTGGGCGTCGTGGCCGTTGAAGGTTGCGTGGGGCAGGTTGTCGACGGTAATGTCCGGTTCGAAGCCGTGGCCTTCGATGAGCCATTCCCCTTCCGGGCCGTACACACCGAATTCCGATGCGGTCATGATGCCGTTGTCCACCAGTGTGTTGGAGGCGTTGAGCCAGACTTCGCCGCCCCAGGTCCGGACGCCGATGGTTTTCCCGATGCCGAGGCGCCGGAACCCTTCGGCAAACAGTTCGCCGTCGGAGGCGGTGTGGGCGTCCACAAGCAATACCACGTGGCCGTTGAACGTACTCTGCATGTTGCGCCAGCTGGTGCCGCCGCCGACCCGGGGCTGCCAGTAGACCCAGACCTTCCGCATCAGCCGGCTCAGGATCCAGGAGTCGATGTTCCCGCCCCGGTTGTGCCTGGCGTCTACGATCAGACCCTGGCGGTCGATCACCGGGTAGAACTCCCGGTACCATTCGGTCATGTTGTCGCCGCCCATGGCCCGAAGGTGGACGTAGCCCAGCCTCCCGTCGCCTTTCTTGTCCACAGCCTGTCTGCGGGTGTACTCCCATTCGTCGTACCGCATTTCGGAGTCACGCCCTCCGGACACCGGCGTCACCATGGTTTCCCGATCTTTCAGGCTCAGGCGGACCTGGCGGCCGGCCTGGTTCCTGAGGAGGGTGGCGATGTCGGGAACCGACAGGACATCTGTGCCATTGACCCGGGTGATCAGGTCGCCTTCCTTCACGTTGACTCCCGGCTGCAACAGCGGTGACAGCTCATCAGGGAGGTCGGGATCGGTACGGTAGATGTGACCGACCCGGTAACCGCCGGCAGCCTCGTCCCTTAACAGTTCGGCGCCCAGGGATGCCGGCCGGATGTTGTCGTCGCCGCTGCGGTTGTCCCGGGAGCGAACGAAGGTGTGCAGTGCCGACAGCTCCCCTGCCAGCTGGCCCTGCAGGTCGGTCAGGTCACCGCGGCTCCGGACCCGGTCGATCATCGGGAGGTACTTGTGCAGCATGGCCAGCCAGTCCACGCCGTGCATGTTCGGATCGTAGAAATGGTCCCGCTCAAGACGCCAGGACTCCAGGAACATCTGCAGCCACTCTTCCTGAGGGTTCACCGGGAACCCCCAGCGGGACAGGTCGACGCCGCTCTCGGAAAGATCGGCGCCCTTGCCGGCGGATGCGTCGATGACGTGGAAGCCGTTTTCCTTCCGAAGCATCAGCTTCTTGCCGTCGGCGGACAACTGATAGCTCCTCAGACCATCTGCAATCTGCACCGGTTTCGGATCGTCGTTGCCGATCGTCAGCGCCATGAGATCGCCGCTGTTCCCGCCGGCCTCGTACTGCATCCAGAACAGACGCTCATCGCTTACAGTCAGGGAGCCGTAGTTTCCCGGGGGCACCGGCAGCGGCTGGATCCTGGCCGGCAGGCCGTCCTTCTGCACGGTTACCTTGACGCCCTCGTCATCGACCTTGCTCTTCTTTTTCCCATTTCCTTCTTTCTTCTCTTCCCCGTTCTCTTCTTCCTTCTTCGGCTCGTACAGTTCGTCGTCGGCCTGGAACGGAGAGCGATCAACCGCCTGCAACGGGATGCGATAGATGCCGGTCTGGTTGTCGAAAAACGGCTCCGGCTGTCGCGATCCCCAGGGAGCGCCTACGATCGATTTCATGTGCCGGTCGGACAGCAGGTATACCGACTTGCCGTCAGGGCTGAACGCCGCGTTATAGCTGTCGTAACGATCGGTAGTCAGGGCGATTTTTTCATCGTTCTTCGTGTCGTACAGCCACAACCGGTTCAGGCCGTTCCCTGCTCCCATACTGTAGGTCAACCAACGGCTGTCCGGGCTCCAGCGTGGCGTGATGAACCCCCACTGGGGTGAAAAATCGATCTTGCGGCCTTCACCGTTTTCAAGGGAGTAGAGCCACAGCTCCTGGTTGTGGTTCCATGTCGCCACCGTTTTCCCGTCCGGCGAGACCACCCCGTCATTGCGCAGTGTGCAGGCATCGGCGGTGAGTTGCTTGCCGTCTCCGGTGCCGTCGGCAGGGAACGTCCACCATTCCACCTCGCCGGACTCGTCGGACAGGGTCAGGATCGTCTTGCCGTCCGGCAGCATCCTGCCCTGGCGGTACCGCACCCCGTTCCGTCGGGTCACCTCCACCAGCCTTCCCCCTTCCACCGGGGCGACGAACACCTGGCCCCGGGCGGTGAGCACCAGCTTCTCCCCGTCTGCAGAGAGCCGGGACGAGGTCATCCAGTCCATCGGTTCGGTGATCCAGCGCTCCCGCATCTGGTCGAAATCCGACGGCAGATCGATATCCAGCATGCGGGTGTTGTCGGCGGCGATGTCGTAAAGCCACAGGTCGGCGCCAACCTGATACACGATGCGGCCCGACCCCAGACTGGGGTCCTTGACGTCAAGGCCTTCGTGTTCGGTGTGCTGTTTCAGATCGTCGCCGTCCTCCGACATCGACCACAGGTTCATGGTCCCGTCCCGGTCGCTGCGGAACCAGACCCGGCCGCTCCACCACATCGGGCGATGGTCGGTGCCGGCGTAAGCGGCGGTCAGCGGTTCCGCTTCATCCTGTCCCTCTGTGAATTTCCAGATGCTCTGGGCCGTGCCGCCCTTGTAGCGTTTGGTATGGCTCCCTTGAAAACGGAAGCGGGTGAAAAACACGGTGTCGCCGTTGTCGTTCCACGATCCGTCGGCTGCGTCGAACAGCGGCACTCTGGATTCCGCTCCCGAGGCAAGGTCCAGGGTCACCAGATGCCAGCCCGGCAACGTGGCGTACTTCTGGGTGGCGTATGCCAGGACGCCGTCGGCTTTCCAGCCCACCACCTCGCTGTTGCCGCCGTGCCAGGTGCGGCGGACCGGCGGCCCTCCCGGCAGCGGCACGGTGTAAACCTCCCGCGGCCCTTCGTAGGACGCGGTGAAGGCGATCGTTGTTCCA
>JACXWD010000119.1 GCA_014764515.1 Candidatus Polarisedimenticola svalbardensis | reverse complement strand
TGTCGTCCGTCAATAGTGTCATCAGTTTCGGATGAAGGAACAGCTTCTCCCTTCCTGCCTTGTGTTCCTCGAGAACGCCTAGTATGACCATCTCCTTCAGATAGGCTGATGCGGTCTGGCGTTTGGCGATGCCGGCCGTTTCCAGATTACCGATGCGGCAATAAGGTTGCTCGAAGATTACGTCGATCAGTTCTTGACTATAGATTTTGGGCCGCTTGTCGCGTACATAGGCCCGCGTGTGTTCGGCCAGCCTCCGGATCGCTTCGATCTTTCCGGTGGTCCACCGGGCGGTTTCCTCCACCGCCTCCAGCATGTACAGCAGCCAGGGCTCCCAGGCCTGTTCCTGGGTTACTGCCAGCAGCAAACCATAATACTTACTCTTGTGACCGATGATGTAACGACTGAGGTACAGGATCGGAAGAGTCAAAAGTTCGGTTTGAACCAGGTACAGGCTGTTCAGGATCCGTCCGGTCCGGCCGTTACCATCGGTAAATGGATGGATCGCCTCGAACTGATAGTGCCCTACCGCCATGCGCACAAGAGGGTCCAGATCCGGCTGCTCATGAAGGAAACGCTCCCAGTTTGCCAGCAGATCCCGCAGGAGGTCTTCACCCTCCGGAGGCGTGTAAATGACATCGCCTGTCGTTTCGTTCGCCAGTGTCGTCCCGGGAACGCGGCGGACCTGCATTTCTACATTTCGTATCCGGCTGCAGACCGCCTCGGCCGTCCGTGTGCCGATCGGGCGGGTCAGGTCGTTGAAGTTCTCCATCAGCGCGTGACGGTAGCGCAGCGCTTCCTTGGTCGCCGGGTCCAGTCGTTCCTCGGCGCCCAGATGTCGAAAGAGGCGGTCGGCGGTGGTGACAATATTTTCGATCTCGGAACTGGCCTGGGCTTCCAGCAGGGGGAGCGTATTGATGAGCATGCTCTGGTTCGGGATGAGCGCGGCAGCCTGTTTCAGTTCCGCCAGGGCGGCGCGAGCGCCGATGCACCGCCGCAGGACCGCCTTCGTTTCAATCTCACCGACGGGCGGTAGGTGCGGCAGATTGCTGTACGGTTTCTCGGGGTTCCACATGGCAACGCCTCATGTTTATAAAAACAGATTCTGTCGACATGTTTTGAGGATATGTCGACGGCTTCGACATGTCAAGAATATATGTCGAAAAAATTGATAAATATCGACACGATGTCCGATCTTCTTGATTATTGCCTGGTAAGGTACCCTTTCCCCGTGGGGGAGAGGACGGCATGAGCACGAAGGAAATCAAAACCGCCTGCAACCGGGACTGCCCGGACGCCTGCGGCATGATCGCCCGGGTGGAGGACGGCCGGGTTGTAGAGTTGAGGGGAGATCCGGAGCACCCGGTGACCCGGGGGTTCCTGTGTTACCGCACCAACCGGTTCCTGAAGCGGCAGTACCACCCCGACAGGTTGACCACGCCGCTGGTTCGTGAAGGCGACAGTTTCCGTAAAGCTTCCTGGGACGAAGTCCTGGATCGAATCGCCACCACCATGAAGACGATCCGGGACGAGTCCGGTCCGACCGCGATCCTGCATTACCGCTCGGGCGGCTCCCTGGGAATCATGAAGCATGTCACCGACACCTTCTTCGAGCGTTTTGGTCCGACGGCGGTCAAAGGGGGGGACATCTGCAGCGGCGCCGGGGAGACCGCTCAGATTACCGATTTCGGCCTCTCCGACAGCAACGACCTGTCCGACCTGTTGAACAGCCGGACTATCGTGCTGTGGGGCAAGAACCCCCACGTCAGCAACGTCCACCTGCTGCCGGTTCTGAAAGAAGCGAAAGAGAACGGCGCGCGGATCGTCACCATCGACCCGGTGCGTCACAAGGGGGCCGGCCTGGCCGATCTGGTGCTGCAGCCGAGAACCGGTGGTGATCTTGCCCTGGCCCTGGGTGTGGCCCACCGGCTGTTCGATCACGACGGTATCGATCCGGAAACGAGTGAATACTGCGATCACTTCCCGGAATTCGAGCGGCTGGTGCGCTCCCGGACCCTCCCGGAATGGGCCGCCATGGCCGACGTGCCGGTGAACGGTCTCGAGGCGTTTGCGGAAATGTACGCCGAAGGGCCCGCGGCGATCCAGATTGGGTGGGGGATGCAGCGGCGACGGAACGGCTCCACCATCGTTCGTGCGGTGGATGCTCTGGCAACGGTGTCCGGCAACATCGGAATACCCGGCGGAGGCGCTTCGTTCTACTTCCAGCGCCGGGGCGCCTTCGATACCTCGTTCCAGAAAGGGAACGCGGTCGCCCCTCGACTGATCCCGGAACACAGCCTGGGTCGGTCGATTCTTAGTGCCGACCCGAAAGTCCGTATGGTCTGGGTCACATGCGGCAACCCGGTGGCGACGCTGCCTGATTCCCACGCCACGGCGGAAGCGCTCCGGACCCGGGACCTGACTGTTGTCGTCGATTCGTTCCTGACCGACACCGCCCGTTCTGCCGACATCGTCCTGCCGGTGACCACCATGCTGGAAGACGATGACCTGGTCGGCGCTTACGGCCATCACTGGATCGCCGAAGTAACGCCTGTAGTGCAAGCTCCCGGGGAAGTCAAAACCGACTATGAGATCGTCCAGGCTCTTGCCCCGAAAGTCGGACTGAAAGGGGAGTTCCAAGAGCCGGTCAAAGCCTGGAAAGAGAAAATGCTGAACACGGATAACCTGAGTGCGCTGGTGACCGGAGCGATCCGGAACCCGGGTGCTCCTCAGGTTGTTTTCGCAGACCGGACGTTCCCCACAGCCTCCGGCAAGGTCAACCTGCTTCACGATCCGGACCTGGCGATCCCGAACCCGCCCCCGGACTACCCGCTGCAGTTGATGGCTCTCTCCACCCGCAAGGCCCAGTGCGCCCAATGGGAAGGGGAAGAGCCGGAAGGGCCGATTGTGGCCACGGTTCATCCTGACTCGGCGCCCGGGTTCACAGGCGGCGATGTCGCCGCTCTGGAATCGGAAATGGGAACCCTCGGTGTCCAGTTGAAGTTCGACGACCGCCAGCGAATCGGCCTGGTACTGGTGGATAAGTGCGGCTGGCTGTCGTCGGGACAGTCGGCCAACGCCATCACTCCGGCCTGGGAGACCGACGCCGGCGGTGGCGCCGCATATTACGAAACGCCGGTGCGGATCCGCCCGGCCTGAGGAGCCTGACGTGCCCGAACACAACTTTGACCGTCCCAAGGGGCGCCTGGATGAGTTCACTATCAACTCGGAAGCGCTCAAGGGGAACCTGCTGGGCGATCCCCATGTCCGCACCGTGGCTGTCTATCTTCCCGAAGGGTATGACGATTCCGACGCCAACTATCCGGTGCTGGTGGAACTGGCCGGGTTCACC
>JACXWD010000118.1 GCA_014764515.1 Candidatus Polarisedimenticola svalbardensis | reverse complement strand
GGTGTAAACCTCCCGCGGCCCTTCGTAGGACGCGGTGAAGGCGATCGTTGTTCCATCGGGGGAGATTGCCGCATGGTCCTCGTCACCGGGGTGGGTCGTCAGCCGCACTGCAGCCAGCGGCATTTCCTGCCCAAGGTTGACCGCGAACAGGTCGCCCTCGGCAGAGAAGACTACCGTATCGTTTCCGACGGAGGGGTAACGGTAATAGCCGTCCAGGGCGACGATAGCGTTGATGCCGGCAAAAAACAGGATCAGGGCAAGCACGGAGCGACGGATAGGCATGGGATCTCCTCGGCTGGTGGACAGCGAGAGTATTATAAGCGGGAGTTGATAGTTTCTCTCCATCGTCTTATGGTGGGAGCGATGGCCCACCAACCCAGCGCCGTGTACGCTCGCTGGCTGTCCCTCAAGGACAAGCCCGGCGGAAAACGTCTGTTCAATTTCCTCCTGGGCCGGATGGTGCCGTATTCCGGATCGATCTCCCCTCGCGTTCAGGAACTTGAGCCGGGTCACTGTGTTGTTACGATGGACGACCGGCGCAAGTTGCGTAACCATTTGAACTCCATCCACGCCGTAGCCCTCATGAACCTGGGGGAACTCTCCAGCGGGCTGGCGGTCATCACCGCCATTCCGGCGGACGCCCGGGGAATCCTGGCCGGGCTCTCCATCGAATACCTCAAGAAAGGCCGCGGCACCCTGCGGGCCGTCTGCGAATGCCCAGTACTCGAATCGTCGGAACGGAAAGAATACGAAGTCGGGGCGGAGATTACCGATCGGGAAGGCGATGTCGTGGCCCGGGTCACCGCCCGCTGGCTCGTCGGGCCGAAAGACTGAATATGGAAACCGCCCTGACCCGACACGCAGGAATCCGCGTGCCGTTGATCTGCGGCGCCATGTACCCCTGCTCCAACCCGGAACTGGTGGCAGCCGCCTCGGAGGCCGGCGGGCTGGGGGTCATCCAGCCGATCACGCTGGTGTATGTCAACGGCCTGGACTTTCGCGAGGGGTTGCGGAAGATCAAGAGCCTTACCGACAAGCCTCTCGGCTTCAACGCCATCGTGGAAAAGGGATCCGGCGCCTACACAGGCCGGATGGAGCAGTGGATCGACATCGCCCTTGAAGAAGGGGTTCGTTTCTTTATCACCGCCCTGGGGAAACCGGACTGGGTGGTGAAGCAGGTTCATGGCGCCGGTGGGTTTGTGTATCACGACGTCACCGAACGGAAGTGGGCCCAGAAGGCGCTGGAGTCCGGGGTGGACGGCCTGATCGCGGTGAATCGCCGGGCCGGCGGACATGCCGGTCGTCGCAGCCCTTCCGAGCTGATGGAGGAGTTGCAGGACCTAAGCGTGCCGGTGGTCTGCGCCGGCGGAATCGGTGATGAGCGCCGCTTCCGGGAAGCGATCGATCTGGGGTACGCCGGCGTGCAGATGGGGACCCGCTTCATCGCCAGCGCCGAATGTTCCGCCCACGACGATTACAAGCGAGCTATCGTGCAAGCGGTCGCGGACGACATCGTCCTGACCGACAAGCTCAGCGGTGTGCCCTGCTCGGTGATCCGAACACCGTACGTCGACCGGGTCGGCACCACCGCCGGACCCCTGTCCCGGCGTCTCCTGCGCTGGAAGAAAACCCGGCACTGGATGCGACTGTTCTACACCCTCATGTCGGCGCGGCAGTTGAAACAGGCCAACCTGCGCGGCCTGTCCTACAAGGATTTCTTCCAGGCAGGGAAAAGCGTGGACGGCATTCGCCGTGTGGAACCGGCCGGCGACATCATCCGGCGGTTCGAAGCGGCGCTTCCGTCGCCGGTTACTCCAGACTGAACTCGACCTGAACCGTCATGCGGACCGCCACCGGCCGGCCGTTCACCGTACCGGGCCGGTAACGCCACGCCGCTACGGCATCCAGCGCCGCCTGTGAAAATCCGACGTCCGGAACAGGCGCCCTGAGGATTTCCAACTCGACAACCCGCCCGGTTTCGTCCACCACCGCCTGCAGGATCACCATCCCACCGGTGCGGGAGACTACGCCCAGTTCGGGGTATTCCGGGTCTGCGGAGCTAGCAAGCCGCACCGGGAGCACCAGATCCCGCTCCCAGCTCTCGTAGATCCCGGGAGCAGGCGGCTCCGGCCGGTCAAGCAACAGTTCATCCGTTTCACCTTCATACGCAACAGGCTGGTCCACGTAGACTTCCTCGGACAGCGGCTCCAGCATTTCCGGCTCCGGATCAGCCGACGGCAGCGGAACCTTGCGGGTCCTGGGTTCGATTTCGACGATGTTCCGAACCTCAGGTTGGGGCGGCTCGATATCGTACGGCGTCAGCACGATGCCTTCGATAACCGGCTCAGGTTGAGGTACGTACGGTTCTTTCTTCCATGGGATCAGGAGCACGATGACATGAACCGTCAGGGCGAACAGAAATGCGACCCTGAGGAATTTTCCGTCGGACCTTGGGGCGGCAAGTAGCGGGTGTGGGACCGTGTTCTGCATGGACACCTCCATTGCCAGGTGCCCCCCCGCACTGATGAGTGTATTCCGGCCTCCGGGTATAGGACTCGCAGGCGTTGATCTGGTGCGGCAGCGGAACCGCGGAGTATCATGAAGGCGCGAGGAGGAGCTGGTGGCACGGGTCGTCTACAGTTCGGACAAAGGTCGTGTCTGCCCCAACTGCGGGCATCCGGAAAAGCTGTGTCGTTGCTCTGCGGACAGTTCGTCACCCCGGGGCGACGGCATCGTGCGAGTCCGGCGAGAGGTCAAGGGACGCAAGGGGAAAACCGTGACCACGATCACAGGCCTGCCTCTGGCCGCCGCCGAGTTGAAGGAACTCGCCGGAAACCTCAAGCGGAAGTGCGGTTCCGGCGGTTCGATTCGAGACGGGATTGTCGAGATCCAGGGTGATCATGTCGATCTGTTGCTGGGGCAACTGAGCGGGCTGGGATATACCGTCAAGCGGGCCGGCGGATAAGCTCCATCTTTGCAGATCGCGACAGCTTCTTGATCTCCGCCTCCCGTTTCAATGCCGTCGACCGGTCCGCCGACGGCTCGGACCAGGCCAGTTCCACCGGCAGTCTCGACCGGGTATAACGTGACGCCGAACCCTGATCGTGGGCCGCCAGGCGCCGGCTCAGATCGTTGGTGATCCCGGTATACAGGCTGTCGTCACGGCATTTCAAGATGTACACGGTCCAGGCCATGGCACGATGGTACAACGCGGCGATGTAAATCCTGTAAACCACTTTGCACCGTTTTACGATCAGTCGTAAACGTACGGTAAAACGATTGTGAAAACTGCTGCGCGATATCCGCAGGGCATCGTTTCATGTGGTAGCTTTTCGCACCTGCATCACCGATATT
>JACXWD010000087.1:2675-9743 GCA_014764515.1 Candidatus Polarisedimenticola svalbardensis | reverse complement strand
CCCGACGTTCTCATGGAACACGGCAAGGCGAAGAACCCCTGGCCGAACGTGGACGCCCAGTCCGGTGTCATCCAGTGGTACTACGGAGTCGAGGAGTACGCGTTCTACACCGTTCTGTTCGGCATCGGGCGGGCCATCGGAACCCTCGCGAACATCACATGGGACCGGGCACTCGGCTACCCGATCGAGAGGCCGAAGTCGCTCACAACCGCGATGCTCGAGGATGCCGCCGGCATCAAGTAGGTCGTCCACACGCCACGACCTGTATCAAGACAGGCAACAAGGGGGCCCCGACGGGGTCCCCTTTATTTGTTCAGGTGGTTTCCTGTTTCTCCGGTTCGAGAGTTTTTACCAGCCCGGCATACCGCTTCTCGATGGTGAAGCCGTAAGCGTAGAAGTACTCCGGGCGGAAGAAACCGGTGGTGACAGTCCGGTACCCCGCGGCCTGAAGCCGGTTGAACAGCTCGTGCATCAGGGCGTCGGCGACTCCGGCACGGCGGTATGCTTCGGCGACCACGATTTTCTCGAGGTGGGCCGTGTCCTCTCCTTCGACCACCTCGTAGAAAATTCCGCCGATCACCTGGGTGCGCTGGTTGAGGGCGACGAGGTACTGGTGTTCCATCCGGAAGCGGACATCCAGCTTGGCCCCCAGGAACAGCCGGTGCAGGCGGCCGACCTCCCGGGGGTTCAGAGCATGGCGGATGCGGAACGGGTTCCCTTCCCGGTCCTCCTGCTTGACCACGACTTCACTGAGCTGGCGGCCTCCAAAATCGGCGTCCACGAAGCTGGCGGCGTCTTCAGGCCTGAGGTGGGGGAACGAAAGGCGTGCCAGAAAATAGTCCTCGTCCTCGCTTAATTCGTGCCCGCCCCTCAGGTCGGCGATGCCGTCGGCGATGTCGTCGGGGGCGACAACCCGATTGCGCAGATCGGCCTCCAGCTTTCGGAGGCCCGGCGTCAGCTGCTCGCCACCGCTTTCGAATACCGTCTTGCGGAAGAACCGCACCCGGGTTTCCGGGTGCTCCCGGGCAACCGTGGAGAGGCCGTAGGTCTCGAACAGCTCCCGCAGGGTGCGGGCCCGGGCTTCGGGGGTCGGCTCCGAGCTCAGTTCGGCCCATCGCCGGTACCGTTCGATGGCGAAATAGACCTTGAGGGGTGTGAAGCCGTCTTCCTCCATCTCCGTGAGGAACGCGGGAAGCGCCTCGTCCAGGTCCGGGCGAACCGGGCGGTCCGCGAGGTTCCGGAGGGCTGCAAGTCCTGCAGCCTCCCCAAGAACGTCGAGTACCGACGACAGGATGTAGCTCCAGTCGACCAGCCCCTTGAGGCGCGGGTACTTCTCCTCCGCTCCGAGGATCAGCTTGTCCATGAGCCGGATCAGCATCGGGCCCAGCCCCTGGTGCTTCTCTCTCCGGGTCACCGAGACCAGGCGGGCGCCGGTCTGGTAGTCATGGGTTGATGCGACCACGTTGGGCATCTCGGGATCGCTGATTTCCCAGCGGGCTCCGGTGCGGTTCCAGAAGTCCACATAGGCGTTCAGGGTGGTCCAGGCCAGGAAAGGCCAGATCTTCTCAAGGCGTTCTGCTCCGCCGCCCCGGCGTGAAAGCCGGCGCATGGCGCGATCCAGTGTTTCGCCGGCGATAAATTCCTCGCTCCACAGATCCTGTTCCTTCCAGTAACCGCCGAACTCTTCGGCCAGGGCCGGGAGTTGGGGGGACTCCCCGCACAGGATCAGCCAGAACATCTCCTCCTGGATTTCTTCCTGGGACAGGTCGTGGTTGATGTTCACCGCCAGATCGAACGATCCTTTGAAGCGTGTCTGGACCGTGGCGCGGTAGACCGACTTGCCGTGGTTGCTTCCCAGGAGGCGGATGAATACGCCTCCGGGAGGGATGTCGTTGAGGCGGATGGTGACGCCTTTGGAAAAAAGGAACACCGCTTCCCGCAGGAATGGGGTGGTTTGAAGGGCGCTGAGCAACCTGCGGCGGTCGTCTTCAGGGACCGAATCGTCGAACGCCACCACATCGCCCCAGCGGTACTCCTCGCCGGTCTCCGGGTCGACGGTGATGCGGGATGGCGGCCCCAGCCATTGACGGAACCCGTCTACCAGATGCTGGAACGCTTCTCCGGCGTAGTTTCTCGCGTCTTCACTGACGGCGAACATCATCTCCCTGGCGAGGAAGGCACGGATTTCCGAGTAGCTCGTAGGGTGGAATGTGCCGTAATCGGACAGCAGTCTCAGAATCCGCCGCGTCAGGTCCTCGCTGCCCGGGGCGATGGAGTCAGCCTCACACAGTTCGGTGGCGGCGGCGAAGAACGCCTTGAGTTTGGCGGGAGAAAGCGATCCCTCGCAGACGCTCTCCCTGGTTTCCGCGTCCAGTACATCGTCGGCGTGGGTGATATAGGTTCGCAGAGTCTTGGGGAATACCGAATCTTTTTCCGCCGGCGCCAGTACCTGGAAACTCCTCTTGCGAACCGCACCGTGGCTGCAATAGGCGGCCCGCACCAGCAGGAGGCGGGCCGGGGGCGCCAGGATGCTGTCCTGCCGGACAACAACCTTGTTGAGGAAGTCGATGGCCGCCAGGCCGTCCTGCCGGGTTCCGGTGGAGATGGCGATGGCGGCGGTGTGCAGATCCGCCAGCGCCGGTTCGTCCCGGCCGAGGAGCTGGCTGAGGTTCTCGCCGAGCCCCGGCCTGGCTTCCAGGTCACCGGCATAGCCCTCCCAGGACAACCCTTCCCGAATCCTGCCGGGCCGTTCAAGCTGCGCCAGCTCCAGGTCGATGAACGAGACCAGTTCCCCGTTGCCCAGCCACAGGGCCGGTACGGTGAGCAGGGAGCCGATCTCCAGAGGCCCCGGTCGATGGCGGTAGATGCAGGACCCGACCCGGGTCCGGCCGTCATCGACCCGCTCCACCGTGAGCATGCGGTCCGAAGAGGGCAGGCTGATCTGGTTGCCCCGGATCACCAGGTCCTGGGCCACAAGACCGAGAGTCTGGAACAGCCAGTTGGGGACAATGATGTCCTGGCCGCCGACATGGAGGACGGTCCGGCGGTACAACCGCTGGATGATGTCGCTGAAATTCGTCTCAACCGTTCGTCGCCGTGGAGTGCCCTTGGGAGTCAGCTCACCCTTGTCCGGGTCCAGGTCCCGGTCGATGATCGCAAAGTCCACGATCCGCTCGAAGGGGGCCAGAAATTTGTTCACGGAGATCACCACCGAACGGAACTGGGCCTTGATCTCGTCCCGGCTCAGGCCGCTCAGTTCCCGGGCGGCGTAGTCCGGATCGGGCCAGATCAGGGCGGTGTTGTACTCCCGGTGATCACCTACCAGAAAGACGCGACCTACCGACTCGAAGTCACGGAACGGGTTCTCCACGCGCTGCGGGGCGATGGTCTCGCCCTTGATGTTCTTGTAGATTTCCTTTTTACGATCCACCAGCCGGATATAGCCGTCCCGGTCCATCTCCATCAGGTCACCGGTAGGGAACCAGCCCTCGGAGTCGATCTTCACCTCGTCCTCCGGAGGATCGAGGTAGCCGACCATGACGTAGGGGCCTCGGATCAGCAGTTCTCCATCCGCGGCCAGCCGGATCTCGATCCCGGGAAGCGGCGTTCCCATGGAATCGTCCTTGTACTCTCCCGGTCCTGTCATGGTGATGCCGCCGGTAGCCTCGGTCATGCCGAAGCCGCTCATCAATTCCACTCCCTGGCTTTGGAAGAACCGGAAGATATCGGAATTCAGATGGCCTGCCGCCGAAAGCCCCCAGCGCAGCCGACCGCCGGTGACGGTCCGGATCGCCTCCTTGAACTCATCGTCTCCCGCCGTCATCGGATCAACCAGCTGCATGATGGCGTCGTGGAGCTGAATCCACTTTTTCGGAACACTGATGAATACGGTGGGAAGGGATCGTTGCATCGCCCGCATCAACGCTTCTACCGAAGGGTTCAGGACGAAATTGTAGGTCGCTCCCCAGAAAACCGACCCCAGCATTTCCAGGAACCGGCCGAAGGTGTGGAACAGCGGCAGGTAACAGACGAAGACGTCTTCATCGCCGATTTCCGGAAGAGCCAGGGCACGGGCGAACCGTTTGAACACGATATTCCGGTGTGTGAACTGGATGCCTTTCGGTTTCCCCGTCGTTCCCGAGGTGTACATGGTGCTGGCCAGGTCGTCGATGGAGACCGACAGGGAGCGTTCCAGGATCTCCGCGGCCGGCACCCGGTTGCCGCGAGCCGACAGCATGTCCAGGGTCAGGACATCCCTGGCCCCCTCTATCGCAGGATCCATAACCACCACGTGCTTCAGGGTGCCGCCGGGTTCCCTGGCTTTGGCCAGCTTCGCCAGTTGCCGGGAGTCGGACGCCACCACCGTTTCGACGCCGGAATGCTCCAGGATGAAGGCGACATCCGCCGCCGTGGAGTTGGCCGGGATCATGACGTTGAAAATCCCCGAGGTCAGACAGGCCAGGTCCACGAGAGCCATTTCCGGCCGGTTCTCCGACAGGATCGCCACCGGTCCCGGTTTATGGTCCGGGTGCAGGGCAACCAGTCCCCGGGCGATGGCATCGACCCGCATGGCGACCTGCCGCCAGTGCAGGGTGCGGACCCGGCCTTTGCCGTGAACCCTGAAAAGGACCTTGGAACCGTAGGTCGCAACCCGTTGCCGGAACATGGGGCCTACGGTGAAGTGGGATCGTTCCACAAGGGCCAGGATCTGGTCGGCCCAGAACCCTGTCTTCTCCCGGGGCAGCCGCCGGAGGAGGCTGGATCGCCGCAGGATGTCCAGCAGGTTCCAGCCCTGTTCCCTCAGATCCGGCCCAGGCCTCTCGCCGGGTGTCTCGAGACGTGCGCGGCAGCGTTCCACCAGGGGCGCAAGGTCGGTGATGTCCAGCAGGGTCAACAGTTCGTCCACCTTGCGATGGTTCACAAGGCCGGAGATGATCGCCGGGTCCAGGCTGGAGGCCGCCTCCGGGTCGGCGGCGGCCAGCTTCAGGCCCCGGCCCAGGATTTCCGCCCCATCCTGCGGCGAGCGGTCCAGAACGATTTCAAGGGCGGTGGTCAGTTCGGAAGTTGCGCCGTCCATGATCTCCTCGCTGATTGGATCGGACAATTATAGTCCCCGGTCGGGTTACAATGTTTGTTCATTCTGTGGGAGGTGGCTGATGGCGGTGATCCAACTTGCGGTGGCGCCGGCGGGCCGGATCGATCCGGCCGAGGTGGAAGGAGCGTTGCACCTGGTGGCCAGGGCGCTGAAGAGCCCGGTGGAGTTCCGGGAGGCGCTGCCTCTGCCCAGGGGAACCGAAGATGTTGCCCGGGGGCAACACAAGGCGGCCTCCCTGCTGACCTCCTTGCGGTTGGCAGGCGGTCGGGCGGGAAAGGTTGCCGACGTTGGCGAAGATGATTCCGGGGTTGAGGGGGCCGGCAAGAACTGCCTGGTCCTGGTGACCGACGTGGATATGTACACCCCGGACACCGAGTTCGTTTTCAGTCTGACCACCGCCGCCGGCGGAGCCGGACTGGTTTCGGTGAAACGGATGCGGGAAGCGTTTTACAGGCGCAAATCCGACCCGGAGAAGCAGAAGGCCAGGCTTGCGAAGGAAATCCTGCGGTGCGCAGGGCAACTGGTCGGCTTGCCGGATTGCGGCGATCCCCGCTGCGGCAACGCAACCACGCGGAACCTGCAGGATATAGACACCAGGAAAGTTCGGTTGTGCGCGCCGTGCTGGCGCTGGCTGTCAACAGGTACCATGAGCATCTGACCAGAACGGGACGGGAGGCGAGCGATGGTGGAATTGAATGATCAGGCACGTGATGTCATCGTGGCGATTCTGGGCGGCGGGCAAGGCACCAGGCTGTCCCCTCTGACCGATGAACGCAGCAAGCCGGCAGTGCCGATCGGCGGCAAGTACCGTCTCATCGACATTCCGATCAGCAACGCCATCCACTCGGAAATGCGGCGCATCCTGGTGTTGACCCAGTTCAATTCCACGTCGTTGCATCGTCATATCAACCTGACCTACAAATTCGATCAGTTCTCGCCGAGTTACGTCCAGATCCTGGCCGCACAGCAGACCCCGGACAATCAGACCTGGTACATGGGGACCGCCGACGCCATACGGCAGAACCTGCGGCTGATCACCGATGTTCCAGGCAATCTGGTGCTGATCCTGTCCGGTGACCACATGTACCGCATGGACTACCGCATGATGCTTCGGGAGCACCTGGAGAGCAATGCCGACATCACCATCGGAGTTCTGCCTTGCTCCGAGGACGATATCGCCGGATTCGGCGCCGCCCGGGTGGACAACGACGGCAGGATCCTGGAGTTCCGGGAGAAGCCGGCGACTCCCGATGCGCGGGAAGGGATGCGGGTCGATCCGGCACTGTTGGAGAAGAGCGGGATCGGGGCGGACCGGCCGTACATTGCATCGATGGGGATCTACCTGTTCCGGAAGGAAACCCTGGTGCAGTGTCTTGAAAACGAACTGGTGGACTTCGGGGGAGATATCATCCCCGGCTGCGTGGGAACCCACCGGGTGCAGTCGTACTTCTTCAACGACTACTGGCGCGACATCGGAACGATCCGGTCCTTTTTCGAAACCCACATGGATATGGTGACGCCGGCCCCGCCGTTCCGTTTCACTGATCCGGACTGGCCGTTCTACACGCGGCCCCGCTATCTTCCGGCTTCCCGCCTGGACAGCTGCACATTGTCCAGGACCATGTTGTCGGAGGGGGCGGTCCTGACCGACAGCCACGTGGAAGAGGCGGTGCTTGGCATCGGCACCCGGCTCCACGGCGTGAAGGTGAAGCGGGCGCTCATCATGGGGAATGACCCGCAGATGCGGGTCGGCAATGTTCCCCATGGCGCTCCGCCGATCGGTATCGGGCCCGGTACAGTGGTGGAAAACGCCATCATCGACAAGAACAGCCGGATCGGGGCGAACGTCCGGATCCTCAACGCGGATGGCGTACAGGAAGCGGACGGTGACGGCTGGGTGATCCGGGACGGTATTGTGGTAGTGCGCCGCGGCGGCATCATCCCTGACAACACCATCATTTAACGGGGACATT
>JACXWD010000087.1:0-2575 GCA_014764515.1 Candidatus Polarisedimenticola svalbardensis | reverse complement strand
GCATGGCGGCGGCGATTGAACTGAGGGGAGTGCGCAAGACCTTCGGGGCGAAGGTGGCGGTTGACAGCCTGGATCTCACCGTTCCCGAGGGCGGCCTGTACGGTTTCATCGGCCCCAACGGCGCCGGTAAGACGACCACCATCCGGATGATCATGTCGATCCTGTTCTCCGACGAGGGGGAGGTCCAGGTCCTGGGCCATGGCTCGGCCCTGGATGCCAAGGACCGCATCGGATACCTCCCGGAAGAGCGGGGTGTCTACAAAAAGATGAAGGTCTGGGAGTTCCTTCGCTTCATGGCGGTTTTGAAAGGTGTTGACGGATCGCAGGCGAGGGGGCTGGTCAAAGGTTGGCTGGAGAAGGTCGGCCTGGGCGAAGTGGAACAGAAGAAGTGTGAAGAGCTGTCCAAGGGGATGCAGCAGAAGATTCAGTTCATAGCCGCCGTCATCCACAAACCGGACCTGCTGATCCTGGACGAACCGTTCTCCGGGCTGGATCCGGTGAACATGCGCCTTCTCAGGGATCTGGTTCTCGAGGAGCACGGGAGAGGCGCGACCGTGATCTTCTCGACGCATGTCATGGTGCAGGCGGAGCAGATCTGCGAAAACGTGGTCATGATCCACGAGGGCCGCAAGCGGCTGGATGACACGCTGGGCGATGTCAGGAGGCGTTTCGATCCGCGGACGATCCGGTTCGAGCCACTGGGTGACGCGGCTGACGTGCCGGCCCTCAAAGCGGTTCAGGGTGTGACCGGGGTCCGGCTGGAAAACGGCGCCTACGAAATCGCCCTTGGAGAAGGGGTCTCCCCGGCGGATGCTATCGCCCGGCTGGCGGCCGCCTCACCGGCTTCGGGTATCGAACTGCACCGGCCCAGCCTCGAAGACATATTCATCGCTATCGTCCAGGAGGACGCGGCGGATGCCGAGGCGGCGGAGCAACTGCGAGCCTCGGTCAGAGCCGGCGCGGCGCTGGGGGGTGCACGATGAAGAGGACCTTGTACGTTGCGGCCCGGGAGTTCAAGGCGACGGTTCTCACCAAGGGGTTCCTGTTCGGTCTCCTGATCCTGCCGTTGATGATTCTGTTCCTGGTTATGGTTTTTCCGAAACTGATCAAGAGCGCCGAGAAGGCTCCGCGGGTTGAGGGCCAGGTTGCCATCATCGATTCAACCGGCGAGATCGGACCAGCGTTGCTGACGTACCTGGAGCCGGAGGCGATCGCACGTCGCCGGGGCGACCTGACCGACGCCGCAGATGAGGCGATGCCGGACGTGGTGAAAGAGATCGGCGGCAAACGCATGGCCGAGCAGCAGCAGCAGGCCCTGGACCTGATCCTGGGGAAGGTTCCCCAACTGGAAGTTCTGGACGTAGGCACCGGTGCGGACATCGAGGAGGAAAAGCTGCCGATCCGTGATTTCAAAATGGAAGACAGTGAGGCCGGAGGGCGTTTGGCCCTGGTGGTAGTGGAAGCCCACGCCATCCGTCCCAGGGACGATCCGAAGAGCGGCGAGCCGGCTTACGGCAGTTACGACCTGTACACCGCCGACAAGCTGGATGACCGCATCGTGGATGAGATCCGTGGCGGGATGCGGGAGGCGATCGTGGAAGCCCGGGTGCAGGCCAGGGGCCTGGACCGGGGGGATATCTCCAGGCTGACCTCGGTGCGGCCGAAAACCAACATCACGGTGGGTGAAACCGGAGAAAAGAAAGCGTCCAAGAAAGATGAGATCGTCCGGTTCCTGGTGCCGGTGGCGTTCATGGCCCTGCTGATGATGTCGGTGATGACCAGCGGGCAACAGCTTATGACCAATACCATCGAGGAGAAGTCCAGCAGGGTAGTGGAGATGCTGCTGTCGGCTGTCTCTCCCATGGAACTGATGACCGGAAAGATCATCGGCCAGCTGGGGGTTGGAATACTCATCATGCTGCTGTATGGAGGGGTCGGTGTCGCCGGCCTGATGGTCGGCAGCCTGTTCGGCCTGCTGCAGGTTTCCACCCTGCTCTATGCGTTCATTTTCTTCATGATCGCGTTCTTCATGATCGCATCGGTGATGGGGGCGATCGGGGCGGCGGTGAACGAGATCCGGGAGGCCCAGACCCTGGTGATGCCGGTGATCCTGACCATCATGATTCCGTACCTGCTCTGGATGCCGATCTCCCGGGATCCCAACGCCACTTATGCCGTCGTCCTGAGCTTCATCCCGCCGATCAACCCGTTCGTGATGATGCTGCGTCTGACCTCGTCCACACCGCCGCCGGTCTGGCAGGTATGGCTGTCAATCCTGATAGGAATCGCCGGTGTTTACGTTGCATTGAAGATGGCCGCCAAGGTGTTCCGGATCGGCCTGCTGATGTACGGCAAACCGCCGAACTTCAAGACGCTGATCAAGTGGATCCGGATGGCATGAGGGAGACGGTATGAGCGAGAAAGGCGACATCGTCAAAGTTGAACATCTGGAGGACGGCCAGGTATGGCGGATCCTGCTGAACACACCCAAGGCGAACATTCTGGACGGCGCCAAGTGCGCCGAGCTGACCCGTCTGTTTGAAGTGGCGGCCGACACACCGGCGCTCAAGGCGAT
>JACXWD010000086.1 GCA_014764515.1 Candidatus Polarisedimenticola svalbardensis | reverse complement strand
GGATCCCCACAAGGTGGACCGGGTCGGTGCGCTGCGGGCGCGGCAGATCGCCGTGCGGCTGGCCCGGGCCGGCGCCGGGAACAGCGTGACGGTCTGGCTCGGCTACCTGCCGGGGCAGGAGACGGCGGACTTTGTGCACGCAGAGGTTGACGGCGAGTTCTGGGATGAAGGCCGGATCGGCAAAGCGGTGACCATCCCCGACCTGTCGCTGGAGGGGAGCTTCATTGAACTGGAACTGGCCTCGGTTAAATGGACCGAACTGCTCCGCAACGGGTACTTCGGAGATGAAAAACTTTCGTGGGAACGATGATACGGTTCCGGTCAACCGGAGCAGGGGGTATGACATGAGCGTAGAAGCGATCAAGGAGAAACTGTTCGGAATCCGGATCGACCGGGAGACGGCGAAGCAGTACGGTTGGGAGGCGAAGCGAATCGGAGAGGAGGGGAGCTATGTGGCCCCATCCGGTCGGTCCGTGGACATCAGTGCGATGGTCCGGAAGGCTGTGGACGGCACCACGACTTACCCGCCTGACTCCAGGCAGCCGGACAAGGCAACCGGGCCGATGCCGCCTGGCGTGGAGATCCTGAACGACACGACCCTCAGTGGGTTCCGGCGGCTTCAGGAAGGTGGGTGCAACCCGGTCGCCCTGAACTTCGCCTCTGCCACCGGTGCCGGCGGTGGGTGGCTTGGCGGCTCCCGGGCCCAGGAAGAGTACCTGGCAAGATCGTCGACTCTGTTCGAGAGTCTGAAGGACAACCCGATGTACTCGTACCACCGGGGACGGCATGACCGGTTGTACTCCGACTGGGTGATCTACTCTCCCGAAGTGCCGGTGTTCCGTGGCGATGATGGTGTGCTGCTGGAGGAACCGTACACGGCTTCGATGCTCACATCCCCCGCGGTCCGCAACAGCGGACTGACCCCGGAACAGTCGGCCCGGGTGGAGGAAGTCATGCGGCAGCGGATCCGGAAGGTCCTTATCGTCGGAGCGATGCATGGCCACGACAGCATCGTTCTCGGCGCGTGGGGATGCGGCGCATTCCACAACGACCCGGCGATGATCGCGAGACTTTTCAAAGAGGCGCTGACCGGTGATCTGCAGGGCGCCTACCGGCACGTGGTCTTCGCCATCACCGACTGGTCGGAAGAGAGAAAGTTTATCGGGCCGTTCGAGGAGACGTTCTCTTGACGAATCATGTGCCGGATGGGTCCCGGGTCGGGTCGTGGGAACCGGACGACCGTGCCGACCGGATTCTGGGCTGCCTGCTGGGTGGAGCGGTGGGGGACGGCTTTGGTTTCGCAGTCGAATTCATGCGGTTGCAGGAAATCCTGGACCGATACGGCCCGGACGGATTGCAGCACCCCCAATTTCGCGACGACAGATTGCTGGTCACCGACGACACACAGATGACGATGTTCACGGCAGAGGGGTTGATCCGGGCGCAGCGGAGACTCGCGGACCGGGGCATGGCGAGCGTGGAAGCGGTGGGCTGGAACGCCCTGCAGCGCTGGCTGAAAACACAGGGTGAAGAGGCTGAATGCCGCTTCGACGACGGCTGGCTGGTTGATGACGGATGTCTGTGGAACAGGAGAGCGCCGGGGGCGACCTGTATCGGCGCGCTCCGCAACGATATGCCACCGGACTACCGGGCGGACAACAACAGCAAGGGCTGCGGCGGCGTCATGCGCGTGGCACCGGCAGGCCTGCTTGAGGCTGACTGGAGCGATGAGCGGGTATTCGAACTGGGGGCCAGCCTGGCCTCATTGACCCACGGACACCCTACCGGGTACCTGGCGTCCGGGGCGATGGCGTTGATCATCCGGAAGTTGATGGACGGATCGGATATGCCGACAGCGGTCCGGTCGGCGCTGGATCTGCTGCGGCCGATGGACCGATCGGATGAAACGGTTGCAGCCCTTGAGCAGGCTCTGCAGTTTGGTGGTGAGACCGGTCCGGATCACCGGCTCAGCCTGAAGGTGCTGGGTGAGGGCTGGGTCGCGGAAGAAGCGCTGGCCGTCGGTGTTTACTCGGCGATGCAGGGGGAAGATTTCCCGGATGTGTTCCGGATCGCCGCCAACCACGACGGGGACTCCGATTCAACGGCGTCCATCGCCGGCCAGATATACGGTGCAGCCTATGGATGCGGAGGCTTGCCGCATGACTGGACTCGCAGACTGGATGTTCTGGAGCCGTTACTTATCCTGGCACACGATCTGTGGGCCGTCGGTTGCGGGCTGGAGACTGTTGAGAGCTATCCGCCGAACTGAGGCGAAAAGGGACAGTCCCCTGCGGGGACAGTCCCTGTACTCCTACAAACAAACTCTTCCCACTCGCTCCCCTCCGTCCGAGCGCTGTCCCAGGCCGCCTTCGCCGCCGGGGCAGTCGTGGCTGCCGCGGATGAGGTAATAGAAGGCGGACCCTGTGGTTGGGATGTCCGGGTCGGTGGCGATGCGGTCCGAGCCGTCGGCGGATTCGACGCAGGTCGCTGCAATGTTGAAATTGTCCGGGTCCGGCGAACGCAGGGTGTCGTACACCATCGGCATGTCGGTGCGGTAGGGCAGCGGTCTCCAGGTCAGGGTCGTCAGGCCGGAGGCGGGATCGTGCTGCAGGGTCAGTTCCCGCACCTCCCCGGCGGTGAAGCAACTGCCGGGAACCAGGGAGACCATGTACTCCGCCGGGTCCGGGCCGGGCGGCAGATCGACGGTGATCTGCAGCGGGTCGCCGGCGTCGACGGTGATGTCGTACGTTCCGTGGAAGCCGCGGTACGGGTATTGGCCGTCGCCGCCGGTATTGCCTGCTGCTGCGGTGGTCCACTCCGCCATGAGGGCTTCGTACCGCACCCCCGCCGCGTTCAGGGTCCAGTCTTCATCCACGATCGCCGCGTCCGGACCGCGCCAGTGGCTGCCGGCCCAGAAACCCCACATCAGGATCCCTTCCACAGCCGGGTGGCTGAACGCCGCGCGGTAGGCGTTCTCCAGGTTGTCGGCACGGAGCTGGTCGTCGGCGTTGACCACGTCGTACTCGGTGACCCACACCGGCAGGTTCAGGACCGCAAGCTGGTCCAGGCGGGCCAGGACCGCCGTCGGGCTGACGGTGCTGCCCCAGAAATGACCCTGCACGCCGATGCCGCCCACCGGCGCGCCCTGGGACTGCAGCCACTGGATCTGCTGGATGTAGGCGTCGGTCCGGGCGCTGCTGCCGGCGATGATGCTGTAGTCGTTGACGAACAGCAGGGCGTCGGGGTCGAACAGGTTCGCCTGCTGGAACATGTACGGCCGGATGGAGGGGCCGAGGTGGTTTTCGAAGAAGTGGTTGCTCAGCATCTCGTTGTTGACGTCCCAGTGCACGAACCGGTTCCGGAAACGGGTCACGGCGCTGTCGATCCGCTCGTCGATCTCGTCCTGCAGTTCGTTGTCCGGAAGGTCCCTGGCCCACCCCGGGACGTAGGTTTCATTGGCCCAGAAGATGCAATGCCCTCGCACCGGTACGCCGCGGGCTTCCAGGATGGAGTACATCTGTTCCGTCAGGGACCAGTTCTCGTGGTCCCGGATCGGCTCGTTGTAGATCCACTTGCTCTGGTTTTCGAACACGGCCCACTCGAAATGGTCGAAGAAGAAGTCGCTGTAGATGGAATTGTTCACCAGGTTGCCGTTGACCACCGAGCCGAAGGCGAAGCGGTGGCCGGTCTGGGCGGCGCTGACCGCGGCGCCGGGGACCGGGGTTCCGGAGCCGTCCACCACCAGTACGGCCACGTCCCGTTTACGGATTGCCTCGATCCGGGCGTTGGCTTCGTCCACCCAGGCGTCCTGTGGGCCGGCGGCTGCAGGCAGGCAGGCCAGGCACACTGCCAGGATCATGGTTGCAACCTGCAGGCGCTGCCGGTCGGTCATTCCACCCTCCTATGGAAGGAGAATATACGTCGAACCGGAACTGGAACAGGAACCTGGTATGGCGGTCGGCCCACACGGCCACGACAGCATCGTCCTGGGAGCCTGGGGGTGCGGTGCTTTCCACAACGACCCGGAGATGATCGCGAGACTGTTCAAGGAGGCGCTGACCGGTGATCTGCAGGGCGCATACCGGCACGTGGTCTTCGCCGTCACCGCTGCCTCTCGAATTGTTACTGGTAGGTACAAGTTGAGAACGAGAAAATTCGGGAATTCCGAATTTCCCTATAAACAGGCGATTTATTCAGCTGTTGCATTTTTTGCAACAGCTCGATGTGCGGAACGGATCACCATCGGTTTCCGGACCGAAACCGGGCAGGAGTCAAAAAAGCTTGATATTTCCATGGTGAGCCTTATAATAGCCTTGTATAAAAGATATGTGATATTAGAAAAACAAGGGTATTGTTAATATGAAACGTCTGATCTCCAGCCAATTGCAGGACTGGGCCGATTCCCCACGGCGGAAGCCGCTCATCGTCCGGGGGGCGCGGCAGGTTGGGAAAACCCATTCCATCCTTGCGCTTGGGGAACAGCGTTTCGATGAACTGGCCGTTCTGGATCTGGAACGGGATCGCAGCCGGCATCGGATCTTCGACAAGGATCTGGACGCCGGTCGGATCCTGTCCGAGCTGCGGATCGTGCTGGACAGGAAAATCGAACCGGGGCGATCGCTTCTGTTTTTCGACGAGATCCAAAGCTGTCCCAGAGCGATCATGGCGCTGCGCTACCTTTACGAGGAGATGCCGGATCTGCATGTCGTCGCGGCGGGATCGCTGCTCGATTTTGCGCTGGCGGACATTTCGTTCCCCGTAGGCCGGGTGCAGTTTCTGGAGATGCATCCCCTGGCGTTCGTCGAGTACCTGTGGGCGATCGGCCGGGATCAGGCTGCGGAAGTCGTTCTCTCCCCACCGGGCCCGGTGGCCGGAGCGGTCCACGATTCCCTGCTGGACGATCTTCGCAACTACTTCTTCGTCGGCGGCATGCCGGAAGCGGTTCTGGCCTATTCCAGCAAGCGGTCGATCCCGGACGCCAGGGAAGTTCACCGGGAGCTATGCGAATCGTACCGCCAGGATTTCGCCAAGTACGCCCCGCGAGCCGATCCCTATTGCCTGGATGCCGTGTTCGCCGGCACGGCCCGGAACGTCGGGCGGCAGATCAAGTACACCAACCTTGCAGAGGGTCATCCCGGTCCCACCGTCAAGCGGGCGTTCGATCTTCTCAACCGGGCCAGGGTGGTTACCAGGGTGCCGGCGGCAAGCCCTTCCGGACTGCCTCTTGGAGCTTCCGCCTCGGCCAGGCGGTTCAAGGCGCTGATGGTGGACATCGGACTGATGCAGCATCTGCGCGGCCTGCCAATCGATCTCGAATACCGCAAAGCCGATCTGCTGCATCTTCATGAGGGAGACATGGCGGAACAGTTCGTCGGTCAGGAGATGCTGGTCTCCCAGGGTCCTGATCTGTTCTACTGGGCGCGGCAGGCCAGAAACAGTACTGCGGAGGTGGACTACCTGGCGGTCATCGGGGACGCCATCGTCCCTGTGGAGGTCAAAAGCGGCCCTTCCGGCAGGCTCCGGAGTATGCATCTCTTGCTGGACACATACCCGAACTGCAACAAGGGCTACGTATTCAGCACCGCCCCCTTCGCCGAACTGCCGGATCAGAAACTGACCTTCCTGCCGCTCTACCATGCGTTCCGGGGGACCCGGGTGCACTAGCCGTATATCTCGGGAAGGGGACAGTCCCGAGTTCTCAGTCCCGATTACCTACATCGGAATAACCCGATTGGTCTGGATAGGGCCGGGTGTACGGCCGCCGGACAGGCGGTGGTCGGCTCCTGGCCGGTGGGTGAAAAGTTCTCGCTGTTTGCGAAAGCCGGTGTCTTCGCCTGGGATCTGGAGGTGATCGGGATGACCGCGGAGGATGGCACCGATCCCACTTTCGGAATCGGCGGCCAGTGGGCGTTCGCCGAGCACTGGGCGGCGCGGGGAGAATTCGAACGATTCATGGATATCGGAGGCGGGGACGTGGATCTCCTCTCCGTTAGTGTGCTTTACAGGTTCTAGGACGGGACAGTCCCCTGCGGGGACAGTCCCAGGAGTTCTTCAGGGACACCAGCTCATCGGGGTTCTCTCCACGGCGGCGGAGTCGGTGCCGAGGGAGGAGATCCCGCCGCATCCGGTGGAATTGACCAGGTACTCGTAGAGGCCGTCGGCGCCGAGAGTGCCGTCGTCGTCGAAACTGATTCCCGCGATGCCGGTCTGGTAACAGGCCATGTCCGACATGTCGCCTTTTTCACCGCGGTAGATGTCGAAGTACTCCGCCGCCGCCTGGTCAGCCCAGGTCAGTGTGGCGACGGTGCCGGCCGGCTCTTTGCTCAGGAGGAGGGACGTGACCTCTCCCGGGTCGGGCATCGGGTCGTACAGGCAGGAGGACAGGCCGTTACTGCAGGAATCGGCAGTGCATGGATCGGCGTCATCGCAGTTCGGAGGCGATCCGTTCCGGCATGTGCCACCGGCACCGCAGGATTCGATCCCGTTGCAGAACAAGCTGTCCCGGCAATTGGCGTCGACGTAGCACTCCTGCCAGTCGGTGTAGCGGTCACCGAACCGGAACCGGTATTCGTGGTTCGGGTCCTGAGTGGACGCAAGGGGAGGGCCGTACGCCGGGCTGGCCGCCAGCAGCTCGTAGCCTCTCCCGAAATCGTCGCCGTCGGAGGCTTCGTCTACCGGGTTCGAGGGAAAATCCCGCCGCGTGTCCGGCAGGCCTCTGCCGTACCAGTCGTCCCCGTGCCCCGGAAAATCAAAATCGGTCCGGTAGCCCGTTCCGGCCAGGGAAACCTGGATGGCCAGGAAGGCGACAAGCCCCAGCCCGAAAAAAACCTGCCGGAAAGATGGGAAGCGCTTCTTCATCTTCTGTCCTTAAGGTGAGGAGGAGGCCCTGTGTTCGTTGCCGTTCGACTCCCAGGTATAGGTGATCTGGCCATAGGAAAACCGGAGTCGTTCCGTCACCGCCAGGCTGGACGTGTCGGGCATATCGGTGCGGCCCTGGAGGGGCTCGATGGAAATGAGCCGGGCCCCTTCCAGAAGGACTGTGTAATAGTGCTGCTCCGCACCGCTCCCCCCGGGGTCCGGTCTGAAGAAGCGGATCTGGACCGTCAACTGCTCGTTAAGGTCCATGGCCCGCAAAAGGCTGGGAGTGGCACGATCGAGAGGTTTGGTCAGGATCACTGTCTGGTGATTAATACGGCTGCCGCCGCTGGGTACCTCCATCAGGTGGTGGTACTCAAATCCCTCGATATGTTCAGCACGATCCATCGAGGTGATCGTGCTGTCTCCCCGGATCCAGCCCTGGGTCACTCCTTCGATCTTGACATAGCAGTTCTGGGCTGCATGGACCGGTGTGGCTGCGACAAGGAGGAGGGCGATGGCCGCAAGGAGAACGCCGGACTGAAGAGATCGTTTCATAGGGACCTCCGGTAAGGAATCAGCTTGTATGTCTAGAATATACGGAGGTTTGGTAGAGATCAGCAACTCTGATTGGTATTCGAGAGCTTTTACAACCCCGCCAGCCAGTTCTGAACGACGACGATGCCCGGCTGATTGTCCTCGGAGCGCACCCTGCGGACCATCACGAACCGTTCGCCGTCAGGGGTAACATCAAGACCCAATGCCCGGAGCGACTGGTCGTCTGCCGCGTCAGGTATCAGCACCTGGGGTACCCCGATGTGCAGACTGGGGCTGCTGCGGACCGGCACCGACATGATGTCGCCGCTGACGTCCCGGTAGATCAGTTCGTCGCCCCCCTTCGCCCAGTGCGCCGACCAGGCGCCGCCGTTGGATACCTGCCATTTGCCGGTGCCGTCAGGGAAGCGGGTCAGGTAGATCTCCCGCACTTCCGACTCGTCGGACAGGTAAGCCAGGTAGTCGCCGGCAGGGGACACGTATCCGATCTCTTCTGCCTCGCTGCCCAGAATCAGCCGGGGTTCCCCGGTACCGTCCAGGGGCCGGATCCAGATATCCCGGTCGTCCCGTTTGTCCCGGTGGTGGTACAGCACCTGCTTCCCGTCCGGGGTGATCCGGGGGCGGGTTCCCTGGAACAGCGTTTTCATTTCGCCGGTGCCGTCCACCGACTTGACGGCGACCTTGAAATCGGAATCGAAGATCACGGTCCGGCCGTCCGGCGACCACCTTGGGCGCTCCTCTTCGGTGGTGGCGAAGGTCAGCCGGGCCGGCGCCCCACCGGACAGTTCCTGGATCCAGATGTCGATGTTCTCGTTGTGGGTGGCGCTGTAGGCAACCTGTTTGCCGTCCGGAGAAAACGACGGGGCGCCCATGCTCTCTGCCGGCTGGCCCAGGCTGCCCAGGTCGTTCCCCTCCCGATCGACCATGAACAGTTCGAACAGGGTCCCTTTCCGATTCCGGATCCAGGTCAGTGTGCCTTCCTCGGAAACCGAAGGGTCGGCCCCCTCCGGTGCAATCAGGATCGGCTCCCCGGTCCGCTCCAGGCTGTCGGGATCGAACGGTGCCGCCCAGACACCTTCGTTGGCGCCACCCCGCTCGTAAATCAGGTGACCGTCGGTGGACCAGGCGATGCCCCGGAACGTGTAATCGGCGCTCTGGAGAAGGGACGTCCTCTGGTTCCCGCGGATCGCCACAACCTCACCCAGGTCCTGCCATTTCCGGGTCTCCTGCTCCAGGTTGTGGGGAGTGGTGACCAGGGTTTCGCCGTCGGGGAGGTACATCAGGGTATGAAAGTCGACCTCGGTTTCCGGATCCAGCTTCACTTGTTCCACCGGATCTCCGCCCTGGGGTGAGACGGTGTAGATCGAGCCTCGCCACGAGGCCATGGCGATCCGCCCCTTGCTGCTCCAGGCGCCGGCCAGGATCCTGCTGCGACCAGGGAGCTCGCAGATCATCACCGGCTGGCCACCTTTCGCCGGGACCTTCCACAGCTTGCCGTCGGCATCGAAGGCCAGGAACGCCGAGTCCGGTGACCAGAACGGCGCCCGGACCCCTTCGGATCCGGGAACCACCCGTGGCTCAAGGCTGTCCAGGTCCCGGATCACCAGACTCTGTCCCGATCGGTAGGCGATCCGTTTCCCGTCAGGGGAGATCACCGGCTTGTTCCAGCGCCAGAACTCCAGGTGGTCGTCCTCGATAACGAAGCGGCGGAGGGGAGCGTCGAATTCGGTGCCCTGACCGGTTCCCAGGGTCATGGCGAACACCGCCACGGCGAAACCGGCCAGGGCGATCGCCCAGGGCAGGAGCCGTCTCAGGGAGAAGGCGGCCTCTGCTTTGGTGACGGTGTCGACTTCGCCGGCGAAATTCTGTTCCAGGGCGATACGAGCTTCGCCGATCGCCTGCAACCGGGTCTTGCGGTTGCGGTCCAGGCAGCGCTGGAGCAGGTGCTTCAGTCCAGGCGGCGCACTGGAGGGCAGGTCGCCCAGGTCGACGTCGGCCCGGAGCACGGCGGCCAGGGTGTCGGAGATCGTCTCACCGGTGAACATCGGCTTGCCGGTGATCATCTCGTGGAGCAGCACGCCGAACGACCAGATGTCGGCGCGGCGGTCGGCGGTGTGGCCTCTCGCCTGTTCCGGGCTCATGTAAGCGGCGGTTCCCAGGATCACTCCGGCCACGGTGCCGGCGGAGGTCAGCGTGGGGGAGAGGGACGGATCGGCGGATCCGGATCCGGTAGACGGGTCCAGCGCCTTGGCCAGGCCGAAGTCCAGGACCTTCACCTGCCCTTCATTATTAATGACTACGTTGGCCGGTTTCAGGTCCCGGTGGATGACGCCGTTGTCGTGGGCCGCCTCCAGCGCCTCGGCGATCTGCC
>JACXWD010000085.1 GCA_014764515.1 Candidatus Polarisedimenticola svalbardensis | reverse complement strand
GACGACGGCCGGCTCACCGACCGGTATGGCCGTACCGCCAACTTCCGTCACGCCATCATCATCATGACTTCCAACCTGGGGAGCGTCATACCGAGCGGCACCAGTCTGGGGTTCGTGGAAGGGAGCAGCCGGTTCTCCGGGGAGAACGTGAAGAAAGCGGTGGCGAAAAGTTTCCGCAAGGAGTTCCTGAACCGGATCGACCGCATCGTTGTATTCCGGCCCCTCTCCCGTGAGGTCATGCGCAGCATCCTGGAGTACCAGCTGAAAAACGCGTTCCGGCGCCGGGGCCTGCGCAGCCGGACCTGGTCGGTGGAGTGGGACGACTCGGCGCTGGAGTTCCTGCTGGCGAAGGGGTTCACCGCCGACATGGGAGCCCGCCCGTTGAACCGGGCCATCGAACAGTACCTGCTGACGCCACTGGCCCGAACCATCGTTTCCCACCAGTTCCCCGAGGGGGATCAGTTCCTGTTCATCCGTCGAGGGGAGAAGGATGACCTGGAGGTCACCTTCATCGACCCCGACGCTCCGGAACCTGAAGAAGCGGTAACCGTTCGCGAGGAAGCGGAAGAGCTGGGACTTCCTGCCATCATCCTGTCTCCCCGCGGCTCGGAGGAAGAACTGGCCTGCCTGGCGGCCCGTTACGAACAGGTGGTGGAGTACGTGGCGGCGGGGCCGTTCCACGAGCAGAAAACCAAAGCGCTGGAGCTGACTTCCATGGACGGGTTCTGGGAATCCCCGGAACGGTTCGGATTACTGGGCAGCATCGAAACCATGGATCGTGTAGAGGCCGGTTTCAAAACCGCCACCTCCATGCTGGATCGGCTGAAGAGGATCTCTGCAGGCAGCACGAAGGAGCGTGTCCGGGTGCCGAAGCAACTGGTGGGGCGACTGGCCCATCAGCTGTATCTCCTGGGAACGGCGTGCGAGGATCTGAAAGAGGGACGACCGAGGGAAGCGTACCTGCTGCTGGAAACCGGTGACGCCGGGGCCGGCGGGTTCGCACGGAAGCTGTCCGCCATGTACAAGGCCTGGGCCGAGCGCCGGGGCATGCGGCTGGATGTGCTGGACGAGACGAAAGGCGGCGCGGATCCGTATCGTTTCCTGTGCGCCGTGTCCGGGTACGGGGCGTACACCATCCTGGCCCCGGAATCGGGTCTGCACGTGCTGGAAGAGCCGGAAGGGGAAGGGAAGCATTTCCAGCGTCACGCCCTTAGGGTGCAGGTAGCTCCCCAACAGGAATCACCTCCGGCCCGCGGCCACGAGAAGCAGGCAGCCCTGAAAATAATGGCAACACCATCGGAAGCGACGCCGGAGATCGTCCGCCGTTACCGTGAGCAGCCGTCACCCCTGGTCAGGGACAACGTCCGGGGCTACCGCACCGGCCGCCTGGACCTGGTTCTCTCCGGCGACTTCGACCTGATCTCGTAAAGGGGGACCGTCCCGGTTTTTACCCCATCTGGGGTACAATCCTCGCCATGTCTTTAAATGAAGGTCAGTCATTACTGCATTACCGGCTTGTCCAGCAGATCGGCGAGGGCGGCATGGGCGTCGTCTGGAAAGCGCTGGACACCACCCTGGACCGGGAGGTGGCGATCAAGGTCCTCCCGGACCTGTTCTCCAGCGATGTCGAGCGGTTGGCCCGGTTCCAGCGTGAAGCGAAGCTACTGGCGTCGCTGAACCATCCGAACATCGCCGCCGTATTCGGCCTCCACGAAGCGGAGGGACTGCGGTTCCTCGCCATGGAACTGGTCCCCGGTGAGACTCTTGCCGACCGGCTCCAGCAAGGCCCTCTGACCCTCGACCAGGCGATGTTCACCGGTGTGCAGATCGCCGAGGCGCTGGAAGCGGCCCACGCCCAGGGCGTTGTTCACCGGGACCTGAAACCGGCCAACATCATCATCGCTCCCGACGGCAAAGCGAAGGTCCTGGACTTCGGCCTGGCCAAATCGTACGAAACCGACGGCTCCGGATCCGGCCCGTCGGCTACCCAGAACCCGACCATGACTACCGGCGGCACGAGAGCCGGCGTGATCCTGGGAACCGCCGCTTACATGAGCCCGGAACAGGCCCGGGGCAAACCGATGGACAAGCGCACCGACATCTGGTCGTTCGGCTGCGTGCTGTTCGAGTGCCTCACCGCCGACGGTCCTTATAAAGGAGAGACGGTCTCCGACTCCCTGGGCGCCATCCTGCACAAGGAACCGGATTACGATCTCCTCCCCGATGACACGCCGCCGACCCTGCGACTGCTGTTGCGACGCTGCCTGGCCAAGAACGCCAGGAAGCGGCTCCACGACATCGCCGACGCCCGGATCGAACTGGAACAGGCGATCGAAGATCCCCAGGGTTCCCTGGCCGGACTGTCCCGGGACGCACTGGCCGCCGCCGACGCCAAGTACGCGCAGAAAACGGGGCGGGGCCGGAAACGGTTCGCCGCCGCCGGCATCGTCATCGGCCTCCTGGTGGGACTGGTGGGTGGGTGGATGCTCCGGGGTGAACCGGAATCAGCACCGCTGCGGAAGCTGGACCTGGGCACGGCCCTCGAAGCGGGTGACAACAATGACCAGTTTGTCGCCATGGCGCCGGACGGCTCCCGGGTTGTCTACACCAACCAGGGCCGGTTGTGGGTGCAGCGGCTCAACGAACTGGAGCCTCGTGCACTGGATGGATCCGAAGGCGCCATCGCACCGTTCTGGTCTCCCGACGGCGCATGGATCGGATACTTCGCCTCCAGGAAACTCTGGAAGATCCAGGCCGACGGCGGCCGGCCGGTGGCGATCTGCGAGTTGGGCGACGACACCGCCGGCGGTGTGGGAGCGTCCTGGACCGCCGACGATGCCATCGTGTTCACCCGGGGGAACTCCGGGCTGATGCAGGTTTCGGCCCTGGGCGGCCAGCCCCGGGACATCCTGCCGGTGGAAGAAGGGATCGGCGATTACCACGAGCCGTTCGCCCTCCCCGGAGGCAAGGGAATCGTGATGGTCATCCACCGGGAAGGCCAGAGCCCCGGGGAGCTGGCGCTGTTCCACGACGGCAAAACCACCACGCTGATACCGGTGTCTCCCCAGGAACGGATCTGGTTCCCGGTTTACGCCGGCACCGGCCATATCCTGTTCCGCCGCTCATCCGGACAGGCTACCGCGGGACTGTGGGCGCTGCCGTTCTCGTTGAGCCGGCTGGAAGCGACCGGTGAGCCGTTCCTGGTGGCGCCGGACGCCTCCGCCGGCAGCGTGTCCGAAGACGGCACCCTGGTATTCATCCACAACCCGCCGGGAGCGACCAACGACCAGATGGTCTGGGTCGATCGTGCCGGGCGGGTCCTGGAGCCGGCCAGCAACCTGTTCGACGGGGTCGGCTCCCCCACCCTGTCTCCCGACGGCAAACGGCTGGCGTTCACCGCCGGCTCTTCGGAAGCGGCCAGCGCCTGGGTCCGGGACCTGGAACGGGGTAGCGAAACTCGTCTGGGCAACGCCGGGACTTTTTCATTCGCGTACAACTGGCACCCTTCCGGCGACCTGGTCTACAGCGTGTTCGACCAGGGGGACGGTAACGGTCCGCCTCGAGGGCTATTCGTCTACCGGGCCCCGGCCGACGGCTCGGCCCCGGCGCAGGAGATCGGGCCAGGTCTTATCGGCGGGCTGACGCCGGACGGAACCCGGATGGTGGTCACCGTTTCACAGGAGGGTGAACCCCAGGCACTGTTCGGGAGCGCCGGGGGCGACATATGGCTGAACCCCCTGGACGGCTCCGAGGGCAAGGCGTTGATCGCAACCCAGGCTGACGAAGAGGCCGGCCCGGTGTCCCCTGACGGCCGCTGGCTGGCGTACAAGTCAGACAGTTCCGGTCGTGACGAGATCTACCTCACCCGGTTCCCGGACGGGACCGGCCGGTGGCAGGTCTCGTTGTCAGGAGGCGAATCCCCCCTTTGGGCGCCGGACGGCCGGAGCCTGTTCCTCGCCAACGGCGCCAAGGTTCTGGAAGTGGCCGTAGGATCCGGCTCCATCCCGGAGTTGGGTCGGCCGACCTTGCTGTTCGAAGACGGTGCGGCGATGCTGGATCGTGCTTTCTCCGTATCCCGAGACGGCCAACGGTTCATCCTTGCCCGGCACGTCCGGGAGAAGGGTGACGACGAACCCCGCCGCACCGGCATCAAGATCGTCCAGAACTGGCACCGGGAGTTCGAGTAGGCGAAAAGGGGCCTGACCCCTTTTTGCCGCGCTGCCCTCTTGCCAGTACAATCCCTCGCATGTCATTTGCCACCGACCAATCCGTACTGCACTACCGCATCCTGGAAAAACTGGGAGAGGGCGGGATGGGCGAGGTCTGGCTGGCCCAGGACTCGAAGCTGGACCGCAAGGTCGCCCTGAAAGTCCTCCCGGAAAAGATGGCTGCCGATCCGGAGCGCAGGCAGAGGTTCGAGCGGGAGGCCAAGGCGATCGCCGCCCTGAACCACCCGAACATCGTCACGGTCTTCGCGGTGGAAGAGTGGGAGGGTTTGCACTTCCTGGCCATGGAGCTGGTGGAGGGCGACAGCCTGGGCAGCCTCATCCCGGCCGGCGGCCTGGATCTCAAACGGATCTTCGAACTGGCGATCCCCATGGCCGACGCCCTGTCCGCCGCCCATGAGCGGGGGATCACCCACCGGGACCTGAAACCGGACAACGTCATGATCGGCGCCGACGGCAGGGTGAAGATCCTGGACTTCGGCCTGGCCAAGTGGGCGGACCACACACTGGCCACAGACGACGGCATTGAAATGGCAACCGCCACCGTCACCCAGGAAGGGAAGATCCTGGGCACGGTGGCGTACATGTCGCCGGAACAGGCCCAGGGCAAACCGGTGGACGCCCGGTCCGACGTCTTCTCCCTGGGTATCCTTTTATACGAGATGACCACCGGGCAGCGGCCGTTCCGTGGAGACAACGCCATCTCCACCCTGTCCTCCATACTGAAGGACAGCCCGCCGTCCCTTACCGATCTGAAGACCGAGCTGCCGACCCACCTGGACCGGGTAGTGAAACGCTGCCTGGCCAAGGACCCGGAGCGGCGCTACCAGTCGGCCAAGGAACTGCGCAATGAGCTGGAGCAGCTGAAGGACGAGATCGTCTCACAGGAACTGTCCGGGGTTAGGGACGCGGTCCCGGCCGGCGGCTCGAAGAAGACCGGCTGGATCCTGGGCGCCGTGGCGGTACTGGCCATTGCCGCGGTCCTGGTGTTCCTGGGGCCACGTTGGTTTTCCGGAGGTGGAGAGAGCAGCACAGCAGCAAACGTGACAACCGATGAACGCAAGATGATCGTGGTGCTGCCTTTCGAGAACCTGGGCCAGGCCGAAGACGAGTACTTCGCCGCCGGGATCACCGACGAGATCACCAACCGGCTGGCGGCGGTGGAAAGCCTGGGGGTGATCTCCCGCAAGAGCGCCCTGCATTATGCCGGCGGCGGCAAGTCCACCCGGGAGATCGGCGACGAGCTGGACGTCGATTTCATCCTGGAGGGGACCGTGCGCTGGGCCCGCTCGGGAGATGGCGGCAGCCGGGTCCGAATCAGCCCCCGGCTGATCCGGGTGCAGGACGACACCCAGTTGTGGGGCGACACCTACGAAGAAGTCATGGATGATATTTTCCAGGTCCAGTCGGACATCGCCGGCCAGACGGTGAGCCAGTTGGGACTGACCCTGGGCGCCTCGGGACGGCAAGCCCTGGAGGCGAAACCGACGGACAACCTGGAGGCGTACCAGTCGTTCCTCAGGGGCAACTACTTGTTCGATTCCCCCAACTGGACCCGGGACAGCTACCTCCTCAGCGCCGACGCCTATCGCCGGGCGGTGGAGCTGGACCCGCAGTTCGCTACCGCATGGGCGAGGTTGTCCAGCACCCATGCCATGCTGTACCACCTGGGCTACGACGTCAGTGAACAGCGCCGGCTACTGGCGCGGGAGGCGCTGGACGAGGCGGCGCGGCTGGCGCCGGAATCGGCGGAAACGTACCTGGCCCGTGGGTATTACCACTACTGGGGTTACAAGGAATACGAACAGGCCCTGGAGCAGTTCGATCTGGCCGGGGAACGACTGGCCGACCCTTCCGAAGCGCTGGAGGGCAAGGCGTTCGTCCTGCGCCGGATGGGCAGGTATGCCGAAGTTGTGGACACGTTGGAACAGCTGGCGAAGAACAATCCACGGGACTCCGGCATGGCCCTGAACATCGGCGAGACACTGATGTACGAAGGTCGCTATGAAGAGGCGATCCGCTGGGCCGACATATCCATCACCCTGCAACCGGTTGAAAACTGGGCTTCGTTCCATAAGGCCCAGGCGATCTGGAACCTGAAAGGATCCGCCGGCCTGGCAGAAGCCCGGCAGGTACTGGAAGCGGCGGCGGTGCCGGCCACCGATTCGTTCTCACGGTACTACTGGTTCTCCCAACTGCTAAGGGAGGGCAGGACCGACGAGGCGATCGTCCATCTGAACAAGGACCCGGACGGCGCCTGGGTCCGGCTCACCGATCTGGCGTATCCCCGGTCACTGCTGATCGGGCTGGCTCTGGCAGGGGACGGCCGAGACGAGCAGGCCCGGGCGGAATTCGCAGAAGCGGTTCCGATTCTGGAGGCGGAGATCGCCGAAAGCCTCGAAGACTATCGTCTGGTCAGCGCCCTGGGGATCGCCTACGCCGGCGCCGGGCGTTCCAGGGAAGGGATCACTACCGCCCGCCGGGGTGTGACGATGTTGCCGCCGGAGCGGGACATGCTGCTGGGAAGCCAGCGGGTGATGGAACTGGCCATGGCCGACCGGCTCACCGGGGACATGGCGGCGGCGGCGGCTGAACTGAACCGGCTGCTGGGCCTTTCGAAGTTCGAGGGGCCGAAGAATCTTGCGATGCTTCCGTTCTGGGAGCCGGTGCTGAACCACCCCGACTTCAAATACTGAACCAAGGGTGTCCCCGAAATTAGTCCGCCTGCCAGTTGACGATCAGGGTGATCGGGTAGGTTGAGACAGGTGCTTCGGGAACACCGATGATGAAGCGGTCGCCGTCTGAGGTGGCGGCATAGGTCCTGGAGGTTCGAGTCGGGAACAGCACTTCCGGGATATCCGCCACCAGATCAGCCCCAAGACTGAGCCCGACCCGGGCAACCTTGCCCTGCAGGTCCATGTAGGAGATCTCGGATCCGTCTCCCTTCCAGCCGATCACCCAGTCGGCCCCGCCGACGGACAGCTGCCACTTGCCTTCCCCGCTGGGAAAGCGGGTGGCGTACATCTCATACTTGCCCGATTCATTGGAGATGTAGGCGATCCATTTCCCGTCCGGGGAGAACCGGGCGTACCCTTCATCGAACGGGCCTTCCACCAGCGGGAACGGCTCCTGGCCTTCTTCCAGGGGAAGGACCCAGACATCGAATTTACCCGACCCGTGATCGAAGAGGATGTACTTCCCGTCGTTCGACCAGTCCTGGGGGACCTCGATCTGTTCTGTGGCGTACAGCAACTCGGCATCTTCACTACCGTTGGCCGGACGGATGAACAGATCACCCACACCGCTTCCTGCGGACTGGTACACGATCTGTTTACTGTCCGGGGACCAGATCGGTTCCTGGTCATTCATCTCGCTGAAGGTCAGGCGGCTCTTGACCTGCCGTGCGACGTCGTAAACCCACAGGTCACCGGTGCCGGTTGACGGGTCGATGATGGTGGTCGCCAGCTTCTTGCCGTCGGGAGACAGCCGGATCATGTCGTGCTGTGCCACCTCTCCCAAAGTGCCGAGCGCTTTCCCCTCTCGATCCATCCAGGTCATGGTGGAATCCAGTGCGAATCCATGGTTGAAAGCGACCATGCCGTTCTCCGACACGGCGAATGCTCCTTTGAAAAAGTTCGGCAGATACGCCACCATTTCGCCGACAGCGAACGGATCTCCGGTCAGTTTCAGGCTGGAACTGCTGAACGGTATCGCCATGAGGAAGTTGTCCCGGACATAAAACAGGTGGCCCTCTGCATACAGCGCGTTGGACGCCGACTGCATGATCCTTTTCGGCTCATCCGCCCCCAGGGACCCGACCCAGAGGCCGTTGCCTTCGTCACCGCTGGGGAGCGCATGGCTGGCCCGGACGTAAAGGTAATGTTCGCCGTCAGGCAGGAACCACGGGAAACGGTGGGTCGTCTCGTTCCGGCCGGAATCCAGCTCGGTGACCGGTTCCGACTTCCCTCCCCCTGCGGAGATCCGATGCAGCGGACTCTGGGTATCCGGGGCGAACAGGATGACATCGTCCCGGCTCCATGTTCCGCCCCTGCCGTCGCTTGCTTCGCAGACCGTGATGGCGGCGCCACCGTTGCGATCGATCTTCTTCAGCTTGCCGGCGGCGAAGAACCCGATCTGGCGGCTGTCGGTTGACCAGAACGGGAATGTGGCGCCCTCAGTACCTGCCAGCGGCTGGGCAGCGCCGGAATTCAGCGGACGCAGGAACAGCCTGCGTTTCTCGTCGGGGGAGCTGGCCACGAAGGTCATCCATTTACCATCGGGGGAGAGGGTCAGGGCGCCGATATTTGAGCCGAAGGTCTGGAACCGGCTCTCTTCCGGCGCATGGATCGATGCGATGATCTTGCGCTTGTCCTTGAGCGCCTGCCCGCGGGTGACGGCGACCCAGCCTGCCGCCAGGGTCGCCAGCAGCAGCACGGCGGCGATGGCCCACCACATCTTTTCCCGGCTCTTGCGCCGGGCAGCCACCGGCGCCGGTACGCCGGCTACCGAACCGCCTTCGCGGATCCAGTCCAGGTTGAGTTTGACGTCATGGGCAGTCTGCCATCTTTCGTCCGGTTTCTTTTTCAGACAGACCGACGTCACACGTTCGAGAGCCGGCGGCGTCAACGGCTGAACGGTGGAGATCGGCGCCGGCTCCCGTTCGATGATGGCGGCGATCAGGCTGGCACGGCCCTTTCCTTCGAACGGCGGTTTCCCGGTGGCCATCTCGTAGAGGATCGCCCCCAGGGCGAAGATATCGGTGCGGGCGTCGGCCTCCATCCCTTCCAGCTGCTCAGGCGCCATGTACTGGAATGTGCCCATGATGGTGCCGGCTTCCGTGAGGGGATGTTCTGTGGGGACGCTGGTCATGGTGGCCAGGTTGCCGTCGGATGCCAGCAGACCGGTTGACGCTTTCGCCAGACCGAAGTCCAGCAGCTTGGCGCCGGAGGGGGTCAGGAAAACGTTGTCCGGTTTCAGGTCCCGGTGGACGATGCCCTGGCGGTGGGCGGCATCCAGGCCGGCGGCGATCTGGGTGCCGAAGGCCAGGACCTGGTCCACCGGCAGCGGACCGCTTTTCAGCCGGTCGGCCAGGGACTCTCCTTCCATCAGTTCCATGACCAGGAACCGGATGCCCTCTTCATTGCCGATATCGTGGAGCGTGCAGATGTTCGGATGGTTCAGGGAAGAGATCGTCTTCGCCTCCCGCTCGAAACGGGCCAGGAACTGTTCGTTGTCGGCGTAGCCCTCCGGCAGAACCTTGATCGCCACGTCACGGCCGAGGCGGGTGTCTTCCGCCTTCCAGACCTCACCCATGCCGCCGGCGCCGATCTTCTCGACAATTTTGTAGTGCTGCAGCGTTTGCCCGCTGGTGATACTCATGGTGCCCCCCTTCCCGAAGCCGGAGCATTGTACGGCCTAAAGACAGGCGGAATTATAGACTATTTTAGTATTTTATTTTAACTTCTTGACCCGTAAGGACTTCTTATCGTAAATAGTCTGTAGAACAAGTGCCGAAGGGGGGCTTGTTAGGTGGATCTCAGATCCACCCCGTGCCGCGGGTCGGGAG
>JACXWD010000043.1 GCA_014764515.1 Candidatus Polarisedimenticola svalbardensis | reverse complement strand
ATACCGGCCTACGTCTACAACTGGAAGCCGATCCGGGAGATCGCCATCTTCGGAGAACTGCTGGCCATCAGCGCCATTGTGATGTGCCTGCTGTTCGTGACGGTGGACATCGGCCAGCCGGGCCGGGTGCTGGAGTTGATCCCGTTCCTCGGCTCCCTGAACGTGCCTAGTTCACTCCTTGGATGGGATGTACTGGTGTTGAACGGCTACCTGCTGTTGAATACGGTCATAGTCGGACATTTCCTGTACAAGGCGTATTTCAAGAAGCCGTACAACAAGAATTTCGTGGTGCCGCTGTTGCTGTTGTCCATCCCGGCGGCGATTTCCATTCACACCGTCACCGCCTTCGTGTACAACGGCATGGCCGCCCGCCCGTTCTGGAACGCATCGATCCTGGCGCCCCGTTTCATCGCCTCGGCGCTCTGCTCCGGCCCGGCGATCATGCTGATCCTGTTCCAGATCCTGAGGAAGACGACCCACATCCGGATCCGCAAGGAGGCGATTTCCAAGATCGCCGAACTCATGGCGTACGCCATGTTCCTGAACCTGTTCCTGTTCGGGGTGGAAATCTTCAAGGAGTACTACTCCAACACCAGCCACCTGGTCCATACCAAGTACCTCTACACCGGCCTTCACGGCCATACGGCGCTGGTGCCGTTTGCCTGGATATCCCTAATCTTCAGCGTGGTGGCGTTCATACTGTTCCTGGTGCCGAAGACGCGCATGAACATGGTGACCCTCAACCTCGGGTGCATCCTGATCTATGCCGGCGTCTACATCGAGAAGGGACTTGCCCTTGTGATTCCCGGCATGACTCCGGATACCCTGGGAGAAATCTACGAATACATCCCGACCTGGATCGAGATCCGCGTCGGAGCCGGTATATTCGCCATCGGGTTCATGGTGTTCACCCTGCTTTGCAAAGTGGCGATCCCCCTGCTCCACGACACCCTGGCCGATCCCGTCGCTCCCGGGGAATCATACCCGGAAGAAGCTTAAAAGGGGTCAGGCCCCTTTTCGCTGCAGCAGCTTTGTTGCTATGGAACCTGGCGCCTGGCCGGGCGACCTTGCGGCTTGGCAGTTAGAGACAATCCGGTCTCTTCTTCTTTTTCCGAAATGCAGATCTCTTCTGCGATCATGCCTCCGCGCCTGATCGTAGTCTGGATCATATCGAGGTCCGGTTCGGTCGTGAATTGCTCGAACCAGATCTTGTATCGCTTTTCCCTATCTGGTCGATTCGCGCCTAGCTCTGCATAGCAAGGATCTTCATCGAGCCACTTCTCTGTCGTGAGCCCAATCCTTTCCCGGAAACTCGACCACCTGTATCGTGAAGGGTGGTCGACGATGTTCGCCCGGACGGGGTTCATCTCCACATACCGGCAGCAGGTCTGAAGATAGCGGTCGCTCTGAACCGGATTAGACCGAAACCTGCCGTCCCACAAGGTTCCTCGCCTACCTCGCCGAGTGTTTTTGTGCCAAGTGTACCGGCCGGCAAGGCGCATCATAAAGAGGCTGATTGAAGCCGGCGTTTCGCCTGGATCAATTATCAGATGGACGTGGTTTGGCATCAGACAGAAAGAGTAGATCTTCACTGCCAGAAGATCCCTGAATATTTTCATGTAGGAGAGATAGGTATTGAAATCGGAATTAGAATTGAAAATGACATCGCGGTTGTGCCCTCGATGCACGACATGGTGAGGGAGATTTGGAAGGATAATCCTGTGTTGCCTTGCCATGAATTCACGTTATGGCCCGCCGGGAAGAAAGGCCATCAACTTGCCGGCATTGGTTTCCGGCCGGCAAATTGGAAGTTGCGAGGAAAAGGCGAAAAGGGGCCTGACCCCATTTCTGGAACTTGACCGGTTTCCATAAAGAATGATAAGTATGACCCCGAATTGACGGGGGTTTCCTGTCCATCATCATGAGTTCCGTGTCTTTGGCTCACAACGGTGAAGCCCCGCCAGGATTGTTGGAGGCGCACGCTTCCTGGTGGGACCATGAAAGATTCTGACGAAAAACTGAATTCCGAAGCTCCAACCATGGCTGATGACGGGGCCTCACGGTCCCAGGCATCCCATGCCGGGGGCCAGGTTCGTTTTCCGGTGGAAGGCTGGGCCCGGTACAAGTTCGAGTCGTACCTCGGCGGCGGCGGAATGGGGCAGGTCTATAAGGCGTTCGACCCGAACCTTCAGCGTCATGTCGCTCTGAAATTCATCCTGGGTGACAATCCGACACTGATCCAGCGCTTCAATCAGGAGGCCCGGGCCCAGGCCCAGGTCGATCACGAGCGGGTCTGCAAGGTGTACGAGGTCGGCGAGGTGGAAGGCAAGCCTTACATCGCCATGCAGTACATCGACGGCGAACCGTTGGACAAGGCCGCAGCCGGCATGACCCTGGAGCAGAAGCTGCTGCTCTTGAAGGAGGCGGCTCGGGGCCTCCATGCCGCACACCGCAACGGCCTGATCCATCGCGACGTCAAGCCTGCGAACATCCTGGTGGAACGATCCGACACCGGGAACTGGAAACCGTACGTCATGGACTTCGGCCTGGCCCGGGCGGCCGACTCCGCCGGCATGACGGTGACCGGAGCCGTTCTCGGCACACCGCACTACATGCCGCCGGAACAGGCCCGGGGCCAGTTGGACCGGGTGGATCGCCGCAGCGACGTGTACGGCCTGGGCGCATCACTCTATGAACTGCTGGCCGGGCAGCCTCCGTTCCCCGGAGACACACCGACCGCGGTGCTGATGAAGGTGCTTGAGGATGTCCCGGAAACGCTGAATCGTCCCGGCAGCCACGTCCCTATCGATGTGGACGCCATTGTCATGAAATGCCTGCGGAAGGATCCGCAGGAGAGGTACTCCTCCGCCCGTGCCCTCGCCGAGGATATCCAGCGTTACCTGGACGGCGAGCCGGTGGAGGCCAGGCCGACCGGCATGCTGTACCGCCTGCGGATGAAGGCGGTGAAGAACAAGGTCGGCGTCACCATCGGGGCGGTCGCCATGGTGCTGCTGATGGCCACCGTCGGCTGGGGCGCCTGGACCCGATGGACCGCGGCGAAGCAGGCCCGGCTGGCCCAGGAGTTCGGCCGGCAGGTGGAACGGATTGAAGCGTTGGCGCGGTACTCCCACACCGTGCCGCTTCACGACGTCCGGCCGGACCGGGAGCGGATCCGGGACAGGATGAAACAGATTGAGAGCAGCATGGCGATAGCCGGTAAGTTGGCGGAGGGATCGGGACAGTACGCCCTGGGCCGGGGCTACATGGCGCTGGACAGTCCCGGAACCGCCCGTGCGCACCTGGAATCCGCCTGGAACGCTGGGTATCGCGAGCCTGAAGTTGCCTACGCCCTGGGCAGCGTGCTGGGCCAGATCTACGTCACCGCCCTCCGGGACGCCGACGACATCACCGATCCGGCGGAACGCCAGACCCGCAAGGACCAGATCATCACCGAGTACCGGGAACCGGCGCTGGAGTACCTGAATCAGAGTGCTGACGCCGACTCCGAATCACCGGAATACGTACAGGCCCTCGTGGCCTACTACGAAGAGCGGTTTGACGAGGCGCTGGAGCTGGCAAGGAGCTCGGTCCAGGGCCGGGCCTGGTTGTACGAGGCGAACCAGCTCATCGGAGACGTCTACCTGGCCCGGGCCAACGAAAGCTGGCATGGCGGTGCCTACGAACCGGCAGGGGCGGATTTCGACCTGGCCGGGGCGGCTTACCAGGATGCGGTCCAAATCGGCGAAAGTGACCCGGGGACGTACACCAGCCTTTGTGCCCTGGGCCGTTCACGGATGCTCATGGAACTGCACGCCAGAGGCGAAGATGTTGCGCCGTATTACGACCAGGGTTTGGCGGCATGCGGGTCAGCCCTGCAGGCCGATCCGAACCACGTGGACGCCCTGGTCATGAAGACGGCGCTGCACAACCGCATGGGGGAATTCCTGCGCAACAAGGGGCAGGACCCGATGCCCGACCTGCACCTGGCGGTAGAGACCGCAGGGACGACGTTGGGTGTCCAGCCTGAGAACGCCATGGCCACCGCCTACATCGGCGCTGCCTACTGCCAGATCGCCCGGGTGCAGATGGACCGTGGAGAAGATCCCATCGAAAGCCTGGACCGGGCGGTGCAGTCCTACGAGCGTTCACTGGAGCTGGACCCCAACGAGTTCGGAGCTTTGAACGATCTGGGCCTGGTCTGGAAGACCCGTGCAAATCACGAGAATAATCGTGGACTTGATTCGACCCCGAGCCTGGAGAAGGCGGTCGTTGCTTACCGCCGCTCCCTCGAGATCAATCCGCAGCAGGTCGCCGCCCTGAACAACCTGGGAGTGGCGTACTTCAAGCTGGCCGACATGGTGGAAGATCCTGTCGAGTACCATCGCCTGGCGATCGAAACGTTCCGCGAAGCACTGGAGATCAACCCGAACCAGATGGTTGTGTTCTACCAGTTGGGCCGGGTGCTGGCCCAACAGGCGGAGCACCACCGGGCCCAGGGAGAGGATCCCCTGGACAGCCTTGGGGCGGCAGGGGATGCCTACCGCCAGGCGATCGAGATCAACCCGGAGTCGGCGTACCGGGCCCACTTCTATAACGGCCTGGCCCAGACCTATCACATGGCGGCCGAATACAAGCTGGAGCAGGATCACGACCTGAGCGGCGATTTTGACAAGGCGATTGAGGCGTATCAGGAGTCACTGGCGGCCAACCCGAACCTGGTGTTCGCCCACGACAACCTGGGTGCCCTGTACCTGGTGCAGGCGAAACAGAGCATCCGGTCCGGCCTGGATCCGACGGAGGCGCTGGCCCAGGCGGAAGTGGCCTGCCGGCGGGCCCTGGAGATCAAACCGGACTACTTCTTCGCCCTCCTGGACCTGGCGCTGATCCACCAGGAACGGGCGCGGTACGAAGTCAATGCCGGCGCGGACCCCACCACCAGTCTCGACCGCATGCTCACCGTCTGCCGCGAAGCACTTACGGTCAACCCCGGTTCCGTGGAGATCCAGGCTGCACTGGATGATGGCCTGCGGATCGTGGACCAGTTTCTGGACCGGGCGCCGGGCCATGACGCGGCCCGCAAATTGAAAGATTCATTTTCACATCTGAAGGCCTGACGACGGGACTTCAATAGCTAGGAGGATACGCCCATGAGTTTGCAACCACTTTCAGTCGATTTGAAACCAGGCGGAACCAACGCTCTGACCGGAATCCAGGTTCCCAGCGGCAGGACGATCAAATTTGTGACCTCGGGAGCCGCGGTGACTATCACCTTTGAATCCTCGCCGTTCACCGACGGTTCTGTTTCGTTCACCGTCAGTGACAACACCACCGGAGTGGAGAAGACGACCGGCTCGACTCCGAATACCTACAATTTCCAAGCTGGCGATCGCACCGGCGACATCGATATCGTCGCTCTGATGTAGTTCAGCGAGGGGACACATCTGTCCCCGTTTGATAAAAGGAGGCCCGATTCATGCCTGACCCCACCGTACTCAGGATCGATGTGAACAATGCCTTGAACAACTCTCTGACTTTCAGGTTGGGAGCCGGCACGTCGAGTACGGTCAACGATGTCACAGCATTCTAGTCGAAGGAGGATACGCTTATGCCTGGACCACCTACAACCACACTCAGACTCGACGTCGACGGATCCGGGAGCAATTCCCTGACGGTCCGTATCCCCAGCGGCACTTCACGGTCGATTACTTTCTACACATCGGGGACCAGTGCGGTGCCGATCAACTTCACCGCAACATCGCCTTTCACCGACAACAGCACCTCGTTTTCGGTGGACAACACAACCGGTGTGACCAAGACCACCAGCCCTACAGCCACCGGGAAACACCCGTTCAACGCCGGCGGCCGCACCGGCGACATCGACATGACTGTTATGGTTTAGCTCGAAAACAGAGAAGGGTACAGATGGGCTCCGCCCGGGGGTTGCCTGCAACCCACCGGGCGGCGCAGGGGCCGTCATGCCCCCTATTGCTCCATAAACGATTCCGGGAGGGGATTCAGCTCACATTAAAGTGCCATGTCCCCGTTTTTACCGGGCGCGGGCCCAGTTCAGGAGGATTTCCTTCTCCCCATCGGTGAGCCGGGCTTCGGGGTGGCCGATCCGATAGCTCTTGAGCGGCATCTCGTCCTGGCTGATCTCCTCCTCGATTTCGCCCAGGAGGTGTTTCTGGGATTCGAAATTGAAAAGCGGCCAGCGGGAGAAATTCAGGTCGGCCCTGCCGTGTTCCACATGGTTCGCCATCCACCAGGACACCGGCGCCACACGGCTGTACCACGGCCACTCGGTCTCGTGGGAGTGACAGTCGAAGCAGGCTTTGCGCAGAATATTCTTGACCTCGTCCGGCGCAAACACTTCCGCTTCCGCCGCCGGGTTGGTTCGATCGGCGGGGATGAACTGGATCAGCACAATGAGCGCCACCAGGACGATGGCGCTCCACCGCAGGATCTTCTTCACTCGGTTTTCGCACTCTCCCCGGTCGGTGGTTGCAGTTGACTCAGGGTCATTTTTGCCTGGGAATTATTCGGATCAAGCTTCAGAGCGGCCTCGAGGCTGACGATCGCTCCTGCCTTGTCGCCCTTGACCGCCTGGAGTTGTGCCAGCATCACGTGAGCATCCGAACTGGTCGGATTGTTCTCTACATTAAGTTGCATGATTTGAACGGCAGCTTCCATGTCGCCCTTGCGCTGGGCCAGTTGCTCCGCAACGCCGACCAGGGCGTAGGGACCGAAGTCGAACGAACCGGATCCGAAATATTTCTCCCGTAGCGTTTTGTAGCGCGCGATGGATGCTTCCACACCGCCGGCGGAATACTCTTTCATCAGGACCTTGTCCAGGGTGTCCGGATTCTGCAACCCGCGATGACAGGTGACGCATTGCACCCGGAGGCCGTCCTTGTCCTTGTCCTCCGGAAGCAACTGGGTGTTGATGGTCGCTACCATCTGCATCATCCGCCTGGCGTCCTTTTTCGTCGGCAGATCGTCGGACGCCCAGTCCATGGTGCTGGTATCACCTTCGGTCGTAGTCACGTGGCAATGGGTGCAGCGCACACCAAGGCCCATGGAGAAATTCCGCATGGCGACGACCAGGTCCTGTTTGCCTACGTCTTTGGGGAACACCTGCAGGTTGGTGAACTCATCCGGTATTTGAGCCAGGGCGGCGGTTCCGGCGCAGAGCAGCAGCCCGACCGCCAGCGTTCCGAGCATAATCAAATTTCGATTCGTTCTCATTTCTATCGTTCCTCCGTCCAAAAAGGGACACCCCACTTTATCCTTTAATTCCTTCAGATGCACATTTTGAATAGAACAGGTCCCGGCGGTTATCCTGTCATGCAGGCCGATAAACGGCATGTTCTGCCGGCTGGCTTCGATTCCGCTGTGAGGTATGCTGTACCGATGAATAGAGCCATTATGAAACGTTACGCGGTCGTGCTTCTGGTGCTGGCCGTATTCCTCATCCCCGTTGTGCCCGCTGCGGAAGTGGCGGTTCAGGAAAGCCTGGAGCTGGCCACATTCGATGCGGCCTGGGAAATCATCCGGGACACCCACTTCGATCCCACCCTCAACGGTGTGGACTGGGAACAGGTCCGGAACGAACTGCGCCCCAAGGCGGCGGAGACCGAGAATGCTGCTGAACTGCGCCCGATCCTCCTGGAGATGGTCGGCCGGCTGGGGCAGTCCCACTTTTCCGTGATACCCAAGTCCGCGGTGGAAGCCGAAAGCGAAGCAGCCGGTGGCGGCGAGGGCGGTGGCGGTGAGGGCGACGTCGGTATGGACCTGCGTGTCCTCGGCGAGGCCCTTGTGGTCACGGCAGTCGACGAGACCGGCCCTGCAGGAACGGCCGGTATCAAGACCGGCTGGCTGCTCCAGTCGGTCAACGGAACCCCGGTCAGCAAATGGCTGGAGCTTGTCCGTGAAAATGAAGACTGGCGCAGCACCGGGTTACGCTTCATGGTCGTGGCCATGGGCTCCCTGACCGGAAGCCCGGGCAGTACGGTGGATTGCGTTTTTATTGACGGCGCCGATACCGAACGTGCTGTGGAGCTTACCCGCCGGGCGGCGCCGGGCGAGCCGGTGAAACTGGGGAACCTGCCGCCGTTCCAGACCCGGTTCGGCTCCGAGCAGATTGATTCGGAGACCCATGGCGTCATTGTCGGCGTCCTGAACTTCAATTTCTGGATGGTCCCGGTGGCGGTTCAGATCGACAACGCAGTGGATCGCTTTCGGGATGGCGATGGTCTTGTTTTCGACCTGCGTGGCAATTTGGGCGGGGTCGGCGGCATGGTCATGGGCGTAGCCGGACATATCCTCGATGAGAAGGTCTCCCTGGGTACTTTCAGCACCCGGACCCAGACCTTGAACTTCAACACCAACCCCCGTCGTGTGAACCGCAAGGGGGAAAGGGTAAAGCCGTTTGCAGGTCCGGTGGCGATCCTGGTGGATGGCCTGTCGGCGAGTACGACCGAGATGTTCGCCGCCGGCCTCCAGGAAGCCGGCAGGGCAAGAGTTTTCGGACGAACATCAGCCGGCGCAGTGCTGCCTGCCTACGTGGACAGCCTCCCTAATGGGGACGTGCTGTACCATGCCATCGCCGATTACCGCACCCTTTCCGGAGTGCAGGTAGAGGGGCAGGGTGTCCAGCCGGACGAGACGATCCAGCTGGACCGGACTGCCTTGCTGGAAGGCCGTGACCAGGTCATGGAAGCGGCGCTGAAATGGATTGGGGAAGAAATCAAAAAACAGGATCGGAGCGGGTCCTGATGGGAGAAGCAATGATGACGAAGCGAACGATATGGATAGTGGCTGTAGCCGCCGTGATGCTGGTCTCCGGTATGCTGGCCGGACCGGCTTTGTCCCAGGACGAGAGCGCGGTGCCGACAGCAAGGGAGGTCGTGAATAGTTATCTCGCAGCTGTCGGCGGCGAAGAGGCGATCCGGGCCCACACCGTCCGGGTCATGGAAGGGACGATGGAGGTACCCGGCCAGGGCATGTCGGCGGAGATCAAGATCAAGGCCATGGCGCCGAACAAGACCCGCATGCACATGACCATCGCGGGAATGGGAACCATCGAAGGCGGTTTCGACGGTGAAGTTGGCTGGATGATCAACCCGATGGCCGGCCCGATGATCCAGGAAGGCAAGGAACTGGCCCAGGCGAAACGCCAGGCCGATTATTTTGGCGATCTCCATGGGGATCATCTGTACAAGTCGATGACCAATACCGGCCAGGCCGAATTTGAGGGCAAGCCCTGCTGGAAGGTGGAGCTGGTTACGCCGGATGATGAAAAGATCATCGAGTACTTCAACATCGAAACCGGGCTGATCGAAGGCTCGGACATGACACAGGAATCGCCCATGGGTCCGGTGACCGTCACAACCGTTATCAGCGATTACAAGGAGTTCGGCGGCGTGCTGTCCCCGACAAGGATCGCTGCACAGATCGGTCCCGGAATGACCCAGGTGATCACGATCAAATCGATCGCCTTCGAAGGGGTCACCGAAGCTGATTTCGACCTTCCTGCGGCGATCAAGACCCTGGCCGGCGGCGGTGAAGCCGAAGCCGAGGCCGTTGCCGAGGAAGCGCCGGTGCCGGCCGCACCTGAAAACCTGCAACGGGAGGAATAAGGCCCGCGTTCTTTACACAAAGTCACAAACGCAGGCAGGCCCCTCTGCTATAAGGAGGCGAAGTCCCGGTAATCCCGGGACCGCTCCCTGTAGCACGAGGGGTTTGCCATGTCTGGATGCAGATTCCCGATCCTCATCGCCGCTCTTCTCCTGATCCTCCCGCTGGCCGGGTGCGCCTGCGACCCGGAGACGGTGGAAGTAACGCCGCCGTCAGGTCCGTTCCTGGGCCAAACGATCCCCGGCGGCGAACCGGTACTATTCGCCCCGGGTATCATCTCCACCGGAATGTACGAGCGGGATGTCGCCATGGTCCGCCAGCAGGATGGTGTCTGGACCGAACCGGAGATCGCCTCGTTCTCCCAGGATCCGGCGGTCTTCGATTTCGAACCGTTCATCACGGCTGATGGATCGAAGATGTATTTCCTGTCCACCCGGGCACCGGAAGGACAGGACCCGAAACCGGGGTGGGGTCACCAGAACATCTGGGTCATGGATCGTGAAGGCGACACATGGTCCGAGGCGAGAGAGGTGGGACCGCCGGTGAACAGCGACGAAGGCGAATTCTATCCGTCCCTGACCACCGACGGCACCCTGTACTTCACACGAGGCCTGGCCGATGGACGCTCCCTGGTGTTCCGCTCCCCCATGGTGGGCGGTGTATACGCCGAACCGGAGCAACTTCCTGAAGAGGTCAACTCGGTGGACATGCAGTTCAACGCCTTCATCGCACCGGACCGATACCGATGGGCGAGCGGTTCAATTCCGAGGACAGCTCAGCCCGTTCCATGTCCCTGTCGCCGGACGGGAGCTACCTCTTCTTCTCGTCATCCAGGAAGATCGAAGCGGAAGGCGCCATGCCTGCCGACAGTTCCTACGCCGCCATGAAAGCCAGCCTGACCGTCCCGGGGAACGGCGCCATGGATATCTACTGGGTTGACGCGTCGGTCATTGAGGAACTGAGACCCTAGAGAGCCTTGCGGGACGGCAAGAGGATGTTCGCCAGAAGCAGTCCTGCTACAAGGGCCACGGCGATCAACACCATGGTGAACGCAGCCTCCACTCCGGACAGTACGTCCCGGGCCAGGAGCGAGGACAGGGACCGGAACCCGATACTGCCCGGCACCAGCAGCATGATCCCCGGCACGATCGGCACCGAAGCCGGATGGTCCCGGAGCCGCCGGTAAATGTTCCCGGCCATGGCGACCAAAAAGGCGCCGAGGAACACGCCCAGTTCCGGCGAAGCCAGGATGGAACCGTACTTCGCGCCGGCATAGGCCAGGATGCCTGCGGGAAGGATCACAGCCACCTGGGCCGGCCGGGCCCGGAATAACACCACAAAACAGAGTGGCGCCACCAGCAGCGCGACCCATTCGGTCCAGGTCGGCAACGCCGCCGGTGTCACCAGGGGATCGACGCCAGGCAACAGGCTTCCGAGCCGGTTCCCCAGGGCGACGCCGAATCCGATCTGCAGGAACAACACGATGGCGCCGGTGAGACGGGCCGTGCCGGAGGCGAGGTGGCCGCTGGCCAGTTCGCTCATGGCGATGGTCAGGGTCAACCCGGGGATCAGGATGATCAGCCCGGCCACGGTGGCGACGTAGGCCGACATGGCCGGCCAGATCCATGCCCCGAGCATGGCCAGTGCCGAGACGGCGAAGGCGGCCACCGGGGCGAACACCCGGGCCACGGCGGCGTGCTTCAGCGCCAGCATCGCCAGGGAACCGGTGAGGAAGCCCATGACCGTTGCCGCAGCCAGTTCCAGGAAACCGCCGCCGAAGAACCGGCCGGCACAGCCTGAGGCTAGGCCAAAGCAGAGGATGGTGAGCCATGTCGAGTACCTGGGCGGCCCGTCGGCAATGGAGTTCACTTCCTTGAGGCCGTCCTCGACGGTGAGCTCGTTCCGGACCAGCCGGTCCACCACGCCGTCCAGCAACGTCATCTTCTCAAGGTCCACATCCCCCGGCGTCACACGGATCAGCGAGGTGCGCTGGTTCTCCTGAGGACCGAAGGAGGCAAAGATCGCCGTCGGGGTGGCGAAGAACTGGCCGATGGTTTTGAGGTGAAGACAGACTGACGCCAGGGTCGCCTCCAGCCGGTGGGACGGCGTGCCATAGCGATGCAGTTCCTGTCCCAACCTGAGGACGAATGCGATCACCCGGCTGTTGTGTTCACTGGACTCGACCATAAGGACCTTTCTATATAGCGGTGAGTGCGGCGATGGACTCGTCGCACCAGCGCACCCGGGCCTCCCGGGATGACCGGCCGGCTCGAAGGGTGATCAGCCAGTACGGCAGATCCGGCGCCGAGGCGTATTCGGCCAGGTATGTGATCTCAAGCTGGACGAACTCCCGCAGTTCCCTGAGTGTTTCATCCCGGGCCTGTTTCAAATGTCGGATGTGAACATCCCGATCGACCTCGTTCCCGCAGGACAGTTTCAGAAGAAGCTCGTCCCGGATCGACCGGGAGGCGGGAGGCTCAACCAGCCAATCCTGGAGCAGTTGATGACCGGCTGAAGTGATGCGGTAGACCCGTCGTTTCCGGTTCCCCGGTTCCGGCCCGGTCATGATCTCCACCGCCCCGGTTTCTTCCAGCCGCTTGAGTACAGGGTAGATCTGCCCGAAGCTCTCATCCCAGAAATGCCCGAGGAATTGCTCACAGCTTTTCTTGATGTCGTACCCTGACATCGGGCTGTTCCGGAGGAGGAACAGGACGGCGAACTGTGTGCGACTGGCTCTTGCCATTGAATTCAACCTTTTTTGAATTCATTAATAGCTAGAAGATATATTTATAAGATATATATAAATCGTTCTGATTACAACCCTCCGTAATGAGCAGGCCTTACCACTTGATCCGGGAAGGCCGGCAACCTGGGCCTGTGAATCCTGTCTGATGCCGGCTTGTGCGGCCTGCACCACCGTCCGGACAATCGGCCGGAGTCCTGTCCGGTTCTGCAACTGTTGTAACGAACTGGCGGTGCCCGTACCGCCGGTCCACGAGGCGGACCCGATCGGATCGAATCCGCTGACAATCCTGCTCTACCCGCTCAGGTTCAAGGGTCTCGCCATTTTTGCCATCCTGCTCGTCGGCCTTTCCCTTCCTCTCGTCAGCTGGGTGCTGGGGCTCCTTTTGGCAGGTTACCTGGCATACGTCCTTCGCACCTCGGCTGAGGGCGGAAAACACCTTCCGGACTTTCCCGAGTTCAGGGATGTGTGGGACGAGATTGTTCTGCCGCTCCTGCTGCTCGGTTTCAGCCTGGCCGTCGCCCTGACTCCTGCAATCCTGTACAGCCGGTATGCCGGCTGGGACTTTTCGGATCCGGTTGCCTGGGTACTGTGCGGATGGGCGGTTGGCGTCTTCCCGATCGTCGCCATGGTGACCACCGTGACCCGGTCGATCTTCCCGGCTCTGAACCCGGTCACCTACCTGCTGGTGGTCCTCTACGTGGGGGTGCTCGTCCTGGCCGGCGGCGCCCTGGAGTTTTTGCGCCTCCTGGTGGATCTCTACTTCCTGTTCCTGACGGCGCACCTGTTGGGTCGGGCGATCCATGAAACCGGGGGAAAAGTGGATTGGTCGGTGTAGCCGGGCAGTCAGGAGCATCTCTACCAACTTAGTATTCATTCAAGAGCCCCTTTTCCGGCTTATTCTCGTGTTCTCGACCAACTCGCTGGGGATGCGCATGAGAATCTGGAAGATACCTGATCAGGTGATCCGTCTCGCGATCCTGATCGTCATTGCGCTGGCAGTTCTCATCGTCGTAAGGCTGCAGTTCATCCCGGCTTCATTCGGCGAAATCGGACACTACCGCGCCGATGCGCTGAAAGAAGAAGCCGCCCTGACGCTGCACTACGCCGGGATGCAGGCCTGCGTCATGTGCCACGACGACATCGGCATGATCAAGGCGGCCTCTTACCATCGCAACCTGGCATGCGAGAGTTGTCATGGCCCGTCTCTCGAGCATGTCGACGACCCCGGCGAGTTTTCCCCTGTCGTGGTCACCGGCCGGACCTTGTGCGTGCGGTGCCATGGTTACCTGGCATCCCGTCCCACCGGGTTCCCGCAGATCATCGAGGCGATTCACAACCCGATGGCGCCGTGCACCGAGTGTCACGATCCTCACGATCCGACGCCGCCTGAGGTCCCGGAAGACTGCTCCGCCTGCCACGCCGAGATAGCGAGGACGAAAGCGGTTTCTCACCACTGGTCCCTGAGCTGTGAAACCTGCCACGAGGCGGCGCCGGAACACCGCCAGAGCCCGCGGGCCTTCCTGCCGAAGAAACCGACCGAGCGGGAATTCTGCGGGCAATGCCACGGCCAGGGTTCCCAACGCTCGGCGTCGGCCCCCCGGGTCGACCTGTCCGAGCACGGTGGCCGCTACCTATGCTGGCAGTGCCACTATCCTCACCACCCGGAGGGGCGCTGACATGCCTAAGGACTGGAAGCGAAGAGAATTTCTCGCGAAATTCATCAAACTGCCCTGCGCCGCCATGGTGTTCGGTGTGGGAGCGGCCGGAGACGGCGAGGCAGCGGAGGAAGGTCCCTACCAGGCGGAAGACCATCTCTACGCCATGGGGATTCAGGTCGACCGTTGCATCGGGTGCGGCCTGTGCGCCGAAGCGTGCAAGAACGAGAACGATGTCCTGAAGGAGCCGTTCTTCTTCCGGACCTGGATCGAGCGCTACTCCATCAGGGTGGATGGGGAAGTCGATGTGGACAGCCCCGGAGGAGGTATCGGCGGTTTTCCACCTCTCGCGGAAGGCAGCGAGGTCATGCGCAGCTTCTTCGTCCCCAAACTGTGCAACCAGTGCGACAAACCGCCCTGCGTTCAGGTCTGCCCGGTGGGAGCGACGTTCAAAACCGAAGACGGCGTTATCCTGGTGGACGAATCGTACTGCATCGGTTGCCGCTACTGTGTACAGGCGTGCCCGTACGGCGCCAGGTACATCGACCCGAGAACACTGACAGCGGACAAGTGCACGTTCTGTTATCACCGCATCATCAAAGGACTGCAGCCGGCCTGTGTGGAGGTCTGCCCGACCCAGACCCGTGTATTCGGCGAACTGGGAAGGAGAAGCAGCCCACTGCATCGCATGAAGCGGCAGAGCAGCATCCAGGTTCTGAAACCGGCCATGAACACCGAACCGAAGGTTCTTTACTCCAATCTTGATGGCGAGGTGCGGTAGCCGTGAGTGAACTGCTGGAACATCTTGAAGCGAACCTTCAACAGGTCACCGGGTACATCTACCCCAACGAGATCGAACTGCACTGGTCCCTGCTGGTAGTGATCTACCCTTATGTCACCGGGCTGGTTGCGGGAGCATTCATCCTTGCCTCCCTTGTGGAGGTCTTCAAGGTCAAGGAAGTTGCATCGACCTACCGGCTGGCGCTGCTCACCGCCCTGGCGTTCCTGATCGCCGCCCCCTTACCCCTCCTGGCCCACCTGGGCCATCCGGAGCGTTCGTTCCAGATCTTCCTGACGCCCCACCTGCGATCGGCCATGGCGATGTTCGGATTCGTTTACATCTGGTACCTGATGCTGGTGTTGCTGCTGGAGATCTGGTTCGAATACCGCGCCGACATGGTGCGGTGGAGCAGTGAACGCCGCGGAGTGATGAAGCTGTTGTACTGGGTGCTCTCGCTGGGATCCCGGGATCTATCCGAAAAAGCGGTTCGTTTCGACCGCAAAGCGGTCTACGCCATCACCCTGGTCGGAATCCCGTCGGCATTTCTGCTCCATGGTTATGTCGGGTTCATTTTCGGATCGATCAAGGCGAATCCGTGGTGGAGCAGCGTCCTGATGCCGATCGTGTTCCTGTTCTCCGCCATCGTGTCGGGGATCGCCCTGGTGCTGCTGCTGCACTACGTCACCACCATGTTCCGCAGGGTGAAGCCGGACATGGCCTGTTTCAACAAGCTGGCCTCGTTCCTGATGTACGCCCTGATCATCGATCTGTCCCTGGAAACCCTGGACTTCATCCACCGCATGTATGAATCGGAGGAGTCAATCGAGATCCTCGCCGAGCTTGTGATCACCAAGCTGTTCATCAGCCTGACGATCGTGCAACTGCTACTGGGTACGATCGTACCGATCGTCCTCCTGGCTATTGGACGGTTCTCCCGCATCCCGGATGAGTTCAAGCGGGTGGTGTTCTTCATCGCCGCCCTGCTGGTGCAGGTCGGTATCTTCAGCACGCGTTGGAACGTGGTCATCGGCGGCCAGCTTTTCTCCAAAAGCCTGAGGGGACTCACAGTATTCAAAATGCAGCTGGGCGGCATCGAAGGTCTGTTCATGGGGATCGCGTTGCTGATCCTGCCGTTCGTGCTGCTATGGATCCTGGTCAAGCTCCTACCGCCCTGGGACAAGCAGGAGGCGAACTGAACCACCTGTTCAGGCGTCGACGGATCCGGTCTGTTTGCTCCGGCGGACCAGCCGGGGGGCCAGGATCAGTGCTCCGCCGAACAGCGCAAAAGAAGCCACCAGTGTCATCGGCTTGCCGGACCGGATGTCTTCCAGCAGCAGTTTGAGCCCACCGGCGATCAGCACCGGGTAGACCAGCCAGGCCGCTTCCTTCAGACGTGGGAACCTGCAGACCCAGGCGAGGTGGATCGCAGCCACCGTCAGGATCAGGGTGCGAAGCGGCGCCAGGGCAGCGGGGTCGAGCACTCCGTCATCTCCCCGGGGGAGGAATGTAGCGCCCAGGGTTATTGCGATTCCGCCCATACCGATGGCGAACGTGGCCAGTACCAGGAATTTCGGAATCCTGGAAGTGGCGCCCCCCCAGGTCCGGCCGTGGGTGGCAACCGGGAACCAGCAGTAAAAGGCCGCGGCGACCATCACCACCAGTATCGAGGAGTTGATCCAGTTCGTCCCGGGGACAGACTGCCCGATCAGGGCGCTGGCGGTGCCGGCGAACAGACCGGCGGCGGCGGCTGCGGCCAGCGTATAGACCGCTCCGTGGAGGCTGAGGGTTGCCCGTTCCTTCGTTCCGCCGAGCCACGAGATGCCCATGGCAACAGCTGCCAGGGCGTACACCAGAGGCCCGCCATCCAGGAGAGCGACCAGTGCCGCCAGTGTGAAAGCCAGGCCGGCGGTCGTATAGAAGATGAAGTTGCCGCGTTTTCTTAACTTGCGATCCATGAAGACAAAAGAAACGGAGTAGCAACCCGCCGCCATCACCAGGCTGACGAGACCGGGTAGCAACTCCGACACGACACCACGCAAGGCAATGGCGTGAGCACCACCCAGAGATATCAGGATTGCCGCCGTGCCCTGGAGCATTTCCGGGACCCCTACATCCTCGTCGCTGGTGAGGGTGTGGACGGCAAAGCTGCCGAAATAGGCGACCACCAGGCCGAGTTGCAAGATCACCATGGCGAACGGACTCAGGAGTTGAGTCACCTTTTCAGTATCACCTGCGAGCATGATGATACCGAGCATAAGGACAGCTCCATCCACAATCACCGCGATGGTCCAGCCCAGACTCCTCCAGCCCTTGACGTAGCCGAACCATAGCGTGACGACACCCAGGAGCAGCAGACAGGCGATGAACAGGAACAGCGCCTTGGTCGCCACAGCCAGCACCATAAGCGTGGCGGTGGATCCGAGGGCGACGACCCAGGCCATCCACACCAGGTTGCGCCGCCAGGCGACCACCAGGGCGATGCCGGCAACCACCGCCAGGATGACTGCCGTGGAGCGGGGAGACAGAACGTCGAACTTGATGGTCGACTCCGCCAGGAGAGGGAACGCGATGATCGCACCGGCCAGACCGTAGAAGGCGGCAGCCATGTTCCGGCCTTTCCCGGCGGCCCTGTCGGCCAGGATGAACCATGCGACGGCGTACAGGATTCCGAGAGAAGTTCCGGCAACCTGGTTCAGGGTGCCGGCCTCCGTGATTGCCCGCAGGACGAATGCGCCGGCGAGGACCAGCAGGGTACGCCCGATCAGGGGGATCATTTCCGTCGTCCGCGACGGCTGTTCCAGGAGTGCGTCCGCAGCGCTGTCCTCCGGATCGCCATACCGCATGATGGGCTTGTCCGAGGTCGCCGATTCCAGTCCTGCGACCCGCTCCTCGATGACGGAGAGACGTTGGGAAAGCTGCCTGATCCGACGTTCCAGACCTTGCACGTCCTGGTTCAAGGGGACCCTCCCGATTCTGGAATGATCCGAGCATACACCCCGTTTTCAGGGAGCGGACCGAACTGGCCGCCGCAAAATCCGACCAAAAAAGTCTTGAAGAGCGCGGCGCTTCAAGACGTGAGAACATCAGACACCCGACCTGTGGAGATTCCTATGAAGTTTTTCGGCGACAGGCCTGTTCCGGCGACCCTGATCCTGATCATCCTTTTAGGGTCCGTATCGGCCACTGCCGCCCGCAAGGAATCCCTGGCTCTGAAGCGCCAGACCCTGGATCTTCCCGGACCGCCTTCCAAGGTGCTCTCCACCGACGTCAACCAGGACGGTCTGCAGGATCTCGTGGTCGTGGTGGCGTACACCGAGAGACACCAGATCGGTATCGACCGGGTGGAAGGGATGGTTCAATTCACCGAGGTTATCCCGGCGATCTTCGACCGTCGCGAGGTGCGGGTCTTTCTGGGATCCGCCGCCGGTGGTTATCAGCCTGAAGGGCATGCCCTGGAACTGCCTTTCACCGTCCTGTCCATGGAGCCGGGCCCTCCGGGAAGTCCGATCGTGGCGGTCACCGACGACGGCCTGTCGGAGGTCGTCCTGGATCTGACCGGAGCCGACCCGACACTGGAATTGAAAGAAATCTTCAGGGATAGGCCGGTATTGGCAGGAAGCGGCGCGTTCCAGCCGCACCTCACGGTCGTCCACGATCTGGACGGTGACGGCGAGGGCGACATCCTGTTTCCGTCGAAGTCCGGGCCTGCGGTCTATAGGGCCCGGGGCGGAGTGATCGAGTCCGAGCCGGTGCAACGGCTGGATCTCTACGGCCATCGCAGAAGCCGCTCCCGGACGATCTCGCAGCACTATCCGTTCCCCAAGGTCCGGCATTTGAACGGCGACGACCTGCCTGATCTGATTTACGCGTATCGCACCGGGCCGCAGAACGGATTCCACGTTTTGCTCGGAACCGGCGGCGGCCGGTTCGAGCCGCTGCGCACCGGCGACTCCGATTGCTGGGACCGTGCAACCGACGTCCGGATCGCAGTGTCTCCCCGTCCGGATGGTGCCCCGCCGTACCCCTGGCTTCACGGCATCGAATCGCTCCGGGACCTGGACGGCGATGGACTGGCCGAGGCGATCGTCGTGGATGAGCAGTCCAGGGACGGCGGCATGCGGGCCGAACTGAAAGACGCAAAACGGCCGGTTCAGAATTTCAGGTTCCATCGTCTGGGCCGGGATCTGCGCATCGACCCGGAGCCGTACCATGAGACCGAAGCGATGGGCCACCTGATGGAAGGCGAAGGGGAGGACGTGCCGTTCTCGGTGGAGGTGTTCCAGGACCTGGACAACGACGGCCGGGAAGACCTGATTCTGGTCACGCTGGATTTCTCCGTGTTTCAGGCGGTGAAGATCATGGTTACGAAGAAGATCAGTATCGGTCTCGATTTCCATGTGTGGCACCAGCGGCCGGACGGTTCCTTCAAGGAGGTCAACGATCTGGACCTCTCGGAGAAACTCAAGCTGGATCTGAACGATCTGAAGTTCGGCCGTTTCGCACAGTTCGGAGGCGATTTCGACGGCGACGGCATCCAGGATTTCGTCCATCTGGGACGAGGAAAGAAGGTCACCATCCACCGGGGTCGAACCGGCTGTGTATACCCGAAGAATCCGGACCTGGTGGTGGAACTGGAGGAGGAGCCTCCTCACCTGGGTCTTGTGACCATCGAGGATCTGGACGGGGACGGGCTGTCGGACATCCGTATCGCAAGGCCGGCGCCGGCCAGGGACCAGGAGACCACCACCCCGGTCACCCTGGAGCTGTACCTGAGCGGAGGTGGGTCATGAGCCGCAGGTGGGCAGCGGCGTTTCTGGCCGGGCTCCTGTTCGGCGTACCGGCGGTGGCCGATGAAGTCGGGGAGCCGGGGGTAACCCTGGATCGGATCGACAAAGTGGAGAGGGTCCATGTTGTGGTGCCGGGTAAACTGGTGCATGTCGCCCTGCAGGATGCAGGGAACGGCCTCAAAACAGCCTGGTTCCTGGTGGCTCCGTTCGATGCGCCACAGGCCGATGAAGAAGATCGGACCGACGAGGAGAAGGAAAGGCGGAAGCAGCTTCTTCCCGACTGTCCGGCCAGTGATCGCAGCCGGGCGGATCGCAAGTTGATTCGCCTCGATCGGGATGGAGCCGGATCCCTGGTGGAGGTGCGCTCCGATCTACCCTGGAACAGTTCGGCCATCCATTTTGCCGACCTGCACGGAGATGGGCGTGAGACCCTGGTACTGACCGTTTCGCCGGTTGAAGATGAAACGGCTTCCGGTGATTACGAACCCGGCTTCTATGCCTGGGATGGCGATCCGGCGTCACCGGAGAGTTTGCTGAAGCCGCTGCTGGCGGAGTCGTTCCTGGTCTGGGATCACAGGGCGCCCGGAACGGTCGCCGCTTCCGGTTTTGGTGAACTGAACCTGCACCGCTTCCACCGGGAGTCCGGCATGTTCCGTCCCCTGGCCACTGTGCCGATGCCGCTGGACGCCGGGGTGCGCCAGGACCGCATCACCCTCTCTGCGGAGACGGTCATGCCGATCGTAGCGCAAAGTGGACGGGTGGCGTACGTCACCCCGCCCAAGCCGTTCGGAAAGACCAGGCTCCGAACGACTGTCATCCGTCCAGATGCCGGAGGGGAAGACCAGGTGGTGGAGTCCTGGGCCAGGCTGCCCGAACCGGAAGACATGCTGGAATGGCACCACCTGGTGCTGGACGGCGCGCCGGTGTTGTTGGTGCAGACCAAGACTGCGGAGAAACTGGCCCTGTTCGGCGAGAAAAGGGTGCGCCTGTTCGGACTGAACCCGGACCGTAGCCGTTCCGGTTTCCTGCCGCTCATGGCGGGAGAGAGCGGGATGAACCTTTTGCAGGGAGGGACGCCCTGGATCCTGGACGTCAACCAGGATGACCGCAACGATCTGGTGATCGGGTACTGGAAGGGACTCAAAAACAGCCGCGTGGTCCTGGAAGTGTTTCTTCGCAACGAGGACGGCAGTTTCGAGGAGAAGCCTAAAACCACCGCCTTCGATGTGGAGGACGGCAACCGATCGTACGTGGCCTATGGCCGGGATCTCAATGGCGATGGTTTGCTCGACCTGCTGGTCTCCGCTGATGCGCGCCTGTTGCTGTTCCCCGGAAAGGAGTCCAGGAACGGGAAAAAGCTGGTTGACGACGAGCCGGAACTGGTTCTGGATGTAAACTTGCCGGAATCGGACCAGGAAGGTTCGGTTACCATAAACATCGGGTCCGATGGCGCTTCGACGGTCCAATCCACGGCATTGAGCATCCCGTCATTCAAGGATATGGACGGAGACGGCGTTGCGGAAATCCTGATGGTCACCCGGGGGACCTGGAAGAGTCCCGGTACATTCACCGTCCTGCTCCTGAATCCAGATCATTGATGCCGATCCGGCTGGTTTGCGGTACATTTCCGGTTCCAGACCTGTTCGGAGACATGTATGCGATACCGCTCCATCATTCCGGTGGCCCCATTTCTGGCCCTGGCAATACTCCTTGCCCCGGCCGGTCCGGCAGTTGCCGTCGAGGGTGAGCTCGGGCTGTCGGCAGGGTTCAGCCTGCCCGCCCACGAAACCACCGGCCGGTTCGGCGAGACGGTGGAGCCGGATGTGGCTTACGGATTGCGCGGCGGCATGGTCCTTTCGCCCAGGTTCGAGTGGTTTGCCGACCTGACCTCCGTATCCCTCGAGACGGTGGCGCTCCTGGACGACGGTGATGCCCTGGCGTTTCGCACCGGGGTCGACTTCATGATGAACCCGGGTATGGCGGAGCGGTGGTTTGTTTCCGCCGGCGTCGGCTACAGCGAAGTCGATTACGGTCGGGCGTTCTATGATTTCGATTACACCTTCGGTTCCATCGGTTTCGGCCAGCGCTACCAGCTGCAAGGTGGCCGCAGGCTGCGCCTGGAGTTTCGGGCGGACGTCAATCCTGCAGGCGCCGGCCCGATCGATGAGTGGTTCCTGAACCTGCATTCCATGGTTTCCCTGACCTGGGGCATGGGCAAACAGCGAACCGGCACCAGGGGGGACCGGGACGGGGACGGTATTCCACGGACGCAGGATCGCTGTCCCGAAACCGTCGCCGGCTGGCCGGTGGACGGAACAGGTTGTGCCCTGGATAGTGACGGTGACGATGTGCCTGACGGCCGGGACGCCTGCCCCGACTCACATCCCCGGACCGATTCCGACGAGGATGGCTGCGCCGTGGATACCGATGGCGACAATGTTGCGGATGGCCTCGACACATGCCCCGACACACCGGCAGGAGCGTTGGTCGGGTTGCGGGGTTGCCCGCTGGATACGGATCGGGACGGGGTTTACGACGGCATCGACCTTTGCCCCGGCACCGCGGCCGGCGCGGCTGTCGACAAGAGCGGCTGCCCGGAATAAATGTGCAAGGTCCCCATTTATCCTCTATCGGATTGAGATGTCCGGCTGAAGGATGACGCCGTCCAGGTGGATCGGAACATCCACGGTACCGCCGAAGTGGACGTTGTTCCCAAGGGCGATGTGACAGGTGTGCATCGCTTTCTCGTCTTCCAGGATCGTACCGGTAACCCTGGCTGCGTGATTACATCCGATACCGAACTCGGCGATGTTGAAAGCCGCCGGGCTGCCAATGGATTCCAGAAGAGACTGTAGCCGGGCAGCCGGCTCGCCCCCTTCGATCCGGGCCGCAAGACCGTTTTCGACGGTGATCCGCAGCGGTGTTTCCATACGGCCCAGGCCGGCATGGGAACCGTCCACCACGTATACGCCGCAGGCCGTTCCTTCCACCGGAGCGATGAACGCCTCGCCGCAAGGCAGGTTGCCCCACTGGCCGGGCTCACGGAAAATTCCACCCTTGCGGCCATGTGCCGTTCTGCCTGCGATGGAGATCCGCAGGTCGGTTCCGGCTGCGCTCAGGATGTGAACCGAATCTCCGGCATCCAGTTGGTCGCACAGCCGGTTGACCCTGTCCCGCACCGGGCGGTAATCCACCGTGAGGGTTCGCAGCAGGATCCCGGTTGTGATGGAGGTCATGGAAGCGACCCTGGCGCCGGCGGTTGTGGCCGCCACCCGCGCCCGGGTCCAGGACAACGATTTCTCGGTTATCAGCAGGGCGACGTCATGGTCCCGCATGGCAAGAGCGGCAGCGCCGGGAGGCTCCTGCCCATTGGCTGCGGCTACCGGGATGACAACCGTTGTGACCTCGGCTCCCAGCCCCACTGCCGCTTTTGTGAAAGCGGTTGCGATTACGGGCCGGGTACGGTCGTCCACCACCACCACCCGTTCCTCCCTGCCCAGTCCGAGATTGTGCTCGAGAGCATGCCGGCAGGCGGCGATCAACGGGTCGCTCATTTTGTCCGTATTTCCATGCTTTATCCCTTCCCGGGCCGAAAGATCGCTCCGCCGCCCTGATTATAGGGAACCAGCCGCTAGTTGACAGAATGCAACCGTTCCGTATTCTCTTAAGTGAAGCCCGGGTTCACTCCCGGCCACGGGGAGAACCAGCGTGACCGAATCGAAGAAAAAGGACCTCAACCGGTCCCAGCCCGTCAAGTTTCCTCCGCACTCGCCGCTTAGAGAGCGGCTCAACCAGGCGGTGGAATCTTATTTCAAGCGGGACAAGAAAAAGAAGACCGGCGGATTTCGCATCTGGATCAAAAGTTGCGCCATCGTCGCCTGGGCCGCCACATCCTGGATAGCGCTGGTATTTTTCGCCGCCAACTGGTGGCAGGCGCTGTTGCTGGGCGCCTCTCTTGGTCTGGCGGTGGCCGGTATCGGATTCAACGTCCAGCATGACGGCGGCCATGGAGCCTATTCCCGCACGAAGCTGTTCAACCGGTTCAGTGCTCTGATGCTCGATCTGGTAGGCGGTAGTTCCTACATATGGAACTTCAAGCACAACATCATGCACCATCAGTACACCAATGTAGATGGTGTGGACGACGACCTGGTAGCCTGGCCGTTCCTGCGGCTGGCGCCGGGACAGAAGAGGCTCTGGTTCCACCGCTTCCAGTGGCTGTACATCTGGCCCCTCTATGTCTTCTTCCCGCCCAAGTGGCAGTGGTTCGATGATTTCAGGACCCTCATTAAAGGGAAGATTGGTGAGCAACGTTTCCCCCGGCCCAAGGGCTGGAACCTGACCTGGCTTTTTGTCGGGAAACTGCTGTTCTTCACCTGGGCCCTGATCGTGCCGTTCATTATGCATCCGTTCTGGAACGTGCTCGGCATATACGCGTTCGTTGCCCTGGTCCTGGGTATCACTCTCGGTACGGTGTTCCTCCTGGCCCACTGTGTGGAAGAGGCGGACATCCGGCCGGTTCCGGCAGAGGGACGGCTGCCCCAGTCCTGGGCGGAGCATCAGTTGGCCACCACAGCCGACTTCTCTCCCCGGAACCCGTTCCTGACCTGGTACCTGGGTGGGCTGAACTACCAGGTGGAGCATCACCTGTTCCCCCGGATCAGCCATGTCCATTACAGGCGACTGGCACCGGTGGTCCGCCAGGTATGTGCCGAGGAAGGGGTTGCCCACATCACCAACCCGAATCTTTTCAAGGCGTTGGGGTCCCATATCCGCTTTTTGCGCCGCATGGGCCGCCAGGATGCCGCCTGACCGTACCGAGTACGGTTTTGTATTTGCCCCGGACTGCTCCAAGACCTAAATTCGCCCCAGATGGAACGAAGGCGGTCGGCCGGTCCGGGAGCTATCCCCCCAACTCCCGGGTCGCGTCGGCCGCCGATTTTTTTTGTGCCGCTCCTGTTTCAGGGTAATCTTTCCTTCATTCGAAGGAGCGAACCATGAGCAGTGATTCCGGTCTCTCCCGCAGAACCTTCATTGGACTGACTGCCGCCGGCGGCGCCGCGTTACTGGTCGGCCAACTCGGATGCAGGAAGGGTGAAAGCCCGGCCGGGGAGGACGGTGCAGCCGAATCGGCCGGCGACGCGTTTGAGTTCTACGAGATCACCCTGGCCCAGCTTCAGGCAGGCATGGAATCGGGCCGCTGGACGTCCCGGCAGATAACAGACGCCCACCTGGCCCGGATCGAAGCGATCGATCGCCAGGGACCGATGCTGCGGGCCGTAATTGAAACCAACCCGGATGCCGGCGCCATCGCCGACGAGATGGACCGGGAGCGGAAAGAGCAGCATGTTCGGGGGCCGCTCCACGGGATCCCGGTGCTGCTCAAGGACAATATCGGAACGGCCGATAAAATGACCACCACCGCCGGATCCCTGGCGCTGGAAGGATCGATCCCCACCGAGGATTCGACGGTGGCTCGCCTGTTGCGGGAGGCCGGTGCGGTTCTGCTGGGGAAGACAAACCTGAGCGAGTGGGCGAATTTCAGGTCCACCAATTCCAGCAGTGGGTGGTCCGCACGAGGCGGGCAGTGCCGCAACCCCTATGCTCTCGATCGCAACCCGTGCGGCTCCAGTTCCGGGTCGGCGGTGGCGGTATCGGCGAGCCTGGCCCCGCTGGCGGTTGGAACCGAAACCGACGGTTCGGTGGTTTGCCCCTCCAGCATCAACGGAATCGTCGGCATCAAGCCGACTGTCGGCCTGGCCGGACGTACCGGCATCATCCCGATCTCCCACACCCAGGACACTGCCGGCCCCATGGCTCGCACCGTGCGGGACGCCGCCATCCTCCTGGGCGCCATGGCCGGTGTCGATCCTGCCGACGGTGCAACAGCCGCCGCCGCTGACAGGGGACACACCGATTACACCGGTTTCCTCACTCCTGACGGGCTCAAGGGGGCGCGGATCGGTATCGGGCGTCAGTTCTTCGGCTTCCACAAAGGGGTCGACACCTGCATGGAGGAGGCGATTGGCGCCCTCAGCCGTGCCGGAGCCGTCATTGTGGACCCGGCGGATATTGAAACCCGGAACCAGTTCGGGGACGCGGAATTCGAAGTGTTGCTTTACGAGTTCAAGGATGGACTGAACCGTTACTTCCAGTCTCTCGGGCCGACGGCCAGCATCCGATCGCTGAAGGCGCTCATCGATTTCAACAGCCGCAATGCCGACCGGGAGATGCCGTACTTCGGCCAGGAGATCCTGGAGATGGCCGAGGCCAAGGGCGACCTCAAGAGCAGGGAGTACCTGGAAGCGCTGGAAACCTGCCGCAGCCTGTCAAGGGACAAAGGTATCGATGCGGTCATGGACAAACTCAACCTGGACGCGATCCTGGCTCCCAGCAACGGGCCGGCCTGGATGACCGATCACGTCAACGGCGACCATTATGGTGGCGGCAGTTCGTCACCGGCGGCGGTTTCCGGCTACCCCAACATCACGGTGCCGGCCGGAGAGGTTGGCGGCCTGCCGGTGGGGGTTTCGTTTTTCGGAAGGGCCTGGAGTGAGCCGGTGCTGCTCAGGATCGCCTACGGCTTTGAACAGGTCACAGGCCAGCGCATGGCGCCAAGGCTTCTCCCGACCCTGGAGATCGGATAAGGAAAGGGCCGGATCAGAGGATCCGGCCCAGGTTCAGTTCGTTGGATTCCGGTTTACAAGTCGTTTCGATTCTGATGGCGCTGACCATGTCGGCCCTGCTTGCCTTGCCGTCCTTGTTCACGGCGCTCTTCCATTCGTTCCATGCGCTGGGCCTGCATCTCTTTCAGTTGTCCGCGCTGTTCGTCGGTCAGGAGCTCACGGATCTGATTATGTAGAGAGGCACGGGCCACGGCCATCTCGACTTCTGCGGCTCCTACCTGGCCGGCCAGGTTGCGGATAGCCCCTTCATTGAAGGTCTCGCTCTGCATCTGCAGGCGCAGGGCTTCCCTGGCGGTGCGCAGGGTTTCACGGTCGGCCTGCATCGACTCCTTGTTGGACTCGAACAGCGCCTTGATGGAGGACTTCTGATCTTCAGAGAGGTCCAGGCGACCCAGCGCCTTGCGGAGTTCATCGCCCTGGCCTCCACGTTTGCCGGCACGTTCGCCACCGGGCCCCGGGCCCTGGGCTGCAACGACGGTAATTGAGGTCAGAACCAGCAGTGCGGCCACTGCCAGGATCATCGGTACTGATTTCATGGGGGTTCTCATCGGTCTGTCTCCTTTCACCATGCTAGATGGCACCGGTCACCAACAGGTTACAAAAAATCGGGGACAGCAACCGAAACCCGGGTTTCGGGGACACCATAAATTGAAGCACCTGCGCCGCGCCGGTCTGAACTC
>JACXWD010000117.1 GCA_014764515.1 Candidatus Polarisedimenticola svalbardensis | reverse complement strand
TCTAACGCGCGGATGAGGGTTTCCTGCACAAGATCCTGTGTATCCATTTCGTGACGGGCGTATCGGGGCAGCCTTCCCCGGGCCCAACGGTGCAACGCGCCGAAGTAGCGCTCTACCAGAACGTCGCGGGCTACGGAATCGCCATGCTGGATGCGTTGGACCAGTTGGACGGTCGATTCCGGCCGCGTTTCAGCGCTACCGGGTTCCGTCATCGTGTGTAACCCTGTTGGTGTCAGTTATTTGGTGTGACTCGATGCTATTGCAACGCGGCAACAGTGGTCAACTAAATTTGTTCTTTTGTGCGGATCCGGCATCTGCCTCGTTAGGAGGGGTAACAACAGGCATGGCCGGCCGTGCCATTTCGATCTGCCATGGGCCTACCTATTGGGTGTGGATCGTCGATGCTACTGCAACATTAATGTCCCTTTTTTGTCCTGTTTCGATGTATCTTCATTTGCAACAGGCGGAGCACGGCATGTGGCCCTGGTCTGCCGGTGCGTGTTTTAAAAACTGTCAGATCTGAAGGAGGGGTATCGATGAAAAGAATTGCTGTCCTGTTGGCTGCCGTGGCAATCGTTGCCTTTGGCGGTGCGATTACAAAGACCTGGGCTCCGGCTGGCGCTTGTTGCCTGCCGGACGGGTCATGCGTCGATTCCGACTTTCCGTACTGTTCAGATATGGGCGGGATCTGGAATTCTGAGGCTTCATGTGCCGATATCGTCTGCGATGGTGGTGAAGAACCTGCCGAATGTCGAGTGACCGGAGGTGGCGTCGATACCACCAACACCTGGGACGGCTCCGACGCCGATGGCAAGCACTGGAAGGATTCCGGAGAGGACCGCTACACTTTCGGTGGCCAGGCCGGTGCTCCTACAGCAGCCCAGCCCCAACCGTACGGCGAGTGGACCCACCACCAGCAGCGTGGACCCAGCGGGAACTTCGTGTTCCACGCCGGAACCGCCAGTGCGCCTCCCGGAACGGAGATCGACTGGATCGGCTGCAGCGATCCGGGTTGGTGTGTCCAGGCCCGCCCCGCCCCGGCGAAGCAGATCGATTTTGAGGGTGTCGGTACGTTCAAGAACATCCGTAAGGCACCTGCCAGCTTGGCCGATGTGGTTCCTGGAGAGACGTTCCACTGGTTCTCCGTTCACATCGAGGACCTGGGAGAACCGGGCAAGGCCGGCAAGGTGGAGCCTGCTTCCGAACTTTGCCCGCCAGGCGGATCGCATGGAGCCTTGGCCAATTGTGAATGCCCGGACTTCTACCACATCCGTATCCATGCCACGGCCGATTCCGGGTCACCTATCATCTACGAGGTGTTCGGCTACATCACCGGCGGCAACCTGCAGATCCACCCGCCGGTCGGCGAGAGTATGAACTGATTCTTGGTCTTACAGGTCAGCGGTCCAGGGTCACTTCCCTGGGCCGCTCCCGCAGGTTGTACTCCGAGCTCATGGCCCGGCCGTAAGCCCCGGCGGAGGCGATCAGGAAAACGTCCCCCGCCTCGGTCCGGGATACTCGGCGGCCACGCCCCAGCATGTCCCCGGTCTCACAGATCGGGCCGACGATGTTGGCGGTGACGTTCTCTTCTTCTCCCAGGCGGCTCAGATTGAAGATGTGGTGGTAGGAGCCGTACAGCGCCGGACGGATCAGGGTGTGCATCCTCTGGCTCCAATCCGATGCGAGGATCGTATACCATTCCGCCTGCGGTCCTGAATCGACGTATATAGAAAAAGTCCAATCCAGGCGAATTCAATTGGGGATACCATTCATGACACGAATCCTTGGCCATACGGCTGTTTCTTTGCTTGTTCTCCTGTTTCTGGCGCCGGCCGGCTTGTCAGGTCAGCCTGCTCCGTTTCCGTATCCGAGCCTGGAAGAACGGGAAGCTTTTTATAAGGAGTCCCATATCGCCCTGGACAAGAGCCGGTTCCTGGCGGCAGAATCGACTGCAGCGATCCTGGCCCAGGAGGACTTCGACGTCACCCGCTATTTCCTGGACCTGGAATTCGTCGTCAACTCCCGGACCGTGGAAGGGAGCGTGACCATCACGGCTGACAGCCTGATCATGGGGCTCCAGACCGCAACGCTGGATTTATACGACAACATGGCGGTTTCCGCGGTGACCACAGGCGGTGCGAACCTGGCGCACACCCATGGCGGGAACGTGCTGCAGGTGACCCTGGACCGGCCGTACGATATCGGGGAAACGTTCGAGATCGTTGTGGAGTACGGCGGCAGTCCGGTCTCCGGCTCCTTCGGATGGAACAAGTACTCCCAGTTCAGTGAAGGGGAGATGGTCTGGTCCCTCTCAGAACCAGAGGGCGCCCGCACCTGGTGGCCCTGCAAGGACCGGCCCGATGACAAGGCGATGGTGGAAGCGTGGTACACCGTCCAGAACAGCTGGACCGCCACCGGCAACGGAGTACTGACAGGGACATCCAAAAAAGGCAGGAAGATGACGTACATGTGGCAGGCGTCCTACCCGCTCACCACCTACCTGGTGAGCATAGCCGCCACCGATTACGTGAGCTGGTCCGAAACCTACGTCGATCTGCTGGGGAATCCGATGCCGGTGGATCACTACGTCTATCCGGAAGACCTGGCCGACGCCCAGGAATCGCTCAACCGCACCGTCGACATGCTCGGCTTTTTTGCCCAGCTGTTCGGCGAGTACCCGTTCGTCGACGACAAATACGGCCACAGCGCTTTCCCGTTCAGCGGCGCCATGGAGCACAGCACCAACACTTCCTACGGCTACGTTCTCCTCAACGGCGGACACAACTACGATTTCATCGTGGCCCATGAACTGGCCCACCAGTGGTGGGGGGATTCGGTCAGTCCGGAAACGTGGCCGGACATCTGGCTCAACGAGGGCTTCGCCACCCACTCCGAAGCGCTCTGGGTGGAGCATGAAGGAGGCCCGGAGGCGTACCGGGATTACATGAACTCGTTCTGGCGGGCGAACTTCAGTGGCCCACTTTACAACCCCGGCAGCCTGTTCGGCTCCACCGTCTACGACAAGGGAGGCTGGGTACAGCATACGCTCCGAGGCGTTATGGGGGATGCCGCCTTCTTCAACGGCCTGAGCAACTGGTACACGGGACGCCAGGACGGTGTGGGGAATACGGCCCAGTACCAGGCGACCATGGAGGCGGAGTACGGTGCGTCTCTGGACTGGTTTTTCCAGGAATGGGTCTACCTTCAGAACTCTCCGCGGTATGAGTACGGATGGACCACCGCCGACCTGGGGACCGGCGCCTACCGCACCTGGCTTCGCGTCAACCAGGTGCAGACCGACGCCGGAACCTTCACCATGCCGATCAAGGTCACCCTGGTGACCGGTTCGGGATCCGAAGTCCGAACTGTGTGGAACGACACGGCGGATCAGGATTTCACACTGGATACCACCGAGCCGCCGCTGGACCTGATTTTTGATGAACAGGACTGGATCCTGAAGGCGGAGGAGACGGAGATCACGCTGAACGATCTGGACCTGGACGGGGTTCCGGACCGCAA
>JACXWD010000011.1:20619-77384 GCA_014764515.1 Candidatus Polarisedimenticola svalbardensis | reverse complement strand
ACCGATCCCGATCCTGGAGTGCGTGCAGAAACGGTACAGGCTATGGGAACCCTGGGGCGGCAGGAACTGCTGACCGCCGCTCTCGTTGAGGATGGCTCATTCCACGTCAGGGCCAACCTGGCCCAGGTACTGAGCACGGCGAAGGGGCGGGCATCTCTGGAGATTCTTCGGAAACTGGAGGAAGACGGCTCCACTTCGGTGAAGGCGGCCACCATCCGTTCGGTATCGGCCAGGCTCGGGATCGGGTACCGCATGCTGCTGGAGGAGCACCTCAAGGATGCCCGCTGGCCGGTACGTGCGGCGGCGGCGGCGGCTGGAGGGTTCCCCTCCGCCGTTTCCGACGACGATCCCCGCGTAGCGGCGGCGGCTCTTGCAGGGATGGAAGATAAGTTGGCCGACCCGGATGTTGCTGCGGCAGTGCGGTCCGCGCTGACCTCCAATGATCTGGCGGTTCGGGGCAGTGCTGCCGGCCTGCTGGAGGAGTGGCCCTATCCGGACAAGGTCGATCTTCTGAAACAGGTTCTGGCCGCCTCCACCGGCGTGCGCTGGATCGAACTACAGGCCCAGGTCCGTGACGCGCTGAACGAACTGCGGGAGCAGGCGCCGGAAGAGGAGCCCCTGCCGCAGGAGGCTGAACTTCCCTCCAGGACTTTCAAGACCAACCCGGTGGTCGTCATGGAAACCAGCAAAGGGGTCATGGAGATCGAGTGTTTCCCCGCCGACGCTCCGGTGCACGTAGCCAACTTCGTAAAGCTGGTGGAAGAAGGAACCTACGATGGGCTGATCTGGCACCGGGTGGTGCCGAACTTCGTGATCCAGGGCGGCGACCCGGAAGGTAACGGTTGGGGCGGCCCGGGTTATACGATTCCCGACGAGATCAACCGCCAGCGGTATGGCCGTGGCGCCGTCGGAATGCCCAAGCTAGGCAAAGATACCGGCGGTTGCCAGCTGTTTGTCACCCACATCCCCACACCACACCTGGACGGCAACTACACCATCTTCGGACAGGTGATCTCCGGGATGGAGGTCATCGACCGTATCGAAGTCGGCGACGTCATCCTCAAGGCAACCCTGAAGTAACGGGGACAGCAACCGAAACCCCGGTTTCGGTTGCTGTCCCCGAAACTATTCGGGGCCGCCGCCGTTCTCCGCGGTGACGAGGAAGTACACGATTCCCGGCAGGCTCGCCTCTCCGGTTTCCACATGCCATGGCTCAATGGACATGCCGTCGGCTGTGAAGCCGGTGGAAGGGTCCGTGGAGCGATGGATGCGATAGAGGGTGGCCGGATCGTGGGCGCCGTCCGCTACCGGGACTGTCCAGTCCAGGCGGACATTGACGCCATCGTGATCCACGAACAGTGTATCCCCCACCCCGTTGGGCCGGTTCACCACCGGCGGGGTAAACAGGTCGCACTGGATTCTGGTGCCGGCCAGATTGACCTCGTCCACCAGCAGTTCGATAACCGCATCGTTGAGGCCGGCGGAGGCCTCTTCCACCCAGAACCGAATTTGCAAGCCTGGAGCATACGCCGAGGGTGGCAGCGGCACGTTGACTGCGGTCCATTCCGCATCAGAGCCGCTTAGTTCCTCAAGATTGGCCCAGGCGACTCCGTCGATGGACCACTGCGCCCGCATGAAGTTGCTGGGCGGGATCGTGCCCGGGAACGCGTAATAATACCGGGAGTAGGCCAGGTTCAGACTGTCCAGGTTGGTGCCGTCCACCACAGGAGACTGCACCCAGGCATTGCCGTCGTCCACGTCGTCGCTGCCGTTGGGGCCGTTGGCGTTGCCGGTGACCCAGGCCGCAACTCCCGGGTCCGGAGTCACGTCGTCTTCCGGCTGTGAAAAGCCGTTGAAATCGTCCTCAACCTCGTTCGGGTCGTCCCTCACAAAATGACCGGTGGTGGCGGTGCCGCCGGTGGTCCAGCCCTGATCGGACTCGAAGTCGTCCACCAGGAGTACAACAGGGAATGCAGTACCGACCCTCAGGGAGAACCGGGCACTGGAGACCCGGTCGTTGTAGGCCAGGTCCAGGATGAAATCGATGGGATAGTTGCAGCCTTCGTCAATTCGCACCGAGAAATGGGGCGCTGCGGTCTGGACCGATCCCAGGGGCGGGACGTCGGGCCAGGTGGCGTAATCATGCACCAGGGTCACTCCCGGCGTGGATGTGGACAGGCTGCCCCTGACATTCACCGCCGTGGTGTCGTCCCACTGACTCTCCAGGTTCACCGCCACGGTGACGATTTCACCGGTGTCGATACCGCCGTCGCCGTTGCCGTAGTCCGGGCCGGCTTCCACCAGCTCCACACCAGCGAACGACAGACCGAACACCGCATCCACCGCAGCGAAGGCATCCACCCTGCCCTGGCCGTAATGGTTATCCTTCCCGACAGCGCCCAGGTCGATGGATGTGTCCATCAAAACCTGTTTGATCTCGTCGTGGGCCAGACCCGGGTTGGCTTCCATCATCAACGCCACGGCACCGGCCACATGAGGTGTAGCCATGGAAGTGCCGCTCTTGCTGGAATATCCACTGCAAAAGGCATGACTCCTGGTGCTCACGCCCGGCCCTGCAACATCCGGCTTGACCAGTCCAGGCGGGTACGGCCAGTCGCCGTACTGAGGGACGTCCTGCCAGGTCACGGGACCCCGGCTGCTGAACGAGGCGATGTTGTCGCTACAGTCGGTGGCGGCCACAGTAATGATCCGGGGAACGTCACTGGGAGTGCGGATATTGTCCGGCTCGCTCCCCTGACCCTCGTTCCCTGCGGCAACCACCATGGCTGTGCCGGCCTCGATGGTGTTCTCCGAGTTCTGACGCCATGTGGCCCGGTCCGGATTCTGGTTGTGGGGCCAGCCCAGGCTCATGGAGATGGAGTCGGCGCCGTTCTCGGCGGCGTACTGCATGCCGGCCCAGACCGACACTTCGTCGGAGAACTGCAGGCCAACCCGGACCACCATAATCGCGGCGTCTGGGGCCACTCCCGCCTCGGTCCCGGATGTGCCGTCTCCGGCCACCGTTCCGGCTACATGAGAGCCGTGGGAATTCTCATCGTCCGGGTCATTGTCGTTCTGATCAAAATCCCAGCCGATAAAATCGTCTACGTAGCCGTTGGCGTCGTCATCCACACCGTTGGCGTCGTCCAGGTCGAACACCGCACCGTCGCCATCCAGGTCCTCCCCCGGGTTGACCCAGATCTGGTTGATGATGTCCGGGTGGGTGTAACAGACACCGGAATCGACTACCGCAATGACGGCGCCACGACCGGTAATCCCCAGTTCGTTCCAGACCCTGGGAGCACCCATGAGGTCGGTTCCGCATTCGATCTCCGCCGGTGTTCCGCCTTCAGGCCTTTCCATATCCGGCGCCAGATTGTCCGGCCGCAGCAGGGCGACGTCTACCTTCGGGTTGTGGTTGACCCAGGCTACCTCGGGACGTGCAGCAATCCTGCGGATCAGCTCCGGCGTCGCTTCGACCCCGACAAGATTGCCGATCCAGAGCGGCCGGATGTTCTGCACCCGGGAATCGCCACGGAGCGCCTGAACCAGCGGTCCCTGGGTTCCGGCGGCGATCGCCTTGAGCCGGCCGATAACAGCCTGCCGCCTCGCCGCCCGGTCCAATCCGGCGCCGACCAACCTGAGCTGCTCACCGCCGGCCTGCTCCCGAAGCACGATACTCACGGGAATCAGCTCATCCGGCCCCGACCGCTCCAGCACGTCCCCCAGGGGCGGACGAAGGCCGTCGGGAAAGGCGCCACCCCCGGCAAATACCAGGGCAGGCAGGACCAGGCAGGCAAAAAACAAGGGCAGGCGCAAGTTTCTCATGGGACCTCCGGCAATTCGGTGCTATTCGGCGGGGGGATCGGACATACTTCTTATACGCGGAGGCTGGAGTGCTGTAAAGCGGGGGCCGGTCCTTTTATTGGCTGATCTCCGAACCGGATGACGATCCGAGGTGACCCCATGCCTTCCTTCCCCAGACTCGTAATGGCCGCAGGGAAAAAGAATGATACCGGCCGTTTCGATGCGCAGGTCCGGACCCGTGAAGGCGGCGGCATCGCCCTGAGTACGAACCGCTAGGGACAGACTGCGGATCCTGTTGCAGCAGCCCTGCCGGCGCCGTTGCTGTCCCTGCCATAACTCCCTTCGCCGGCGGCGTCCACCGCCACCACCAGGAAGCCGTGTCCGTCGGTGAGGTCGGCCAGCACCGCACTGGTCCCGGAGCCGAGATCGGCTTCACAGGTCGGGTCCACCGGTCCGCCGAGGCCGGTGCGATACAGCGCGTAGTGCTCCGCCACACCGCCGCCTGCCGGGGCAGACCAGTTCAGCAGGTAACCTCCAGGGTCCTTGGCCAGGGTGAACGGCAGGCCAACTCCCGGCTCCGACGCTTCGCCCAGGGGCAGGCCCTGACAGGAGTACTCGGTACGCTGGACCTGGATATCGTCGATGTACCAGCCTTCGTCGGAAACCGAACTGTCCGAACCGAACCGCCAGCGAAACTGGACCGTCTGACCGTCCAGGGTCGCCAGATCGACCCGCACCGTTTCGAACCCGCCGTTGTCCCCGGCCCAGACTTCACGACCGGACAGCGGGTTGGACGAGGAACTCAACGTGCTTGTGTAACCGCCTTCCACAATCAACGACCCTGCATCCTGCCAGGCGCCGCCGGCCACCGCATACTCCAGGACCCCACCATCCCAGCTCCCCTCACTGTTGATCCGGTTCTGGAAGGTCAACTCCATGTTCGCATCCACCGGGTCCAGGGCTTCCATGATCAGGACCTGATCGGTGACCGCTCCGGGATCGGCGACGAACCAGCTGGTTACCGGACTGGCCGCCCGGGCGGCGGAAAGGGACCAGGGCCCGGTCCCGGACAGGGATGCCACCGTCCAGGTCCCCTGCCCCGATTCCACGTCGTCGGCGAACGCCTGGATGACCGAGCCGGTTCCTGTAGGCAGTACGATCCTGCGAGTCCAGCCGGTCGGTCGTTCTGCAGCGGCCACCGCCAGGTCCAGTTCGATGGTGGTCCCGCAGACGAAGGCCGGTGTGGTCTGAAGGATGAAATGGGGGGCATTGGAGGTCCGGATCTGACCGGCGGGAACATCCACCCAGTCGGCGCCTCCATCCAGGAGCAGCACCTCCGGCGTCAGAACCGACAGGGAACCGGAGACCGACGTGGCGTCGAGGGTTCCGCGGTTCTCCAGATCGATGAGCAGTGTGATCTTCTCGTCCACATCAATGATGCCGTCACCGTTCCCGGCACTGTCGTCCAGGGTGGTGCCGGAAACCGTCAGGTTCGGCGCCGCTGCACCACAGGTCGGGCCATAGGAGCCGTCCACCGCCTCTTCCCCGGTGCCGTCCGGATCGAGCCAGTCTTTCAGGCGGGTGGACGGCGTCCCGCCCCCTTCCCAGGAGACCGCCAGCTTGCCGTACTCATCCCACGTGATATTGGTGCAGGACGCCTGACCACCATGGAGTTGGCCGATGATCCGCTGGTCCTGGTCAAACAACGGGGACCCGGACGACCCGCCTTCCGTGGTGCCCTGCTCCCACTCGGTGATACGCCAGTGATCCGCTCCGTAGTTACTGCCGTCGATGGCAGGATCCTGGTTGTAGCAGATCTTCTTTTCGTCGTTGGAAGGGTGATGGATGCCGTAGGTCTCGGTGGCGGCCACCGGCGAACGGTTCCAGCCGTTCCAGTACGGCAGGAACGATGCCGGGGGATCGTCGTTCATTTCCAGGAGAGTCACATCGGAACTGGACCAGGTCGCCCGCTGCACGGCGCCGCCGCCCAGGACCTGGTCGGTGGGCGCGACTCCGGTTTCACAGCCGGGCCGCTCGAAGTTGAACATCAGGCTGACGCTGGGAGCCTGGGTTGCGGAACTATGGCAATGGTTCGCCGTCAGCATGTAATTGCGACAGTCGCCACCGCCGGCCGCGGCGATCAGCGATCCTGAACAGTGCCGGGAACCGTTGATCAGGGTCATGACCCCGCCATGCTTGACGTCCTGCCAGTTGTCCCCAAGCGGGCAGTTGATGTCGATATTGCAGCTGCCGGCATCGGCGCCGGGATCGGGCAACGGCTCCTTGCCGATCCCGCCCCACTGGCGATATCCGTGGGACAGAACACCGAGATGGAGGTTCGGCTGTTCGTCCTTGAGAGACCCAGGCCAGAGCAGTTCGATGATCGCGATATCACCCTCGATCGGCGTCGACCATAGCTGGCCATGTCGCTCGACCCGTTCGTATCCGATCGGGCCCTGGGCAACTCCCGCGCCGGGACCGTAGACATACAGGGCGGCGTCCTGAGGCAACCTGAAGGTAGTAAAACCGAGGACCAGCCAGCGCGCGTTGCGGCTGCCGACCTTGAGGCGCCACAGCCTGTCACCTGACTTGAGCGTTTCCCACAGGCCATGGGTCGATGGGGTTACGGCTATTTTGCGAGGGAGACCGACGCGCCTGCCCTTGGTGAACCCCGCCTCCGCGTCAAGGGCGTCTTCAGCCAGCAGCTTGTCCCGGTCGGGAGCATCGAGGACAACTTGCGGCAGGACGGCAAGGCCGGCCAGATCGCCCTGGCTGAGGCTGGGAACGTCACCTGTCGGCGTGGTGCGCCATTCGGCGGAGGCCGAAGACCCAACCAGGCAAACCATAAGCAACAGAACACAGAAATATCCGGATCGCAGACTAAACGTCATGAACTTTCTCCAGGCAATCAGGGCCCTTCCCACTCACAGCTGTTCACAGCGCGGACCTGGTAGTACCAGTCCGACAGGTCGGTGAGGCCTCCTGATTCCGTGAGTGCGGTGCTGCTGGTTGAGCCAACGAATTTTTCCTCAGCGAATTCCCGGCTAATGGATTTCCACACACGGTAACCGGATGCGCCGGCCATCGGATCCCAGGAGAGCTGCAGATCGGATCCGTTCACCGCGTCGATCCTGGCGCCGGAGGCTGTGTCGGGCACGGCATCTCCACAAGCCAGCGGCGTGCAACTGATAGGCGTTGTCGCCTTCAGCATCAGGGTCCAGCCGTTCAAACTGCCGCCCTTGACCCTGCCGCCTGTGTTGTCGGTCACCGAAAGCGTCCAGGTTCCCTGGGCCTGCTGCCCGTTGAAGTCCGCCAGGCTCCCGGGACCGTCCGGCTGTCGGCCGGCATCGTAAGTCGCTGTCAGGTCCGCCGTACCGGCTCCGGACTGGTTGTGCAGCGTAACCGCGGTTCCCTGAGGCGACGTTATCTGTACGATCAACTCCCCTACATCGCCGTGGGCGATGTCCAGCTCGACATCCACTTCCTGAAGGGTGAAGCTGTCTCCGATATCGACGGTTGAACTGACCGGCGTAGCCGACTTCTTGGGGAGCGCCACCGGTGTTCCTGAACCGGGCTGGTCCAGCCGGGTTTTCCCGACCTCGACACGAAATACCACCGATCCTTCCCCGTCAGAGGAAAACAGAACATCTTCAAACCGGACGATGGTGCCGCACGGTGCATCCGGCGAGACGGTGTAGCGGTAGTGCGGCGAACTGGATGTTGTGGAACTGTCCGGTCCCATGTCCGGGAACGCGGCGACAGGCCGTGTGACCTTTACCAGGTCCGGCCGGTCGCCTGCCATCGTTCCGGAAATACCGGTGATCGTCGTCGATCCTGCGTTGCGAAGGGTCAGCTCCAGGGTGATGGTTTCGCCGGGGTCTACGATGCCGTCGGCGTTCCCTAGGGGGGCGTCATCCCGGCTGAGGTGGGAAACGTATCGCAGCGCCCCGGGAACGAACGGTGTCACCTCTCCCGAAGCGACCAGTGCAAAGCCCTGGGTACCTTCGTTGACGGCGGTCCCTTTAACAGTGACCGTCCATTCTCCCGTTTCCGGTCCGTTCAGGATGACCATCTCCACGTTGTTGATGGTGTCGGCCGATCCCCCGGTGACGGAAACTCCGGAAGCGGTGTCCATGACGTTACCGAGGTACAGCGCGCCGGACGGAGCCCGGACTTCCAGATCCAGGTCGTTGATGGCGGCCTGGGATGCCATGTTGGCGGCAGCCGGTTCGGTCCAGACCAGGGTGATCTTCAGCGGTTCGCCGTTGCCGGTGACCTGAACCGGGAACGATGCTTCCTCCCCGGTGACGAATCCATCCAGGTTCCTGATATCGGCCAGGAGGGAGGTGGCCCGGATGTCGCCATTGAAGTACAGGCTGTTCTCAAGAAGAACCCGCCCCCATCCTTCCCTGTTACTGGGGTAGCCGGTGACCCCGGTCATATCCACCGTGGAATTCAACAGGGTCGCCTTCACCAGCGCGCCGGAAGGGGTGATGGTGTCTGCGACGTTGGCGGCGCCGGAAGGATACCAGCCTTCCTCGAAGTACTGCCGTACCAGGGCGCCGGCGCCGGTGACCGCCGGACAGGCCATGGAGGTGCCGGTCTTCGAGGTCGTCGAGCAACTGGTGGTGGAGGCCGAGCTGGTGGAACAACCCGGCGCGTAGATCTCCGGTTTCCTGCGGCCGTCACTGGCAGGGCCGGTCCCGCCGGAACAGTGGTTGTCCGCAGAGGCGCCTCGCTGGGTGGCGCCGACGGCCAGGACGTTCTTGGCGTTTTCCGGGGTCTTGAGAGCGCTTCCGTTGGTTTCGGCGAACAGGACCAGGGAGTCTTCGTAGTCGTAGCTGAACTGGTCGATATCCTCACACCAGGTGGTGTAGACGGTGGTGCCGTCATCGCCCCACGAATTGGTATGAACCCGGGCGCCGTCCTGGTGGGCCGCCTCCAGGTTGGCGTACAGGTTGGACGATGAGTTGTTGAATCCGGAGACGTCGTTGGAGTTGGTGTGGGAGATCTTCGCCATATAGGCATGGCCGTTGGCAGTGAAGACACCGTTTACAGGTTCCTGGTTACCGGCCACGGTGCCGGCGGTGTGGGTGCCGTGGGAATCGGTGCCGAGCCCGGATGCCGAACGGTAGGCCACGATTTTACGATGGCCGGGGCCAGGGGTGTTGTTCACAGGATCACTGAACCAGCAGGAGTTGATATTGATCCGGCCGTCGATATGGCCGATAACCTGCCCTTCACCGTGGAGGCCGTGGTCCCAGATGGTGCGGGAATCAACCACATCGGTTTGCACAACCCACTGGCCTTCCTCATTGCGAGATGTGATTTCCGCCGCCTCCTCGATCCAGGCGACTTCAGGAATACCGGCAATCTGTTCGAGCTGTTCTCTTACGCCTCGGACTTTTAGACGAACTGTCTTCCCGAACCGGACGATCTGCACCATTTCGGCGCCGGTGGCGGCGACCTGGGCGGACACCGCTTCTCCGTCGGCCCCGGGAAACAGATCGACCACCGTATCCATCCGGCCACCGATCCGCCGGGACGGATCCTGGAACGGCCTGGTTCCCAGATCGGGGGCCAGCTTCCAGCCGGGCTGTACCGGCCCCAGCCAGCGCACGGAGGACAGGCCTCGGATGGCGGCGGCGGCACCGGCAGGCAACCGCACCAGGTAAGAATTGTCCGGGAGGTATTTCAAGGTCTCAGCGCCGGCAGTCCGGATTCTTTGCAACACGCCCGGATCGATCGCCTGGTTGAACTGGACGACGAAAACGCCGGCCTCCGGCTCCTTGTTCTGCCGAAGACGTTCCGGCAGCTCCGGGAGCGAAACCGTCGGGTCGAACGAGCCTATCTTGAGATGGACTCTGCCGGGCGAACCACCTGCGGCCATAGTGGGAGCGGCGGCCAAAACCAGAAATATGGCGATATAACAAGCAAAAAGGCGAACTTCGCCTCGACATGCCGACTTCAAAAACATGAATGTCCTCCTGCCGGACAACCCGCTCGGCCGCCGACGTAACCGCTTATATACGCTAATAAGGTTAGATTGTCCCGGCAGAAGGTCGAATTTTACCGCCGGCTCAGAACCGCCCGGAAACCACCAGCGCCGCCGACAGTCCCGGCGCTGACGGCGCCCTGCGGTCGGCGCTGGCCAGGTGGTTGCGGTCGGCCAGGTTCTTCAGGACCAGCCGGGCCGACCAGCCGGTTTTCGCCTCCCAGCCGACCACCATATCCAGCACGGCATATCCGGGTACAAGCTGTTCGGTGGAACCCGCGTCTTCGTCACGGAAAACGTAGCGACCGCCGAAGCGGTACCACAACCGGTCACTTGCACTGTGCTGCACCGTGGCGCCTACCGTGGCTGCCGGTATGTCGTTGGGGCGGGAGCCGTCTTCCAGTTCGCCCTCCGACCGGCCGGCGATGGTCCGGAGGGTCCAACCCTCGGCCAGTACGGTGTCAGCCTCAAGTTCGAGACCCCGGATAACCACTTCGTCCCGGTTTCGGAATCCGAACTCGTCCTCCGCCGTTTCGAAACGCTCGATCAGATCCGACACGGTGTAGTGGTACCCGTAGGCCGCAACGGTGGTGCGTCCCACCCGGGTCGTGGCGGACAGGTCGAACTGCAGGGAGGTTTCAGGCGACAGGTCCGGGTTGCCGGTGATCCTTCCCCGGGCGGTTGTGCCGGAGAAGTACCGGTCCGACAGGGACGGGTCCCGGAAGCCACGGGCAACCTGGAAGGTAAACCGGGTCGCCGACTCCCACGGCCGCAACCCGATGGCGGCAAATCCGGAAGCGGTGCCGTTGGAACTGGTGCGGTCGCCGAAGTTACCGCCACTGTTGCTGGATCGCACCTGGTCGAGTCGTGCGCCACCTGAGACGGTCCAGCGACCGCCGTCCAGAAAGCGCTCACCTTCCATGTACAACCCGGCGTCGGTTCTCTGAGCCGAGTCGATGGAGCCGACCGCCTCAAGGCCTGCCCGGCCGTTCAGATCCAGGCCGGCTTGCAGGCGATACCCCTCCCGCTCCCGCATCCCTGCGACCCGGATCGAATAGTCGGAGGCGGAAACATCCGAGCCGCTGATCTCGACTCCTCCCGGTTCATCGTCCTCACGCTCGGTTTCCAGACGGTAGCGACCGAGGAAGAGCTGCACCGTCTGTTCCTTGAACCAGCCGGACAGGCCGGTGCGGGTCCAGTCCAGGGTCAAACGCTCCGACCGCTCCAGCGGGTAGTCGGTGCGGCTGGTGCCGGTGTTGGAGGCCGGCCGTTCCACATCTATGGCCTCGTCGAACTGGAACCCGAGATTCAGATCGCCGGACAACCACGGCATCCGGCCGCGAACCAGGAAGCCGCGGTCCCTGGCCGAAGAGTTCTCCTCTGTGCCGTCCGGCGTTTCGTAATCGTCAAAGCTGCGTTGGTGGCCCTGCACCAGGAAGCTGCCCTGTTCGCCGGCCGGCAGGTTCACCCCGAAAGCTGCGGATCCGTAGGGTACACCTCCCCCGGCCGCCAGTTCCCACCTTCCGGCAAACTCTCCTGGCACCGGACGGACGGTCCGCGCATGCAGGATTCCGCCCAGGGCGTCGGAGCCGTAAGCGACCGATCCGGGTCCTCTCACAAGTTCGGTGGATTCCAGGGAAAACGGATCCAGGAAGGTGGCCGATGCCCCGGCCCGCCGTTCGGTGGTCACCCGGGCGCCGTCCAGCAGCACCAGGGTCCTCCCACGGGACAGGCCCCGGATCGTCGGCGCCGCCGTCTGCCCGGAGCCGGAATTCTCGGCGCCGGGAACCGCCGCAAGGGTGTCCACGAGCCGTGACGGCCGGGCCCGGTCCAGCTCCTCTCGTGTCATCATCGTGGCGGCGGCGGCCGGCGACGAGGCGGTAGACGGGCTGGAACCCAGCACAACCGTCACCGCTTCCAGGCCGACGGGGTTCAGCGTCAACACCACCGGGCCGTCCACCGGAACGATCGCTTCCAGCAGGACCGTACCGGCCAGCCGTCCGGCGCCGTCCATGATCAGCAGTTCAACCGGAAGTTCGGGAAACGGGATCAACCGGAAGTGGCCGTCACCGTCAACGCTGACCGGCTCGATCCTGCCCAGGAGCATGATCCGGGCGTTGGCCATCGGACGGCCGTCGGCCCCCAGGATCTGAAATTCAGGCGACGTCTCTGCCGCAGCAGCCGCCAGGGCAAGCGAACACGAAGCCAGGATCACCAGCAGGCGAGGCAACACGGATCAGCGCATCCCGTCCATGAGAGCGCGGACTTTCGGGAACATCCCCCGGATGTTATCCGAGGTCACCGCTCCAACGGACATGCGGAACCAGCCGTCCTCCGCCGCCCGGCCGAAGGCCTGGAACGGCACCACGGCCATACCGGACTTCTCCAGCAGGAGGGTGCGGATATCCTCGTTGCTCTCCATCGCCTTGCCGTCCATGTTCTTGCCGATCCAGTTCAGCCGCAGGGAAAGGAACACGGCGCCTTCCGGCGCAATGCACTCCACCGGGTAACCGTCGGCCTTCATGTCCGCGAACCCCTTGTACAACGTATCGAGACGTTCACCGACGCCGGCGACAAGGTGGTCCTGGAACGATTCCACCGCTTCCCGATCCCTGAGGAAACCGGCCAGTGCAACCTGCTCCGCCCGAGGCGCCCATGCGCCCATGTGGCTGATGAGAGGTTTCAGCTTGGCGATGACTGCAGGGGCCGCCAGTCCCCAGCCGACCCGAACGCCGGTGCCGCAGAACCCCTTGGAGACTGCGTCCAGGGAGATCACCCAGGGAGCCGCCGCCGGCACCAGTTCCAGTGGGTGGACGTGGCGATGGTCCCCGAATACCAGTGCGTGGTAGACCATGTCCATCAGCAGGAACAGCCTGGGCTGATCTTTTTCCGCCCGGCGGAGATTCTCGTCCACGATCCCCTGGGTGATGGCACGGAGCATCTCGGGATCGATCACTGTGCCGGTCGGGTTGGAAGGAGTGTTCAGAACCAGCAGCCGGGCATCTTTCATGTGAGGCGCGAGATCGTCCAGGGTCGGCATGAAACCGTTTTCCGGTACGGTCTCGAGCTGGGCCACGTTGGCGTCGGCGATGGTGGTGTAATAGTGGTTGTTCCACGACGGCACCGGGTAAACAACTTTTTCCCCCGGGTTGATCAGCGCCTTGTAGGTGGCGAAGATCATCGGCCGGGCGCCTCCGCCGATGATGGCGTTGACCGGCTGGAACGGCACGTTCCAGACCCGCGAAGCGTACTCGGCCACAGCGGCCCGGAGCTCCGGCATCCCGTCGGCCGGCGGGTAGGTCGTCTGCCCGTCGTCCAGCGCCGCCTTGATGCGGTCCTTGTACCCGGCCGGGATCGGGAACATCGACGGATCGAAGTCACCTACGGTCAGGTTGTAGACCGTTTCACCGGCGGCGATCAGCTCCCGAACCTGCCCTGCGATCTGAAGGATCCTGGACCCTTTGAGACCCTTGCTCAGGCTGGAAAAAGAGGAGGCGAACTGCTCCGGTTCACCAAAGGAAAGTTCGTTGGTTCTGGTGTTGGTAGCCATGGTGGGATTCTATCAGCAGGCCGGTTTCGGGACCATTCAGTTCTTGCACCGGACCGCAACGATTTCGGCCAGGATCGCAAGAGCGATCTCCTGTGGCTCACGCCCTCCCAGGTCCAGCCCGATCGGGGCGTGGATCCTGGCTATCTCCTCCCGGGAGACACCGGCGCCCTCCAGCGCATCCACCCGTTTTTTGTGGGTTTTCCGCGATCCCAGCGCGCCGACATAAAATGCCGGTGAGGCCAGCCCTTCCCGGACTGCCGGCAGGTCGATTTTGGGATCATGGCTCAGAACCGCTACTGCCGTGCCGGCGTCGACTCCCAGATTCGCCAATCCCTTGTCGGGCCAGTCGGTCAGCAGCCGGTCCGCATCCGGGAAACGTTCCCGGGTCACAAACGCGGTCCGGGGGTCCACCACCGTGGTGTGCCAGCCCAGGTCCCTGGCCATCCGCACCAGGGGGATGGCGATATGGACGCCGCCGAAGATCACCAGCTTGTCCCTGGGGCCGAGGATCTCGAGGAACAGCTCACAATCGTGGCCGGGAACCTGATGACGCCACGCGCCCTGGTTCGGAAACCTTTCAGAAAGGAATGCGGCCGCCCCATCGTCCAGTCCGGACTCTCCCAGGCTGCCTGCCCTGGCGCCATCCGGGGAGACGACAAGGCGGGCGCCGGCCCGGTCCCCGGCGAGGACCGTAGCCATGCCGAACAGTGCCTCAGACTCCACCCGGTCCAGGACCGTATCCCACACCGGGTCGTCCCCTTCCCCGGGGATCTCTTCCACCAGCAGCTCGATGGCGCCTCCGCAGGTCAGACCGACCGCCCAGGCGTCTTCATCGGTGACACCGTATTCAAGGGTCAGGGCCCGGCCGGTATGAAAAACCTCCACCGCCTCCTGGAGTACGGCCGATTCCACGCAGCCGCCGCTCACCGAACCGGCCAGCTCCGTGGCGTCGGACACGACGACCCGGGCCCCTGGCCGCCGGGGAGCCGATCCCCAGACCTGGACCAGGGTGGCTACGGCTATCTTTCTGCCCTGTTTCCGCCAGTCACGGATGTGGTCAAGGATATCCCGCACGTCATGGCGCCTCGGCGGCAGCCGGACGGACCGCCTTCAACTGCAATTGCAGTGAGCGTCGGTTCTGCCAGATGTTGATCTCCACACGGGCCGCCAGGTCCAGGCCGGAGGAAGCGGAACGCCTCAGCAGGCCGGCCTCCTCCGCCATTCCGAAACCGATACAGTCCACAGGGCGCCCTTGAGGGGACGCGATCTGGAACTTCAGGTGCCGGTCCTTGAGAATCCGGATCTCCCCCACCGGCCGGGCGCCACGAACCAGGAACTGGGGCGTTGCGTTCCCAAGCCCGAAAGGAGCCCCCCGCTCCACCATTTCGACAAACGATTCGTTCAGGTCGGCAAGATCCAGCTCGGCGTCGCAGGTCACCACCGGTCGGAGATCCGCGCCCTCAAGGGCTTCGCGGCACAGTTCCTGGAAGAGCCGGCGGAACTCGGGAATGCGTTCCTCCCGAACCGTGAGACCGGCGGCCATGATATGGCCTCCGAAACGGTCCAGGAGATGGCCTATGCCGGCCAGACCGGAATGGAGGTCAAACAGCGGCACCGACCTGCCGCTCCCTTTACCGATACCTTTGTCATCTACCGCGATCAATATCGCCGGACGGCTGAAGGTTTCCACTACCTTGGAGGCTACAATCCCCACCACCCCGCTGTGCCAGTTACGATCGGCCAGCACCAGCCCGTAGGCGCCGTTCCCAACCTCGGCCTCCGCCTGAGCCATGGCGGTTGAATACATCTGCTCCTGTATCTCCCTCCGCTCCATGTTGGAAGCGTCCAGCCCGGCGGCAATGGAGCGAGCATCTTCGATTTCCCGCGCCAGCAGCAGTTCCACGCCGGCGGAAGCGTCATCCATCCGGCCGGCGGCGTTCAGCCGGGGTCCGAGCTGGAAGCCGATCTGGCCGCCGCCGATCCGCCGGCCATGGAGTCCGGATACACCGGCCAGGGCGGCCAGGCCCGGATCGCCCCGGTCAACGGCCTCGTTGAGCCGGTCCAGGCCGTAGCGGGCGATGACCCGGTTCTCTCCCCGGAGCGGCACCATGTCCGCTATGGTTCCCAGCACCGTGTACTGGGTCAGTTCATCCGGGGTTGCCCCCAGCCCCTGAGCCAGCTTCCATGCGATTCCGGCGCCGCACAGATCCGGAAACGGGTAAGCGGCATCCGCCGCCTTCGGGTTCAGATGGGCCAGCACATCCGGGCGGTGGTCTCCGGCCTCATGGTGATCGCATACGATCATGTCTATACCGGCTTCACGAGCGGCGGCGTGAGCCTTGTAGGCCACCGAACCGTTGTCCACCGCCACCAGAACCCTGACGCCGTCTTCCGCCGCCTGCTGGACAGCCGGGACCCCGATACCGTAGCCGTCGGTGAACCGGCTGGGGATGCGGTAGTCCACCAGCGCTCCCATCCGTCGCAGTTGTTTCACAAGCAGGGTCGTGGCGCTGATGCCGTCCACGTCGTAATCGCCGTAGACCCTTATCCGTTCCTGGCCGGCAGCCGCCTTTCGGATACGATCCACCGCCAATCCCATGTCTCGAAACGCCTCCGGCGGGTGCAGCGTGGAGAGTGACGGGTTCCAGTACTCCCGGACCTGTTCCGCAGTGGTGTAGCCCCGAACAACCAGCACCCGGGCCACCGGCAGGGGAAGGTCCAGATTTTTTACCAGGTGAGCGACAGGCAACGGGTCGACATCCTGGAGAACCCAGCGGGCCGGGCTCGGGTCGGTATGGTCGCGGTGATGCATGCAGGGACTATAGCAGGGACACTAGCGCCTTCTGGTGTAGAAACCGGCCAGAATCACCCCTGCCAGTACCGCACCGGTTATGCCGATGGAGGCGAACCCGGTTCGCTCCACCAGGAACCCGACCACCGGGGCCAGAACCATCGTTGCGGCGGAATTGGACTGTGATTCGATGGACAGTATCGTCGCTTCCCTGCCTGCCGGGGCACAGCGATGGAAACGGCTGACAATTATCGGCCGCCACAAGCTTTGGGCCGCCGCCAACGCTACGAACCCGGCCACTGCCAGTGGGAGGATATTCATGTGAAAGGCGGGGACCAGGACCAGGTAAACAACCAGGACCATTCCCCAGAGCAGGAGGGATCCGCCGTCCTCGCCACCGCGAGCGCCGGCCAGACGGTAGGCGTTGAGGGCGGACAGGCTGGACAGCAGGTGCAACACCGCATAGACCGCACCGATGAGCAGGGCGGAGCGGCGATTCGCCGGCAGGGAAACCAGCAACGGGATCCCGATGGCGACCTGTTGGAGCACCGGCTGGAGGTAATCCTTGCCGGCTCTGAACGTACCCTCGAAAGCGCTGGACTCCAGAACAAGCCTGCGGATCCTGGCATTGCGGAAGGCGTCGGCCACAGATTTTCCCAGATGGGCCATCGCTTTCCGAACCGTCACCGGGCCGGCGCCGGCCCGGTCAAGCCACGCCGGGTAGCCCAGGAAGTTCACCAGAGCCAGAGCGTATGGCGGGATGGAAAACCAGAAGATGGTGGAGTACCGCCCGGTCCAGAACACCAGACCGGCTGCGATCAGCACCGACAGAGCGCTGCCGATCTTGGACCATGAGCGGGTGAAGCCGTACACCCGGGTCCGCTCATCCCCGCGCCCCTCCCGGTTCAGCCAGTCGAGAATCATCGCCTTGTGGGTTCCGGTGCGGAACGCTTCACCGATGGCGAACAAAAACATGGCGGCGGACAGCAGGGCGATGCTGTCCGCCAGCGCGAATACGACGAAGGAGGCGATGTACGCGCTGAAAGACAGCAGCATCGAACGGCGCCGGCCGTACAGGTCCGCAGCTGCGCCGCTGGGCACCTCCATTAGATTGACACAGAGCTCCCGAAACCCGATCAACAGGCCGATCTGAAAGAAATCCAGGCCCTTTTCGAGAAAAACCAGAAGCAGGAACGGCTCGAAGTAGCGCTGGTTCTTGAGAAAGCCGTAAAGCGCGAACCGGCGGAGCATAAAAAATCCTCCCGGCGCCCACGAGGGGCACCGGGAGGATAACGGTCGATCCAATGCCGGGTCAACGACCCGACCTGATTACATCGGCTTGAGAGTCAACGGATCCCGCAACGGCAGCTCGGTAGAAGCGCCGCCGAAGAACTCCTTCATGGAGGCGCGCCCATCGGCGTCGCCGGGCTCGATCTCATCCCACTTGCCCACGATCAGGAACACCAGCTGTTCCGGATCCAGGTACTTCTTGGCAACACGCTGGATATCCGCCACGGACACCGCCCGCATGCGATCCTGGTATTTCCGCCAGTAATCCGCAGGCCGTCCCATGTACTCGTCATCCATGAAGGTACCGGCCAGTGCCTGTGGAGAATCGAACCGTCCGGGGAAGGTGTCGATGAACGAGGCCTTGGCGGTATCGAGCTCCGATTCGGAGATCGGCTCGTCCCTGATCAGCTTCATTTCCGCCACGGCGATCTGGGCCGCGAAGGCAACGGTCTCGCTCTTGGACTGGTACAGCATCATGAAGACGCCGGGCCAGTAGTCGCCGATCCCGAATCCCGAGCCGGCGCTGTAGGCCAGCCCCTCATCGGAGCGGATCCGCTTCACGAGACGCGAAGTGAATCCACCGCCACCCAGAACATCATTCATGACCTGGAGGGCGAACAGATCCGGGTCGGCCCAATCGGTGCGCTGGGCGCCCAGATGTCCGATCCGGACTCTCCCCTGGGGAATGTCCTTTTCTACGTGGTACACGCCGGGTTTCGGGGTGTAGGAAGGCGCCGGCGGCGGCCACGGCACATCGACCTGCACCGCTTCCCAACCCTCGAACCTCGCCTCAAGCTCCTTGAGGATCTCTTCAGGCTTCACATCGCCTGAGATGGCGATCATCATGGTTGAGGGGGTCCAGTACTTCTTGTGGAACGCGATCAGATCGTCCCGTGTGATGGCGCTGACGCTTCCGACGGTGGAGGCGCGGGAACTGAAGTGACTCTCACCCCGCATCAACCAGTTCCATTCCCGGCCGGTGATGTTCTGGGCGTCGTCGTTTCGCTGCTTCATGTTCTCGATCAGCTCGTCCGTGCGGATATCGAGCCGCTCCTGCTCGAAACCCGGTGTCTTCAGCATGTCGAAGAACAGGTCGAGGCTGTCACCCAGCACCATGGTCGTGCAGTTCATGCTGGCGCCGCCCTGGGTGCTTCCGGTGAAGCTGCCCATGTTGGTTCCCAGGAAGTCCACCGCCTCGTCAAACTCTTCGGCGGTTTTCCCCCCGGCGCCGCCCTGGCGCATCAGGGTTCCGGTGAACGGGGCCACACCCTGCTTCAATCCTTCATCGGTCTGCTCAAGGAACGAACCGATCCTGAGCATGATGGAGATGTCGACCAGCGGCAGCGCATGGTCTTCGACGATATAGACCGGGATGCCGTTGGACAGCTCGTGGCGGTAGTCCTTGGCCTCCGGGACGGTAAATTTCAGTTTCGGGTACTTCAGATCGTTGGGGTGGGACGCGATGGCGTCACCGCCCTCTTTCTTCTTGCCCTTGCGATCTGCCAGGGCCGGGCTGGCGAGGGTTGCGGCCAACACCGCCACCGCAAGCACCATGGTCATCCATTGACGCTTCTTCATTACTGGTCACCCCCGTCGGCGGCGGACAGCTCGGCGATCCGGTCGCTGAGGAATTTCTCCATAATAGGTATGACGTCCTTGAACTCGGGAGGCGCGGACGCCTTCTGTTCCTGCAACTGGTCGACCAGGGCCTGCAACTGCGCCACGTCCTGTACCTGCCGCAGCTGGCGGAGTTGGGTCTTCACCATCACCTGGACCTGACCTTCCAGATCTTCCACACCTTCAGGCCATTGTTCCGCATCGGCGCCGGCCAGCCGAGTGTAGGTCGCCACCGCCCTGTTCTCCGGTGTGAAGTACTTCTTGGCGACGCGCTGAACGTCTTCCGCGGTCACCGCCAGGGTCTTGTCGGACCAGCTGTTCATGTAGGTCCAGTCTCCCAGACCGTCGTAGAACATCAGTTGCAGCGCCAGGAAGAACGGGTTCTGCAGCCTGCGGAAAGAACCGGCGGCCACGTTGTTCTTCACCTTCTCGAGCTCCCTGGCCGGAATCGGAAGCTCCTGGATCTTGCGCAGTTCCATGTACCAGGCGCTTTCGAGCCGGCTCGGCGTTGCGTCGCCTTTTGTCTCGGCGCTGAAGGTAAACGACCCTGCGTATTTGCCGGAATCCTGGCCGGCGGAGGCGGAGGAAGCGATTTCCTTGCCCAGGACCAGTTCCTTGTAGAGCCTGCCGGTGCGGCCGTTGAGCAGTTCCGACAGGATGTCCAGGGCATAGGAATCGGCATGCATGAACGGTACGGTGTGGTACCGCACATCGACCTGGGGCTGGCAATCGCATTCAGCCATCATCCGCTTCTCGGCCAGCTGCTCCATCTCCAGTGTGACCACATCCGGCGGATCGGTCTCGCCACGGGGGATGCGGCCGAAATACTTCTTGGCCATCGCCTTGACCTGGTCCGAGTCGAAGTTGCCGACCAGGGCGACGGTCAGGTTGTTGGGTGCGTAGTACGTAGCGTAGTAATCGTCGGCCTGCTGCTTGCTGATGACCTTCAGGTCCGACGGCCAGCCGACTACCGGCCAGCTGTACGGGTGGGATTCCCAGAACATCGCCTCGAACTGTTCGGCGTACTTGCCGGTAGGCGTGGACTCGGTCCGCATCCGCCGCTCTTCTTGGACCACGTCACGTTCCGAATAGAACTCACGGAACACCGGGTTGCCCAGACGATCCGACTCCATCCAGAACCACAGCTCCAGCTTGTTGGCCGGTACGGTGATGAAGTAGAGCGTCAGATCGTTGGTGGTGCCGGCGTTCATGCCCGAACCTCCGGCACCTGTGTAAATCTTGTCGAACTCGTCCTTGATCATGATGGAACGCTGTTCTTCCACCAGGGCGGTGAACTGCTTTTCCAGCTCGATCTGTTTGTCGGTGCGGGCTTCCGGATCGAACGGGTCGTCGTTGCCGCCCAGGCGGTACTGCCTGCGCTGCTCCCGGTAGATCTGCCGGATCTGCTCCTGGATCATTTCCTGTTCGGCGATGATCTCAAGGTCCCGCTTGATATCGGTGGTACCGATGGTCGGCGTGCCCTTGAACATCATGTGCTCAAACAGGTGGCTCAGTCCGGTGATCCCCGGCCGCTCGTTGGCGGCGCCGACGTGGGCAACCCAGCCGGCGGACACGGTGGTCATCTCCGGCCGTTCGACCAACAGCATTTTCATGCCGTTGTCCAGGTTGAAGACCTCCACCGGCACGCTGGTGACGGTTTCGGCGGCGACGGGAGCGACGGCCAGCGTCGCAACCGATAGCAGCAGCAGAGGTAACAGGAACCTCCGCCTCATAACTGTATGCATGTTGATCCCTCCACCGGGGAGGCAAACGGCCTTCCCGGAAATTTCGTTACTGATCGCTCGACCTTGTTACGTATCTTGTCCGTCCAGGTTCAGGACGGAAATTCAACCATATCATTGCCCGGCCTGGCGGCACAGTTGCCAGATCCCGGCGCGATCACCAGCCCTCCGCACCCGGCCTGCCGCTTCCAGCCTGAGGAGGTGAGATTCGGTTTGCCGCTCCGCCAGGAACCGGATCGCCCCGGGGGAATCGGCGTAGGCGGTGGCGGAAATCAGGGCGATCGGGGCCTCACCCTCCCCTTCCTGTTCCAGTGCTTCCAGGATCCGCGCTTCCCTCTGTAACCGGTGGTCGGCTGTTATTTTGAGGCTTTTTCCGCTGAGCGGAGGCCCGTGGGAAGGCAGCAAACGATCGGCGCCCAGGCTCGAAGCCAGGTCCAGCGAGGCGAGGTAGCGGTCCATGGCGCCCGGTTCCGGGGGAATTACCATGGTGGAAAGCCCGCTGACCAGGTCACCGGAAACAAGAGCGTTCCGTTCCGGTATGTGGAATGCCAGGTGTCCTTCGGCATGGCCGGGCGTCAGGACCGGCACCAGGGTCATCCCGCCCAGATCGATGGGGCGGCCATCGGCCAGAGGTTCGGTCGGGAGGGGGCATGCCGCCTCCGGATGGGCGAAAACCGGCACCTGCAGCGCGTCAGCCACCTGGGCCGCGCCGGCAGTGTGGTCCTGGTGGTTGTGGGTCAGCAGCACTCCCATCGGTTCGGCTCCGGTGGATTCCTTGAGGCGGCCCGTCACCTTCAGGAGCTTTTCGATTTCACCGGGCCGGCTGGAGCCCGGGTCTATAACCACGAACCGTTCTGCCGCCGGCATGTAGACATTGGTGTGGGTCGCCGGCGGGAGGGTATCGGAGTGCACCGGCAGCATCCATACCCCCGGTACGAATTCGATCCGTGGCGCTTGTTCTTCCAGGGCGTTGACCTGCCGGACCTGCTCCGCCGCCGCAGCAAGGTCCAGGGGCGGCCGCTCGGTCATGGCCCTCAGAATCGCCAGAACCGGCGGTGGGATCTGAATAGCGCCGGCGCGGTAACGGTCCATGGCCTCACCCGGCTCTATCCAGATCATCGATTCATTTTCCGGAGAAGCCGGAGGCGGGGCGGGATCGTTCCCGGAAGGCAGTTGGGCAAGCAGGAACGCCGTACGGTAGCGCACCGGAAACATCGCAGGCGTCGACCGCTCTCCCCCATCCAGCCAGACCTGGTGGTCTACCTGGATTCCTGTTTCCTCGACCAGTTCCCGGGATGCACAGCGGTGCCACCTTGAAGGCGCATCGGCTCTGTCTTCCGGTTCCATTCGGCCGCCTGGAAAGGCCAGGTGGCCCGGCAGGAACCTTGCCTTGCGGGATCGCCGACCCAGGAGCACCTGCCATCCTCCTGCCGTTCCTCGTCGCAAAAGGACGCCAAGGGCGCTGTCCCTCGGTTCCGGGACCTGTGCCGGTTCAATGCCGCCGGGAAGCTCACTCATCGGCCGGCCAGGATCTCCTCAATCTCCTCCGCCTTCCGCGGCAGGGCTGCGCTGAGCACCTCATGCCCTGCGGCGGTCACCAGGACCTCGTCCTCCAGCCGGATGCCGATCCCCTCTTCCGGGATATAGATCCCGGGCTCTACGGTGAACAGGGCTCCCGGCTCAAGGGGTACATAGCGGTCACCGACGTCGTGGGTGTCCATGCCGATGAAATGCGACGTTCCGTGGATGAAATAGCGGCTGAATCCGGCCTTGTGGATCACATCCCAGGCACAGGCGTGGATCGCTCCCAGGTCGGCCCCCGGCGCCGCCATCGCCGTTGCCGCTTCCAGCGCAGCCAGAACAACCTCGTAGATCTCACGCTGTCGGCTGGTGAACCGGCCGTCCACCGGAAAAGTCCGTGTGATATCGCTGTTGTACCCGTCGAGACAGACGCCTGTATCCAGCAGCACCAGATCACCGGCGGCAATCTTCCCCCGGTTTTCCGTGTAGTGCAGGGAACAGGCGTTGCGACCGGTGGCGACGATCGGCTCGAAGGCGTGGGTTCCGCCGTGGGATCGATAATGGCCGGTAATTTCCGCTTCCAGCTCGTACTCGAACATCCCTGGCCGGGCCATGCCATAAACCCTCCGCAACGCCTCGTCGGTTACGGCGATCGCCTTGCGGGTTTTCTCGATCTCGTCCGGCTCCTTCAGCCGGCGCATCTCTTCCAGCTCCGGCGTCGCGTTCACCAGGCGGACATCGAAAAATCTCTGGCGGACCCGGTCCAGGAACAGACTGTCTTCATCCGGTCCCCCGGACAGACCGGCGGCGGCGGCTCGGACGTAGTTCAAGGTCGCCCCGTGATCCAGAGCAGGGCTGAGCAGTTCGTCCATCGCCCCGACCTGGAGGATCAGATCGACACCGGACTCTTCCGGCCGCATGGCGCCTGCGGTCACTGCCGAATCCTCTCCCCAGCGGGACAGCATCGGATCCGCCGGCGGCAACAGCAGAACCTGATGGACGATCCGCCCCCGGAGGTAATCCGGCCCCGGGTAGTTTCGCCCGGTACAGGCCCGCACTCCACCGGGAGCCAGAACCAGGGCTCCGGCGCCGGTAGTGAGACCGGTAAGGTAAGTGAAGTTGCGGTTGGGGCGACCGTTGGCTCCGGCCTGCACCAGCAGGATCCCTTCGGGAAACCGTTCCATCAACCGTGCCCGCCGCTTTCCGTAGATGTCGCTCATGCTGTTTCTCCTGGACCGAACCCTAGACTAAACCTTCCCGGACGACCAGTTTCCACTCCGAGGCCGTAACCGGCATGACCGACAATCGGTTGCCTCGACGGAGGAGACCCATTTCCCGCAAGCCCGGAATTTCCTTCATACGTGCCAGGGTTATCGGAGTTTGAAAAGCCTTCTCGCGCCGGATATCCACGGCATACCACCGGGGTTCGGCACGGGTGGAAGCCGGGTCAAACCCCTTCACCCCCGACTTGAACTGGGTCGGGTCCGGATATCCGGACCGTACGACCCGAGCGGTGCCCAAAACCGCCTTGTCGGTCTGGGAGTGGTAGAAAAGGACCCCGTCCCCTTCCCGGATCTCGTCCCGGAGCATATTCCGGGCCTGGTAGTTGCGAACACCGTCCCAGCATGTGGTCTGGCGCTTTTCAGCCGCCAGATCATCCCATCCGTAGGTGTCCGGATCGGATTTCATCAACCAGTATTTAATTGCCATCCGCTTCCTCCCGGGCAAAACCCGGATTGCACTTTTTTAGTACGATATGAACTTCAATTGTAGCCTGAGCAGGCCGTTCTGGACTATTCTTCCGCGCGGCAGACAAGGGAGGACCTGTGGCGAAAGACAGACCGCCGTTCGATCGCAGCCGGCTCTCGCTGCGCCGACGGACCCATCTGGGCAGCAGCCGCGACGCCATTAACCTTGCCGTGCAGCAAACGATGGAGCACCTCGGCAGCATCTGCTCCCGGGAAGACGTCATGGCAGACCTTGAGATCGTGCTGCGGGAAGGGCTGGCCAACGCGGCGCTCCACGGCAACCAGGCTGCGGAAACCAAATCGGTTTTCCTGCGCTTCTACGGCAGCCGGGAACAGGGACTCTGGATCGCGATCAGGGATGAAGGCAGCGGATTCGATCCCGATGCGGTCCCCGACCCCCGAGGCGAGGACCGGCTGCTGCTGCACCACGGTCGAGGGATCTTCCTGATGCAGCAGCTGGTGGACGACATCGAGTACAGGAAGGGCGGCACCGAGCTGTTGCTCTACAAGGCGCCGCCCATCTGAGTCATTTGACGATGCACTTGCCGTTGAACACCGATACATCCACCGAGGCTTCGCCGGTGCCCTGGGTGAACTCCAGACTTCGACCCGGGCCGTAACGGTCTTCCTTCCCCGGCCGGCGAACCTTCCCGCCGATAGTCGCCTCGATGGAGCCGTTGAACGTCTCCAGAGTGAAGCTGGCGTTGATGCCATCAGGGAGATCCAGCGTCACGCTGCCGCTGACCGCTTCCGCTGTGAGCCTGCCGCCGGGGCTCAGATCACAGCGACACGACACATTGCCGGCCACGGTGGCCAGGTCGGCCTCATCCAGGCTTCCGGCTTCCAGTTCGATATTGCCGCTCATGGTTTCGGCCCGCACCTCTCCCGAGACACCCAGGATCGTTATATTGCCGCTGGCCGCTTCGGCGGAGACCTTGCCGGCGCCGGCGCTGATGCGGATATCACCGGAAAGAGTCTCGGCCCGGACTTCTTCCGGATCGCCTTCTACAACCAGATCGCCGCTCATCGCCTCAAGAGCGACCTTGCCGTTCACACCCTTGACCGTCTGATCGGTGGACAGCCCTTCCAGCCGGACGGAGGCAGACGCCGGGACGGTGATCTCAAGGTTGGCGTTGCCGGCGTTCATCCGCTTCATGTGATCCGGGTACAACACGGTGATCTCCACCCTGCCGCCGTCACATTCCAGTTCCACGCCTTCCACATCGTCGCCGACCTCACCACGGACCTGTACCGAGGATCCACCGCCTGTGACGACGATATTGCCGCTCATCGACTCCACACTGACCCGGACCGCGCCGGACACCTCGCACGACTTGTCAACGGCCCGTTTCGCCAGAACCGGCGATCCGATCAGCGCCAGTACCAGCACCGCCATCAACAGCCTGCATGCCACCCTGAATCTCTTCATCGTCATCACGTCACCTCATTACATCGGTTCCGGATATTCCCGGACCCGGGTCAACAGTTTCGCCTGGTATCGGTACGAAGACAGCAGCATCCGCCGCAACCCGGAATTACCCGGATCCGCCGCCAGGGCCTTGCGGATTTCCGCCGACGAGTCGTCCATCACCTTCAAACTTTTCCTGACCACCCTCACCGTTTCCGGATCCAGGCGATCTTCACCGCTGGTGAGCCCGGCCAGTAGCTGCTCCCGGACTTCCGCGAACCGCTCGTCGGCCTCCTGGTAACTGACAGGAGCCACCGCAGGCGATTCGGCAGGGTCCAGCAGCCTGGGTCCTGCCACAACAGCCAGAATCAGCGCCGCAGCAGCGGCGATCAGGACCATGCGCCCACGGGCAGATCCACTTCCGGCTGCAGGCTCGCCGATCCGGGTGCGGATCCCGCCCCACAGGTCCCGAGGCGGTTCCTCGTCCACCGGCAGTGACCGGACCTGCTCCAGCAAACGGAGGGTGGCCTGGTGCTCCCTGCTGCATGAGGCGCATCGGTGGAGATGCTCCCGAACAGCTTCATGATCATGAGCCTCCAGTTCACCGTCGATGTAGTCGTCCAGACGACAGAGGGTCGTATCGCACTTCATTTCGTCAGCACCTCCCTCAGGATTCGGCGGGCCCGGTGCAGTTGCGCCTTGGACGTTCCTACCGCCGTCCCGGTCATCCGGGCGATCTCATGATGCTTGTAGCCTTCCACGTCATGGAGCACGAAAACCTTCCGCGCCCCTTCGGGGAGTTGGGCAAGAGCTGCCGCAAGGTCGATGCCGGCATCGGCGGACCTGTGGCGAGCCGGTTCAAAATCGACAGCATGGGGCTCAACCCGGGCCAGATCGTCTACGGCGCGGATCTTGTCGTCACGCCGACGCGACGACCTGCGGTGGCTGAACACTACCCGGGAGGCGACGGTCAGCAGCCATGGCGCAAACGGCCCCTGCCCCTTGAACAACGGCAGCTTCTCCCAGACCCTGACGAAGACTTCCTGGGTCAGCTCTTCCGCCAGAGCAACGTCCCCTACCATCCGTCTGCACAATCCGAATACCCGCGGAACAAACCGGCGGTACAGCCCCTCGAAAGCCTGAACGTCTCCACCACGAGCCCGGCTAACAAGCCGGAACTCATCCAGGTCCACAGGGTCGCCCTGTAGCGGCAGGTTCTGGTCACGTTCGTTCTTCAACGGTATCGCCAGTGTTAATGCGGTCATCACACCCAGGTACAACGCCCCGGACCGCCGGACGGTTTAATCAGGCTGCAGAATCTTGATTTTTCTGCTGCAGGCAGGGCATTTTTTAAATTCACCTTTGAATGCCGGGCTGATCTGGACGTTCCGGCCACAGGGGCAGCGGAATGATTCCCATGCCCCGGATTTCCGCCGGTACGTTGCCGCCCCGGTTGCCGCCGCGGTCGCCGCCTCCGGTTCGGCGGCCTGGGGAACCGGATTCTCTCTTCCGCAACGGGTGCAGGGCACCGTCGGTTTGGCATACCCCTCCGGAACCTTGATGCGAACACCGCAGGCACATCCCAGAATAAGGAACCCGGCCAGGCGGTCGAAAACGTCCAGGACTTCACGGACCGTTTCCTGCGCTTCTTTTTTAGTTTCAGGTTCCGGTGTGCCCTGCCTGGCGCTCAGCGACTGGTCCCCGGAAAGCGTGCGGGCGTCCAGCAGCGAGCCTTCCCCGCCTCCCTGTTTCCAGGCCTTTTCGTATGCGGCATAACCGGCGCCCCCGCCCATGGATCGCAGAATGCTTACCCTGCGCTCAAGGGGCGGGTGAGTCGAGAACATGCCGGTGAGCGACCGGAAGCCCTCGGGCCGGACGATGTACAGTGGTGCGAGAGCACGGTTGGCCCCTTTGCGGCCTACCTTCCCGCTGGTCGGGCGAGAGATCTTCTCAAGAGCCGAGGCCAGCCCCTCGGGGTAGCGGGTGAACCTTGCCGCCGATGCATCGGCCAGAAACTCCCGTTGCCGGGAACAGGCGAAATACAGCAATCGAGCCAGAAACGGCGCCAGGATCGCCAGGAGGATTGAGACCCCCACCAGGATCAACTGGGCCTGGCCGCCCTCTCCGCCTCGGCCCCGCCTCCGGCCACCGCCGAACCACAGTGAACGGAGAAAAACGTCGGAGAGCAGAACGATGCTTCCGAGCATCACCGCAGCCAGCGTCATGAAACGAACGTCCAGGTTCCGGATGTGCCCCATCTCGTGGGCCACGACTCCCTGGAGTTCATCGCGGTTGAGACGCCTCAGGAGTCCCCGGGTCACCGCCACGGCGGAGCGGGACGGGTCCTGCCCCACGGCGAACGCGTTGGGCGCGTCTTCATCAATGACGTACACGTCCGGCATGCTGCCCAGTCCGGAGGCGATGGTCATCTCTTCCACGATGTTCCACAGCCTGGGAGCGTCCTGTTTTTCGATCTTCTTGGCGCCGGCGCTCATGAGCAGCATTTTGTCGCCGCCTGTGAACGCGACAAGCACCAGGAGTCCCCAGATGCCGAGAGCGAAGACGGCGCCGACTGCGGCGCCGGCCTCCGCGTGATAGACCGCGCCGAACACCGCACCCAGGGCGATCAGGGTCCCGCCCATGGCGCTGATCAGCACCCTGGACCGGATCTTGTTGGCGCGGATCGCTTCCCACATGATCTGGCCGGACTAGAACTGGACCTTGGGAGCCTCCCGCTCCGCCTCGTCCTGGATCTCGAAGAACGGCTCTCTTTTGAAACCGAACATGCCGGCGATGATGTTGGAGGGGAACGACTCGACCTTGTTGTTCATCACCATGGCGCTGTCATTGTAGTGCTGCCGGGAGAAGCTGATCTTGTTCTCCGTGGAAGCCAGTTCTTCCTGCAGGGCGAGGAAGTTCTGATTCGCCTTGAGGTCAGGGTACTGCTCCACCACCACCATCAGGCGGCCCAGGGCTGACGACAGGGCGCCTTCCGCCATGGATTGCGCTTCCACACCCGTTGCGGACTGCGCCTGGCTGCGGGCCTTGACCACATTCTCCAGGGTCTGTTTTTCGTGGCCGGCGTAACCCTTGACCGTCTCCAGAAGGTTCGGAATCAGATCGTGACGTCGCTTGAGCTGGACGTCGATCTGGGACCAGGCGTTGCGGACCTGGTTCCGAAGTCGGACCAGTCCGTTGTACATCCCCACCAATATGGCGCCGATCACGACCACAGCCACAACAAAGATTATTGTTCCCGTCATCCCTCTCTCCTCTCCGTTGGATAGAGCTCCTTGAAATACGATGCCACCGCATCTCCGGCGCCTCCCGAGAATGCACCGGCCACATCTTCCATCTCACCGCTGTCCAGCCAGATGCCATGGCCTGCCGGACAGATGTCCAGTTCCACGCCGTCCCCGGGGCCCAGGCAGGCAACGCGCATGCGCTTGCGGCACCGGGGGCACCGTCGCACCCCTTTCTCGCCCAGAGGTGTGTTGTCCAGGGCGGCCACCAGAGGCGCAGGGTCGACGCCTGCGTTTTCCACTACCAGCTCCAGTTCTCCGGCGTCCAGCCAGGTGCCGGCACAGGCGAGGCAGTGGTCGGTCTCCACCCCGTCCATTTCGTAGATCACCAGCGGCTCGCCGCAGTCAGGGCATCCGGTCATCACACCTCATCCATAGAACAGCTGCCATAGGAGTTTAAACCGATCGGCGGCCGGCGCCTCACCCTTATTTTGCAGGCTGCATCCCGTCCCATGACGTTGTACACTCCTGCCTTCCCGTTATTCATGGAGATTCGGCAACCATGTCCACACTTCAGAAAATCGACCTGGACCGCCTGACCCCGTCCAGGCTGTGGTCCGCCATGGATCAGGAAGACCGCCTCGAGGCGGCTCGCAACCTGTACGCCGGGGAAAACAAGGAAGCGAAGATGGAAGCGAACATGGCGATCGCCGTGAACCTGAAGTTCCGTCCGGCGGCGGTTCAGCGCCTCCCGGTGGAAAAACGGGCCGGCTATGTGACCCGGGGGTTCCGCCCCGACGACTCCCTGGCCACCTCCCTGCTGCTGGCGTTGCATATGGGCGATCGCCGGGATGTGCTGGTCGCATTCCTGGACGTACTGGAGATCCCCAACGACGCCGGAATGATCGATGACGATTACGACCTCATGCCCCCGGAAGGGGAGAAAATGGCTGCAGCAGTCGCTTCTCTCGAAGAACAGTTTCCCGGGGACCGGGTAGAGTTGTATCTGGCGGCCCTGCTGGCGGTGGACCCGGAGACCTGGACCAGCGTCAGAGAGCACCTTGTGCGGCTAGGCGGGAGCTGATCGCCCTACTCCTTCTCCAGGATCACCGCATTGCCGTAAGCCAGGATCTCCGCCGCCATCCCCATGATGTAGGAGGTGCTGAACCGCACGTCCAGCACGGCGTCGGCCCCCATGCTCCGGGCTTCCGCCTGCATCCGATCCACCGCCTGCTCCCTGGATTCGGCCATCATCTTCGTATATTCCTCGATCTCGCCGCCTACCATGTTCTTGAACGCCGCGATGATGTCTTTGCCGATGTGCCTGGCCCGGATCGTGTTTCCTTTGACCAGGCCGAAGCTTTTCACCACACGGTAGCCACTGAAAGAAGAAGCAGGGGTCAGAATCATCGGATTACCTCCCGATACGGGTCCTTGCGCCGGACAAACCATTTTTCCCGGGCCACCGACACCAGCAGAATGATCGCACCTGTGGCGACGCCGAGCACGGCCAGCTTGAGAAACAGCGGCATGGTCGAGTCGGCGAACATCGCCGCGATCCCCTGCCAGGCGGACCAGGACAGCAGAACGACCGCGGACAAGGTCATGAGCAGCCAGCCGACGCCTCGTTCGCAGCGACTGTAGACCGACACCCAGTACTCTTGCCAGATCTCCTCCGGCGGTTCCCGATAGGACATGGAGCGGGTTACCTCCTTCACCTGGCCCATCCTCTCCCAATCTTCCCTGAGTTCCGGGTTGTCGGCAAGAAGCCGGTCCAGTTGCCGCCGCTGGTCAGGACTGATTTCTCCGTCCAGCGCAGCCATCATCAATCGGCGGGCTTCCTCCCGCCAACCGGAATCGTCGCGAGTCGTCATCGCCCGCTCTCCTCTCCCGGGTTACGGTTCATCGTCACCGACAGCGCCGCTGCCAGGTGCTTCCTTGCCGTATAAAGCCGGGACATCACCGTACCGATCGGTATACCGACCAGTTCAGCTATTTCCCTGTATCGCAGACCTTCGAACTCCTTCAGCACCAGGACCTCCCGCTCCCTCTCGGGGAGCTCTTCGATCGCCTGGCGTACCGTCCTGCACAGTTCGCTCTTCTCCAGCACACGGGAAGGGCTGGGGGCGGGCGCACGGGCCTCGGCCTCCTCGGCCAGCCACAGGGACGCATCCCTGAGCTTGTCCCGGCGGCTGCGCCGGTCCCGGTTGAAGTTGAAACAGAGCCGGCGCACGATCTGGTACAGCCATGCGAAGAACGGCCGGTCGGGATCGATGGTCTGCCTGGCACGATACGCCCTGGCAAATGCGTCCTGGGACAGGTCCCTGGCATCTTCCGGCGAACCGACCAGGCCGAGAGCCGAGTAGTAGGCCCTCTTCATGTATCGCTCCACCAGGAACCCGAAAGCGGCCCGGTCACCATTCTGGGCCTTGCGGATCAGGTCCGCATCACTTTCGCATAGTTCCACTGCCAAGATCCTCTCCACCAGCGAGTCCCTTCCAGCCGGCCTTGGTTGCCGCGCAAAACAGGATACCCACCGGTCTCCAGTTTATTCGACCCGGTCCCGGACGCCTAGCCCCGGCGGAACGCCTTGACGGGAATCGCCCGGAATCGCTACGCTACAGCGGCGTCCGGCGGTTGGACGGGAGGGATCGGCCTATCGTGAGTCCAAAGGCCCGACAGTCGCCACCGGCAGACCGCCCACTGGCTCGCCGCACGGCACGGGGAAGGCGCAAACGGCTCGGCTGGCAGTATGCCGAGTTGCATTATCGCCTGCGAACAGCCGACGATCCGGCCTGGCGTCAGGCGTGGTCCATCGCTGTCGGCACCTTCGTAGGCTGCACCCCGTTCTACGGGCTTCATCTCCCGTTCTGTATTTTCGTCTGCCGCCTGTTACGCCTGAACATCGTCAAGGCGACACTGGCTGCCCAGATCAGCAACCCGATGTTCGCCCCTTTTCTTATCTTCATCGAATTCGGTGTCGGACGCTGGCTGTTGGCGGGCAGGCTGCCGACCTTGAGCTTCCAGGAAGTCTCCGGTCTGGGCCTGAAGGAGCTGGGCCTCAGTTTGCTGCTGGGGAGCGTGGTGGTCGGCCTGGTCCTGGGCGCCTTGCTGGGAATTCTGGCGTTGTGGATCGGGCTGCGGAAGAAAAAACCTTCCTTCAGGAAGAAACTGATCGATACCGTTTCCAGGCGCTACGTCAACACCGGCATTTTCAACTGGGAGTTTGTTCGGGCCAAGCTCAGTTACGACGGGGTCTACGAACTGATCCTGCGCCGTGGCCTGCTGCCCCGGCAGGGCACCATTGTCGACCTGGGCTGTGGCCGCGGGCTGCTGTTCTCCCTGCTGGCCGCCGCCCGGAAACTGGCGGAGGATCCTGCCAGGCCCGAAGACTGGCCGGCTCATGGAGGCCCCTGGATCCTGCGGGGCGTGGAGGCCAACAGCGCTCTGGCCCGGACCGCCCGGCGAGCTCTCCGCGGCATTGCCACCATCGAACGGGGCGATCTGGTCCGCAAGCCGGTACCTCCCTGCCAGGGAGCGGTGTTGCTGGACGTGCTGCACCATCTCCCCTATTCGGAACAGGAGTCGGTTCTGGCGCGGGTGTACTCGGCGCTGGAACCTGGAGGCGTACTCCTGATCCGGGAGACTGACGCCGGCGCCGGCTGGCGTTTCCGGCTAACCAGCGCCGCCGACCGGATTGGAGGCATACGGCGATGGCGGCTGGCAGGCCGACACCGTTACCGCACCCTGGAAGACTGGGCCGAGATGCTCGAGGCGATGGGGTATCGTACCCGTGTGGTGCCGGTGGCCGAAACACGCTGGTACGCAGACCTTTTGATTGAAGCCAGGAGGACTTGATGGCTCCCCGGGATCCCAGACTGGAGGCCCTGATGAACCATCGGGTCATCCATCGGTACAACCCTGAACTGGGGCCCGGCAAGGTCAGGATCGTAGAGGATCGCACCCTCGTAGTGGAGTTTCCCAGAACCGGGACGGTGCTGCGCCTGGCCATGGACTCGGAAACCCTCCGCCCCCTGGTGATCCCGGCCGGGTGCCGCGCTATCCACGAGCCGAGCGGCGAAGAGGTCACCGTGGAGGCGACCCTTCCTGAAAGCAGGGTTCGCCTCCTGGATGGCAGGGAGATGCCGGAAGAGGAACTCTGGCCCCTGGACAACGACGATTCACTTGTGGAGCGCCTGTCCCGGGGCGATGTCGACAAGGTGGAAGATTTCGCTCTCCTGATGGACGCGCTGCACCTGGCCACTATCCGCGAAGCCGACGGGCTGGGATCGTACCTGGGAGGACGTATCGAACTGTTCCCCCACCAGCTCTTCGCGGCGGAGCAGGCCTCACGAACCGATCCTGTCCGATGGCTGCTGGCCGACGAGGTCGGCCTGGGCAAGACGGTGGAGGCCTGCCTGATCCTGAACCGTCTGGTTCGAACCCGGCGGGCGGAGCGGACCCTGGTGATCGCACCGGAAACCCTGACCGTGCAGTGGCTCGGAGAGCTGTGGCGGAAATACCATCAGGTGTTCGTACTTCTGGACGACCAGCGGCTGGCCGATGTGGAAAAGGAGTACGGCAAAGGGTTCAATCCTTTCGATGCGTACGGACAGGTGGTACTGGGCATGGAAATGCTGGTGGACAATCCCCAGCTGTCCCGGTACGCCGTTGAGGCCGGCATCGACCTCCTGATCGTGGACGAAGCCCATCACCTCCGCCGGCCCGCCGGCCATCCGGGCAACCCGGCATACCGCCTGGTGCGGCCGATCTCCGACCTTGGACGGCACGTACTGCTGTTGACGGCCACCCCGATGGAAGAGGACGCCCACGGCTTTTTCCGCCTGCTGCAGATCCTCCGTCCGGAGGAGTTCCCTGAAGAGCTCGGGTTTCAGGACCGCCTCGATGCCCGGAAACCGCTGCCGGCCTGCACCAGCGCCACCCGGCGGGTGGACATCGGAGGCCTGCCGCCCAGGGTCGGCCGTCCTGTGGAAGTGGAAGAGACGGGAGACTGGTCGCCGTTGCTGGACCTTGAGAAGGAGATGTGCGGCCGTGAGGCGGAAGGCCCGGTCCATCGCGGCCGCAAGTTGCGGAGGATCCAGCGCGCCCTGTCCTGCGGAGCCGCCCTGAAAGAGATCCTGGAGCCAGGCGACGAAACCGGGCGGCGACTCTCCGATCGGGCAGTCCGGAAAGACCCGCGGCTGGAGTGGCTGGGCATGCAAGCCCGGGAGTGGCGGAACGCCGGGGACAAGACCCTGGTATTCGTCAAGCATCGGGAATCCCTCGAAGTCATCCGCAGCGAGATGAGCCGCCGGGCACAGATCCGGGTCGGGCTGTTCCACGAGGATCTGTCCCCGGCCCGGCGTGACATCGAGGTCGCACAGTTCCGCCTGAACGACGGTCCGTCCATGCTGGTCTGCACCGAGTGTGGCGGTGAAGGACGGAATTTCCAGTTCTGCACCCGGGTGGTGTTGTTCGACCTCCCTTGGGATCCGATGGCGGTGGAGCAACGCATCGGACGCCTGGACCGGATCGGGCGAACGATCCCGGTGGAGATCGTGTATTTTCGTCCACCGGCCGGGCTGGGCCGATCGGTGGCCGGACTCTACGAGACCCTGGGCCTGTTCCGGGAACCACTGGGAGGCCTTGAACGGGAACTGGCCGGGATCGGCCCGGCTATCCAGGGCGCCGCCCTTTCCGGAGGCCTTCTGGATGAGGAGGGTGTTGACGCCCTGGTGCAGGAAGCACGCACCGCCCATGACCGGGTCCAGGACGCCGCCTTCCATGAACTGCACCGTGACCCGTACAACAACGAAATGGCCGAATCAATCCTCGCCAGGGTTCCATCGGATCTTGAAGAGTTGAACGAGGAAGTGGTTGCGGCGGCCTGCGAGCGTCTGGGCCTGAACTGCGAGAGGCAGCGCGGCGACGCGATATACTCCATCGAATTCGGTAACCGTGCCACCGTGGGAAGCCTGCAGGGCGTTCCGGGTGGAAGCAATTTCCTCGGCAGCTTCGACCGTGTGGAAGCTCTGGAGGATGACCGCATCGATTTCCTGGCTGCCGGCCACCCGATCGTGGAAGGGATCCTGGCGTACCTGGAGGAGGGCTGGCACGGCCGGGCCGCCCTGCTGCACACGACGTCCAGGGGAGAGGTCCCTCCCGGATTCGGCCTTTTGGCGATCGTGAAGGACGGCCCGCGGTTCCGGCCGGTGGCCGTGGACCTTGGAGGGAAGGAACGGCCCGAATGGGCCGGCTTCGTTACCCGCCGCCCGTTACGTTCACGGTCTGTCCGACCCGAGATCTGGGTCCAGCAGTCCGGTTGGGCCAACCGGATTCGAAGCCTGGGGCGGAAGCTGGAGAGACATGGCGCCCCGGTCGCCCTGGCGGCATTCCTGATCGAACAATCGACACGGAAAACAGCTCAGGGCTCATGATACCCTTGGCGTTCTCGTGGAGATCAAAAACCCTTGACCCGTGCGACGAATCTCAGCCAGGCCGGCCTCGCCATCATCGCCGCACTCCTGCTGGCATCAATATCATGTAGCGGACCGGACCCAGCCCCCCCTGCCGCAGACGATAGCCGGAACCAGCCTTCCGAGGCGTACATCGCCTCAAGAGATGCATCGATCGCCCTTGGACGATCCGGCAGGTTTCTCGACGCCATCGTCCAGGTACGGGATGCTCTGGCGGAAGCACCGGACCTCAGGGAGCCGTACACCCTGGCCAGCGGCTTCTACCAGGAAGGCCTCAACGATCCCGGAGCGATCAAGTTCTTCGACTTCATGACCGGCACCATGCCGGAGAAGCCGTGGCCCTGGTTCTACCGCGGGTTCCACCAGGCAAGACTGGGACGCTGGACAAAGGCGACCGAATCCTTCCGCCAGGCCGCCGCGATCCTGCCCGGCGATGCCGAGATCCTTTACTATCTCGGCCGTGCCCACGAGGAGGCAGGAGACCGGTCCGCCGCCCTCTCCCAATTGAAACGGGCCCGCGAACTGGATCCGGCGGGAGGCGCCATCGCCGCAGCCCTCACCCGTCTTCTGGCCTTCCACGGCGAACTGGGAGATGCCGAAAAGGTCTACGAGGACACACGGATGGAGGGGAACAGCTCTCCAGACCTGCTCCACGCCCTGGGGATGATTCGAACGGGCCAGTCCAGGCTGGACGAGGCAGAGATCGCTTTCCGGAATGCGATCCGGCTCAAACCGGACCACCTGAACGCCCACCAGGCTCTGGAACGGCTGCTGGAGAGATCCGGCCGCACCGAGGAGGCCGAGCGGCAGTCCATAACCACCGCAAGACTGGAAGACTACGAAATCGGCCATCGATCCTGGGTTGTGGCCGCTCTCGAGGATAGCGACAGCAAGGCTTGCCTTGCCCTTGCCGAACTGGAACTGACCGAGGGCAACGTGGAGCAGGCGATGATCTGGTTCGATCGTGCGGAGCGGCTCGGCGGTACAACCGACCGGCTGCGGGCGGGGCGAGCGGAAGCGCTGTTCGTCCTGGATGAAATCGACGCCGGTGACCGTGAACTGGCCGGCGTGCGACAGATCTCGGACGCCAGGGTCGCCCTGGCCAGGGCTGTGCGGTTCCTGTCCACCGAGGACGCCGGCATGGCGCAGATCCAGCTGGACAAGGCGGTGAAGAGCGGGCCCGAAGAAAGGGAGTTTCTTCGCCGCGCCAGCGATCTCTACGAAACCACCGGATTGCACGCACGCTCCATCGCCCTTCTTGAGCGGGCGGCGGAGGCGAATCGGAGTTACACAGCGGAGAACGGCGAGTGATCGCGGAAACCGATCTGCAGGAACAGGTGAAACAGCTCGCCCTGTCCTACATCCGGGGTGAGCTGACCGCCGGCGAAGTCCGGGTCCGCACCCGCGAGGATGCCGGACTGTCCGAACTGGCCGCAGGCTGCATCGGTGTCTGCACCTTCCCTCACGAGCTGCTGGAACAAGCCGAAGTCGATCCGTTCGTCTCGGAGGTCGAGTTCGATCCGCCACTGGCCATCACCCGGGAGGGCATGGTCCGCAACCTGGACCTGGCCAAAGCCGGCGAGCTCCCGCCTCTGGCCTTCTCGGACTGGGTCACCGACTGGTTTTCCTGGCAGATCGCAGCCCGGCCTGATGACGAGGTCATCCTGGAACTGGCCGGCGAACTCATGCTGGGCGAGGAGGCCGTGGAAGAGATCCTGAACGACCCGTTCCGCATGGACCTGGTGCGCTGGCACCTGGCCAACACCCCTGCGGCGCTGGGCGGCATCACATCATTCGGGCTGACCGTGGCGGCGCACAGACAAGAGCTGGCGGACCTGGCCCGGAGCTCCTCCCCCGGCGAAGATCCGGATGACGATGGGCCGACCCGTGACCTGCAACGGCTGTTCAAGGACTGCCTGGACGCCATGCCAGGCCTGGCGGACGACCTGGCGGAAGCGATGCGGATCCTGGGCGAAGCGGGAGCGAGCGACGAAACCATCCACCGTTTCATGGAAAAGCTCGCCCGCACAGCGGATCCGCTGGCTGCCGTCGAAGCCGACTTCTGATCGGACGTTTCACGGTCTCCCCTGGTCTATACTCGGGGCGCCAGCATTTGGTCGGATCTAGAGGGAGGCAGGTCCATGGCCCAGCCCAGGCTCAGTCCTTCTCCGACAGGCCGCCGACCGGCTTCGGAGATCCTGCTGCCACTGGCAGCAGCCGCTTCGATTCTCGCCCTCACCCTGTTCGCATGGTTCGCTCTCGAACAGCAAAAGACCGTCCTTCTCCAGGCCGAATCGGAATTCGCAGCCAAGCGCGTACGGGCCCACCTGGAATCCTGGATCGGGCATCGCATCGGCATATTCGAGCATATCGGCGAGTCCCTCCGGCCCTTGCGACAACCCGGCCCGGAAGTATTCATCGAATCGGCCCTGCCTCATCTGGACACCATGTCGGATATCCAGGCGATCAACTGGATCGACACCGGCAAGGTCATCCGGGTCATCCTGCCCGAGGCAGGCAACGAGCCGGCGCTGGGCCGCGACCTCACGACACACCCTGAACCGTCCGTCCAGACCGCGATCAGCCAGGCCGAGGCCACCGGCCTGCTGACCAGAACGTCGGTCATCGATCTGCTCCAGGGAGGCCAGGGCATCGCGACCTACGCTCCGGTCATAAGCGAACCCGGTGGCGCACTCCAGGGATATGTCAACGGCGTGCTGAGAATCGACCGGGTCGTCGCCCAGATGGAGACCGAGTTCGACCTCCCGGACCGCTACCAATACCGGCTGTCCGAATCCGACGGCGAGCCGTTCCATCAGCTGGGCGATTCGGACTGGTCCGGCGGCGACAAGACGGTTCACAGCCTCCCTGTCCATGTAGTGAACCGGGACTGGACCCTGGAGATCCGGCCCTCCACCATCCTCATGATCGCCGTGGGCAATCCGGCCAACGAACTGATGCTTGCGGCCGGATCGATCCTGGCGCTGCTCGTCGGGGTCTTCCTGCACCGCGGCATGCGGCGTCAGCGGATACTGCGCCGGGACAGGACGCTGGGGGAGGCGCTGCTGTCCGGATCCAGCCTTCTCCATCGTGTTGTCTCAAGGGAAGAGCTGGTGCGGTCCATCGGCATAATTGTCCGGGACAACCTGGGGTATAGCCGGGTCTGGATCCAGGACCAGGACCCCTCGGGTGCAATCCTGACCTCCGGGTTTCCTTCCGGCTCCGACCCGGGACCGGCCCTCATCGAGCTCGGCGGCGTGTGCCGCTGGGAGAGCAGGCGACCGGAAGAGCTGGCCACACTGGTGATCCCGGACTCCTCAGGCCTCCCCGGCTCCCCCGGCGGCCGGCTGGAACCATGGACGGTTGTGCTGATCAACCTGGACGAAGCGGACGGACAACCGCGCCAGTTCGGCACCGGCAGCTTCGGGCCGGAAGGCGTTCAACCGCCTGACGGCCCTGGTCGCAGATTCCTGCTGGCGATGTGCGCCCATATAACCGTATCCCTGGACCGGATCGCCTTGACTGCGGAACGGGAACGGGCCGCCGAGGAACGGCGTATTTCGGAATCCCACATGCTTCAGGCCCAGAAACTGGAGAGTCTCGGCCTCCTGGCCGGTGGCCTGGCCCATGACTTCAACAACCTGCTGGTGGGCATGCTGGGGAATACCAGCATGGCCCGTGCAGAGATCCCGGAGAACAACCCGGCCGCCTCTCTGCTGGCGGAAGCGGAGGTGGCGGCGCGCCGGGCCGGAGACCTGGCAAACCAGATGCTGGCCTACTCAGGCAAAGGCAAGTTCGTTATACGGGCGTTCGATCTGAGCGCAATGGTGCAGGAAATGACCAGCCTGCTGGAGTCGTCAATCTCCAAGAAAGCGAAAATGGAACTGATCCTGACGCCGAATCTGCCCAGGCTGGAAGGCGACGTCACCCAGACCCGGCAGGTCATCCTGAACCTGATCACCAATGCATCCGAAGCTATCGGCGATGAAACGGGCACCATCACCATCCGGACCAGTTTCGAGAGGACGAGCCCGGAAGGCGGCTCCGAACCGTTCCTTTCGGCCTCCCCGACCGCCGGACCGTACATCAGCCTCCAGGTCACCGATACCGGATGCGGCATGAGCGATGAAACACGCCGCAGGATTTTCGAACCGTTTTTCACTACGAAATTTACAGGGCGCGGAATGGGGATGGCGGCCGTACTCGGGATTGTTCGCGGCCATGGCGGACGGATTTTCGTTAATTCGACCGAGGGAGAAGGATCGACGTTCACTGTCCTGTTCCCCTGCCACGATACCTCCGCCGCAGGCGAGGAGGACTGGACCGATGGCGCCGGCCGGCCGCGGGACGTTCACGAAGCATCCATCCTGGTCGTGGATGACGAAGAGGTCGTTCGCACCGTCAGCCGCCGCATTCTGGAAAAAGGCGGATTCACCGTCCATGAGGCTGCCGACGGCCGGGCGGCCATAGAGTTGCTGATGGCCGATAGGCCGAAGGTGGATGCCGTTCTGCTGGATATGACCATGCCGGAACTGGACGGACGGGAGACCCTCATGGAGATCGAAAAGATCTGCCCGGGCCTGCCGGTGATCCTGACTTCAGGTTACAGCGAGCTCCACGCCAGCAACCGGGTGTCCGGCCTGTCCTATGCAGGCTTCATCCATAAGCCTTACTCCGCGGATGAACTTCTGCTGCTGGTTAGAACCTTGCTGTCCAGGAGTAGTCCGACGGCGGAAGACTGATCAGAGGAACGTCCCCTGCAGCATCAGGGAGGCCACCAGCAGGTAGAACAGCAGGCCGGTGACGTCCACCACCGTCGTCACGAACGGAGTGGACGATGCCGCCGGGTCGGCGCCCAGACGCTGCATGATGAACGGCAGCATGGAGCCGACCAGCGATCCCCACAGTACGACCCCGATCAGGGAAACCGCAATGGTCAGCCCCAGGAGCGGCCAGTCCGGCCCGAACGCCGCGGTGCCTCCTGCAAAGATCCGCAGGAACCCGAGTGAGGCGATCACCGCGCCGAGGGCGAGCCCGGAAAGGATCTCCCGTCCCAGAACCCGGAACCAGTCCTTGAGGTGGACTTCCTCGAGGGCCAGGGAACGGATGATCAGTGTCGCCGCCTGGGAGCCGCTGTTGCCGCCGCTGGAGATTATCAAAGGCAGGAACAGGACGAGGACCATCGCCGACATGATCTCTTTCTCGAACACGGCGATGGCGTTCAGGGTCAGCAGCTGGCCGATGAACAGAAGGACAAGCCAGCCGACCCGTTTCCGGAACATGTGCAGGAATCCGGCATCAATGTACGGATCGTCCAGGGCCTCGGTGCCGCCCATCTTCTGGATGTCCTCGGTGGCCTCTTCCCGGGCCACGTCCAGGACATCGTCAATAGTGACAATACCCAGCAGATTGTTGCGGGAGTCGGTGACCGGCAATGCCACCCGGTCATACTCCTCGAACACCGCCACCGATTTCTCCTGGTCGTCCCACGCCTGCAGGCTGATGAAGTAATCATCGGTGATGTCGGCGATTTTCGCCTCGGGATCAGCCAGCAGAAGGAATCGGATCCTGGCCTCAGCCAACAGCTTGCCCCGCTCCCCCGTGACGTAGACAACATTGAGAGTCTCCGAGTCCTTGCCGTTGGAGCGGATGAAATCCAGAGCCTGCTGTACGGTCCAGTTTTCCCTGATGGCAACGTAGTCCGGCGTCATCAGGCGGCCGATACTTTCTTCCGGGTACCCCAGCAGCGTTACGGCGTGGCGCCGCTCTTCCACCGACAGCATCTGGAGGATCTGGCGGGTAACGGCCGACGGTAGTTCCTCCAGCAGGTCGGTGCGATCGTCGGCGGACATCTCGTTCAGGATCCGGGCTGCCTGGTCCTGGCCCAGGTTCTTGATGAGGCTCTCCTGGGTTTCGGGAGAAATGTACTCGAACACGTCGGCGGCGACGTCGTACGGCAGGAGGCGGAACGGGATCACCCGGTCCTCTTCAGGCATCTCCTCGATAGTCGCGGCGACATCGTGATGATCGATCCGCGTAAAGATCTCTTTCAGCGCCGGAAAGTCCCGGGCTTCCAGGGCGACCGCCAACTCGGGAGGCAGTTCTTTTTCGATCATGGCCCCGGTCTCCTGTACGAACCGTTCGCTCCCCGTAGAACCGGTCCAAGATACCAGAACAGACGCCGGTTCGGGATATGATAGCGGTTATGGAAACAACATCGAACACAACAGACCCTGCCATTGTGACCCGGGCCCTTATCCGGACCTTCGACGATTTCAGGGCGGTGGACGGTATCGACCTGCAGGTTCCGCGGGGCAGTTTCTACGGCTTCCTCGGGCCCAACGGCGCAGGCAAATCCACAACCATCAAGTGTCTGACCGGCCTGCTGCTGGTCTGGATAGCGCTGGCATTCCTCGTCGCCCGGTATCTGGAAACGATTACCATGGAGCTGCTGGGAACGAGGAGAGAGAACCTCCTGGCCCTGGCCCGGGGAAAATAATCATGGCGGTCCGTTTGGAACTGGCGGCCCGCAAGGCGGTGGGACGGTTGATCCCGAAAGAGACCACCGTTCTTGTTGCGGTGTCCGGCGGCGGCGACTCGATAGCCCTGCTGCACCTGCTGGTGCGGATCAGCGCAGGGTATCCGCTGAACCTGGTGATCGGCCATCTTGACCACGGTCTGCGCCGAGGCTCTGCCACCGACCATCGCTTCGTTCGCGAAACGTCGGAGAGCCTCGACCTCCCTGTACTGTCAGACCGCCGACCGGTGGAAGAGCTGCGGCGGAAATCAGAATCTCCCGAGGAAGGCGCCCGACGGGTCCGCAGGGAGTTCCTCCTCGAAGCGATGGATCAGGCCGGGGCCTTGCTGATCGCTACCGGCCACACCCTGGACGACCAGGCGGAGACGGTGCTGATGCGCCTCCTGCGGGGGTCGGGCCCTACCGGACTGTCCGGCATTTGCGAGTCCGGCCCGGGCCCTTTCGTCCGACCGATTCTCGGGCTTCTGCGCAGGGATCTGCGGGCCTGGCTGGAGGAGCGATCGATCCGGTACCGCCAGGATCCAACCAACAGGGACCTGCGCTACGACCGCAATCGACTACGGCTGAAGGTGCTGCCTTTCCTCGAAGAGCATGGGAACCCTGCAGCTGCCGCACACCTGGTCCAGGCCGCCGGGCTGATCCGGGATGACGCGGTGTTTCTGGATGAGACCGCCAGGCGCCGCTACCAGACGATCCGGGACCGGGGAACCGGAGCAACGGTCCAACTGGCGGCGGGGAAACTGGCGGCGCTGCCCGAGGTCCTGGCCCGGCGCGTGGTGGTCCTGGCTCTGCGGGATGCCGGCATCCCGGAGCGGAGGATTTCCGGCCGGCTGATCCAGGCGGTTCTGGAACTGGACCGTGGAGGCGCCGGCCGGCGGCTGCACCTGGCCGGCGGCTGCCGGGCGGTTAGGAGCCGTGCGACCCTGACCCTGTCCACGGAACAAGAGGCCGGAAATTGAACCTCAGCGCCGACAGGGTCCGGGAGACGGCGGAGCACTATCGGTCCTCGCCCTGCTGGACAAGCCGTCCCGCAGGGAAGTAGTCGTGGAACCGGACTACACCGGCTTTGAAGTTCCGGAGCGGCTGCGGAACAGGTGAATCAGCAGCACCACCGCTCCGGCTGTGATCGCCATGTCGGCCAGGTTGAACACGCCGGTGCGCAACGGACCGATCCCGACGTTGGCGAAATCCCGAACGTAGCCGAACAGAATCCGGTCGATCAGGTTGCCCACGCCTCCCGATGTGAACAGCGAAGCGGCCCATAACTCGCCACCGGCCACCTGTTCGCCCTTCAGGATGTAAACCGAGATCATCACGAGAACCGCCAGCACGGCCACTACGAAGATCCCGGTCCGCACCGCGTCGGGAAGGGATGCGCCCAGACTCAGAAACGCGCCGCGATTTTCCACATACTGCAATCGGAAGGAACCGCCCAGCCACAACCTGGGGCCCTCCCCCGCCAGCCATCGTACTGCGGCGATCTTGGTCAACTGGTCCAGGACTACCACCACCGCCGTAACGGCGGCATAGACCATGACCCTTTTGTTTCGCGGCACCGAATTCATAAAAGCCACCTCAGTCCGGGGATTCTCTCACGATTGGGCCTTTACGCCACCGGATCGCCGGGAATGGACGGATCATGAACAAAACAACTGGGTTATACTTCCCGGCATCGCACCGTTTCCACCAGGCCTTCTTGGCAGCGGTCCGTTTCGTCCTATATATTGAAGCTTGGGCCCGTTCTGACGGGCGAATCATCCCCAGGAGGAACGCTCCCGTTGAATGCGCACCTGAAAACACTCGTAATCTGGCTTGTGGTCATCGCTATTCTGGTGATCGGCTACCAGATTTTCAATACCGCCGGAACCCCCAGCCGGGAACTGGACGAGTCCGAGTTCTACGCCCTGGTCGAAGCAGACGAAATCCAGGAAGTCAAAATTACCGGCGACATTATCGGCTATGAAATCGAAGGCGAATACAAAACTCCGCGCCAGCTGGTTCCCGGTGGACGCGAATACAAAACGTTCAAGACTTATGTCGTCAAGAACGAATCCCTGACCACCCTGCTCCGGGAGCGGGGCGTCAACGTAAAGACCGAGCCGCCCCGGGATGCTTCATTCCTGACCCTGCTGCTGACCTGGTCCCCGATCCTGCTGATCCTGGGAATATGGATCTTCTTCATGCGGCAGATGCAGTCCGGCGGCAACAAGGCTATGTCTTTCGGCAAATCCAGAGCCAAGCTGACATCGTCAACCGGGAAAAAGGTCACGTTCAAGGATGTGGCCGGCGTCGAAGAGGCCAAAGAGGAACTGGACGAGATTATCGCCTTCCTCAAGGAGCCCCAGAAGTTCCAGAAACTGGGAGGCAAGATCCCCAAGGGTGTCCTGCTCATGGGCCCTCCAGGCACAGGCAAGACCTTGCTGGCACGGGCGATCGCAGGCGAGGCCAACGTGCCGTTCTTCTCCATTTCCGGTTCGGATTTCGTGGAGATGTTCGTCGGCGTCGGCGCCTCGCGAGTGCGTGACCTGTTCGATCAGGGCAAGAAAAACGCCCCGTGCATCATTTTCATCGATGAAATCGACGCTGTTGGGCGTCACCGAGGCGCCGGCCTGGGCGGCGGTCATGACGAGCGAGAACAGACCCTGAACCAGCTCCTGGTGGAGATGGACGGATTCGAAACCAACGACGGCGTCATCCTGGTGGCGGCCACCAACCGGCCCGACGTGCTGGATCCGGCGCTCATGCGGCCTGGACGGTTCGACCGCCAGGTCGTGGTCGGCAGTCCGGACGTCCGGGGTCGCGAGGAGATCCTCAAGGTTCACTGCCGGAAGATTCCCATGGACTCCAAGGTCGACCTTGCGGTCATCGCCCGGTCCACTCCGGGATTCAGCGGCGCCGACCTGGCCAACCTGGTGAATGAGGCGGCTCTGTATGCCGCCCGGCTGGACCGTTCCAGCGTCATGATGGAGGACTTCGAAGTCGCCAAGGACAAGGTCCTGATGGGTGTGGAACGCAAGTCCCTGATCATCAGCGATGACGAACGCAGGGCAACCGCCTACCACGAAGCCGGGCATGCCCTAATCGCGTTTCTGCTCCCGGGAGCCGATCCGGTCCACAAGGTCACCATCATCCCCCGCGGCCGTGCTCTCGGCCTGACCATGCAGCTGCCGGAAGACGACAAGCACACCTACTCGAAGAAATACCTGGAAGCGACACTGACCGTTCTCATGGGGGGAAGGGTCAGCGAGGAGATCCACATCGGTCAAATCACCACCGGGGCAGGGAACGATATCGAGCGCGCATCCGGCATGGCCCGCAAGATGGTCTGCGAGTGGGGTATGTCGGAAAAGCTTGGCCCGATCACCTTCGGGAAAAAGGAAGAGCAGATCTTCCTGGGCCGTGAGATCAGCCAGCACCGGGACTACAGCGAAGATACCGCCCAGGAAATCGACCGCGAGGTGCGGCAGATCCTGGACCGCTCCTACGCCGAAGCCCGCCGGATCCTGGAAGCCAACCGGGAGGTACTCATCCGGATCGCCGAAGCGCTCCTGGAACGAGAATCCCTGAACGCCGGTCAGATCGACCTGCTGAGTGAGGGCAAGGAGCTGCCGGCGATAGAGGCTGTGCGCAGCAACCAGGCCCCTGCCGCCGCAGAAGACAGCACCCGGCCGGAAAGTGAACAGGGCCGGGACGACGACTCGGCTGTGCTCCCGACTCCGGGCAACCAGCCGGCGTGAACCTGACGGTCCCGTCCCGCGAGCGGTTCACGATCTCCCTGGCCTGCGGACGAATCCTTGAGCTGGGCGGACGGACCACCGTGGCGGGAATCCTGAATCTGACTCCCGATTCGTTCTCCGACGGAGGCCGTTTCCAGGGTACCGACGCCGCATTGCAGCAGGTGGAGGCGATGCTGGCGGCCGGAGCGGACCTGATCGACGCCGGAGGGGAAAGCACCCGGCCCGGCGCAAACGAGGTGCCGCCCGATCTCGAAGCGGAAAGGGTGGTTCCGGTCATCCGCGCCATACGGAAACGGTTCGATTGCGTCCTGTCTGTCGACACCCGCAAGTCCGAGGTGGCCCACCAGGCCCTGGATGCAGGCGCTTCCCTGATCAACGATGTCTCGGCCCTGTCCGATCCGGGCATGGCCGCCGTCGCCGGCGCCCACGCCTCGCCCCTGATCCTGATGCATATGCGTGGCGACCCGTCCACCATGCAGGGCCAGACGACCTATGACGACCTGGTTGGGGAAATCCGTGCAGACCTCCGAAAAGCGATGGAAAAGGCGGCTGAGCTGGGGATATCCGATGATAAGATCATTCTTGACCCGGGTATCGGCTTCGGGAAATCCAGGCGTGGAAACCTGGAGATCCTGCACCGCCTGCCGGAACTGAACGATGAGGGGAGGCCATTGATGATCGGAGCCTCCCGGAAGTCGTTCATCGGCGCCACTCTGGATCTGCCCGTTGATCGTCGGCTCACGGGGAGCCTGGCGGTGGCGGCGGTGGCGGCCTGGCAGGGTGCCCATATCCTCCGGGTCCACGATGTCGCCGAATCTGTCCGGGTGGTCCGGATGGTGGACGCGATCCGCGACCTGGACTGATCGGGAGCATGCTGCAGCAACTCTCCGACCTCCTGCACCTCAACGAGCTGGGCTGGCTGGCGATTCTGGACATCGCCATCCTGGCGCTGGTCATATACCAGTTGCTCCTCCTGGTGCGGGGCACCCGCGCGGTGCAAATGGCCATCGGCGTAGCCGGTGTCTGGGTGATCTATGTCCTCACCGGACCTGGCCGGCTGAGTCTCCCTGCGGTGCACAACGCACTGGGCGACCTGCGGCTGTATATTCCGTTCGCCATCATCGTGCTCTTCCAGAATCAGATCCGGCAGGCGCTGATGAGGATCGGCGGCAACCCGATGAGCGCCTTCATGCATCGCCGGGAACACGAATCCGTAGCCGAAGAGGTCGCCCTGGCCGCCACCACCCTGGCCGGGAAGCGCCAGGGCGCCTTGATCGTCCTGGAGCGGACCACAGGCCTGAGGGCGTTCTCCCAGACCGGTATCAAGCTGGAGGCGGTGGTGTCCTACGATCTCCTGAGAAATATCTTCACACCCGGCTCCCCTCTCCATGATGGGGCGGTGATCATTGTCGAGGGCCGGATCAAGGCCGCCGCCTGTTACCTTCCCCTGACCCTGAACCCGACCCTTTCCCGTGCGTTCGGAACGAGGCACCGTGCCGCGGTGGGGATCACCGAAGAATCGGACGCCCTTGCCGTCGTCGTCTCGGAGGAGCGGGGGGTGGTCTCCCTGGCCGAGGGCGGCCGGATACTCGAGGACCTGGACGGCGAACGGCTGGCCAGCAGGATCCGGGCCGCTCTGCGACCCCGGGCAGAAGCCCGCAAGGCCGAAGCCTCAGCCAACGGAGGGCCGGACGATGCATGAACCGATCCGGCACCTGTTCCTGCACCGCTGGCCGTTGAAGCTGCTTTCGGTGATCCTGGCCTACGCCATCTGGCTCACGGTCACAGGCGAGTCGTCCATCGTGAACCATTTTTCCGTTCCGCTTGAGATGAACCTGGGGGATGAGCTGATATCCGTCGGCCCGACGCCGACCCAGGTCTCGGTCCGCATCCGCGGCCGGGCGACATCGATCCGCAGGCTCGATCCGCTCAACATGCGCCTCAATCTGGATCTGGCCGATTCCAAAACCGGCGAGCGCAACGTTCAGTTCAGCCCGTCGGACCTGAGCGGCGTGCCGAAAGGCATCGTGGTTGAGCGGTTTGAACCTGCCCGCCTGGTCCTGACCCTGGACAAGCGCATGCGGACTGCGCTGCCGGTGTTTCCAGCCATAGACGGCGAGCCTGCCGACGGCTACCAGTTCTACGGCGCCACCGCCTTCCCGGACACCCTGGAGGTGGAAGGGCCGGCGTCGGAAGTATCGGGACTGAACCGGCTTCTGACCGATACCATCAGCATCACAGGACGATCCCGCAGTTTCATGGAGGAAACCGGCATCGTTCCGGAGAGTCGCAACACCCAGGTCCTGGGAGAGCAGACCCTCCGGGTTCAGGTCACCATCGACGCGACCAGCGAAGTACGGGTTCTGAGCGGAGTTCCGGTAGTGCTGGCCGGCCAGATTTACGAAGCCAGGGTCACACCGTCGGTCATCCAGGTCACCCTGGCGGCGCCGGCGGCTGTCCTTGAGAAAATCCACTCCGGCAACCTGCGGGCGGTAGTGGACCTGGCGGACCTTGCGCCACGGGCCGATCCGTACCAACTTAAGATTCGACTGGACTATGTCGGGATCGCGGCCCGGGAACTGTCCCGGATAACAGAGAAGGCTGTGTCCACCCGGGAAGTCCGGGTTCTGCTCACCGACCGGAGGATATCGGAATGAAGCGACTGTTCGGCACAGACGGTATCCGCGGGGTGGCCGGCGAACCACCGCTGGACCCGAGAACCGTCCGAACTTTCGGCATCGCCCTGGCGACGATCCTCGCAAGGGAAAGCCCCCATCCCCCGAGAGTCCTGATCGGCCGGGACACCAGGCAGTCGGGCGAGTGGCTGCGGGATGCACTGTTCACCGGACTGGAAGCCGGCCGGGCCGAATTCGGAGACGCCGGCGTCATCACAACCCCAGGACTGGCCCACGCCGTCCGCACTACCGGCCATGACGCCGGCGTGATGATTTCCGCCAGCCACAACCCGTTCGAAGATAACGGGCTGAAAGTGTTCGCCGCCAACGGCATGAAGATGAACGACAACAAGGAACGGGAGATCGAGGGATTGATGCTGGACTCAGGCATCGAAGACCCGGGGGAGAAGATCATCCAGCCGTGCGAGGACCTGTCCGTCCTCAACGACTACCTGAAGGAACTGGAAATACTCGGATCGGCCCAGGACGGCCTGCGGGGCTGCCACCTGGTGCTGGACTGCGCCAACGGATCTGCGGCCGCCATCGCCCCCCGGCTGTTCGGCAGTCTGGGCGCCGACCTGGAAACGATCGGCGCCGATCCGGACGGCCGCAACATCAACCTGAACTGTGGCTCGCTGCATCTGGACGGCCTGGCAAGGGAAGTGCAGGAAAGGGGGGTGGATCTGGGGATCGCCTTCGACGGCGACGCCGACCGTGCCCTGGCCGTGGACCGCCGCGGCCGCACCGTGGACGGCGATCACATCCTGTACCTGGCCGCGCGACACCTCAAGCGGATGGGCCGGCTGCGAAACGACGTTGTGGTCGCCACCATCATGAGCAACTTCTGGCTGGAAAAAAAGCTCGAAGAGGAAGGGATCCGGTTACTCCGGGCGCAGGTCGGGGACAAGTACGTTCTGGAACGCATGCTCCAGGAAGATGCGGTTCTGGGCGGCGAGCAGTCGGGCCATATAATTTTCCGGGATCACGCCACCACAGGTGACGGCATCCTCACCGGAATCATGCTGCTGCACTGCATCAAGCAGGAAGCCGACTCCCTGGAAGAGATTCTGGACCGGATCATCCCGTACCCCCAGCTCCTCATCAACGTCAGGGTCCACGAGAAGCCGGACCTCAGGGTCCATCCGGTGATCGGACCGGCGGTGGAAGAGGCGGAGCGGGCCCTCTACGGCACCGGGCGGGTCGTTCTGAGGTACTCGGGAACCGAACCGCTGACCCGGGTGATGGTGGAAGGCCGGGATCCGGATGCGGTTCGCTATCATGCGGAACAACTGGCTGGTATCATCAGCCGGGAACTGGGAACGACCAAGTCCTGAAAGGGGTGCCGCCGTGAACGTGTTCGGCGCCGATCTGGCACAGGGGATACCGGATAAAGGTTCACCTATGTGGACCCTGGTTGCCACCGATGATTCCGGAACCATCACCGAGATCCGCCGACCTTCCTCCCTTCCCGGCCTTGTGGCGGAGATCGCCGCTCTTACCGGCGGGAACCCTTTCCTGCTGGGCGTCAATATTCCTGTGGCGATTCCGGCCCGCCCAACCCGGTCACGGCCGTTCGAAGGCGTTCTGAGGAAGAAGTTCGGCTCCAGGATTCAGGTTGGGCAGCGTCCGGAGGAGCGGCGGATCACCGGTGAGCAACTTCTGGGCGCCCTGGCCAGCGCAGGCCATGCCTGCCTGACCTATCCCGACCGCAACAGCCACAACTCCGGGCTGGCCGAAATCCATCCGGGGCCCGCCCTCAAGGGATTGCTGTGGATCGGCTCCCGGGTCGGAGCAGGCCTCACTGATGACGACCGGGAACCGTATTGCAGGTCGTACAAGGTGCCGCTGTACCGCCGTACCGACATCCGCGGACGAACCGGCCGGGAGGAGATCGCATCCACCCTGGATCTGCTGATCCGATCCCTCACCCCGATCCGGGGCTACGACTTCAATCCGGTTCTGGAAGCGCTGGCATCCGTGGAACGAGACGAAGACGCCGACCTGGCCGCTTCGCTGTTTGACGCTTCAGTGATCGCCGGCACAGCACGGCGTCATCTGGAAACACCGGAGTCCTGTGTGTTCGTCGGCGAACGGGAGACCGGCTACACGATCCTGCCGTCGGACGATTACTTGCGGAGGTTGCTGCTGCCCGCGCCCTCAGGCCGGCGGGGCAAGCTGTTTCCACAGGCCAGCCTGGAGGAAAGCCTGCGGAAGATCGCCGAGGTTCGCTCCCCCGACCTGTTGGCGGTCCGGGGCAAGCCTCGGAAAATGCAGGCGGTGTTCCGGGAGATCCCCTGCTATGAATTCGAAAACGTGGACGAAATGCTGTGGTGGAAGCGTTGCCGCCATGTAGGAGGTCCGGTGCTTCCCACCGACGGCCTGGTTGAGCTGTCGGTCAGTCTTGAGGAGGACGCCGGCTCCCTGAATCTGGAGCGAAGCCGCCATACCGCCTTGTCGTTCCGCTTCCATTCCCCGGCTGCATGGCGTGCACTCATGCGCCCACGGGACAACAAGATCTACCGCTTCAGGGTCTTGAGGGCCTCCTACGAAACCGAGGCGACCTAGAGCCCGAGCAGGATCACCGCCAGGCCGGAGGAAGCGATCACCATCCCCGCCAGGGCGTGGGCCCACCGTTCCAGTGCGGCCAGCGGTAGCCTCTCGATCCCTGCCTGTCCCAGAACAACCAGTGCGACCATGGTTGCCAGGGTGGCGATTCCGAATGCGGCGCCGGTTACCAGGGCCAGCCCCCAGTCACCCCGGCTGGCAGGGACCATGAAGAACGGAATCAGCGGTTCGCACGGCCCCAGCACGAACACGGTGAACAGCATCCAGAACGTGGTTGTCGAAAGGTCATTTCCCATGTGGTGGTGGTGATGCCGCCCGCCGGTGTGGATGTGAACCTTGCCGTCGTGGTCATGGGGGACGATACCGGCCCGGCGTCTCAACGCAAGGCGCAGGCCCCACAGTGCGTAGGCGAAGCCGAACACCACCATGAGCCATGCCGCCAGACTGCCCCTGAACCCTTCAAAGATCTCGAACTGGCCGACGCCGAACCCGATAGCCAGACCCAGGCTGCCCAGCAGGAGTGAGGAACCGACGTGGCCGACGCCACACAAAAGGGTCACGGTAATGGTTTTTCGCCTCGACCATCGCCGTGCCTTGGCCAACATGATGAACGGCAGGGTGTGGTCGGGACCCAGGGCGGTATGCAGGACGGCGATTCCGGCTGCCGCCAGGATCATGGTCCATGAAAAGCCGTCGAGCATCCTGCCTCCCTCCGGGAATGCGCAAGCCACTACCCCTGTTAAATATGGGGACATGTCCCCATTTTCGCCTGCAGGGCAAATGACGAGTAAACTATTCTGCCATGAAGCGACTTGCAGCACACGCCACCTTCCTGACCGTCCTTGCGGCCGCCCTGGCCTTTCCTGCCTCTCCGCTGATAGCCGGCAACGCGGGGGAGATCCGGGTGGAGTCGTTCCGTCTGTTGAACGAGGGGGTTACGGACTACAACCGGGGCCGGTATGCCGAAGCGGTGGAAAAGCTGCGGCGCTCCTCGGCCATGGCGCTGAACTCATTTCGTGCCTATCACTTCCTGGGCCTGGCACTTATCGGAACCCGGCAGTATCCGGAGGCGCTGGACGCCCTTGAGATCGCCCTGGACCTGGACCCCAACCACCTGACCTCCCTGGTCGCCTACGGTGACGCCTACCTGAAGATGGGCGAGACCGATGAGGCGGTGGCCGCCTATTACCGGGCACTCAAGATCCGGTCGGAATTCCCCAACGCCCTGGACGGTATCGCCAGAGGATACGAAGCCAAGGCCCAGACCGACAAAGCGGAGGAGTTCTACCAGAGGGCCATCGCCAGCAACCGGGGGTATGCTCCGGCCTACACCCACCTGGGCGATCTGTACCTCAGGATCGGCCGCTACCAGGATGCGGTCAGGCTGTTGTCGGAGGCGGTTGCAGTGCGGCCCGATTACGCCCCCGGACTGAACCGGCTGGCCCGCGGCTACACCCATCTGCGGATGTACAACGAAGCGGTGGCCACCATCGAGAAGGCGATCGAACTGGCTCCGGGCCGACCGGAACACCCGACATCACTGGGCATGATCCAGATGGAACTGGGGCTGACCCACCGGGCCGAGGAATCGTTCGGCCGGGCCCTGGAACTGGACCCGGACCTGGCATCAGCCCACCACGGGCTGGCCGAGCTCCTGCGCCGCCAGGGACGTTATCCGGAGGCGGCCCTGCGGGTGGACCAGGCCCTTGCCGACGCCCGTCTCAGACCTGCCGGGCGTGAAGAGCTGGAGGCTTACCGGGAGGCCCTCAAGGCCGAAGCGGAGCTGTACACCAACCTCAACGCCGCGGTGGCGGGGAACGAAGCTGCAGGCAGCGAGCTCATCTCCCTGGCCGGCATCCACGCATCCCGCAAGGAGTGGAACAAGGCTGCGCACTATCTGCGGCTGGCAGGGCCCCAGGCCGACCAGGCCGTCCTGGGATACTACCTGCTGATGGGTGGCGAATACTCCCGGGCCGTGGAGCTGTACGGCGCCCTTCCCGGCCTGAACGACGATACCGGCCTGCTGCTCAACCAGGGCATCGCCCTTGCCAACCTGGGCCGGGACCGGGAGGCCGCCGCCGCCTACCGCCGGGTCCTGGAACTGGACGAGGGCAACTCCGATGCCTGGCTGTACCTGGGCAATGCACTGGTCCGCCTCCGGGAGGATAAAGAGGCGGTCTCCGCGTTCCGCCGGTTCCTGCAGGCCGGCGGGAAGCACACGGCGTCGGAACAGGTCCGCCGCATCCTTCAACAGTTGACCGGGGAGGAAGGATCATGAGGGCGTACGGGCCGGCAGGTGCGATCCTGCTGATGTTGTTGTCCGCTTCCGTTCCGGCCTGGTCCCAGGACGCCGAACAGCGCCGGGGGTTCTCCATCACCATCACCGATCCGGTGGACCAGGAAGTGGCGTTCGGGAGAGTTCGGATCGTTGCGGACGTCAAACTGGACGAGCCGGAGATGCTCGACCGGGTCGAGTTCATGGTCGGTGACCGGGTGGTGTTCATCGATCGGGAGCCGCCGTGGGAATGCACCCACGATTTCGGCAGTGATTCCAAAAGCTGGATCATTCGGGCCGTGGCCTACCACAAGGAAGGCCCTACGGTGAGCGATGCGGTGATCACCCGCAGGATGCGTTTCAGCGCATTCGAGGAAGTCAACCGGGTGATCCTGTGGGTTACCGTCACCGGCAAGAAAGATGCCTTGATCACCGATCTGGACAAGGCGGATTTCAAGGTCGAGGAAGCCGGACAGGAGCAGAAAATCATCGACTTCTACCTGGAGGACCGGCCGATCAATATGGCGATCCTCCTGGACACCTCCGGGTCGGCCCAGGAGTCCATGGAAGAAGTCCATACAGCCGCAGAGTCGTTCGTAAAAACCCTGCGCCCGGAAGACAAGGCCCTGGTCATCGACTTCGACGAGCGGGTGTTCCTGATTCAGGAGCTGACTTCGGACCATGACGCCCTGCAGGAGGCGGTCACCAGCACCGAGGCGATCGGCGGCACCGCCCTGTACGACGCCTTCCACGCCGCTTACCGCAAGTTGCGGGGAGTGCAAGGCCGCAAAGCGATCATCCTGCTGTCCGACGGCGCCGACACCGCCAGCCAGTTCGGATACAAGCGGGTCCTGGAAGAAGCCAAGGCGAACAACATCATGATCTTCGCCATCGGCCTTTCGGCCGGCTCCAACAGCACCCTGGATCGCAACGTGCTGAAGGAATTCACCGAAGTGACCGGCGGCAAACTGTTCGTTGTAGGGAAGGCGGCGGATCTTGGGGATGTGTACCAACGCATCGCCGAGGAGCTCCGGGCCCAGTATTACCTGACCTACTCCACCTCGGTGACCGAGTGGGATGGACATTGGGTCAAGCTCAAGGTGCAATCCGATGTACCGGAACACAAGGTCCGGGCCAGGCGGGGATTCTTCGCGGTCAAGGCAGCGGAGTAGCGCCTGCCGGCGGCACCGGCTGCTCGTCCGGGAGCAGGTCCATCGCCGGAGCCAGATAAGAGGCCGGCTGGGGGATCAGCAGGGCGACCAGCAGGACCGGACCCTCCAGATCCAGGACCGATCGGATGGACAGGAACCCTGCTGCCCGGACTTCCACCGCCCAGCTCCCGGGGGCCAGTTCCGAGCCGGTCAATGTGCCGTCTTCAGCGCTGCGGATTTTCAACGGATCACCTCCGCCGTCCAGCCGGACGAGGCGGACCGTCACATCGGCTACCGGATCGCCTTCGCGGGTAAGGACCCGGCCGGTCAGATCCAGCAGGTCCTCGGAGTCCACCGCTGCAGGCGCCGGCTCCGAATCCGGTCCCGGGGTCATTTTTACCTCCACAACGGGTCGGAACGGGAAACGGACATTGACCGCCGATTTCATCACCGGGGTCAGACCTTCCTTGGTGAAGCTGACCTGGTAATCACCGTCAGGGAGGTCCATGGTCTCCAGGAGCCCCTGACCGTCGGTGGACGTCAAAAGGTATCGGGAACGGTCGTTTTCAGGGCTGATCCGTACACTCGCTCCCACCACCGGCCGATTGCGGTCCAGGCTGGCGCTCCCCTTGAGGCTGGTCCCGTTGTTCCCACCTGCTACAGGCAGGGCCAGGATCATCGCCAGGACCGGGAAGATCAGCATTCTTCGGAAATCCATTGATATTCTCCCTGTTCCCCTTGAACAACCTGGAATTCCGGTCCATTCCCGGCCTCGGAGAATTATAATCCGGGCCAGACTCAGGGGCACCCACCGTTTCCTTGACTGCACCCGGATCCTACCGTATTATCCGTCCTTCATTTTAGGGGCGGTTAGCTCAGCTGGTAGAGCACCTGCTTTACACGCAGGCTGTCACTGGTTCGAGTCCGGTACCGCCCACCATGAGATGAAGCAGCTGGCTCGAAGCTGCATATTGCAGAGACACAGTCGCTGCAATACATTAGGGCGTACGGAGCCGTGGTGTAGTTGGTTAACATATCGGACTGTCACTCCGAAGATCGCGGGTTCAAGTCCCGTCGGCTCCGCCAACTTGTTTCACTCAAAGGGCCGAGGTAAACACCTCGACCCTTTTCGTTTCAGCTCCCCGGCAGCCTCGGGTTCCGAGCTCAAGTCACTCGTCTCAGGATCATGCCGCCGGCCAGCAGGGTCGCCAGGGCTGCAATTTCGGCCCAGCCTGCAGCACCCCCACCGAGGCTGCCCTGGTACCCGGGTGATGCGGTTACGCTCAGCTTCGGAGTACCCTTTCCCCGGACCGTACCGCTGGCGGCCTGCACCGTGAACTGTTCCAGAGCTTCGTCCAGATTGGCCACCAGGGCCACGGTTGCCTCGTCAAAGCCCTCACCGCTCGCCTTCCTCCAGGCCTTGTCCTCCCCCATACCGGTGGAGCGGTTCTTGACGTTGCTCTCGCCTGCGGCACGGAACAGGAGCGCTTTTGATTCGATGTCGAAAACGGCTGCATCCACCATGGTTGCCGTATCCTGTTTGCTCCCTTTGACGATGTAGGCGCCTACCACCGTCAAGTAGGTGAACGAGCTGAGGCCGGGATCGGTGAACTGATGCTGGTCGTAGGAAACCAGCACGATCAGGTCCAGGCCGAGGGCGGTCTTGATCCGGTTCATTTCCTCGAACCCGCCACCACGGGTCAGATAATGGCCAGGGACCACTTCGATCCGCTCCACCATCTCCCGGTCCCTGAATGAACCTGCGATCCGTTCCAGCAGATCGCTCTGATGGGCAGCGGTGAGGGTGCTCTGGTAGTCGGTCCCGGGAGCAAAGGCTACACCGACCCGCAGCGGCAGCTCCAGTGAAACCGTATTCTCCGGCGTGCCGTCACTGCCTTCGGGGTACAGGTACTCGAATGCATTGCTGCTGATGCTCTTCTGCCGGGTGGCACAGCCCAGCGTGACGACGGCAAGAAGAATTACTGAAAGCATCAGGATCGCTCTGGTTTTCATCGCCTCCTCCTCCTGCGGCGGGGATGCCGCTGGGGAGGATGAGTGCAAAACGGCTGCCATCGACCTGCCGTGGAATCGACGGGTTTTTTCGGCTCTGGTGCGCAGAACTGTTCGCTATGGCTGCGAAGCGATCGGTTCGGTCACCTGGCGTACGAAATAGATCACATCGGCGTGCTTCGGCAGGTTCCCGCGCACTCCCTGGTGGGTCATGAACGGCCGCTCCCGGTGCAGCCACTCCTCCCGGGGGTCACCGCTGTTCAGCGGCAGGATGAACTCGTCGCCGACCTTCGAAAGCAAACACTCCACCGAGTCCGGGCTGCTCCGGACCGGCTGCACCGGGTCGTCCAGGTGGACGTTGCCGTGGCGGCCGTGGTCATAGAGCATCCAGATCGCCAGTACACCGTCAGGGTCCGCTTCCGCCAGGTGGGTTCCGATTGAGCGCCACATCGGCAGGGTTCCCATGGTGATCCCGGTGCTGTTGCGGCTGAGATGGAGGTCGTGACCCAATAGGATCACCTTCTCGCCATCGCCCAGCGACGCCAGCTTGTTGTCCATGCGCCGGACCATCTTCCCTTCCCGTTCCACCAGTCCGGCGATTCTTTCCTTCGAGCCCTGCTTCAGCCG
>JACXWD010000011.1:0-20519 GCA_014764515.1 Candidatus Polarisedimenticola svalbardensis | reverse complement strand
CAGCCGTTCCGCCTCTTCAAGCCTGGACTCCCCCTCCGCCCTTGCAAGCCTTGATCGGATCGTCTCGATTTCCGGGGTCGGCTCCATCCGGTCCAGCGCTGCGGCGATGTCTGCGTACCCTCCTCCAGGCTTGAAACTGATGTCGTAGCCGAACCAGGACAGGCGCGGCCCGTCCTTCAGAACGGTTGCATTGAGCTCCCGCAGCGAAGCCAGGAACCGCCGGCTCTCCGCCTCCGCCGCCTGGTCGAACGACGGATGTTTATCATCGGTGAATCCGGGGATGGAGTCGTCCCGGTCGGTGCGCTGCTCATCCGGAAAGCCGTACAGCGCCACCCGGTCCAGGTGAGCCTGGTCCCCGTCGGCCAGGAACGCGTCCATCCGGATGGCGTCGGAAACCCCCATCTCCATTCCGATGTTCCTGAATCCGTGACCGGCCAGATACCGGATCATCCGGGTGCGGTACTCGTTCTTCTTATGGATGAAGTGATCCGGCTCGCCCAGGAATACCATCGACTTGCCGGCAAGAAGCGGATCCAGCCTCTCGGCGGCGCAACGTTTCATGTTCATGCTTACGAGTCTAATGCGAAACGGTTTACTCCGTCTGACTCTTCGCACTAACATGCCGGTGTGAAGCAGCGCAAAATAATCGTCATAGGAGGCGGCATCGTAGGGTTGTCCGCCGCCCTGTACCTGTCCCGCCGGGGGGCGGACGTCACCGTCCTGGAACGGGACAGGATCGGCGACGGCGCTTCCGCCGGCAACGCCGGCATCCTGGCCCAGGCCCACCCGCCCCTGCCCCGGCCGGGGATGCTGCGGTCGGCGGTCCGGATGGTGCTGGACCGGAAGTCACCTGTGTTCGTTCGGTTACGAATGGATCGGTCCCTGCTCCCGTTCCTGGCACGGTTCGCCATGGCCTGCACCGGCAAGCGGTTTATGGATTCCATGGACGTTCTGTGCGATGTGGGTCGTGAAGCGGGAGCATGTTTCCGGGAACTGGTGGAAGCGGAACGGATCGACTGCGGATACAGCAGCACAGGGTGGCTGGAAGTGTTTCGGGACCGGGACCATTACGAGGCGGCTCTGCCCCTTGCCGAACTGCTGAGGGAACGGGGTTACCGGGTTCGGGAGCGGACCGGAAGCGAATTCCGCAACGCCGAGCCGGCGTTCGTGGAAACGCTGCATGGCGGGCTGCTGTTTGAGGACAGCGGTTTCGCCCACCCGGGCCGGGTCATGGACGGTCTGGCGACGGCTGTGCGGCGACATGGCGGGACGATCCTGGAATCATGCCAGGTGGAACGGATCGTGTCCCGGAACAACAGATTCCGCCAGGTGCTCACAACAGGCGGCGAAACTCTGGAAGGCGACGACCTGGTTCTGGCCGCCGGAGCCTGGTCAACCGGACTGGCCCGGACCTGTGGTCTAAACCTTCCGCTTCAGGCAGGCAAGGGCTATCACCTCGTTCTGGAAGAAACAACGCATCGCCCGACAACCACCTCGGTGCTGGCGGAGAGTTTTGTAGCGGTCACGCCCCTTGAGGGAGGTCTCCGCCTGGCGGGTACCGTGGAACTGGCCGGCCTGGACCTGTCCATGAACACGACCCGTTGCCGGCAGCTTCTGCGAGGCGCAGCAGAATATATCCGCGGGATCGACCAGGCCCGGGTGCAGTCCACCTGGTGCGGCCTTCGTCCCCTGACGGCGTCCGGGTTGCCGGCCATCGGATGGGCCGGCGGCCTGGACCGGGTATTCGTGGCCACCGGTCACGCCATGATGGGGTTCCTTCTCGGGCCCCTCACAGGCCGTCTGGCGGCGGAGGCGATCCTGGACGGCAGAACTTCGCTGGACCTGGCTCCGTTCGACATGGGCGGACGGCTCAGCGCAGGAAGTTCCCCACCGCCGTCCCGATAAAAGTGGCCACGGCGTAACCCAGGGTGCCGCACAGGATCGCCGGCGTCACCAGGGTGTCCCAGCGCCGGGCGGTTGCCATGGCCGCAGCAGTGGTCGGCCCTCCCATGTTGGCGTTGGAGGCGATGACGATCTCGATCAGGTCCAGGCGCAGGAGCCGGCCGGCGCCCAGGATGAACGCCAGGTGGATGATCAGGATCAGGGCGGCAAACACGAACAGCACCGGACCTTCACGGAACACCACCCCGATGTTGGCGCTGGCGCCGATGACGGCGAAGAACACCATCATCAGCAGGGTGCCGGCCTCATGGGCTCCGGTCAGCCGGGAGATTTTTTCAGGGAATGCCGTGGCCAGGAATACGGCCAGACCGGTGACGATCAGGATCGCCGCGCTGGGCACACCGGCCAGGGCGGCGACGCCGTAGCCGACGGCGCACATCGCGGCGGCCAGGGCCAGGACCGTAGCAAGGTCTATAAGCTTGATCCTGGCGCCTGTTTCCGGCTCTTCAGCTCTGTGTCCTGCCGCCGGTTCCTCCGCCTCGTGGCGCCGGATGTACCTCTTTCTCAGCCAGCCGACGGAAGGGAGGGCGAACAGCACCAGGAAGTACAGGGTCATCACCAGGTTGTCCGCCGCCACCCCGGCGGTGAGCAGGTCGCCGGACCGCAGTCCCAGCGCTTCCGATGCGGCGACATAATTCAGGGAGCCACCGATGTACGTTGCACAGAAGATACCGGCCAGCTTGTACCCCTCCTCCCCCAGAGGGACGATCTGGAACGCTATCAGTGTCCCGATCACCGTACCGATCCCTCCGGCGCAGAACGCCAGCAGGGTCGGTCCGGCCTCACGGAGGATCCGCCGCAGATCGGCCTTCAACAACAGGAGGGGGATGGCCAGCGGCACGAAGAACGACCACACCGTGTCGTAGGCAGGTGCGGATACAGGGATGACCCTCAGGTTGGAAAGCAGAAAGGTGGCGAAGATGGCGATGACCGCCCCGGAAAGCCGGGAGCCCCAGCGGGTCTTTTCCGCCCATAGTCCGAAGGCGGCCGCCCCCAGCAGGATCGCCCAGAGGATCCAGTGCTGATCCCCGGCTATAAGGGTTTCCATGGATCGTCCTCCCGGGCACAGTGTACACGGCCGGGATAGGTTATCCTGTGCGGCGGTGAGTACAAGAACGCGAGCAAGATGGTTCCGGATCACCGCCGTGGTGTTGCCTCTGGCGCTGCTGCTGATCCTGGACCTTGCCCTGGGCTTGGCAGGCATTGTGCCGCCGGAAGATCCCCTGCTGTTCTATGCCCGGACGTACCAACAGGAATTTTCACCGTTCCGGGCCACTGGAGACGGCAACCTCGAGGTCCGGCCGGACTGGGTCAACCCCGGTGTAAACCTGCAGGCGACCCGGGGAGCGGCCGCCGGCCGGTTCTTCCTCCATCCCGGATTCAGACAGGTCCGGTTCAAGACGGAACCGGGCCCGGACACGATCCGGATCTTCGTCCTGGGTGGATCGTCGGCCTACGGCCTCTATGTTGGAGAACAGGAAGCGTTCTCGGGACAGCTCCGGATGCTGCTGGAACAGCGCTACCCGGAGCGCTCCTTCGAGGTCATCAACCTGGGTTGCCCGGGATGGGCCAGCAACCGCGTCCTGAACCTGATGCGCAGCCTCTGCGGCCTGGACCCGGACCTGTTCGTGGTTTACAGCGGTCACAACGAACTTCTACAGGGCAAGGTCGACCGGGGACCGGAAATAGAGGACAGCCGCTGGCGGCTCCGGCTGCTGCAGGCGTCCAACCTGTACCGCTGGATCGACTATCTGGTTTCTTCCGCCCGCCGCGGGCAGGAGTTCCAGGAGGTCCGCGAAGACATGGCCGCCCTGGAGGCCGGCCGCAGCCTTGTATTCGACCCCTCCAGCCTGCCTGCGGAGCAACGGCAGAGACCGGATCCGGCCGTGTTGAAGGACGCCGCAGACCAGTTCGGCTCCAACGTCGCCCGGATGCTGGAACTGGGGAGCGGCACAGGCGTTCCGGTCATCCTCGGACTTCCGGTGGCGAACCTCTGGTCACCACCTACCGTCGCCGCCGGCGACCTGTTGACACGGGAAGGGTCACCGGAGAGCACCCGGTTCCTGGAAGGGCTGCAGGCCCTCCAAGAAGGACGTCTGGGCGAGGCGGCTGGAATTCTCGGCGACCTGGCCGGTTCCGAGCCTGACGACGCCGGCCTGCATTTCTGGCTGGGCGTCACCCTGTTCCAGGCGGGAAGCACCGCGGCGGGCCGGCTCGAGCTCCAGGCCGCCCTGGACCGGGACGTCAGGACCCACCGGATCAGCAGCCCCATGGAGCAGGCTCTGCTTAAGGCCGGCGGGGACCAGGTCCTCGACTTCAGACCGGTGCTGCGTCCTGCCGGCACCAGCGCCGAGGCGGCGGAACTGTTCTCGGACCACTGCCACCCTACGAAAAAAGGGCACCGGCTCATCGCCGATGCCCTTCTGCCGAACATTGAGCTTCTGCTGGGACTATGAGCTAGTCGCAGCGGTCTCCCAGGCTCTGGGTGAAGTCACAGATCCCTCCGGTATTCTCCGGACGCTCGCCTGCGCTGCTGTCCAGACCCAGGGAGCCTTCAGCCGAACCGTCGTTGCCGACAATCAGGAAGAAGATGTCGGTCGGCGTCGCCGGGTACGACCAGACGTAGGTTCCGCCGATGCCGATGCCGCACTCGTCGGCGGTCTGGGCGTTGTAACCGTAGGTTCCCACCGCACCCAGGGCGCCCCATTCCAGGTTGTGGTCGGTGGAGGAACACCCGGACTCGTAGCTCAGGGTCATGGTGCCGCCTGCCGAATCGAACGCCGTGACCAGCAGAGGCTGGAGCGCCAGGGCGGAACTCTCACCCGGAGTTGCTGCGACGCCACTGCAGTCAGTGTCGAGCATGTCGTAGACGTTGTCGCCGTCGTTGTCCAGGCCCAGGGTCGAGGCGGCATACTGCTCCTCCGTAAGGTTCGGGTTACAGGGATCCGACGGCATGTCCGGGTAGTTCGGATCTCCGGTCCGATAGTACGGTGGCAGGGTCGCCTCGGAAACCGGGGTCACGGCGGCGGGATCGGAATCGGCGTGACAGCTGAGGCATACGGTTTGACCCGCCCTATAATGGTGCTGCCGCAGGCCGACTCCAGTGCCCGAAGTGCCGCTGGTTGCGTCGGCGGCCCGGCCGTGACAGCCGATACAACTGATAGGGTCCAGGGTGAATCCACCATTGGATGAATCCAGAAACACCGGGAACCGTCCGGAGGCGTGGCATGTGTCGCACTCACCGGTCAACATGTTGTTCCGATGCACGTCATGAAGATCATCGCCCCAGGACTGGCCATCCTTGAGAGAGATGTAGGGCGAAGACCGGAAATCACCGTGGCAGGCTCTGCAGTTCGTGGCGTCTTTGCTGACCGAGTACTGTGTGTATGCCAGCGCAAAACCACAGGCCGTCAGTAGCACGATCAGGAATATGGACAGCTGTACCAAAAACCGGGTGTTGTATCGGATCTCTTTCATATTGCTCTCCAGTCCCATCCCCATGGGAGATTGCTATCCCTTTCGCGAAATATTGTACGCAAATGCCCCCGATGCGGTAGGGATTGCACTGGACTTAAAGCATCCTCAATCGACAGATTCACTCGACAATCAAAGGTTTCTTGCTCCTTCCGCCGTATCGAATCGTTGTGCCGTGAGGTATAGTTGAGGCTCGTTCAATCGGAAGTGGGCTATTCCAACCGTATTCATAGAATTGGCAGAAGGCGGCGCGGATGAACATTTCCGGAATCCTGGTGATCACTCCCGCCGAACAACTGCAATCCACTATCGACAACCTCAACGCTCTCCCCGGCGTGGAAGTCCACCACACCGACCCTGAAACAGGCCGCATCGTAGTAACCCAGGAGGCCGGGTCGGTCCACGGCGAAGTGGACGGCCTGAAGCGGATCAAGGCGCTCCCTCACATCATCCTGGCGGAGATGGTGCACCACCACTTCGAAGATGATCGGCAGCCGATCGGCCGCGGACCGGAAATCCCCGCAATGCTTAGAGACCAACCGACCCTCAAGGAGTCATGAGATGGATGCAACACGCCGCGCTTTCCTGAAAACCAGTGTGGCCGCCAGCACCGCGGCGGCGGTGGGAATCCCCCTCTGCAGCTCCGCCCTGGCCCAGGCCGGCGCAGCGGAAGAAGGCTGGAAGTGGGACAAGTCGGTCTGCCGCTTCTGCGGCACCGGCTGCGGGATCCTGGTCGGCACCAGCAACGGCCGTGTGGTGGGAACCAAGGGCGACCCGGATGCCCCGGTCAACCGGGGCCTGACCTGCATCAAGGGATACTTCAACGGCAAGATCATGTACGGCGAGGACCGGCTCACCCAGCCGCTGCTCAGGATGGAGAACGGGAAGTTCAGCAAGCAGGGAAAATTCGTCCCTGTGAGCTGGGAGACCGCCTTCGACGTCATGGAAGAGCAGTTTCGCAAGGCTTACGACGAACTGGGCCCCGCCGGCGTCGCGGTGTTCGGCTCCGGCCAGTACACCGTCCAGGAAGGGTACGCTGCCGCCAAACTGATGAAGGCCGGCTTCCGTAGCAACAACATCGACCCCAACGCCCGGCACTGCATGGCCTCCGCCGTGGTCGGCTTCATTCAGACCTTCGGCATCGATGAGCCGTCAGGAAACTACGACGACATCGAGGCCACAGACACCGTTGTGGCCTGGGGCGCCAACATGGCGGAGATGCACCCGATCCTGTGGTCCAGAGCCTCGGACCGCAAACTCGGCGACCCGGACAAGGTCAAGATTGTGAACCTCACCACGGTGAGCAACCAGACTTCGGACCTGGCCGACCTGGAGATCGTGTTCAAGCCCGGAACCGACCTTGCCATCACCAACTTCCTGGCCCGGGAGATCGTCAGGCGGGGCGCCGTCAACACGGCGTTCGTCAAAAAGCACTGCGTGTTCGCCACCGGCCCGTACGATATCGGGTACGGCATGCGCCCTACCGACAAGTTCGCTTACGAAGCGGAAAAGGACACCCAGGCCAAGGAGCTTGAGGTCACCCTGGACAAGTATGAGGCGATCGGCCAGCGCAAGAAGCCGGGAACCGTGGTGAAGCAGGAGAACACCAAAAAGCCGGGCGCGCACTGGATGATCAGCTTCGAGGAGTTCAAGAAAGGCCTGGAGCCGTACACCCTGGATTTCACCGCCGAACTGGCCCGGGGTGACGCGGACGAATCGCTGGACTCGTTCAAAAAGAAACTGATGCTACTGGCCGATCTTTATTGCGAACCAACGAGGAAGGTAGCCAGCTACTGGACCATGGGGTTCAACCAGCACTATCGCGGCAGCTGGGTCAATGAACAGATGTACATGGTGCACCTGCTCCTTGGAAAACAGGCCCAGCCCGGCAACGGCGCCTTCTCCCTTACCGGTCAGCCCTCGGCCTGCGGCACCGCGAGAGAAGTGGGAACCTTCGCCCACCGCCTGCCGGCGGACATGGTGGTGACCAATCCGAAGCACCGGGCCAGAGCGGAGAAACTCTGGAATCTCCCGGCCGGCACATTGAACCCGAAGGTCGGAAGCCACATCACCAAGATCATGCGGGACCTTGAGGACGGCCAGGTCAAGTTCGCATGGGTTCAGGTCAACAATCCGTTCCAGGCCACAGCCAACGCCAATCACTGGATCAAGGCTGCCCGGGAAATGGACAACTTCATCGTCTGCTCCGACCCGTACCCGACCATCTCCGGCAAGGTGGCGGACCTGATCCTGCCCTCGGCCATGATCTTCGAGAAGTGGGGTGCGTACGGCAACGCCGAGCGCAGGACCCAGTTGTGGCGGGAACAGGTCCCTCCCCCCGGCGACGCCCGCAGCGATGTCTGGCAGGTGCTGGAGTTTTCCAAACGCTTCACCCTCAAGGACGTCTGGGGCGAGAAGCCGGTTCCCGGCCTGAAGGATGGGGCGTTCGAAGACGGCAAGCTGGGGGATGTCCTTCAGGCGGCGACGGAACTCGGCTACACGCCTGACAGCACCCTTTACGAGGTCCTGTTCGCCACCGAGGCGAACCGGAAATTCGCATGGCCGGACCCGGTAGCCAACGGCCACGACAACTGTACGGTCAAGGCTCTGGGCGAGGAAAAACCCTGGTTCGTGGAGAAGGCGTTGTTCGAGGAGTACGCCGCCTTCGGACGGGGTCACCACCATGACCTGGCCCCGTTCGACCATTACATGCGGGATGACGTTCGCGGCCTGAAGTGGCCGGTGGTGGACGGTAAGGAAACGCATTGGCGGTTCAACGAAAAGTATGACCCGTACGTCAGCAAGGGAACCGGGTTCGAGTTCTACGGAGCCGCTCTCAAGGCGCTGCCCAGCGGCGATCTGGACGGGGTGACGAACAAGGAGAAGAGTTCGCTGGCCGGGAAGGCCAAGATCTTCTTCCGGCCGTACGCCGCCCCCCCGGAACAGCCGGACGACAACTACGACCTCTGGCTCAGCACCGGCCGTGTCCTGGAACACTGGCATACAGGCACCATGACCCGCAGGGTTCCCGAACTGCACCGCGCCGTTCCGGCGGCGCAGGTCTTCATGCATCCGGCCGATGCAGCAAAGCGTGAGCTCAAGCGCAACGACCTGGCGGTGGTGGAATCCCGCCGCGGAAAGGTCAAGGCGGTGGTGGAAATCAACGGTCGCAACCGGCCTCCAAAGGGGTACACCTTCGTGCCGTTCTTTGACGAAGCGGTGTTCATCAACAAGGTCACCCTGGACATCACCTGCCCCATGTCCAAGGAAACCGATTTCAAAAAATGCGCCGTCAAGGTCTACAAAGCCTGATGAACGAGTACGAGGAGACCGACATGAAACAGTGCGTGAAAATCTTGATGGTCGCCGCCGTCATCCTGCTGCTGGCCGGCGCCGGATGTGCGAAAAAGGTTAAAGAGACCGAGGACAGCCAGCTCGGTCTTTCAAAAACCAGCGTTTTCGATAATCCGGATCCGGTCCTGGCATCGACCACAGCCGGGGAACCGGGAGAAAACCAGACCGTCGACGCCTACTTCAATGAAGCCCCGCCGATGATCCCCCACCTGATCGAGGATTTCATCCCGATCCGGATCGGCGAGAACATGTGCATGGAATGCCATGACCTGCCGGACGCCATCGGCCAGGAACCAGCCGAGGGTGACCCTACCCCGATACCGGCCAGCCACTATACCGACCTGCGGAACGATCCCGGCACCGTCACCGACCATGTTGTCGGGGCCAGGTTTACATGCACCCAGTGCCATGCAACACAGCTGGACGCCGAACCGCTGGTGGCCAACACCTACGCCCGGTGAGCCGTGACCGGGATAAAGGGGTCGATCTCAGCCGCCGGGCGTTCCTGAGAGGACGTCCGGCCCAGACCCGCCCCCTGGGACCGCCGCCACCCTGTATCACCGGAAGGATCTCGGAACCGAACCCCTGCTCCGACTGCATCGGCCAACCCTGTCTCGATTCCTGCGACCCGGACGTGATCCGGATCCACCCCCAGGATCATCACCTGGCCGGCCGGGCCTACCTTTCGTTCGCCGAGTCCGGCTGCACCTTCTGCGGCGACTGCTTCAAGGTCTGTCCCGTTGCCGACCCGTTGCCTGCCGGGCGGCCGACGCCGGTCGGCCTGGCCTCTCTGTCTCAGGATCTCTGCCTGCCGTGGGATGGAGTGGTCTGCCTGAGCTGCAAGATCGCCTGTACCTGGGACGCGATCACCTTCGACAGTCAACGACGCCCGTCGGTTCAGCAGGCGACCTGTACCGGTTGCGGGTTCTGTGTTCCGGTCTGCCCTACCCAGGCGATCAACGTCAGTTAACTACAGGCACTTAATTGCCTGTTAATCACTAATAATGTATTTTAAAGGCAATATTATGCTTATAGTGTAGTATTTCTTATATCTAGCAATATTTTACCTATTAATCTCGATTTTTCATTTTAAATGCACTATTATGCCTCTAAGAGGTAATCATGAATCTTCTCCAACTGACCGACGACGAACTCCTTGGCGAGATCGGAGGGCGGCTTCGGCGCTATCGCCTGCAAGGCAACATCACCCAGGCCGAGCTGGCCCGGCAGGCCGGGATCAGCCTCCGAACCCTTGGCAACATCGAGGCTGGAAGGGATGTTCAGCTCGGCACCGTGATTCGGATCCTGCGAGCCCTGGGACGCCTGGACTCACTGGGCGCATTCCTTCCCGAGGCCGGCGTTTCGCCGATGGAACTGCTGCGCTCCCGGGGCCGGCCCAGACAGCGGGCAGGAGGGGATCGCAGTGGCTGAACCGGCCTGCATCGCCGAGATCCGGCTGTGGGGGGAAACCGTCGGGGCCGTTGTCGAACTGGACGACGGCCGGGTGATCTTCGAGTACGACAACGATTTCCGCCGCACCGGCCTCGAGATCTCACCGGTTCACCTTCCTCTCGGGAAAAAGGGGCCGGCGGAATTCCCCGAACTCAGCCGCGTGCCTGCGTTCGAAGGTCTGCCCGGTGTGCTGGCGGACTCCCTCCCCGACCGGTTCGGCAACGCGGTGATCCGCAAATACTTCACTGACCGCGGTCGGCCGGACGATGCCATGAGTCCGGTCCAGAAACTTCTCTATATCGGCTCCCGGGCCATGGGCGCCCTTTCGTTCCGCCCCGCCCATCGCATCCCCGCGAAAGCGCGTGAGGAGGAAGCGCTGGAGGTCGCCGCCCTGGTTGGGGCCGCCAGGCGTGTGGTGGAAGGGAGTACCGAGATCGCAGTCCCTGAAATCATCCGACTCGGTTCTTCAGCAGGCGGCGCCCGGGCCAAGGCGGTCATCCTGTGGAATCGCAAGAAAAACGAAGTCCGCTCTGCGTTCGCCACCGCAAGGCCCGGCGACGAGGAATGGTTGATCAAGTTTGACGGCGTCGGCGAACTGGATGTTCCGGACCCCCAGCCACGTCCCTACAACCGGGTCGAATACGCTTACTCGAACCTGGCCCGCAAGGCGGGGATCGATATGGCCGAGACCTACCTGCTGGAGGAACGGGGCCTGGGCCACTTCATGACCCGGCGGTTCGACCGGACGGACCGGGGTCGCCTGCACCTGCACACACTGGGCGGAATGGAGCATGTGGATTACAACCGCCCCGGGCTGTACTCCTGTGAACAGTTCCTGCGGCTGGGCCTTACCCTGCAGCTGGGCTACCCGGCTTTGACCCAGGCGTTCCGACGGGTCACCTTCAACATCCTGGCGGTGAACCAGGACGATCACGTCAAGAATTTCGGCTTCCTGATGGATCGGGAGGGCCGGTGGTCCCTGTCCCCTGCCTATGACCTGACTTTCGCCCGGGGTGGAGGCTACACCCGGCGGCATCAGATCAGCCTCGGCGGGAAATTCGACCGCTTTACAGCCGGCGATCTCCTGGATCTGGGACGGAAATTCGGGATCGAGAGGGACGGGCGGGAGATCGTCCAGGAGGTAGGCGAGGCGCTGTCCGGCTGGCCGGCAGCCGCCCGTAAAGCGGGGGTGCCCGAAGACCGGATTGCCGCCATCGGCGCCGCCCACAGGCTGGACTGCATTCCTGAGGGGTAGCCGATCCTGGCGGTATCCAATAAACTTCTCCGGTCATGCAGCCATCCGGCTGCTGAAGGAGCACACCATGAAAGAAATGATTCTCGAATACATCCGCAACGAGTACCTCGACGACGAGGATGATGAAGATATCGAACTGAACGAGACGACTCCTCTGATCTCCAGCGGTATCGTGGACAGCTTCAGCATGGTCAGCCTGAAGCGGTTCCTCGAGAAGAAATGCAACGTCAGCCTCCCCGATGACGAAGCAACGCCGGAAGCGTTCAACACCGTCAACAGCATCCTGACCCTGGTCCAGAAACACCAGAAAGGCTGAGAAAAATGGCGTACTCCGAGTCGGTCCGCAACGCCTACCAGGAAGATCTGAAATCAATCCGCGACGCCGGTCTTTACAAGGAAGAGCGCTACATCCACTCTCCCCAATCCGCCTGTATAAAGGTCGAGTTCCCTTCGGGGAGCGAGTTGAAAGAGGTCATCAACCTCTGCGCCAACAACTACCTGGGGCTGTCAAGCCATCCGGAAGTTGTGGCTGCGGCCCATCGGGGCCTGGACGACCGAGGGTTCGGGCTGTCCAGCGTCCGGTTTATCTGCGGCACCCAGGATGTGCATCGAGAACTGGAGAACGCCCTCTCCACGTTCCTGGGAACCGAAGACACCATCCTGTTCCCCAGCTGCCTGGACGCCAACGCCGGCGTGTTTGAGGCGGTGCTGGGGCCGGACGACGTCATCATTTCCGACCGCCTGGTCCATGCCAGCATCGTGGACGGCATCCGCCTGTCCAAGGCGATGACCGACACGTACAAGCACGCCAACATGGATCACCTGGAACAGAAGCTCCAGATGCACCAGGACAGGGGCAAGCGGCTGATCGTCACCGACGGTGTATTCAGCATGGACGGTGACCTGGCTCCCCTGGACCGGATCTGCGAACTGGCCGAACAGTACGACGCCATGGTGTTCACCGACGAATCCCACTCTTCAGGCTTCATCGGCAAAACCGGCCGGGGCGTTCACGAGCACTTCGGCGTCATGGACAAGATCGATATCGTCACCACCACACTGGGGAAAGCCCTGGGCGGCGCTGCCGGCGGTTGTGTTTCCGGCCGCAAGGAGATCGTCGAACTGTGCCGCCAGCGCGCCAGGCCGTACCTGTTCAGCAACACCATGGCCCCGCCCCTGGTGTGCGGCGCGCTGAAGGTGCTGGAGATGCTTACTGCAAGCACCGAGCGACGGGACAAGCTGGAGGAGAACACGAAATTCTGGCGCAACGGCCTTCTGGAGGCCGGGTTCGTCATCAAGAAGGGTGATTCCCCCATCGTGCCGGTCATGCTGTTCAACGCCAAGCTGAGCCAGGACATCGCCCGGGACCTGTACGCCGAAGGTATCTACGTCGTCGGCTTCTTCTTCCCGGTGGTGCCCAAGGGCCAGGCCCGGATCCGGACCCAGCTCTCCGCCGCCCACGATATCCCGATGCTGGAAGGTGCCCTCGAAGCGTTCAAAAAGGTCGGCGACAAGTACGGCATTCTCGGGCTGGACAAAAAGGCGATCATCGCAAAATACGGCAACTGATATTTGGGGACATTGCACGTTATATTTCAATTCTTAATCTGTAGAGGTCAGATCTGCTCCCAATGGATCTGGCCTCTTTCTTTATTCACCCCCTTTCTTCTTCTCCGTATAAGTATTGAAATCAAACGTGCAATGTCCCCATTTATGGCAGGATAGGGGCTTATGGCAGCCCCGAATGAATACCGTGACCGCTGGTGGCCCGCCGCCGCCGTGGACAGGGTCCAGACCCTGCAACTGGACCTGCCCGAGCCGTTCACCACGGTCCATGGCGGCGAATTCACCGAACTCCAGGTCGCGTACGAAACCTGGGGTGAGCTGAACGAGGCCCGGGACAACGCCGTCCTGGTAATCCACCCGCTGACCACCGACACCCACGCCACAGGCGGGTTCGACGGACAGCCTGACGGTTGGTGGGAAGCGATGATCGGCCCCGGCCGGGCTATCGACACCGACAGCCGGTTCGTCATCTGCCCCAACCTGACCGGCAGCTGTTACGGAAGCACCGGCCCCCGCTTCCCCGGTCCGGACGGCGAGCCCTGGCTGGACCGCTTCCCGCTCCTGACCCCCCTGGACATCATGAGGATCCAGCATCTGCTGGTGCGTCAGCTGGGCGTTCGGCGTCTGAAGAAGGTCGTCGGCCCGTCCATGGGCGGCATGATCGCCTGGGAATGGGCGATTGAAGCCGGATCGATGGTCGACCTCGCCGTGGTAGTAGCAGCGCCTTTGCGGACAACGCCGTACCAGATCGGCCTGAACTGGTTGCAGCGCCGCGGGATCGAGATTGATGTCTCCGGTGACGAGATAACCTCCCGGCTCGGCCAGATGGTTGCACGGGGCGTCGGCATGCTGAGCTATCGTGCGCCGATCGGCATGGAGGAGAAGTTCGGCCGGGACTGGTTCAAGAAGCCCGGGTCCACCATCAAGGACCGGGGGATGTTCAACATCGAGTCCTGGCTGCGGCACCACGGCAAGCGGATCACCAAGCGGTTCGACCCGCTGACCTACATCACCCTGACCCGGGCCATGGACCTGCACGACATCAGCGAGGATCGCGGCGGCCTGATCGCCGCCCTGGATCGGGTGGAATGCCCGGTCCTGGCCGTCGGCATCAGCAGCGACCCGCTGTACACACCGTCCGAAGTCCACCTGGGGGCCGAAATCCTGTCCCAGCTGGACAAACCGGTGCAATACGCCGAGATCCGCTCACCCCATGGCCACGACGGATTCCTCCTTGAGACCGACCAGCTTTCGACGATCCTGAGGCAGGCCAAACTCCCCGGCTCCCAGCCTGTACCGACCCGGGAGGAACGTGAACTGAACAACGTTCGCCTGGGGATCCTGGGCGCAGGACAAGTGGCGGAGAAGCTGGCCCGGATTCTGACCAGCCGATCCCGGCAGCTTCATGAAGAACACGGCCTGCGGTTCGAGATCGCCGCGGTGGCGGAGATCGACCCGGAGAAGGAGCTGGGAGATCGGTTCGGTCATGCCGAGCTTCTGCGGGATCCTTCCCGCCTGGTGCGGCGAGACGACCTGGACGTCATTCTCGATCTCACTCGCGGAGAAGGCTCGGCGGCCCTGGTGGAGGAAGCCCTGACCCGGTCACGCCCGGTGGTGACGCCGAACAAGGTCCTGCTCCACGCCCACGGCGCTCGCCTTGAGCGACTGGCCCTGGATAACGGCGTCCGCCTGGCGTTCCACAATTCCATCGCCGCCGGCTGGCCGCTGCTCTATTCGGTGGACCGCCCCCTGGGCCGCCGGGATGTCCGTTCCCTGCAGGCCGTCCTGTCAAGCACCTGCAATGTGATCCTGGGCGCCGTGGAAAACGGGGCCTCGTTCGAGGAAGGGCTGGAACAGGCCCGGCTGCGAGATCTGACCGAGCCGGACCCGGCCCTGGACATCTCAGGCTGGGACACTGTCCAGAAACTGGTCATCCTCATCGCCCGGACGCTGGGCGTTCGGTTCCCGGTGGGCCAGGTCCAGGTAAGGGACCTCAGCGGCCTGGATCCGTTCCTGGTGCAGGAAGCTCCCGCCCTGGGCCTGCGGGTCAAACAGATCGGCCTGTTCGTCGCCGGCGCCGGAGGGCCGGTGATCGCCGTCATGCCGATGGCGGTGCCCCTGGACGGCTACCTGGGAGGCGCCCGGGACGCCAACAACGTCCTGGTGGTGGATGGGGGCGAAGCCGGTGAAATGGCTTATTTCGCCCGAGGCGGGGAGACGGTCCCGGTGGCCAGCGCTGTGCTGGGAGACCTGGTGGGCCTGTTCGAGCCGACCCGAAGCTGGACCGGGCGGTACCCGCCGGCGGAGGAACAGGCCCAGCCGGCCCGGTTCGCCCATGCGCTGCTCCGAAAAGGCGAAAAAGCGGCTATCGGCGAGGCCGGCGATCCGGACGGCATCCCGGTCCTGGAGTCCCTGCTGCACCCTCGCGATCTTGAGTGAATCAATCGCCTTTCAGGCGGGAAAACCGGTCCGGCTCTCACTATCATGGACGGTCCGGCGGCAGCCGGTTGAGGAGGGAAAGCTGTGAGCTCAAAACTGCACTGGAACGATGCCCTGGGCGACCTGGACCTGACCGCCGACGGCCCGATCAACATCGGCTATCTCTGCACCGACCGCAACGTGGAGAAGGGGCTGGGGGCTAAAACCGCGCTGATCCACCAGGGCCACGGCGGCGTTCTCAAAATTTATACGTTCACCGACCTCAAGGAACTCTCCGGCGGTTGGGCCGCCTTCCTCGAGAGCAGGGGGATCGGTTCCCTGGACCGGGTCTGCCTGTTTCTGGACCGGGCCCCCGAACTGTACATCGGCTTTCTGGGTATCCTGAAACTGGGGGCGGTGGTGCAGCCGCTGTTCTCCGCCTTCGGTGACGAGTCCCTGATCTCCCGCATGGAAGACAGCGGTGCGGCGGCGATCATCACCCAGCGCAAACATCTGGGCAAGGTCCGCAAGGTCCGGGACCGGCTGACCGAGTTGAAGACGGTTGTGGTCATCGACCAGACGGAGAACAACAAGCCGCTTCGAGACGGCGAGATCGCCTTCGACATGGAAACCGGCCGGACCGCCGGATTCGTCCCGGCGCCTACGGTTGCCGAGTCCCCCAGCGTCTTGCATTACACCAGCGGCACCACCGGCAAGCCGAAAGGGGCGCTCCACGTCCACGGCTCCGTCCTGGCCCAGTACCTGACCTCCAGGGACGTCCTGGATCTGAAGTCGGAAGACGTTTACTGGTGCACCGCCGACCCGGGCTGGGTCACCGGCACCAGCTACGGCATCATCGGCCCCTGGACCCTGGGCTGTACCCAGTTCGTCCTGGACGCCGGATTCTCCTCTGCCGCGTGGTACCAGGTGATGGCCGACCACAAGGTCAGCGTGTGGTATACGGCGCCGACGGCGATCCGCATGCTGATGAAAGACGGCATCGACCTGGTGAAAGATTACGACCTGTCCTCCCTGCGCCACATGTGCAGCGTCGGAGAACCGCTGAACGCCGAGGGCGTGCTGTGGGGCCGGGAAGCGTTCGGCCTGGATTTCCACGACACGTTCTGGCAGACCGAAACCGGGGCGATGATGATCACCAACATGCCCGGCATGGCGGTCAAGCCGGGGAGCATGGGCAAACCGTATCCTGCTCTCGAAGCGGCGGTGGTGGACGCCCAGACCGGCATCAAGATCGACGAACCGAACACCGTCGGCATGATCGCGGTTAAACCGCCCTGGCCGAGCATGATGCGGACCTACTGGAACAACTCCGCCACGTTCTACGGCAAGTTCCTGGGTGGCTGGTACATCTGCGGTGACCGGGCCAGCATCGACAAAGACGGCTACTTCTGGTTCTCGGGAAGGGATGACGACGTCATCAACACCGGCGGCCACCTGGTAGGGCCGTTCGAGATCGAAAGCGCCCTCCTGGAGCACGAGGCTGTTGCCGAGTCCGCCGCTATCGGAAAGCCGGACCCGGTGAACATGGAAGTGGTCAAGGCGTTCGTCGCCCTGAAGCCCGGTTTCGAGCCGGACGACGACATGGAACTGTCGATCATGAACTTCATCCGCAAGAAGCTTTCCCCCCTGGCCATGCCCCAGGAGATCGAGTTCATGGACAAGCTGCCCAAGACCCGCAGCGGCAAGATCGTCCGCCGCATGCTGAAGGCGATGGAACGGGGCGAGGAGATCGGCGACACCAGCACGCTGGATGACGACTAGGGACTAACGCTTGTTCTTCATGGTTGTTTTGATCAGCTTGCCGAACGCCTTGTCCTTCTCTCGTTTTTCCAGGTAGGACATCTGGTTGAAGTCGGATTCGTTTCTCATCTTCAGGTAGTTCCTGAAGCGTTGTTCGGATAGGTCACCAGCCTTCACAGCTGCCAAGATTGCGCAGCCCTTTTCATTGGTATGTGAACAGTCGCCAAATTCGCACCTTTGGGAAAGCTCGAGTATTTCCGCGAATGTTTCATCTATGCCGTCATCCACCGACAGACTGCCCAGCTCTCTCATTCCCGGGGTATCGATGATCATCGCCCCGTTTTTCAATCTGATTAGCTGGCGGGTTGTCGTGGTATGCCTCCCCTTGCTTTGTATTTTGCTTACAGACTTTGTTTCATATTCTTCACTACCGATTATGCTGTTAAGCAAGGTGGTCTTGCCGACACCGGAGGACCCGAGCAGGCAGTAGGTTGAACCGTTCTTCAACATTCCAACAATCGAATCGATATTCTCCCGGCTCAGATTACTGAACTCAATCACGGCAGTGTGAGGAGCGATTGCCCGCACGCTGTTCTTGATTTCCCGAACCTCTTCAGATGGCATCAGGTCGCACTTGCTCAGCAGAATAACGGGCTCAATGCCACCTTCATTGACCATGGCCAGGTAGCGCTCCAGTCTTCGCAGATTAAAGTTCTCGTTCAAAGATTGGATAATGAAGGCGCCATCGATGTTTGCGGCTATCAACTGGTAATCCACCAGTTTGCCGGCCGCTTTTCTCTTCAGGAGTGTCTTTCTGGGGAAGACACCATAGATGATCGCGTGGGTATCATCGTCGAAATAATCTGCATAGACCCAGTCACCGGTAGTAGGGAGACCGGCAGCAGACTCGGTAGAGAAAAGAAGGTTTCCCGACAGTTCGGCATATACCTCCCCATCCCCTCTTGTCACCATGTAACTGTCTTTGTGTACAGAGACTATTCGAGCAACGCCATGAGCAGCAGATTGTTGCTCATCCACCCGGCTCTTGAACCAGTCGCTAAAGCCTATGTTTTCAAGGTTACTCATGCCCACATTATGCCTCTCGCACCTAACGGGTTTACCGGTTTAACGGGAAGTCATTTGAGCGGGTCTTCTGACGTCGTCCCGTCTCTCCCGGCCGGCGGCGCTACGGTGCAAGTGCTCCAGCACGGTAGGCCCCGTGCTGCAGTCGGTCACCAGTCTGGGCCAGTCGCTATGCCGTGTTAGGACGCTTCTTTGTCAGCCAGTTTCCGAAGGGCACGATTGACTTCTTCGGAAGTCTTGAAGCGCTCTGCATGCTTTCCGCGGACACCGCCCCGGAAGTCATACTCTTCACGCATCTCGTTGATTCGATTTTTTTCGTCAGGTTTACTCATAAGTTCGCCGCTCGCGATCGGTGACGGTTATCGACAAGGGATCTCCGAAAGTGGTCGACGCCTCTTCGAACGGCACGCCGTGTTTGGCCAGATTCGAGGCAGCTTTAGCGCGGTCCCAGGTGAATTCCAGTGGCATTGTTAGGACATTATACCGCAGGCATCAGTCTTCAGGATATTGGCATAACGTTGGCTTCACCTGCAGGCGCGTCCGGCGCTTCGCCGGTTTGGCGCGGTTTGTGCGCCCCGCACAAAGCGTGACAAAAGCGACTGTCGGGTGCAAGCGTTTGATACTCATTAAGGCCCTCCTGCACCTACCCACAACGGGTAGGCTGGGCAAATAAACCAACCACCCATAAGCAGGAGGACCAGGACGTATGAAATTCTACACGAAACAGCATGCCTACTATTGCGGAATCGATCTGCACGCCAAAACCATGTACGCCTGCGTGCTGAATTCTAATGGGAAAATAGTGGCTCAAATGAATCTAAAATCCACGCCGACCTCTTTCCTCGAGTTCATCGCACCGTACCGAAACGATGTCGTCGTGGCCGTCGAATGCATCTTCACCTGGTACTGGCTGGCCGATCTGTGCAGCGAAGAGGATATCCCGTTTGTTCTCGGACATGCGCTGTACATGAAAGCGATCCACGGTGGGAAAGCGAAGAACGACAAGATCGATGCTCACAAGATTGCCACCCTCCTGCGAGGCGGGATGCTGCCTCAGGCATACGTCTATCCTCCTGCCATGCGGTCCACGCGAGATCTGCTTCGGAGGAGGCTGCATTTCGTACGTACCCGCGCCCAGCTCATGGCTCACATCCAGAATACGAACCATCAATGCAATCTTGAGCCATTCGGAGTCAGGCTGAACCGGAAAGGCGGCAGGCCTGAACTGATGGAACGCTTCCGGGATCCAAGCGTGCGGAAGAGCATGGATGCAAACCTGGAATTGATCGACCATTACGACAAGCTGATCGCCGGGTTGGAGCTATACATCATTCGCCAGGCCAAGGAGCACGACGCCGACCTCTTCCACCGACTCCGCTCCATCCAGGGTATCGGAAAGATATTGGCGCTGACGATCCTCTATGAAGTGCAAGACATCAGTCGATTCCCGCGGGTGCAGGACTTTGCCTCTTATTCCCGGCTGGTGAAATGCTCCAAGGAATCCGCAGGCAAGCGGTATGGAACGAGCGGGAAGAAAATCGGCAACGTCCACCTGAAGTGGGCGTTCTCAGAAGCTGCGGTCCTTTTTCTTCGCGGCAATCCCGAAGGGCAGAAGTACCTGCAGCGGATGTCTCGGAAACATGGAAAAGGAAAGGCGCTTAGCATCCTGGCCCACAAACTGGGAAGAGCAGCGTACTTTGTAATGAATAGAAGGAGGAATTTCGACATGCGCAAATTCCTTGCCGCTTGACGGAAGGGAGCGGGTGAGCCCGACGTCTAACTGGAGCCGCGGGATCCTAGCCCGACCGGAGGATGTTACGTATGCGACCTGGATCGCGAAGAATCCTCATGGCATCGTGGTCCGGCATCCCTGGCGATTGATTGGACCCCGCTCCCTTTCCGACCACAGTCTTGTGCTCTGCCCCTCGCCCGATCCTGCGAATAACTGGACGCAAGAGCCCGACCCATTGAGAAGGACGGAATGAGGGTACGGATGAATTTCTAGGTCGTGGCGTGATCGTCACAGCGCCGGCTGCCGGCGCCGGAACCTCAATAAGTGTTTGGTGCAGTGCCTTGCACTGGCCAGAAGTCGAAATGAAGTCAGGGCACCATTTATGGAGGGTATTTCCGCTCGGAATCCAGAGTCAGTCGGAAACTTTTGCGCCTTGACTCAGGAGGGCCTTATAAGTGTTAG
>JACXWD010000116.1 GCA_014764515.1 Candidatus Polarisedimenticola svalbardensis | reverse complement strand
AACTGGTGGAAAAGCTGGGCCGGGCCCTCCCCGGTACCGTGGGCCAGGCTTCCCGGGTAGACGGCATGACACCGGCCGCCCTGGCGATCCTCACCATCTGGCTGGAGAAGATAAAGTTACCCTGAGCCGCCATAATGGGTGTAGTAACGATGAAATAAATTCTTATTTGGGGTTGAGCTTCATTGACAGAAGCCGAGACATCTATAGCGAGAACAGTGTGGGACACGCCGCAACCCACTGAATATCAAAGATTTATTTCTCTGAATCGTAATTGATGGGTAATTGATAGAGACTTGGCAATGACCACAACACTTCCGATTTTGCTGATCACTTTGGCTCTTGGCTCCGGACCGGGATGTGGGGTCGATTATGTCGGCCTCGAATACTCCAATATTCCGACGGAGCTTCGTCAGGGTGGGTCAGCGTATATCGAAAGCAGCGGTGGGCGGAACATCGGTCTGCAACTCGTGCACTGTGAAGAGTATTCGGAACTCTGGCTCACTCGATGGCTGACAGATTCAGCGGGTCGAGGCCCCGATCAAGTTATTACAGCTCTCAAACTTCCACCGATTGCCTCAGACCAAAGGATAATATTTGGGAACTCGAATTGTCGCCTAAATAAAAAATTCGATCCCTGGGTTGTCGCTTTAGTGCAATACGATGCTGAGGCGAGATTTTTCTCTCATGTTTACCGGGCCTGGAAGATTGATATCGAGAAGAACAGTTTCGAAGAGATAGATACTGAGGGCATCGATTGCATCAATGAAGGCTCAGGAGTATGACTTAATGCATCAATTCCGGTAAGCCTGCCATGGCGTTTCAGTGGGACTGCCATCCGGCTCCACCTTCGCGAACGCTCGACCTACCAGAAACCAGCCGCCGATCATCACCAAACCGGCCGCAACCAGGTAGGTGGATCCGGAAAACCCCAGCGATGCAGCCAACCTTCCCAGCATCAGGACCGGAACTGCATCCAGCGCCTCCCTGGATGTCCATCCGTAGACCGGCCCGACCAGCATCGCCAGGATTACAAGCCCGATGGAAACGCCAAGGGCCGGAAGGAGCGCCTTCAACAGGAACCGGCCCGTTTTGGTTCTTGGCTGCTGCAGGCATGCGATCATACCGGCGATCAGCAACGAGCTGACCAGAACGAGCCCCAGACCCCAGGTGCGGTGATGGAGCGGGGATCGTGCGCCGGCCGGCACCTGGGGGTTCTCCGGATCCGGTATCTGTTCCAGGTCGTAGACCGCCTGGATCGCCCGGGCCTGCTGCCAGGCGATGAACCGCTCCGAGCTTCCATCTCCGATGGCGAATGGATTGACAGCCGTCCGGCCGGACCTCGGGGCGATGGTATGGGCCGGTAAGGTCAGCCGTTCGCCCCAGGGAGCGATCGCCGTGAGCGTCGTCCCCTCCTCGGCGATGATCCAGAACTCGTACGGGACCTCCAACTCAAGCGGTTCACCTTGCTCCAGGTTCACCAGAACCGGTTGGCTGGTGACAATGATAAGAAGGCCCAGGAGGGCGCCTGCCAGTATCGGCAGCAACAGGGAGCCGGTGACGTAACGGAAAACCAGGTTGCTGCGGATCGGAAGAGGGGCCAGTGTTCCGATCCACCTGGGCGACTGCTGGAGATGGGCCATCAGCCACAGTGGTGAGTACAGAACCGGCAGCCAGTGCCCCTGGCCGGAAGCGAATTCGTAGAGAGTGGCACCGCTGACGAACACCAGGACAAGCCCGATGATCCAGATATGGAACTTGTTGACCAGTGTCCGGAACAGGGTCAGGCGCAACACCTGGCGGAAAGTACGCTCCGGTTCCACGTATCCGGGTGCAGCTGCGACGACAGCGGTGCCCTCGCCTGGATCCGGCGGCACAATCCAGTTCCAGAAACCGGCGCCGTCGGATCTGCCAGGTGTCGCCGGCGCCAGCGAGAACCCCCGGGGCAGGGCCGTGAACGTCTGCATCGTTATCAACAGGGCAAGTCCTGCCGGGATCAGGATGGTCATCAGGCCGGTCGGTGTAACCAGAAGGTAGATCATGGCAAAGAACGACAGGAATACCAGGAACACGATGTAGGTAGGGCAGACCTGTACCCGGTGCAGTTTCGGGAAAGGGCTCTGCCCGATGGCGACCAGCAGCATCAACACCGCCAGAATCTTTCCGCCCATAACGAACACCGAAGGGTGGTTGCCGATCCCCATGGCCAGGGTCATGGCGGCAATCGGAAGGATGGTGGCGGCGGCCACGGCCAGGGACCGAACGATCCAGAGGGTTCGGGCCGGGATCGGAAGCACCGCGGTCAGCCGGTTGCACCGCGTCCAGAAGCCGGTGCTGACCGCATGGAACAGGAACATGACAAAGAGCACGACGATCAGGAAAACGGCTATGCCGGGCCAGTCGGAGGTGGACAGCTCCCGAAGGTTCTCGCCTGCGGAAAACCGTATGGCGAGGCCGATCACGGTCATGATCGGCACCGAGACCAACATTCCTCTGAGGGCCGGATCCAAGTGGAACAGGGTCAGGCCGGAACTGTTCACGGCTGGCCTCCAAGGAGTTCGATGAACATCTCTTCCAGCGGGATGGTCTCGCAACGGATCCCTTCGGCGCCTACCGCCTGCCGTACCGCCTGCAACCCTTCTTCCCTTCCCATGCGCAGGATGGCGTGGATCGATCCGTTCCTCCTGCGTACGGCGATGCATCCAGGCAGGGCCCGGGCGCGCTCCTCGGTCATTCCGTCTTCCAGCGGGAGCAGGACCATGGAGAACCGCTCCTGAAGGTTGTCCAGGGCATCGTCCACCAGGATCTTGCCGGAATGGAGCATGACGATCCGGCCGGCCATCCGTTCCACATCGGTCATGTAATGTGAAGAGAACAGGATAGTGGTTCCGGCATCGTTCAGAAGCTGGATCGATGTTTCCAGGAACTCCCGGCGCACCGCAGGGTCCAGACCGCCGGCCGGCTCATCCAGCAGCAGGAGCTTCGGCCGGTGGGCCACGGCGCACAGCAGGGCGACCTGCCGGGCTTCCCCCTTGCTTAGCTCCTTGATCTTTGCGCCGGTGCGGATCTCGAACCTTGTGAGAAGCTCCTTTTCAAGGTCGGCATCCCAGCCGGGGAACAGCCCGCGATGGAGTGTGAGAACTTCGCTGACCTTCAGGAACTCCGGCAGGATCTGATCCTCGGAGACATATCCGACCTGTTGCTTGACCGCCATCGGATCAACGGCAGGATCCAGCCCGAACACCGAGACCGTGCCGCTCTGTGCGCGGAGAACACCGAGTGCGATCTGGATCAGTGTCGTCTTGCCGGCTCCGTTCCTTCCCAGGAGGCCGACAACTTCGCCAGCCTGCACTTCGAAGCCGACGCCATCCAGAACGTTGTGGCCGTTGCGGTAATAGCGAACGATATTTTCAAACGCAAGGACGGTCATGGCGTGATCTCCTCATCCGTTTCCGAAAGCATGGAGCGGAACAGTTCCACCGCTTCATCCGGTTCGATCCCAAGCTGCCGGACGATGGTGACGGTGCCGGCTAGTTCGTTGCGGAGCAGTTCCCTGCCGGCCCTGGCCCCGCCGTTCCCCTTGACCGCAACAGGTCGTCCCGGCCGCCGTTCCAC
>JACXWD010000084.1 GCA_014764515.1 Candidatus Polarisedimenticola svalbardensis | reverse complement strand
CAGTGCCGGCGACGGATGGCTCACATGGAGGGGCCGGAGGATCCGGTATGCTTGCTTGGACCGTCTTTACCGGATAGGTCCGCAGTGGCCGCTGGAGCCAGTCAAGATAGTCGAGAGCTGTCCTGCCACTATCGATTGCAAATAAATAAGTCTCGACTTCACGCCATTTGCCTTCAGGGTCATCCGGAATATCCCGGCAGGTCAAATCCTGCATATCAAGCGACTGAATACCCCACATAGCACCTGGATTGCCGTAGGTCTTGGGTTCATGCTGTGGATTATCCTCGTCATCTTCCCCTGCAGTATCATCGTAGTAATAACTGGCTGCGCCTTCGAAGAATAGCGGCCTTGTTTCCCTGATGAACTGAACAAACTGGCCCGCAGAAGGAGATCCGAATTGATTCCAGTTGTAGACGCTTTCATCGGGGTCGCTATAGCTACCAACCGGCGCGTGATCTGCCCCAAGCCCATTAATAACATCCGCTATTGTGCTGCCTGTCGGCGGATATAATGCTGTATATAGATCCAAGGGTAATGCATCCTCCAAGAAGTCAATATGTTGTCTTAGAGGAGGCGTGCCATTATGAACACGGAGGCGAACACGTGAAACCAGATGTGTGCCTAAAAAATAATCCGTGCGAGTAGCAAAAGTTCCGCTCAGAGCCCCCTGCACGGTCCTCACTCCCCGCACTGGGGCATCACTGTTTCCCGGATAGCTTTTCAATCCCAGGAACAATGGACAGCCGTTTGCCCCCCAGCCGTATTCCGTCTCGCATGCTGCAGCCCCCGGTGCGCACAACCTGTATTTAAGCCGATCTATGACATCAGAATTTGGATTCGCCGCTCCCGCCGCACGGTACTTCAACCGGTTTATAGTCCAATTGCCTATGTAGCGAAGGTCGAGGGTTGGGTAAGATGCCTGCCCGGTACCGGAAGATGGATTCGCTCTAAACCACCCGCACGCTTTTGATCCTCGCACTGAATCAGGGTCACCACTATGACATTGCTCGTTGCGATCTGGATCGGGCGCAGTACCTTTTGCCTCCCAATCGATATAATGTCTCGTGTACTCGGTAGCGTGCGAGGTATCGAACTGGAACAGGTAGACATATCCAACTCCAACCACCTGAATCTCGTTGTTCTCCATTTCTTCGTCAGCAACCCTGATGTCATAGCGCTCATTGTGAACGCCCGAGCCCGCGAGCCACGAACCTTCCGGCGCTTCACTTCCGGCATCTCGCGCCAGAAAAACCAGCTCATCATTATCGTCAATCCCGGGAGACTCATCGGTCCCGACAGTACCTCCACCCAAGAAATCGAATGCATAATTCGTTTCGCATTGGGAGGTAACCGGAGTATTCGGGATAGTGCAACCAGGCTGCCCTGCACAAGGAAGGCATTGTGTTGTATTGAGGTATAGATCCCATTCTTTTATTTCGTCGAACTGGAAGGGGATCGGTTCGAAGGCGCTACCGGTCCAGCGGTACAAATGAAACCTGTCAAGCGCGATCGGAGGGTTCGTAGAAAAGCCTGGAAGGTTTGATCCCTTTACAACAACGGCATCGACCGGGCGATCAAGTGTTTGAGCATTCACGCCCCCCCCCGATTGCCATTAAGACAATAATGCCAAAAATTAATTGCCTGAGCACCAATCCCCCCCTGTCCTGATAACGCACTAGATCCATTCGCATATGGCCTCCTGGTAGCCTTCTTGTCGAAAACCTCTTACACGGTTTAATGCGATGTGAATCAATTCCAGTCAATGACTACTCCTAAAGAACCGGGACTGCTCACCCACATGTCAGCCAAATGCCCTGAATTTGCCTGTGTCCGTTTTCGCTTATTCCTTGCCTGATCTGACACCGAACACGAATCGCTGGTAGAACCAACTCAGGCCGAGGAGCGTAAGGCCGAGACCGAACAGGGACAGGACCCGGTAGAGATCCACCAGGTTCGCGGTGTCGTACAGGAACACCTTGCCCACGGCCAGGGCCATGAAAATCGCAGAACCGTATTTCAGAACCATGCCGCCACGGTAGCGCCACAGCACCAGGAGCCCGACGGCGAACAGGATCCAGGCTACCGAATAGCTGTACAGTTCGGCGCCGGAAGCGGACCCGCCCTGCAGATACGTACCGTGGAACAGTTGGCGGATCTCAAGGCTCAACAGGGTGAAACCGAGAAGAACCGCCGTTCCCGAGACGAACCGCGCCAGGATTTTCCTGCCGTCCACCCGGTACCGTCCGGCCAGGATGACGGCAAGCAGCAGTGGGATGCCATAAATCAGCAGCAGCTTGTTGAATACAGCCGTTTCGCCAACGGCATAACGCTCCCAAAGCGGGTTCAACACGCCGGCCAGATAGAGCACCGCCAGTCCACACGCCGAGGCGCCGAGGATGGTGGTTCCCAGTTCGAACTGCCGTCTCCCGGTGCGCTGATGCACCAGTCGGAGAAGCAGTGCGTAAGCGATCCAGGCGACGACGTAGGTCGACATCTCGGCAACCGTCATGGATTGCGAGCGGAAGTTGCCGGGATGGAACAGGTGACGAATTTCCAGAATGGTGTACGCCCACCCGAACAGGCAGGCGCCCGATTCCAGCAGGTCACCGATGTTGTCCTGACCGCCTCGGCGGAACAGGACTGCCGCGGCGAGAAATGCAATGATCGGAAGACCGTAGCCGTACAGCAGCCAGTTGAACAGCAACCCCTCGCCCAGGGGGTAGTACAGCACCTGCGGGTTCAGAAGCAGCCGCACGGCAACCGCCATGGCCAGGACCAGGCCGCCACGTTCCAGGAACGGAATGCGGAACCGGAAAGCCAGCCAGGCCAGGACCGGGATCTCAACGGCCAGCGCCGACGTGAGGAAAGCACGTTCCAGGTCCAGACCGATGGCCAGGGTCAGGAGAGCGGAAGCGGACACGACGAAGGCAGCCAGACAGTAGCCGGAGTGTTCCAGTCGATCCCGGCCGCGATGGACCAGGAACGCGAAGGCGGCGGGCAGCAGGGCTGCGGCGAGGCAGACCGGCCACCACTTCATATCGGGGAACACCCGGGTCAGACCCGGGACCGATGCTGCGACTATCGCCAGGGTCGATCCGGACGAGAGTGCGGCCCAGAACCAGGTCGGGCGGGCGTCCCGCATTGCGGCAAACCCGGACAGGGTGAAGAACAGCCCGGCGGTGACAGCCACCGCCACCAGGCGACCGATCTCGTCACGGCCGACCGTGGCGCCCCAGGACGCCAGAAGCAGCGCCGCCACAGCGGCGGCCAGCACCGCCAAACCACGGTAGGCCGGTTCGCGCCAGGACAGAACAACGGCGCCTACCGCCAGGATTCCGAAGAAACCCCACTCGATCATGTCGAACCGGGTGGAGCCTACCAGGATCGCCAGCAGCAGCATGCTGCCGGCAGCCCCGGCAAGACCGATCCATGCGGAAGCGTGCTTGAGGTCCTTGTGGCGCGTCCCCCAACCGGCACGAACGAACGACACCGCGCTTGCCAGGAGAAACAGGCTTGCCGGGATACGGTCCAGGGTCAGATCCGGCGACGTTACGATCCAGAACCCGGCCCAGAACAGACTGAACGCCAGCGTGACCAGTGAAACCGGCCACCATCTCCTGCGCTGCCCCACAACCAGAAGGCCGACCTGCAACAGGAACAGGTACATGAACAGTAATCCGGGCTCCCTGGTCTGGGAGCCGATCCACATCGGAGTCATGAAGCCGCCGATCATCCCGATCACAACCACGATGCGGCCATGGCGGACCGACATAGCGACGGCGGCCGCCGTGTTCAGCGCCATCAGTCCGAACCCTGCCATCGGGGAGAGGAGATCGTAGAAATTCACTGCCGCCAGGAGAGCTGCGTAGACCACCGCCACACCGGCAGCTACCAGGCCATGGCCGACCAGGCGCGTCTTCCGGAAGGCCCGGTCCCCCACCACCATCATGGCGACACCGAAGCCGAGGCCGGTGAGCACCCGGGCCGTCGGGCCGAGCCAGCCACGATCGAAAGAATATTTCACCAGGAACGCTCCGGACAGCGCCATGGCCAGGGCGCCCAGCCAGACCGGCAGCTTTGCCATGACGTCTTCCCGGGTCCAGATCGGCTTGCGCACCGGTGCCACCGGTTCAACCGGTGACGGAGAAGGCACAGGTGGAGGCGGTGGTCGATGGGAAGGTGGCAGCGTAGCAGGCGGCTCCTCCTCCACCGGCAGCGGCAGCGGCAGAGTTGGTTCCGGACGGCTTTTGCGGCCGGCAGCCTCCATCTCCAGTCGATTCAGTCGCTGCTCAATCCTGCCGGCACGGGCATTGTTGAAGATAGCCAGGATCAGGGCGGTTACCGGGATGACCAGGATGAGTGCAAGCAAAACCACGATCATAAATTCCATGGCGATTCTCCCTGCTCAGGACCTTGCAATCCTCCGGCCAGGAAAAATGACTGTTTCGGCCACTTATTCCGCCTCGCTCGCGCAACGACCTGCGCGTCACAGGAGACGGGTGCGCATCCTCATGCGCGGTAGTGGCCGGAACTTCCGCCGAAACGACCGGCACAGAACCTGCAATCCGATCGTACTCCACTTCACGAAGGAGAGCCGATGAAACGCTTCGCATTATCCGCCGCCATGATCCTGGTGACGTTGATCCCGGCAACGACACCGGCAGGCGACGGGAATGAGTGGCGTCTCCTTTTGAACCCGGAGGTGATGGAGGGGCATAGGCTCCCCACCGGCACCCGTGTGCGGCTGGATGACGCCGGCAACCTGGACGTCTGTTTTCTCGGCCTGGACACCGAACTGGAAGGGCATCTTTGCCGCGGCCAGGGCCACGGTTACATGACCGGGTTCCACCCCAACGGCCGGTTGCGGCTGTGCTGGCTGAAGAACCCCGAATTGATCCAGGACATCCCTTGCCGCAAGGCCACTTTTTTCAATGACGCATTCGGTCCCACCGTCGGCGTAGAGTTTTACCCCGACGGATCCCTGGCCGGTTGCAAGCTGGACCGTGACATCACGGTTGAAGGGAGGGAAATCAAGAGGGGCGAGAGGGTCGAATTCGACCGTAACCGGAATCTCAAGTAGAACGATCTGAAGGAGATCATCATGAAATCAGTCATCTTCACGATTCTTGTGGCATGCACCCTGGCTTCGGTGGCGATCTGCGCCGAGGAGCCGCAGCGGATCGGTGTGTACGACTCCCGGGCCATCGCCATCGCCTGGGCCGGAACCGAGCCGTTCATCACCGAGATGAAGGACCTGCGAACCCGCCACCAGGCGGCAACCGAGGCCGGCGACACCGAACTGGCTGAAAAGCTGGCGGCGGTGGCGGTGGCCCGCCAGGAGCAGATGCACTACCAGGGCTTCAGTACGGCGCCGGTAGACGACATCCTGGCCCGGTTCGACGAGCCTGTAGCCGCCGCCCTCGAAACCGCCGGCGTGGCGATCATCATTTCCAAATGGGACGAGGAAGGGCTGGACCGGTACCCGGATGCCGAACGGGTGGATGTGACCATGGATCTGGTCCTGGCCATGAACCCCAACGAACGCCAACTAGGGTTCGTGAAGCAGATGGGCGACAAACCCCCGATCCCGCTGGACGAGTTGAAAAAACAACTGGCCGAGGGACACGAATAGCGATCCAGTCAAAAGGTTACAATTCAATTAGACGACCATTTCGGCGGTTCCTGTGGATGCGGGAGCCGCCGAGATCGATAACCGATTGACTTCACAGGGCTTTAACAGTAGTTTTGTCGCTCACTCACGACCCGAAGAGGGGTAGGAGATCCACCTTTGAGCGATACAAACACTCAGGCGACGCCTGCGCCACAGGGCCCCCAGTTGATGGGGCACCCGGCCGGACTGTTCATCCTGTTCGGCGCCGAAATGTGGGAGCGGTTCTGCTTCTACGGCATGCGCACACTGCTGGTGCTCTACATGGTCCAGGGCTTCCTGGCCTATGACGACCCCAAGGCGTACGGCGTATACGGTTCGTACAACTCCCTGGTTTACCTGACCCCGATCCTGGGCGGCCTCCTGGCGGACAAACTCCTCGGCTACCGCAAGGCGATCATGCTGGGCGCCGTCTTCATGGCGTTGGGCGAATTCGCCCTTCTGGTACAGCAGCCGATTTTCTTCTACGCAGGCATGGCGATGCTCATCGTCGGAAACGGCTTTTTCAAGCCGAATATCTCCACCATCGTCGGCAAGCTCTACCCCGACGGTGACCCCAGGCGAGACGGCGGATTCACCATCTTCTACATGGGGATCAATATCGGCGCCTTCCTGTCCACCACCGTCTGCGGCTATATTGGTGAACGGTTCGGATGGCACTACGGCTTCGGCCTGGCCGGTATCGGCATGCTTCTGGGACTGGTCATCTTCAGCGCCGGCGGCAACCTGCTCCTGGGCAAAGGCGACGCCAAGGATCCGGCCAAGTCCAGGAAATACTTCCCGCTGGTAATCCTGGGTAGCCTGGCGGCGATCCCGATCATCACCCTGCTGCTCCAGAACCACCACGCCGTGGAATGGCTGCTGCTGCTCTCCGCCATCGCGGTGTTCGGATACCTTGTGTTCGCCGCCTTCCGGGAAGAAATCGTCCAGCGGCACAAAATGTTCGTGATCATCGTGCTGGCGTTCTTCCACATGGTGTTCTGGTCGTTCTTCGAGCAGGCCGGCAGTTCCCTGACGCTGTTCACCGAACGCAACGTCGACCGCGATGTATTCGGATGGGAATTCCCCACCACCTGGGGCCAGTCGTTCAATCCGATCTTCATCGTCCTCTTTGCGCCGATCTTCGCAGCGCTATGGGTATGGCTGTCCAAGCGCAGGATGAACCCGTCCATACCCAACAAGTTCACACTCGGCCTGCTGCAGGTCGGCCTGGGGTTCGCTGTACTGGTCGTGGCGGCCAAATTCCTCGCCGCCTCCGGGTTCGTTCCGCTGTGGACTCTGGTGTTCTGCTACCTGTTGCATACCACCGGTGAACTTTGCCTCTCACCAGTCGGCCTCTCCATGGTGACCAAACTGGCTCCGGCCCGGATGACCGGACTGGTCATGGGCGCATGGTTCCTGTCGATTGCAGGAGCCCACTCCGTAGCCGCATTCATCGCCCGGCTGACAGGCGGCGCCGGTGGCGACGGCGAAACCGTCGATGCCGTGGCCGGCCTGGGGATCTACTCCGGCGTGTTCACCCAGATCTTCTGGGGCGCCATGATCGCCGCCGTGGCCCTGTTCGCCCTCTCCCCGATTCTCAAGAAGTGGCTCCACGGCGTGGAGTAAAAGAATGGGGACATTGCACATTAACTTGCAATAACTAAACGCCAAGTAAAAGGACCCGGTTCGCCGGGTCCTTTTTTTTATTCTCCGCGCTTGCGGTAACGGACTCCCGGCATCCCCTCAAAATCGGCATCCTGGGTATAGAGCTTCGCCTCCCATGCACGCGCCGTCGCCAGGATGATGCTGTCGGCCATGGGCAGTCGTTCAGCAATGCTGAGTTTGGCGGCGACCATGGCGATCACCGGCCCAAGCTCCACCACCTGCCCCTGCTGCATGGCGGCCACTGCCTGCAGCGCCTTGCCCTCGTCGGTCTGCTGCAAGACCCGCTTGAACACCTCGTAGATTGTCAGGACGGGGACAACCAGGCTTTCGGTGTCCCGGATCGGCCGGCTGAAGTAGCCGGCGTTCGGTCCGTCCGCGAAATATTCCAGCCAGGCGGAGGAATCGACGACGTTCATTCCCGGTCGTCCTCGCGCTCCACCACGGTGTCGATGCCGGTCAGGAAACCGCGCATCTCCTTGAGCGGCCTCAGCGGGATCAACTCGATCCGCCCCTCGTAAACCACCGCATGGACCTTCTGGCCGGGAACCAGGTCCATCGCTTCCCGGATCTTCTTTGGGATGACAACCTGGAATTTCGGGGAGATTGTTACTGTTTCCATACCTTTTCCTTATCGATAGTAATATCGTATTACAGATAATCTATCGATAGATGCTCGGTATGTCAACCGGTGCATGGCTTAACTATTAGAAGATAATGTGCAATGTCCCCATTAATTCTTGGTGACCCAGCGGTTGTAGCCGGCCAGGAGGAACGCGGAGATCAGGGCCAGGCCTGCGAACAGAACCCACATCATGTCCGGGTTGTCGATCCCCTTGGGGCCGAAGTACCCGTAACTGACGCCGGACAGCAGGCCGCCGAACAGGTTGCCCAGGGCGACGCACCAGTAGAAGTACCCCATGTACATCCCGACCTTGTCCGGCGGCGCGATACGGCCGGCGTACTCCTTGGACTTGGGACTGGCCAGCATCTCACCGATCGAGAACACCAGGATGCCGGACACGATCACCCAGCCGCCGGTGCCGAGCATGTACACAAGGAAGCTGAACACGGTGATGCTGACGCCGCTGATGATGGTGGTGAACGGCTTGAGTTTCCTCGACAGGTGGGAGATCACGATCTGGAACAGGATGATACCGAAGGCGTTCAGGTTGATCAGATGCTCCGGCTTGATCTGGCCGTTCTCCAGCACCGCCTTGCCCCATTCGGAAGTATCGAATCCGATTCCGCTGAACAGGCCGGTGATCCAGTTGGCCGTTCCGCCCAGGGAGCGGATCAGGTCGGAAGTATTACCGTAGTCCCGTATATATTCGGGCAGGGTCATGAAAATCTGGTTGAAGCTGGTCCAGAACCCGGACATCAGCAGCAGGAAGATCAGGTAACGGGTCTCACCCACCTTCATGGGCTGCAATAGATGATGCCACCAGGATTTAACTTCGACCTTCATCATGCGGCACGGGATATCGAAGAGAAAGTTGCCGCCCAACCATATGACGGCCGCCAAGGCAACGAGCTTGATATCCCACCACTTCGATCCCATGACCAGGATCGCCAGTGAACCGAACACCAGGAGGAAGAACCTCAGGTTTCCGACTACCTGCACCATGCCATCGAACACCTCGGCCAGGGAACGTTTCGCCTCCGCCGCCGCGTCCCTTGCAGGCTCGCGGTAGATCACAAGGGCGATCAAACCCTGGATCAAAATCCAGCCGCAGGAGGCGTAGAACACGTAGGTCCAGCTCCAGCCCCTTACAACACCTGCGATGATCGGGCCGATGAACCCGCCGATGTTCACCATCATGTAGAAGATGCCGAACCCCATGGAGCCGGTCTCTTCGTTGGTGGACTTGGCCACCGTGCTGATCACCACCGGTTTGAACATGCCGTGGCCCACGGCTACCAGGACGTACGCCAGGAAGAAACCCCAGAACGTCTTTGGAATACTCAGGATCAGGTAGGCCGGCGCCATGACCAGGGACGATGCGATGAACATCGCCCGGTAGCCGAACCGGTCGGCCAGGGCGCCGAAGAAGGCCGGGAACAGGTACAGGAAGAAGGTCGCCAGTCCCTGGATGACCCCACGCTCCTCCGAACTGAACCCCAGGCCGCCGTCGCCGATGGCGCCGGTGAGGTACAGACTCGATACGGCGTAGAAGCCGTACCAGCCCATGCGCTCGAAAATCTCCATGGCGTTGGCGGTCCAGAACGCTCCGGGAAACATCCTGAAGATCGAGGTTTTGGTTGTATTTGCCGGGTCCATGGAAGATCCTTTCCTGTCAGAAATCGAAGCGTAAGGATACCAGAGAACAAGGAGAGTCCATGTCGTACATCGATCGGGTGAAATGGGGCGAAGGCGAGCCCCGGGTCCAGAAGGTTTTTGAATCGGTCTACAAGGACCGGGGCAACGTCCCCAACCTGTTCCGGGTCCTGGGGCGGAAGCCGAAACTGCTGAACTCGTTCAACGCCCACGTCGCCGCGGTCATGGCCGACGACACGGTTTCCGCGCGGCTCAAGGAGATCCTGGTGGTTCGGGTTTCGACCCTGAACCACTGCGGGTACTGACTGGCCTCCCACACCGTTCTGGCAGAACGGCACGGCGCCACGAAGGAAGAACTCGCAAGTCTGGACGACCTGGACAACTCCCCCCTCACCGAAGGGGAGAAGGTGGCGGTCCGGTTCGCCGAGAACATGACCCTGGGGCACACGGACATGGACGAAGACGACATCCGACGGATGCGGGTGCATTACGACGACGACCAGATCGTCGAGATCGCCTGTGTCGTCGGCCTGTTCAGCTACCTCAACCGGTTCGCCGAGACCATGGGCGTGTGGCCTACCCGCCCCGGTGAGGGCGGACCGGAGGACGACGGCGCCTGAAGATCCGATAGCCCCACAACAGGATGCCGGACAACGCGCTTAGAACCGCCAGCAGGGCGGCGGCGGT
>JACXWD010000010.1:60241-79260 GCA_014764515.1 Candidatus Polarisedimenticola svalbardensis | reverse complement strand
CCGTAGCTCAGCTGGATAGAGCGACTGGCTACGAACCAGTAGGTCGGGGGTTCGAGTCCCTCCGGTCCGACCACTCCAAGTCAATAATGAGGCCAGGTGGCAGGATGCCCGCTATCCCAAACGGCGATAACGATGCTGATCTGATGCGCATGGCGCTTCAGGAAGCCCGGGAAGCCGGCCTGTCCGGTGAGGTGCCGATCGGCGCTGTCGTCGCTCTGGACGGAAAGACGCAGGGTCGGGGCAGAAACAGCCCGATCAGCCTGAACGATCCAACCGGGCACGCCGAAATTCTTGCCATCCGGGACGCTGCGAACAAAATCGGCAATTACAGGCTGACCGGGGCGACCCTGGTCTCCACTGTGGAGCCTTGCCTGATGTGTCTCGGCGCAGCCCTGCATGCCAGGATCGGACGAATTGTCTTTGGCGCCGCCGACCCGAAAGTGGGGGCCACGGACATTCTCGCGCGGCTGGACAGGGAAGGCGCCCTGCTGAACCATCGTTTCCAGGTCACAGGAGGGATTCTGGCCGAAGAGGCCTCGAATCTGATCCTGGAATTTTTCCAAAACCGCCGGGCTGGAGAGGCGGCAGGCGACGACGATGTTGTAGATTGATGGATGCCGGAGCAATCAGGAGAGGTACCGAAGTGGTCGTAACGGGGGCGCCTCGAAAGCGTCTTGTCTCCGTGAGGAGGCACGTGGGTTCGAATCCCACCCTCTCCGCCACTGCACCGGCTGTCGCGCTATAATGCGCGCCGGTAGAATGTGTCCGGTTTTGACGGAGAGATGACCGAGTGGCTTAAGGTGCACGCTTGGAAAGCGTGTGTGCGTTAACGCGTACCGAGGGTTCGAATCCCTCTCTCTCCGCCACACCGTTTGTTGGAAATATTGGATATTGATCGCTTTGCGGGGCCCGAGCCCTGTGCACTGCGGTCCGGTGAACTCCGCCAGGCCCGGAAGGGAGCAACGGTAAGCCGGTCGCCGCAGGTGCCACAGGATCACTTGGGCCCCATCAGATCGCCGCCGTGAAGAGGTGAGAATGTACCAGGTGCTGGCTAGAAAGAGGCGGCCCCAGACTTTCGAGTCTCTCATCGGACAACAGCACATCGCCCGCACCCTTCGTAACGCCATCGAGGCCGACCGCCTGGCCCATGCGTACATTTTTTCCGGCTTGCGGGGAACCGGCAAAACTTCCGTCGCCCGCATCCTGGCCAAATGCCTGAACTGCGAGAAGGGACCGACGCCGGATCCGTGCAACGAATGCACGCCGTGCACTGAAATCACCCAGGGCCGTTCCATCGACGTATTGGAAATGGACGCCGCTTCCCGGACCGGTGTCGGCGACATCCGGGAGCTTCAGGAAGTCGTTTCTTACGCTCCCGCCAGGGACCGGTTCAAGGTCCTGATCATCGACGAAGTGCATATGCTCTCCAAGTCGGCGTTCAACGCCCTCCTGAAAACCCTGGAGGAGCCTCCCCCCAGGGTCGTCTTCATCCTGGCAACAACCGAAATTCAGAAAGTGCTGCCGACAATCCTGTCCCGCTGCCAGGTCTTCGAGTTCCGGCGGGTCACACCCCGTGAACTGACCCTGCACCTGCGAACCATCTGTGACTCAGAGGGCATCACCATCACGGATGAAGCCCTGGACCGGATCTCACGCGCCGGTGAAGGATCGGTTCGGGACTCCCTTTCCGTCCTGGAGAGGATCCTGGCATTCTGCGGTACGGAAGTAGAGGACCAGGATGTGCTGCAGGTTCTGGGCGCTGTCAGGGCCGAGATCCTAGTCCGGATGGTCCACGCCATCGCAGAGCGCAACGCCGGCGAAATGCTGGCCACGCTGGACGCGGTCATGGACGAGGGCCGGGATCTCCTGCACTTCTGGAGTGAGCTGCTGGCGATATTCCGCGACCTTCTGATCGCACGGGTTGCCGGCGCGGATACCGAACTCCTGTCCCGGTCGCCGGATGAGATTCGCACGCTGGACAAAAATACCGCGACGTTGTCACGGGAAGACCTCAACCGTGTGCTCGGGCTTCTGGTGGAGCTTGAACCGGGACTCAAGAGTTCCAGCCAGCCCAGGTTTCTGTTCGAATCGGCCCTGATCCGAATCGCCTCCCTGGGTGCGGTGGTGCCGATCGAAAAATTCCTGGAATCACTGACAGGCGGTGGCGGCGAACTATCCTCCCCTCCCGGGGAGCAAAAAAAAAAGATCCTGACGCCGGATGAGCCGGCCCCCGCCGACTTCCGGAGCGGCCTGCTGGCATCGATCAAAAAGCGTTCCCGACCAATGATCACGGCGCTGATCGGCCATGCCTCGGCTGTTGAACTGCAGGACGACCAGGCGATCATCCGCTTCCCGGCCGGAGCCGAGTCGTTCAAGAGTCAGGCGGAGCGGGATGAGACCATGTCCCTGTTACAAAGCTGCGCCGGAGAGGCGGCGGGCCGGCATCTGGTCCTGCGCGTCGAAATGGACACGGCAACGGAAGTCCGGGCCGGATCCGGCAGGAGCGCCGCCACCGGCCCCGGGAACCAGGGACCGCGCCGTCCCGCCGGCGACCGGCGGCAACTCATGGAAATGGCAGGTTCGGATCCGGCAGTGAAGCACCTGTTGAGAGAATTCGGGGCCCAGATCGTCGATATCCGGCCCCTGGACCCGGAGACGGGTACGGAGGAGACGTCATGAACATTGCCAAAATGATGAAAGACCTGCAGAAAATGCAGGGCCAGCTTCAGGAACAGGTTGATGCGCTGGAGGTGGAGGGAACCGCCGGCGGAGGCGTTGTCATCGCGCGGATGAACGGCAAAAAGGAACTCCTCGGCCTCAAGCTGACGCCTGACGCCGTGACGCCTGAAGACCTGGAACTGATGGAAGACCTGATCCTGGCCGCCATCAACGACGCGGGGAAGAAGGTCGATCATGAAGTCCAGGGCATGACCCAGGGCATGGCCGGCGGCTTGAACATCCCCGGCCTTTCCTGAGGTCGCGGACGTGGGCGCCCTGGCACCCCCGATCGAACGGGTCATCGCCGAGCTTTCCAAACTACCCAGCATCGGGCGGAAGACGGCTCAGCGCCTTGCGTTCCACCTGCTGAAGGTCGCACCGGAGGAGATCGACGCCCTTGCACAGGCTCTATCCGAGCTGCCCCGGAAGGTGCGGTACTGCTCCAACTGCTTCCACCTTACGGAGCAGGATCCCTGCGATATCTGCACCGACCCCGGACGGGACCAGTCTCGCATCTGCGTGGTGGAAGATCCTGTCAATGTCATCGCCCTGGACCGAACCGGGGCCTTCAAGGGGACCTACCACGTTCTGGGTGGTGCGCTCTCTCCGCTGCGGGACATCGGCCCGGAGGATCTACGGATCGAGCCGCTGTTGGGGCGGGTCCGGAAAGGCGGTGTCCGGGAGCTTATCCTGGCCACCAACCCAAATGTGGAGGGTGAGGCCACAGCGGTCTATCTCTCCCGGGTTCTGGCCGGCGAAGAGGTCCGGATCACACGGCTGGCTCAGGGCCTTCCCGCCGGTGGAGACCTTGAATTTACGGACGATTTGACCCTTCTGAAGGCATTCGAGGGCCGCAGGGACTTCTGACTTGCCCCGAACGCATGGCGGACGCTACATTACTCCTCTACTGGGCGGAAACTCCGCCTTTTGTATGGGGCTGAAAGCTTCAGGGGATACGATGCCGGCAACCGATCTCGTCATCATGGATGAGGACCACCGTCGATTTTCGGAGGTTCTGGAACGTTTGCGCGGGGACGCCAACGCCAACCTTACGTTCCTGTTGGACCGCAACGGCCAGCAGATCGCCAAGGCCGGCGCCACCGACAGGATCGATACCACCTCACTCGCTTCGCTGACCGCAGGCAACGTGGCCGCTACCGACGGCCTCGCCCAGCTGATCGGCGAGAAAGAGTTTTCCATCCTGTTCCATGAGGGGGAAAACGAGCACCTCCATATCAGCGTGGTAGCCAGCCGGGGAATCCTCGTGGTCCTGTTCGATGAAAAATCTTCTCTCGGTCTGGTCCGACTTCGCGTCAAGAAGGCCGGCGTCGAACTCGGTTCCATCATGGACGAAGTCACCGAACGGGAGCAAAGCGCTCAGTTCGCCGGTTCCGGCGGTACATCACCGTTCTCGGAGATCACCGACGATGACATCGATGCTCTCTTCAGTTGAGGTCGCCCAACCGCAATGACCTTCATTAATTACGCCGCCCGGGAAATCAACTGCAAGATCGTCTACTACGGACCGGGGCTCGGCGGCAAAACCACCAACATTCAGTACATTTATGACCGGACCACCCAGGGCGCCAAGGGCAAGCTGATCTCCCTGGCAACCGAGTCGGACCGAACCCTGTTCTTCGACTTCCTTCCGATCGAACTGGGAACCATCCGCGGGTTCAAAACACGCTTCCACCTTTACACCGTCCCCGGACAGGTGTTCTACGATGCATCCAGGAAGTTGATCCTCAAAGGGGTGGACGGGGTGGTCTTCGTCGCAGATTCCCAGGAAGTCCGGATGGACGCCAACCTGGAGGCGATCGATAACCTGAAGCTCAACCTGCAGGAGAACGGCTTCGATCTGGCAAAACTCCCCTACGTCCTGCAGTTCAACAAACGGGACCTGCCGACGGCGATGCCGATGGATCAGTTGACCCGGGAACTGCGGATCAAGGACGAGCCGATCTTCGAAGCAGTGGCCCCCAAGGGAACCGGGGTATTCGACACCCTGAAAGCGGCGGTCAAACAGGTCCTGATTGACCTGAAAAGCCGCTGATTGCAAGCCTTTCCGCCTCCAACGGTCCCTTGACAGGGTCCCAAGGCCTGCTATAGTGTGCGTTTTGTTCCTTCAGGGGAGACTATCTCCATGTTTGCAGTGATCGAGACCGGTGGAAAACAGTATCGCGTCAAGCAGGGCGATGTGGTCCGGGTAGAATCCCTGGCCGGGGATGCCGGCGATGCCGTAGCATTCGATAACGTTCTGATGATCGGCGACGGCGACACTTCAAGGGTCGGCAACCCGACCGTAGAAGGCGCCAAGGTCAAAGGCACCGTCGTGGACCAGGGCCGGGCGAAAAAGATCCTGATCTACACTTACAAACGCCGGCAGAACTCCAACCGGAAACAGGCCGGACACCGTCAGAACTTCACTGCGGTCCAGATCGACTCCATCGAAGCTTAGAGGGCAGCATGGCACATAAAAAAGCAGGCGGCAGTTCAAGGAACGGTCGCGACTCAGAATCCAAACGGCTGGGGGTGAAACGTTTCGCCGGCCAGCTGGTCAACGGAGGCACCATTCTCGTCCGTCAGAGGGGCACGCCCCATAAGGCTGGCAGGAACGTGGGCCGCGGCAAAGACGACACCCTGTTCGCCCTCACCAGCGGCAAGGTTGAGTTCCAGAACCGGGGCAGAATGGGACGTTTCATCCACGTCGATCCGGTCGAGGGCACAGACAGCTGAGCAACGGCAACACGGAACCTCCGTCCAAACGACCGGCCCGGCACCGCCTGGCCGGTCTTTTTGTTATTGAGCCTCCAGGGCGAAATTGCGGTAACCTCAAACACTGATGTTCATCGATGAAGCGAAAATCACCGTCGAGGGCGGCAAAGGAGGCAACGGCTGCCTGTCGTTCCGCCGGGAGAAGTTCGTTCCCAGGGGCGGGCCGGACGGGGGCGACGGCGGGCATGGCGGCTCTGTAGTCTTTGTCGCCGTCGTCGAACTGAACACGCTTCAGAACTTCCGTTTCAATCCTCTGCTCCGGGCCGACTGCGGCAAGCACGGCAGCGGCGCCAACAAGACTGGCCGGTCCGCCCAGGACCGCGAAGTCCGGGTGCCTGCCGGCACCCTTGTTCTCGACGAAGAACGGGTCCTCCTGCTCGCCGATCTGGCCAAACCAGGCGATCGTTTCACGGCGGCCTCCGGAGGACGGGGCGGCAAAGGCAACGCCCGGTTCGCCAGCTCCACCAACCGGGCTCCGACCCGTCACGATCCGGGCTTTGAAGGCGAGAAACGGATCCTGAACCTGGAGCTGAAGCTGTTGGCGGACGTAGGACTCATCGGCTTCCCCAATGCCGGCAAGTCGACGCTGATCTCCCGGGTTTCCGCCGCGAGGCCGAAAATAGCCGACTATCCGTTCACCACCCTGATACCGAACCTGGGAGTGGTGGACCGGGGCGACTACAGTTCATTCGTCATGGCCGACATTCCGGGCCTGATCGAAGGGGCGCATGAAGGGGCCGGGCTCGGCCACCAGTTTCTTCGCCATGTGGAGCGTTGCAAGGTGCTCCTTCATCTGGTGGATCCGACGGCGCCGGAGAGGGATCCGCTGGAAGACATCCAGGCGATCAACCGTGAATTGAAACGGCACAGTGCGGTACTGGCGGAAAAGCCGCAGATCCTGGTGCTGACCAAGTCGGACGCCCTCCAGGATCAGACCATCGTCGACACGGTGAAGGCATGGGCCGAAAATACCGACACCCTCCTGCTGGTGATCTCCTCAGTGTCCGGAGACGGTCTGAAACGCCTGGTGCAGGCCACCGGCGATGCGTTGGATCGGCTCAGCGACGAGAATGAGAAGGGCTGATGGGCCTGCGGCCGGTCACCGGCGTTCTCGGCGGGACCTTTGACCCGATCCACCTGGGGCACCTGCACGTTGCAGAACAGGCGGCGGCGATTCTGGGCCTCGAAACCGTTCTGCTCATGCCGTCGGCCCGGCCACCCCACAAGCTGACCGGTCACGTCACCGGGAACAGGCACCGGCTTTCCATGTTGCGACTGGCTGTCGATTCCCGCCCCGTCCTTACGGTCAGCACCCTGGAGTACGACCGCCATGGCCTGTCGTACACCATCGACACCTTGCGATCCCTGAGGACCGGCGACCGGCCTGTAGATCCTGTCTTCCTCATAGGAGGTGACGTCCTTGCCGAACTCCACACCTGGAAGGAGTACCGCTCCATCCTGACCGAGTTCGATCTGGCGGTGATCCGCCGTCCGGAGGATCCGCGGGACGGGGACAGGCTGGATCCGGAGGTGCGCCGCCGACTTGTGGATTACCCCGTTGCCGACCCGGACCTCCAACCGGCTCCCGGCCGGGGCGGCAGGATCTTCCGCCTCGAAGTCGATCCGGTGCCGATCTCCTCCACCGCCGTGAGGCGGGCCGCTGCCATCGGAGCGCCTATCCACGGGCTTGTACCGCTTTCCGTGGCCAAGTATATTCAGGATCATCAACTGTACCGAAGGGAGGCTCCGCCCTGACACCGGAACTGACTGCCTGCGTTAACGCCGCATCGGACACGAAGGCCGAGGATATCTGCATCCTCGATCTCAAAGGCCTCAGCGATGTGACCGATCATTTCGTCATCTGCCATGGATCCTCGGATCGGCAGGTGGTGGCTATTGCCAACGCCATCGAGGAAGAGCTTATACGCGTCTGCCGCCGGAAACCGAAACATGTGGAAGGACGAACCCTCGGCGAGTGGATCCTGATGGACTATATCGACTTCGTGGTCCACGTGTTCGTCGGTGACAAGCGCGAGTTCTACCGTCTCGAACGGTTGTGGGACGACGCACCCAGGCTGCAGTTGCCGGCCTCCACCTGAACCCCTGCGGGAGACCGGCGTGCCGGAATTCCTTACACGAAACAAGGCGTTCGGTCGGTTGCTCGAGACCGCCCGCCGTGCCGCCCGCACACAAGCCGGCATCTTCATTACCGGCGAGTCGGGCACCGGCAAAAACCGCCTTGCCGGGTATATCCATGAGCACAGCCCACGGCACACCGGCCCGTTGATCCAGGTGCCTTGCGCCAACCTGCCTGTGGGCCTCCTTGAAAGCGAACTGTTCGGGCATGAGCCCGGTGCCTTCACAGGCGCCGGAGAAAGCCGCCCCGGAAGATTTGAGCTGGCCGACGGCGGCAGCCTGTACCTGGACGAGATTCAGGAACTGACACTGGAGGTTCAGGCCAAGGTACTGCGTGCGATCCAGGAGAAACAGTTCGAAAGGCTGGGAGGGAACGAAACCCTGTCGGTAGATGTTCGCATCATCGCCTCTTCCCAGGAAGATCCGGAACGTATGGTGGACGAGGGACGTCTGCGTTCGGACCTGTTCTACCGCATGAATGTGGTCCGCCTGCATGTCCCGCCGTTGCGGGAACGGACCGACGACATCCCCGGCCTGGCGGCGGAATTCCTGGCCCTGGCGACCGAGCGCCACAACCTGACCGCCGCCAAACGGCTGGCCCCTGAAACCCTCGAACGGCTGGTGCAGTACCCCTGGCCGGGAAATGTCCGGGAACTGGTCCACGCCCTGGAATCGGCAACGATCCTCTCCAGGGACGACATTGTCCAGCCGGCCGACCTGCCTGCATCGATGTCGGTATCAGGGCCGGCGGTCCTGGGTAGTTTCGCCGATCGTTCGAGAACTCTCGCAGAAGTGGAATCGGCATATATCGACGAGGTCCTGGCCCGGACCGGCGGGAACAAATCGGCGGCCGCCAGAATCCTGGGCATCCACCGCAAAACGCTCCATGAGAAACTGCGCCGATGAAGATTCTGTTCCTGTCCGTCGGGAAGCCGCGGCAACCGGAAGCCACTGCCCTGTTCGAGGAGTACAGCAGCCGTATAAGGCGGATCGGCCTCGAGGTGGATTCGCGGTGGGTCAAGGAAGCCTCGGGAGACGGCAGGTTCACCGACGACCAGCTGATGGAACGGGAAGCGACGGCCCTAAAGGCCGCTCTCCCTCACCGCAGCCGGATAATCGCCCTGGACCGGTCCGGCGCCATGATGGACAGCAGGAAGCTGGCGTCCAGGATCGAGGGTTGGACCACTCCCCGAGGCGTCTTCGTCATCGGCGGCCCGCTGGGCCTGCATCCTTCGTTTCTGGCCAGGGCCGAACAGCTCTGGTCCCTCTCACCACTGACCTTCCCCCACGATCTGGCAAGGGCGGTGGTCTCTGAACAGGTCTACCGGGCCCTCACCCTCTTGCGCCGGATTCCGTACCACAAATGACCCGGCACCGCGCTTGACGCTCTCCATCCGCTGAATTACTCTTGCGCCACGGAGGGACCGCTTCGTTCCTCCACTTCCACGGGATACTGCGATGAGGGTCCGGACCTTTCTCATCCTTGTGCTTCTGGTGCTTGCATTGCTTGCGGCCTCCACGTTCTTCAGCCGCAACCAGGAGATCCTTTCCGCCGATTTCCAATATTGGGAAGGCGCGACCCTCACTGTGGGTCAAACTCTGCTGCTGTTCTTCCTGGCCGGCATCCTGATCACGTTTACTGTCGGCCTCGCCCGCCAGTTCGGGGTCATGATGGAAAAACGGCGTCAGCGCAGGGCCAGCCGCAAGATGGACGAGATCGAAGAAGAGTACGGCCGGGCATTGGTGGCGGTCCTTGAAGGCCGAGAAGACGACGCTCTCGGTCACTTTCGCGCCGTCCTGGAACGGGACAGCCGCCATTTCAATACGCTGTTGAAACTGGGCGAAGTGCTCCGTTCCGGTGGAAGACAAAACGAGGCGATCGAGTATCACCGCAAGGCCCACCATCTGAGGGAGGAGGACACCCGCCCGCTGTACGCCCTGGTGGAGGACTACGAGGCCAAGGGCGACATGGACCGGGCCCGGGCTGTTCTGGGCAAGATTATCGGCCTGAACAAGCATTCTGTAGCCGCCTGGCGGAAACTGAGGGAGCTGCACGCCAAGGAAGGGCACTGGGACAAGGCCCTGGAGGCCCAGAAACAGGTCGAGAAATACGCCGGCGGCAGCGACCCGGGCAGGCCTGCAGACGAACGGTTCGGCAAGGGCATCCGGTTCCAGATCGGCGCCGATGCACTGGCGAAGGGTGAGGCGAAAGAAGCGCTGGCCGTATTCCGAAAGATCCTCAAGGAAGATTCCGGATTCCTGCCGGCCCATATCGACCTGGGACGGGCCCTGGTCCACATGGGGCAGGACTCGGAGGCGGTGCAGGCCTGGTACAACGGCTTCGAACTGACCGGAAGCCCGATCTTCCTGACCACCCTGGAAGAGTATTACCTCGGCAACGAACAGCCTCTGGGCGCAATCGAGGCGCTGAAACACTGCATCGGTCTGGTGCGCAAGGACACCGTGCCCCGGTTCTACCTCGGCAAACTCTATTTCCGGCTGGAAATGCTTGATGACGCCCTGGCGGTTCTATCCTCTCTGCATGGGCGGGCTTCATACGCCCCGAACCTGCACTACCTTCTTGGCAGGATCCATGAGCGCAGGAACAACCAGGGCGAAGCAGCGTCGGAGTACCGCAAGGTCATCAAGGAAATGGAACTGATCCAACTGGAGTACATCTGCAGGAACTGCAACGAAACGGTCATGGAATGGACCAGCCGCTGCCCGTCCTGCAGGACATGGAACCAGATCGAGGTCAACTTCATGGAAGAAATCTCCCTTGAAGAACTCGGCCTTTCGCCGGCTCCGATTTATTCCGACTGATCCGGTCCCCGCCTCCCTGCACAGGAGTTCCGATGAGGCTGAACGGCCCCTGGCTGTTCCGGACCTTTCTGTACCCGGTTCTGGTCCTGGTCGTTCCGGCGCCCTGCAGCGGTTGCGGCGACACACTGGGACCCAGGCAACTCCTGGGCTATTGCCCAGGTTGCTGGGATTCGATCCAGCCGGACCGGTACAACCCTCATCATCCGTATCAGTGCGCCGCGACCCGCTACGCCGGTCTGGCCAGGACCGTTCTGCTGGAAGCCAAATTCCGGGACCGGCCCGAGCTGTTCAGGCCCATGGGTCTCCGTATGGCGGCTGCCTGCCGCACGGCGGGACTGGACCGGGGATTCGAACTGGTGGCGGCGGTTCCTTCCCATCCCCTCACCCTGTTCCGCCGAGGCTATAACCCGGCCCGGGAACTTGCCCGTGTCGTGGCAGGCGATCTGGGCCTTCCGCTGGCCGGCCGCGCTCTTCGAAGGAAAGTCCTGCACATGGCTCCCTTGAAAAAGGCAAGCCGGGAGGATCGCCGTCTGGCCGCCCGATCGGCCTTCACAGCGCGTCACGGGGCGTTTCAAGGGAAACGGGTCCTGCTCATCGATGACGTCCTGACTACCGGTTCCACCTTCCGAGGGTGCCGCTCGGCGCTTCTGGACGCCGGCGCATCGGCGGTTCGCCTGTTGGTCTGGGGCAGGACCCCGGCCGCGAGTTCCGGTGGCCGGTGGCCGGAGCGCCACCTATAATGGACGGCATCCTGATTTTTTCCGGGTCCGAGTTGCCTGTCGATCCAGAGGTTTCAACCATGAATTGCTCAAGAAAACTGCTTATTCTCGCCGCTCTAACGGCCGCCATGGCGATCCTTCCGGTGGCGGCGGACGATACGGCCAAGGCGGTCCTGGAACTTAAGGGCTCGTTCCTGTACGCCGACGACCCGATTCTGACACGCCTGAGCATCGGGAACGAGGGCGCCGAGGTGATCCCGAACCCGGTGAAGGCATCGGTTCTCAAGGGATTTTTCGCCAGGAACTCGGAAGGGAAATCGATCAAGGCGACCGGGAAAACCACCGCCAGCGAACCGGTCCGGCCGGACAAGCTGAATCCGATGGCGTTTTACGGAACCATCGTGAACCTGGCCGAAATTTTCCCTCAACTGGCCAAACCGGGCCGTTACTCCATCGGGTGGGAATCCGGCGGAGTCAGTTCCCAGGTGTACGACATCGTGGTCATCCCGCGGTACGACCCATCCAAGGTCTACCAGGCGACCATTGAGACCAGCCTGGGCATGATCGTAATGGACTTCTTCCCTGCGGAGGCCCCGATCGCGGTCAAGGCGTTCATCGATATGGCGAACTCCGGCTTCTATGATGGTCTCTACATCAGCGAGGTTCACGCGAACGACTTCATCGTGGCCGGCGACCCGGCATTCGGGTCCAACGGCGACCGCCGGCCGGTAACCTACCCGGCGACGCCGACCAAGCTTCCGATGGTTGCCGGAACGGTGATCATGAAACCGGTCATGGCCTCGCCGCCGGGAAACAGCTCCACGTTCATGATTCTCCTGGGGCCAAAACCGACCCTTAGAGGGCAGGCTACCGCCTTTGGGCAGGTAATCCAGGGCATGGATGTGGTTCGCAGGATCTCGCAGCGCCCGGTCAGCGGTGTTGGATCCAACGCGAAGTTCAAGCCTATCAAGGATATAGAGATAATCGGGGTGACCGTCGCCGAGCGAACGGAAACCGATCGTTGATCGGCAACTTCAAAGGCCCGGAACCCCCGAATTCTCAACACCGGCGTGGTTCCTCCTTGACCTTTCTAGGGGTTCGCCGTACATCCATCTGGTCGCCGGATATCGGTCCTGCATCTAGCGAAGATGCGGAGAAAGATGACTGGCGAAGCAACAGGAGGAGGAAGGGTCGTTTTCTAAAATTCGCTTGACTGAGCAGCGAATGGACGTATATCAACGACACTTTCATACGATTCATTGGGTAGATACTTTAAGAGGTCCCGGAGCGGGGAGGTCATGTTAATGAAGAATCTGAAGAGCTTGAAGGTGGTAGCTGCGGTCCTAATCGCTTTGGCGATGCTTGCAGCACCGGCTCTGGCAGCCGGCCAGGATCTTACCGTAGGTAAGTTCCTTATTGAAATCGCCAAAGTGAAGCAGCTTGATGCTGTCGATGCCCTGACCGCGAGAAACTCTCTCGCTAGGGTCGGCATCAGGGTCGGGAACTTGGATCTCGACAAAGGTTTGACTCAGGGCGATGTCGTCGTGATCTCCACTGCTGCCGGACTGCCGATGTCCACCAGCACTCCGGAGGCCACCTTCGACAACGAACAGATGATCACCTTCATCAGCACCTTTGGTCCTGAGCTCGGCGGCAGCGACGACGAGAACAAGGCCCGTGGCGAAAAGCCGAAGGTGGATCCGAGAGACAAGGGTAAGGGTTTGAAGAAGGGACTGTACAAGTCCCCCAGCGAACCGATCTAAGTCCCACTCGATTGAAACGACGATTGAAAGCCGCCTCCCGGCAACGGGGGGCGGCTTTTTGTACTGGAAAAAGGGGATAGGAAAATGAGTCGATCCAGGACCTGTGCAGTTTTGATCCTGATGCTCTGCTGTGCCGCTGTGATTCCGGTTCTCGCCGTTGACGACACCGTTCCGACCACCGGCGAGTTCCTCCGACAGATCGCCCAGGCCCGGCACCTGGATGCTCTGAACGGGCCTGATGCCGTCCGGTTGCTCAGGGAGTCCGGTATCCAACTGCCGGCCCTGACCCTGACCGGGCCGCTCACTGAAGGCCGCGTGGCCGCCATCTCCCGGTCTCTGGGTATTGTTGTGACCACCAGCCGTCCGGACGCGCCTTTCAACAGCAACGCCGCTGCCGCCTTCCTGGACCTCATGGCTACCCAGGCGCCGGCCCCGGAGCAGTCGACTACCTCCGGTGAACCGGGCCCCTATCCCCGCCCCAACGATCAGGCAGCCGACCCCAGGAACAAGGGACGCGGCAAGAAGAAGGGCCTCCCACCGGTATCGGAGTCCGACCCGGTCTGAACGGCGTCATCCATGTCTGCTAACCTTGAAACCGCCGCCGCAGATAAAAGGCGGATTTCATAGGAGCCGACTTTGACTAACACCCGGGCGAACCGGCTGGTTCCCATCATCCTGCTCCTGTTCTTCCTTTCCGGTGCGACCGCACTGGTCTACCAGGTGATCTGGCTCCGGCAGCTGATCCTGATTTTCGGCTCCACGCTGTTCGCAACCAGCTCAATCCTTGCTACGTTCATGGGCGGGCTGGCACTGGGAGCTTTCCTGGCGGGAAGGTCTATGGATCGCTCCGGCCGGGCGCCTCTGCAGGTATACGGCCTGCTGGAAATCATCATCGGCGTGTACGCCCTGCTGGTGCCTTTTCTTTTCCAGGCATTGACCCCGGTTTACCAGATGGTGTGGAACTCCGGTGGCTCCGATTCCCAGCTCCTGCTGAACCTTGCCAAGTTCGCCGGCATCGCCCTGGTTCTACTCCCTCCGACCACTCTGATGGGGGCCAGCCTGCCTGTGCTGGCCCGTGCCGTGGCAGATGATCCGGAACGGATCGGCGGCAACGTCGGGACCTTGTACGCCATTAATACGTTCGGGGCGGTGGCCGGAACGTTCATCGCAGGATTCGTGGCTATTCCGAGCATCGGAGTCCGAGACACCCTTTGGCTGACCGCCGCCGTGAATCTCACCCTGGGCATCGTCGCCCTGATCGCCGGGAGGACCAGGGCCAGCCGCGAGACCGGTCCCGGACCTTCGCAGAAACGCTCCCCCAGGCTCACAAGACCGGTCCGGGTCGCCCTGATCGCATTCGGGGTCTCCGGGTTTGGCGCCATGGTGCTGGAGGTGGCCTGGACCCGTGCCCTGAGCATGGTCCTGGGCAGCTCGATTTATGCTTTCTCCCTCATGCTCCTGGCATTCCTTCTGGGACTGGCAGGGGGCGGCGCTTTCTTCTCCCGCCTGCTCAAGCGCCGGCCGGGGCTGGACGCCGGGATCCTGCTGGCCTGCCTGTTCTCCGGCAGCGGCATCCTTGCGTTCACTACCGCCTACATCCTGCAGGTCTTGCCCCGTATCTTCGGCCTGGTCTATTTCGAATTCGCTCCGACGGCCAACCAGTGGTACCTGGTGCAGTTCGGGTTCTGCCTCCTGGTCATGTTCCCGGCCACCTTCGCTTTTGGTGGAATTTTCCCCAGCGTTCTTCAACTCCACGCCCGCGACCTGGAAAACGTGGCAGGTTCGGTAGGCACGGTCTACGCGTCCAACACCGTGGGCACCATCCTGGGGGCAGCCTGTGCCGGGTTTCTTCTGATACCCGGACTCGGTGTGCTGGACTCGGTTATCTTTGTGGCGGCGGTGCAGATCCTGCTGGGGATCGGGATGGTCCTGCTGGTCAGCCGGGCGGCCACTGGAACGCGCCGCGTGATCGCGGTGGTCCTGCTGGCCGCCGTTGCCGCCGTTTTTGTCCTGCGGCCAGGCTGGGACCTGCGCCTCATGAACAGCGGTGTTTACGTCAACCTGGTCACACAGGCCGACGATGCCGACTGGGATGAATTCGAAAGCACGATTTACGAGAACAACGAAGTGGTTTATGCCCGGGAAGGCATGACCGCCGCGGTGATGGTCGGTTACGAGCCGGCATTCGAGAACTATTATCTGTCTGTGAACGGCAAGGTCGAAGCCTCCACCCATGGCGACATGGAAACCCAGTTGCTGGCCGCCCACCTGCCCTTGATGCTGCACCCGTCCCCACGTGACGTCATGCTCATCGGTCTGGCGAGCGGGATAACCGGCGGGGCCGCCACGGCCCATCCGATCGAATCGCTGCGAATCGTCGAGGTGGAAGCCGCCATGGAAGAGGCGGCCCGTGTTTTCGATCGTCAGAACCGCAACGTTCTGGACGATCCCCGCACGACCCTGTCCATCAATGATGCGCGAAACGAACTGGTGTTCTCGCCCAACACCTACGACGTGATCATCTCGGAACCGTCGAACCCCTGGATGACCGTGGCCTCCAACCTGTTCACCGAGGAGTTCTTCGCTCTATCCAAGGTCCGGCTCCGTCCGGATGGAATCTTTTGCCAATGGGTACAGAACTACAACCTGGGCGGTGAAGAACTTCGTTCGATCATCGGGGCATTCCGGTCCGCCTACGAGCATGTGCTTCTTTTCGAGACCTTCGGTGGCGTGGACAACCTGCTTCTCGGCTCGGACTCCCCGATCCTTCTGGACCTCCCACGCATGGAATCAAGGATGAACGAGCTCACGGTCCGGATGGATCTGGCCCGGGTCGATCTCCGCAGGACTGCAGACATTCTTCGCCTGTTCAGGATCGGAACACGGGAAATCGACATTCTGGCCGAGGGCGCCCCCCGAAACACCGACGACAACGCCCGGGTGGAGTTTGCGGCGCCTAAAGCGATCTACATCAACAATCTCGCGGAAAACATGGAATTCCTTCAAAAGCATTCCTCCGACTTCATGGACTACATAACACCAACCCCGGCAACGGCCGGCGAGCGAGACAGGATCATCCTGGACACCGCACTGGCCTGGCAGCGCCGCGGCATCCAGGAATTCGCCGCCAAGGTGGCGAAACGGGCCCTGGACGGGCCGCTGGCGGAAGAGGCGGGGCAGATCGTGTCTGCGGACAATGGGAAAAACCCATAAAGCCAGCCTATTCAAATATTTACCTTCTCTGATTGCCGTTCTCCCCGCACGGGCGTATATGAATCAGGCTGTCTATGGCTTGATTCCGACGCCTGTCCGCCTGCACCGAAAACTACAAGCTTGGGGAGAGGTCCAACTGCATCGTGAGAACGATTATTGCACTGCTGTTTACTGCTGTTCTCGCGTGGAGCGCTCCGGCTATCGCCCAGCAGACCGTTTACGTAGACGACGACATCCCCTGCCCCGGCAGCGGCACCCCCGGCGATCCGTTCTGCAGCATCATGGACGCGGTCTGTGACATCAAGGATTTGGGCGGCATCGTCCTGGTCAGGCCCGGTCTTTACAACGAGTCGGTCATCCTGTTCCGGGACATCAGCATCATCTCCACCGACGGTCCGGCTGTGACCACCATCGACGGCGCCGGCCAGCAATGCTACACCCGGGACTGCGTCGTCAATACCGGCACCACGCATTGCTCTACGGTGATCATCAGTTCCATCGACGGTGTCGGCCCGACCAACGCCGACCGGCTGGAAGGGTTCACCATCACTGGAGGTGAAGGGTTCTTCCGTGATTCCGCAGGCGGCGATCCCGATTTTCTGGTCGGCGGCGGGATCTTCGTCTTCGGCGCCAGTTCGCCAACCATTACCAACAACGAAATCACCGGCAATATCATGGCCGACGCCAGTGACCCCGAGATCTGGTACGGCGGTGGTATTTACGTCCATTCCAACATATTCAGTTTCGACCCGGCGCAACCGGTGATTACCAACAACCTGATCGAAGGTAACATCGTCGATTCACCAGCCGGCGGCGGTAACAAAGACACCCTGTCCATGGGCGGGGGCATCTATGTCGGCTATCACTCCATTCCTGTAATCACTGGAAACACGATCCGCAGCAACCGCACCGGCAATTCGGCCACGAACCTCCAGAGCGCCGCCGGCGGCGGAATTGCAATTTACTCCCTGAATACGCTGCCTGCTGCGCCGAGCATCACCCGGAACATCATCGTGGACAACACCGGTACCGACAGGGGTGGCGGCATCTCCGGCGGACCTCTCTACGACAGCACGCTCTCAACATTCACCCCGGCCTTCGCTACGATCACCGACAACCTGATCCAGTACAACACGGCCGGAAACGGCGGCGGGTTCAATGCCAGCAATGTGCTGTTCACGCTAAGCAACAACACGTTTGTAGACAATGAAGCGGTCTATGGCGGTGGTCTGAGCATCGGGACGACTGAAAATGTCGGCGAGGATGTGACGCTGGCCAATAATATCGTAGCGCTGAACTATGCCGAAACAGCCGGCGGCGGCCTGTACGTCTTCGCGGCGGAGCCCGTGGTGCGGTACAACGACATCCACGGCAACACCGCCACAGCCGGCATGACCCCCAGCAACGTCGGCGGCGACAAGACCGACCCGGATTACATCGGCGTGGACGGCAACATCTCGGTGGATCCTCTCTTCGTCAGCATAACGCCGGGAAGTAAAGATTTCCGCTTGCAAGCCGGCAGCCCGGCCATCGACGCCGGCAACAACGCCGACGCATCCACCCTGGACCTGGACGGTTCGACCCGGGTACAGGACGGCGACGGCAGCAGCACCGCCGAGGTGGACATGGGTGCGTATGAATACGGCCCCGATTTCGACGGCGACGGCATCCCTGACGGCACCGATCCGGACGACGACAACGACGGTGTGGACGATGTCCTGGATTGCGACCCATTCAACCGCGCCGTCGCTGCGATCCCCGAACCGATCGGGAACACTCTCCTCCTCGACAGGGCCGGACCAGACATCACTCTAGCCTGGGACAAGGTGTCCCAGGGCCATGCCTCCAACCTCTACCGGGGCAACTTCTCCGCGGCCGGAATCTGGCCGTACGACGAAGCGTGCCTGTTCACGGAGATGCTGGACAGCCAGGCGGTGGACAACACCGAGCCGCTATCCAACGAGGGCTTCTATTATTTCGTCACCGCCGTCAACAGCTGCGGCGAAAGCGTCATGGGCCAGTTCCCCACCGCCGGCCCGGTAAACCCGCCGATTGCCTGCACACCGGTGAACGGCGATACCGACACAGACGGCGTGACCGACCTGAACGATAACTGTCCTCTGGATATGAACGCGACGCAGGCCGACGCCGACATGGATTTCTCCGGCGACGCCTGCGACAACTGTCCGGCAGACGTCAACGGCGACCAGCTCAATTCCGACACCGACAGCTTCGGCGATGCCTGCGATAATTGTCCGGGCGACGCCAACGAGAGTCAGGCCGACGTCGACATCGACGGTTTCGGCAATACCTGCGACAACTGCGTGTCGGCTTCCAATCCGTCCCAGCTTGACACCGATCTCGACGGCGCAGGTGATGCCTGCGATATCGATGACGACGGCGACGGTATCGACGACGGTGCGGACAACTGCCCGCTGGACGCCAACCCTTCACAGCTGGACACTGACCTGGACGGCGCAGGCGATGCCTGCGATACCGATGACGACGGTGACGGTGTTGACGACGGCGTGGACAACTGTCCGCTGGACGCCAACCCTGGTCAGACCGACACCGACCTCGATGGGGCCGGGGACGCCTGTGACACCGACGATGATGGCGATGGCATCGACGATGGCGTCGACAACTGCCCGCTGGACGCCAACCCGGGACAGCTCGATACCGACCTGGATGGCGCCGGTGATCTCTGTGACGCCGATGACGACGGTGACGGTGTTGATGACGGCGTGGACAACTGTCCGCTGGACGCCAACCCTGGTCAGACCGACACCGACCTCGATGGGGCCGGGGACGCCTGTGACACCGACGATGATGGCGATGGCATCGACGATGGCGTCGACAACTGCCCGCTGGA
>JACXWD010000010.1:0-60231 GCA_014764515.1 Candidatus Polarisedimenticola svalbardensis | reverse complement strand
CCGCTGGACGCCAACCCGGGACAGCTCGATACCGACCTGGATGGCGCCGGTGATCTCTGTGACGCCGATGACGACGGTGACGGTGTTGATGACGGCGTGGACAACTGCCCTCTGGACATTAACCCGGCTCAGACAGATACCGATCTCGACGGTGCAGGCGATGTATGCGATACCGATGACGACGGCGACGGCGTCGATGATGGCGTAGACAACTGCCCGCTGGACGCCAACCCTTCACAGTTGGACACCGATCTGGACGGCGAAGGCGATACCTGTGACACCGACGATGATGGCGACGGCGTTGACGACGGGGTGGACAACTGCCCGCTGGAGGTCAACCCGGGACAGCTCGATACCGACCTCGATGGGGCCGGGGACGCCTGTGACACGGACGATGACGGTGACGGCGTCGATGACGGCTCGGACTGCGCTCCGCTGGACGGCTTGTTCTCGGTGGCACCTGGTGACGTCAGCGATCTTCGCATCGAGCGGGCTACCGGAACCGATGTGCAACTTGTCTGGACCATGGAGCCGTCGGCAACACACTACGACGTGGCCGGCGGACTTATTCTGCAGCTACCTGTGGACGGCAGCGTGGCCAATGCGACCTGCCTGACCGACGACAACATCGGTGAAACCTGGCTGGATACACGGGGCAACCCCCCGTCAAGCGACGCCCACTACTACATCCTGCGGGCCGAACACGCCTGTACCGGCAGCTACGGAACTGGTGCGGCTGGAGCCGAACGAAGCCCATCCGGTGCGTGCCCTTGATTTAGAGGAAATCTTAAAATTCTTGCTTGTGTCAAACAATCCTTGTAGCTGTCCGGAATCCGCCGTATATACCCGTGGTCTGTCAGGGGGTCCAGATCCGACCGGCAGCAATGCCGGAAACCGGATGGAGAAATGTATGGTCACCCCTCTGCGGCAGATAATTACTTCAGGAATACTCGCTTTCCTGGTCGTGCTATCGGCCCTGACGCCGGCTCAAGCCCAGCAAACGGTTTACGTAGACGACGACAGCACCTGCCCAGGCACCGGCACTCCCGGCGATCCGTTCTGCAGCATCATGGACGCAGTCTGCGACATCCAGGATGTGGGCGGCACCGTACAAGTCAGCCCCGGTTATTACAACGAGTCAATCATCCTGTTTCGAGACATCAGCATCATCTCCACCGACGGGCCGGCTGTGACCACCATCGACGGCGCCGGACAGCAGTGCTACACCCGGGATTGCATCGTCAACCCCGCCACCACGCACTGCTCTACGGTGATCATCAGCTCCATCGACGGCGTCGGACCGACCAACGCCGATCGGCTGGAAGGGTTCACCATTACCGGCGGTGCAGGGTTCTTCCGGGATTCCGGTGGAAGCCTTCCCAATCTCCTGGTCGGTGGTGGAATCTTTGTTTTCGGAGCCAGTTCGCCAACCATCACCAACAACGAGATCACCGGCAATATCCTGGCCGATTCGAGTAACCCTGAAATCTGGTACGGCGGCGGGATCTACATCCATTCGAATAAATTCAGCTTTGATCCGGCACGGCCTGTGATTACGAATAACCTGATCGAGGGGAACATAGTCGATTCCCAGGACGGAGCCAGCGAGAGCGAAGTGACTTATTCGCTAGGTGGCGGTATTTACGTCGGGTACCACTCCATCCCGGAGATCGAGGGCAACACGATCCGCACCAACCGTACAGGCGACCTGAACAAGCTCTATCAGACCGCCGCCGGCGGCGGAATGGCGATCTACTCCCTGAACACGTTGCCTGCTGCGCCGACCATCACCCGGAACATCATCGTGGACAACACCGGCACCGATCGGGGCGGCGCCATCTCCGGCGGGCCGCGCTACGACGGAAATCTGGGTGTATTCACACCGGCCTTCGGCACAATCTCGGACAACCTGATGCAGTACAACACCGCCGGTGAAGGCGGCGGGGTCAAGGTCGGCAACGTTCTGTTCAGCCTGAACAACAATACGATCGTGGACAATGAAGCGGACTTCGGTGGCGGTGTGAGCCTCGGCCCGACCCAAAACGTGGGCGAGGAGCCGACCCTGGCCAACAACATCGTCGCCCTGAATTACGCCGAGTTCGGCGGCGGCGGCCTGTACGTCGACACCTCGGAGCCGGTGGTGAGGTACAACGACTTCCATGGTAATCTGGCCACGGTGTACATGAACCCCAGCGAGGTCGGCGGCGACAAAACCGATCCGGACTACATCGGCCTGAACGGGAACATCTCGGTGGATCCGCTGTTCGTCGACACGACGCCGGGGAGTGAGGATTTCCGGTTGCAGGCCGGCAGTCCGGCCATCGACGCCGGCAACAATGCCGATGCATCAACACTGGACCTGGTCGGAAGACCCCGGGTGCAGGACGGCGATGACAGCAGCACCGCCGAAGTGGACATGGGAGCGTATGAGCTCGACATCGACTTCGACCTGGACGGTATCCCCAACGGCACCGACCCGGACGACGACAACGACGGCGTGGACGATGTCCTGGATTGTGACGATTTCAACGCCAGTGTCGCATCGGTCCCCGACCCTATCGGGAACACGCTCCTCCTGGACAGGGCCGGCGCGGACGTTACGATCGCCTGGGGGCACGTGCCACAGGGCCGCGCCGCCAACGTCTACCGGGGCAACTTCTCCGTGGCCGAGACCTGGCTATACGACGAAATTTGCCTGATCACGGAGGTGCTGGACGGCCAGACAGTGGACAACACCGAGCCGCTATCCAACGAAGGCTTCTACTACTTCGTCACCGCCGTGAACAGCTGTGGTGAAAGCGTAATGGGCCAATACGTCTCGGCCGGCCCGGTGAATCCGCCGGTTGCCTGCGCACCGGTGAATGGTGACTTCGACACCGACGGCGTTAAAGATCTGGACGACAACTGCCCTCTGGATGCGAACACCACACAGACCGACCTCGATCATGATTTCTCCGGCGACCTTTGCGACAACTGCCCGGCTTCAGCCAATCAGGATCAGCTGGATACGGACCTGGACGCGCTGGGCGACGTTTGCGACCCGGACGACGACGGCGACGGCACACCGGATGTGGACGACTGCGCACCCCTGGATCCGAACACAGCCACCGGCCCTGGCGAGGTCACCGGCCTCTTCGTGGAGAACAGCGGCCTGGATGCGCTGGTGAGCTGGAACGTAGAGCCGACTGCCAACCGCTATGATCTGGCCGGCGGGTTCATGCTGGACCTGGCCGTGACCGGGGATACCAGCCTTGCCACCTGCCTGGCTGACGATCTGAGCGGCACCTCATGGATCGATACCCGGGCGGCGCCTTCTTCGGGAGACGCCTACTATTACGTGGCCCGGGGCGAGGAGGTTTGCACCGGCTCCTACGGCATCGGTCAGGGAGGAACGGCGCGACTGATGCCGGTAGCCTGCCCCTGAGGGGTTGGTATCTGTAAGTGCTGATATAGAAGCACTTCTCCTCTATACCTGCTGATGCCGGCCTGGACCGGCCACATTTCTGCGGTTGTCACTCCGCAATTGTTCGTTTATAGTTTTGCCTCTTTTGAGCATTCAAAGTACGGTTAAGCATCTTGTAGAAACAGTAATCAGAGGGCAACCCAATGAAGTTGGTTCGGAGAACCTTTGTGAGTCTGACGATCCTGGCGATCGTCTTCATCGCCATCCTCTCGGGATGTTCCGGCAGCGATCCCCTGAGCACAACCGTTGGGAATCTGGTACTGGAATTCCAGATCACCGATCCCGGGTCAACCGATTATGAAGAAGCCAATCTCCTGGTTGCCAAGGCGATTGTCAGGCCGGCCACAGCCGAAGGCCAGGACAGCCTGGGCAACGCCGGGATCTCGCTGCTCGCCAACGAGATCCGTGAAATGGACCTGAACTCGACCTCGAGTCCCCTGCCTTCCGCAAGCCTTCCTGCAGGCACCTTCATTCTCGAGGAGATCAGCTTTTTGCCCAGCGGACTGATCCCGATTACGCTGGTGAACAACGATGTTCCCGATCTGGGGGCCGCCTGTATCGACCGGAAGACGCTGCTGCCCGGTGACCAGACGGAACAGTCACGGGTGGCGCAGGCGATTAACGGCCTGTCGGTAGACCGGCGGACCTTCCGCCCGAACGTGCCGATTGCGATCCCTTCCGGCGACGCCGTGAATCATCCGATCAGGATCAACTCGGCTCTTCTGATCCAGGCATACAAGAACGCCTTCACCTGTTCGGACAATCCGGTCGCTTGCAGGGTCTCCCGGGGCGGCACAGTGCCCTGCATCACGTCGTTCAACGCCAACGGATTCATCACCGAACTCGAAGGGCTGGACTGGATCACCTACTGAGCAGGATGAGCGCTTCCACACACAGAACCCTGTCCCTGGCATTCCTGCTGGTCCTGCTGGCCTGCACGCTGGCCTGTGACGAAATAGAAGACGACATAATCGAAGTCGGGCTGCTTCAGGTTCATCCGGTCCTGGCAGCCCAGAGTGTTCCGAACCTGGGAGTGGACAGCATCCAGAACGCAATCTGGACCATACCGGCGGCGTCGATCCAGTTCGCCGATATCGCCCACGAACTGGCGCCTGGCGGCGACTGCCTGTTCCAGCAATCATACATTTCGCTGTCCACCGGCAGCGGTGAGTGCATGCTCGGCGCCGCAGTGGAGGTTTCGCCTGCACCGGTGACCGGCATCCTGACCTTCACGGCCGAGATGGACCTTTCCCGGGTACGGCAGGTCGACGTGTCTCCCGGCGGTGACCTGGATGGAGATGGTGTTCTCAACGAAGACGATAACTGCCCCCTGATCGCCAACGCCGGCCAGGAAGCGGTGATCGATGTCTTCGAAGAGGAGATCGGCGAAGCCTGTGCCTTCGACTCCAGTGGCGGTGTGGGCGATCCGACCTATTTTCTCGACAGTGAACTGGACGAGGTTCCGGACGTGGCGGACAACTGCCCGTTCCACGCCAACCTGGACCAGTTGAACACGCCGGACCCGGCCTTACCGATCGGTTTCCCTTCAGACGGGATCGGCGATGCATGCACCGACAGTGCCGCGGTTGCGGTGGACGGCGAAGCAACATTTTCGCTGGATGTGGATGTGGACCCGTTCGTCCAGGAGCGGCGACGGCTTTTGCTGGTCATGGACTTCGGTCACGACCTGACTGCCCTGGACTGCAACTGGACGGCAGGGACCTGCGACCTGGATTCGGCAGCGATCCGATCCTGCGTCCTGACCGACAGGCTGGCAGCAGCCTCCGGCTGCCCCTGACTCAGTCCTTGGCCGGGCGCTTCCTGCGCTGGCGGCCCGAGACCTTCTTCTCCATCTGCTCTTCGATGCTGTCGGCCAGGACCGAAGCCTCTACCGGCTTGGCGAAGCATTCGACGGCACCGCATTCCTTGATCCGGGCTTCGGTTTCCGGTGTGTGGAACCCGGTCATGGCGATCACAATGGTTCCGGAAGTCTCTGGATCGGCCTTGACGGTGCGGCAGACCTGAAACCCGTCCATGCCCGGCATCCGCAGGTCCAGGAGAACCACGTCTGGCTTGAAGGTCGCCACAAGCCGGCCGGCCTCGAATCCGTCCGAGGCGGTCATCACCTCGAACGGCTCACTTCTGGACCCCATATGCTCCGCCAGGAGATCCCGGATAGCACCGTCATCGTCCACAACCAGAACCCTGGTCCTGCCCGACCCGGCATTGAGCTCCTCCGCCAGGGGGATCCCGTTGTCCTTCATGAACTTGACCAGATCTTCGCGGCGGATCCGCCGGTGGCCGCCCGGTGTCCGGAAAGCAGGCAGCCTGCCGGCATTCACCCAGTTGATGATGGAGAGCGGCGAAACATGGCATAGTTTCGCTGCTTCGAAGGTGGTAAAGACTGCTTTCTCGTTCATCCCGTCACCTTAGGTTATTTAAGGTATTAAAATATGAGCATCTAATATTGTCTGAAATAGTCAACTTGTCAAGAGGCTAATCGGTGCGGCTTAGCATTCCAGCCTAACTGTCTCCACGACCCTCCCAAGCGCTTGCCGGACCACCTTTGAGCTCGGATGCCGGAGGATGATATAGCCGTCCCCCTCGTAGCTCCCCGAGCGCCTGCTGCCCGGTTCCGGGAGGCGCGCCTCCACCACCAGTTCACCGATCTCCTCCCGAATCCGGTCCAGACCCAGTATTCTCCGAATCGGCCCCTCTCCCTGCCCCCGGAGGTAGGCGGCCCCGGCGGCAAACTTCCGCTCCGGGGGCCGGAAGCGGTCATACACCATGAGTTCGGCCCAGGCGCCGTACAGATCGATCTCATTGGCATAGGAGATCAGGGTTGTGAACTGTGCACCCGGGGGCCGTGCGCCTACCTCGGAGACGGCGATACTGCCATCCTGACGGCGGAACCACTCCATATGGCTGAGGGCAGTGCCCACACCCAGTGCATCCAGCGCCTGGGACGCAACCTGCCGTATATCGTCATAGCGGGCATCGTCCACTTCCCTGGGGATCATGACGCACCACTGAATCCACGGGTTTTCCATCACTTCAAGGGGGCCGGGGTAGTAATGGCTGAGGGAGTGCCAGACCTGGCGACCGTGTATCGAAACACAATCGAAGGAATGCTCCTGGCCCTGCACGAACTCTTCCATCAGAACCGGCCGCTCCGGCGTCGGCTCGGTAACCGCCAAGGCCCTTTCAAGGCCGTCCGAGTCCTCCACCCGGTGTGTGTCCTTGCCCCCGGCGCCGTCGATCGGTTTCACCACGACCGGGTACCCGGTGCGTTCCAGGAACTCCCGGATCTGCTCCCGGCTCCCCGCAAGGACATGTCGGGCGCAGGGCACCCCGGCGGCCTGCAGAGTCTCCTTCATCAATGCCTTGTCTCGAAACTTTCGAGCCGCAGGCGCCTTCATACCATCGATATCCAGCAGATCCCGGACCTGGCCCAGGGGTACCTGCAGCTGCTCCAGTGCGCCGATCAAACGATGGATCGGGCCGAGGGAACCTGCAAGCCTGCGGACCGCTCCAGCGATCATTTCCGGGTCAAGAGCATCGGGCAGCACCTCAACGGCAGTCAGCCTGGACCGGATCGACTCAGGCAGGCGGGATACAGGATCCTGACTGATCAGCCCCAGTCGTACACCTGGAAGTAGTGCCGTTGCCTTGAGAAACCTGAGGGTCGTCTCCAGGAAAAACGGCGCAACAAATACGACTGCCGGCATGACTGCCTCCCTGTGGACCGAACGGTGCTGTCCGTTCGACTGACGTCATGTTAAAGGATAAACGGATCAGGACACATTTTCAGGTGAATCGAGATAGGATTAGGCAGCAACATTCAGGAGCCATGTTATGCATGTGATCTTCGTGGAACCGGCATTCCCCAGAAACCAGCGCGAATTCGTCCGAGCCCTGGCATCGACCGGCGCCGGGGTAACCGGGATCGGCGAACGACCGGTCCACGAACTGGACAACGACCTCAAAGGTTGGCTCGGGGGCTACGAGCAGATTTCGTCGGTCTGCAACGAAGGGGAACTGCTGGAGACCGTTCGCCGGATCCAGTCCCGGGGATGGGTGGATCGGCTGGAAGCAACCATCGAGGCCCACATCCAGCCCGTGGCCCATGTGCGGGAGGCCACAGGAATTCCAGGCACCTCTCCCCGGACCGCGTTCCTGAGCAGGGACAAACCGGCCATGAAGGAAGTACTGCGTCAGGCCGGTATCGCCTGCGCCGCCTCCACCGGTACCGATTCCGCCGATGAGGCCCGTCGGTTCGCAGCGGAAACCGGGTATCCACTGATTCTGAAGCCGAGGGACGCCGCCGGTGCCGCCGGTACATGGCGGGCGAACAACGATGAAGAGCTGGAAGCGGCGATCCGCGACTCGGGGCTCCTGGACGGCGCCTCCATCGCCCTTGAACAGTTCATCGAGGGTCACGAGGGGTTCTACGACACACTGACCGTAAACGGCCAGGTACGATACGAGTTCATCTCTCACTACTACCCCAACGTTCTGGAGGCGATGAGGACCCGCTGGATCTCGCCCCAGCTTGTGACAACCAACCGGTTGGAGTCGCCGGACTACATGGAAGTCCGCGAGATGGGAGCCCGGGTGATCCGGGAACTGGGTATCGGAACGTCCGCTACCCATATGGAGTGGTTCTTCGGCCCCAACGGGCTGAAGTTTTCCGAGATCGGTACCCGGCCGCCTGGAGTCGGCACCTGGGACCTGTACAGCACCGCCAACGAATTCGACCTGTACAGGGAATGGGCGATGGCGGTGACCGGCGGGGATCCTGGCGTCGGTCCCACGCGGCGCTACGCCGCCGGTCTGATCGCACTGCGGCCGGAGGGCGATGGCGCTATCCGGGGATATTCCGGGATCGAGTCGATTCAGGAGCGGTTCGGTGAAAATATCATCGACTCCCATTTCCCCGGCGAAGGCACGCCTACCCAGGCTGTGGAGGCCGGGTATATGGCCAACGCATGGGTCCGGGTCCGGCATCCGGATTATGATGTCTTGAGGGGAATACTGGATGAGATCGGACGGACCGTCACGGTTCACGCCGGTTGATCACTGGAGACGGCATGAACGCTTTCGCGGCGACCCTGTTGACCCTCTTCATGGCCTGCCCGGCCCTGGCCGATGGTCCACCGTCCTACTGGGAAGAAGATCTCTCGGGTATCAAGGCGGTGGCCGGCAGCCCGGCCGGCGCGGTCGCGACTGCCAAAGCCGGAGAAAAACGGACTTCGGCCATAAGGTTCAAACTTTCGTCCGATACCAGTTACCGAGGATTGGTGATCAAGGGCCAGGTGCGTTCTCTGCTATTCGTGGAGGATGACGCAGTCCTGCTGGCCGTGGTCCAGAAGCAGAAAAAGGGCAAAGCCTGGGATACCTACCTTCTGACGATCGACACCGCGACCACCAGCACGGACCGCCTGCTTACCTTGCCCAGATCCGCCGCGGGAATGACATGGTGGCCCGGCGCCAAACACATCCTGGTGGCATGTGAGCATGAAATCCGATCCTTCACACTGCCCGGATTTCGATCCGGTCCGCTGTACCAATTGCCTGGCGGGAACCTGGCGCTGGCCCATCACTCGGGGCCGCTGTTCCTGGTCGGACGCAGCCTGGACCTGGTCCTGGTCAACCTCGAGGACTCACAGGCTGAAGATCAGATACCGGTCCGGCAGCGCTTCTCCCTCGCAAGCCCTCTGCGTTCCATGTCCGTTTACTCCGACCCGAACCGGCTGTACGGCGTGACCCTCGACAACGTGAAAATCGAGCAGCCGCTGGATGTACTGGACATTTCCGCCGCAGTATTGCCGCTGGCCCCCAGACCTGAACCGAAGCTGGTTCAGGCTCCAAACCCTCCACCGGTGCCTGTGGTGGTCGAGGAACCGCAGGTCCAGCCGGTGGAAACTCCAGAGGAACCTGAGCCTGAGCCAGAACCTGAGCTTGAGCCGGTCGTGGAACAACCGCAGGCCCGGCCTGTGGAGACTCCTCCCGCCCCGGAGCCGGTCCGGCAGGAGGCAGCGCCACCTCCTCCGCCGGCACCGGTTCGCCACACCGATTACCAGGTGTTCGGGACGATAGAGGGTGCGGCTGCAGCCCAGGTTGAGTCGGTTCTCGTCCTCGGGCCGAACAGCATTCTTCGTGAAGCGACCAGGGTGCGGCCCGGTGATGACGGGCGTTGGGGCATCGGGTCCCTGGCACCGGGCCGGTACCGGCTCGTTCTGGACGGCGGCGGCGGCCACGTGATCGTGTCCGAGCCCCGGTTCGCCACAATCCAGGTCGTTGAGGGCGAGGCCCAGGAGGTGCCGCCGTTCGACGCTCAGCGGGTCCGGTAGCGTGATCCGATTCCTGCTGAACCCGTCCTGTTCCCGGGGCCAGGCCACCGGGTTCAGGTAGGCGATGCAGAGCGTGGCCCGGGAGAAGGATGCAGAACTGGTTCTCACCCGGGATCAGGCCGACCTGGCCAGGCAGGTCTCAAGGGCGGTGGACGAAGGGGTCACCCGGCTGGTTGTAGGCGGTGACGACGGCACCCTGCAGGTAGCCGGCAGGGGGGTGGCGGGAAGCGCCTGTTCCCTGGGAATCGTGCCCCTTGGCCGGGGCAATGACTTCGCCGGGGCCCTGGGGATCAACCCCCATCCAGCAGAAGCACTGGCGGCCGCACTGGAACCGGCAGTTCGCAAGATTGATCTCGGCACGGTCAACGGTATCCCGTTCAACTGTGTCGCCGGCGTCGGTTTTGACGGCGACGTTTCCGCGTGGCCAGGGACCAGGTCCGGCTGGTGAGGGGCCCCCTGTTATACCCCTACGCCGCTGTGAAAACCCTGTTTCGATTCGTCCCCCCCGAAGTCACCATCGACCATGACGAGGGGCGGTTCGAAGGCCCGGTCATGCTTGCCTTGTTTGCAAACGGCAGTCGTTTCGGAGGAGGGATGCGTATCGCGCCGGGCGCCAGCCTTGAGGATGGTCTGCTGGACATGGTTCTCGTACCCAAGGTGTCCCGACTTCGTCTCCTGGGGACCCTGCCCCGGGTTTACTCCGGCAGTCACGTCCGAAGCCGGTCGGTCTCGATCCGGAAAATCCGCAGCGCCACACTGTCGTCACCATCCCCGGTTACGGTCTGGGCCGACGGTGAACCGGTCCTCGAGGCGGATGGAGCGCCCATTACCCTTACAACCATGCCCGGTGCTCTTTTGGTGGCGGCGCAACCGGAAGTTCAAGGGTAGAATTCACCCTTCCTCCCCAGGCTCAGGAGAACTCACCCATGGCCGCTGGCCTGCCGGATATCGACCGACAGGATCCGTCCGTCCTCCGGATGGCGGCGCCCCTGGTGATTTCCTTCGTCATGCGGGCGACATTCACCATGGTGGATACGGTGTTCGCCGCCACCATCGGCGACCCGGCGGTGGCCGCCATCGGGCTGACCATTCCGTTTGAATTCGTGCTCATCGCCATCTGGGTCGGGATGTCCACCGGGTTGACCTCGAACCTGTCCCGGTCCGTCGGAGCGGGCGAGAACCGGCGGATCGAGCAGTACCTAAAATCGGCTCTCAGGCTGGTCCAGATCGTCTCACCGGGTTTCGCACTGATCGGTGTCGGCATCTGGTTCGTCGCTCCACACATGGGCCTGGATCCGGAAGTGGCCCGGCAGTTCCGGATCTACGGCAGCACCATGCTGTTCGGTGCTTCCCTGACCTCGTTCTGGTCGATCCTGCCCGATTCCATGGTCAAGGCCCACCAGGACACCCGCACCACCATGTGGGCAGGGATCATCTCCAACGTGTTGAACCTGGTGATGAACGCCCTGTTCCTGTTCGTTTTCGGCTGGGGCATTTTCGGGATCGCTCTCTCGACGGTCCTAGGGCGGCTGGGCGGACTGGCCTACGCCACGGCCAAGGCCAACGCCCATGAGCGGAGGCGCAAGGCGGTCCAGGTGGAGATCGACTGCAACCCGGACCCACGGCCGTACCGCACCCTGTTTACACTGACCATCCCCTCGGCGCTGACATTCGCCCTGATGGCCTCGGAAGCGGGACTGGTCAACCTGCTGCTGTCCCGGATGGAGAACGCCACCGAGGCGATTGTGGCCTATTCCATTTACTACCGGGTGGCCCTGTTCGCCCTGAACCCGATCATCGCCATCGGCGTCGCCCTGCTGCCGTTCACCGCCCGTCGGTTCGGCCGGGGGGATATCGCCGGCATCCTGAAGGGGCTGCGGGAGGCCGGCCTGGCCATGGTCGTGTACTCGGTGCTGATCGTCGGGCCGGTCATTGCGATCATCGCCCCCTGGGTTGCGCGCTCCCTGACCGAATCGGAAGTATCCGCCGGGTTCACGAGGATCCTCCTGTACTTCGTTCCGGTGAGTTGCCTCCTGGGGTCCCCTTTCCTGTTGTGCCGGCCGGCGTTCGAAGGGATGCAGCGGGGCAAACCCGGCCTCATAACCGCCCTGGTGCGTTACCTGGGGCTGACGTTCCCCTTGGCCTGGCTGGGAATCCGCATGACCACGGTCACCGGGCTCCACCCGATCTACGGCCTGGTGGTCGGCCTCATGATCGCGTCCCTGCTCAGCTCCGCCATGTTCACGGCCTGGCTGTACAAGGCGATCAAGGGGCTGGGAACCGGCCCGGCCGCCACCACCTGACTCCCCTGGATCAGTCTTCGTCCGGCTTCTGCAGCACCGAGAGGTACTCCCGGTAAGTGGTGCGCAGAGCGGTGTACTCCCTGCGGTCCAGCTTGAGCTCGTCGGCGATCTGCATCAGAACGCGGCCCTCAAGCGCCGAGATGGAACGATCCGCAGCCGATACCGCGAACAGGCAATCCAGAAGAGCGAGGCGCTGCTCCTTGGTGGAGATCTCCCGGAACTCCCGGGTTACGAGGTAGTCCTCGCTGGCGCCGAACAGAACACCCTGCTGACGCGCCATTTCAACCACCAGGGCGGCCTGAGTCTCTCCGAGAGAGCCTTTTTCACGGAGCAGGCGGCACATGGTCGCGGTCTCCGCCTGGTGGATAACCCGGTCCGCATTGGCCACACGACCGAGGATATAGGCGAAGGCTGCCATGTAGCGGGCCTGCTCCGGCTCCATATCCTCAAGTGCGGCGGCGATCTTGCGAACCGTGGCCGAATCACCGGTCGCTGCTTCATCGCCTCCGCCCGAGCCACGCCCCAGTCCGATCAGGTCGAGAATCGACATCGTTTTCCCATCTTCCAGCGGCTCATACCCTGCTCAACAGGCCGGCCAGCTTTTCCATTCCCCGTTCCATCACATCCGGCGGGTCGGCCGTGAAACAGACCCTGATGTGGGAAGGGTACGGTCCGAAACTTGGTCCAGGGGCCACGGCGACACCGTTACGGGCGAGCTCCATCAGGAGACCGTTCAGGCCGCCTTCATGATCTGCGGCATGGTCGGCCACATCGAGAAACAGGAACGTGCTGCCCTCCGGAGCCGGGACACCCAGAATACGGGAGGAGGACATCCCCGCTTCCCGGTACAGCTTGCGGGCCCGGTCCACCCAACGGTCCCCTGCACCCTCAAGAGCCCTGGCGGCGGCCAGCTGGGAAGCTGTCGGAGTGCTGTAGTAATTGTGGGTGGAGACACGCTCAAGCTTCTCCATGACTTCCGCCGGACCGGCCACGTAGCCGCACCGGTTGCCGGCCATTCCGAACGCCTTTGAAAACGAATGCACCGAGAACGTCCGCTCCGGTGCAAGGGGCCGGGTATATACATGCCTGCCGGTAAAAGCATAATCCTCGTACACTTCATCCGAGATCAACCAGAGGTTGCTGGACCGGGCCCATTCGGCCAGGGCCTCCAACTGCTCCCGGGGGATGAGCCGCCCGGTCGGGTTGTTCGGAGTGCTCAGATACAGGGCTGCGGTGCGATCTGTGCGTCTTGATTCCACGGCGGCCACGGCACCAACAGCGTCGGACACCTCTCCGATGAACGGCACCGGCACCGGATGGCCCCGGTAGGTGCGGACCAGGCCGTCGACCAGGGGCCAGTACGGCGCCAGAACCAGGACCTCTTCTCCAGGCTCCAGGATCGCTCCCAGAACCGCCGCCAGGCCTCCTGTGGCCCCGGCGCTTATCAGTACTTCCTCAGGGGCGGTGAACAGGCCGCTGCGGCTGGTGACTCTCTCCGCAACCGAGGACACCAACCCGGGGAGACCGCGGGTCGGCGCGTAGCGGTGCATCCCGGGATACCCGGCCACCGTCAGGTCTTCCATGCGACAGCCCTCCGGAGGCTCCATCCAGGTGTCGCCGACCTGGAACCGGAACAGTTCCCCTGAGTATTCCGCAAGGATCCCGGCCACGGAGGAAAATACCGAGCCCTGGATCTTCTCTACGGAACCGGAAGTGTCAGGGTGTTGGGGCATGCGCCATATTGTACATGCCGGTAGGCAGGTTGGCGGCGCTGGCGTATACAATGCCCTCCATGCGCAAACGGATATTGATCCTCCACACCGGCGGAACACTGGGAATGAAACCCCGGGATCCGGACCGGGTCCTGGCTCCTGATGAGATCGGTGCGACCCTGCTGGATTACGTCCCGGAGCTGGAGGAGTTCGCGGACATCACGACCCGGGTTCTGTTCAACATCGACAGCACCGACATCACTCCGGAACACTGGAAGAAGCTGGGTGCCGAAATCGGTCCCGCCGTGGAAACCCACGACGGAGTCGTGATCGCCCATGGAACCGACGCCATGGCCTATACCGGTTCGGCGCTTTCGTACCTCCTCCGCAACCTGCCCTGCCCGGTGATCCTGACCGGGTCTCAACTCCCCCTGGCCGATGCGCGAAGCGACGCCCAGGGCAACCTGATCGGAGCTGTGGATCTGGCCACCCATGAGATTCAGGAAGTGGTGATCTATTTCCATAACCTGCTGCTTCGTGCCAATCGGGTAACCAAGACCAGCACCTTCGCCTACGGCGCCTTCAAGTCGCCGAACTTCCTCCCACTGGCGGAAGTCGGAACCAGTATCCAACCGTACAGCAGGACACTTAGGCCCGACGGTCCCTTCCAGGTAGAGGGTGATTTCGATCCACGGGTCGCGGCCCTGCGCCTCTGTCCGGGCCAGCCGGCGGATGCACTCGGCGCACTGATCGACACCGACACCCGGGCCGTTCTGCTTGAGGCGTTCGGCAGCGGCAACATTCCGGTGGAACGGACCGGAATTGCCGATGCCATCCGTGCGTTGACCGATGCCGGAAAACTGGTCGTCATCGGTTCCCAGTCTTCCAACGGCAGGGTCGACCTGGACCGCTACTCCGGTGGGCGGCTGGCCCGTGAGGCCGGCGCCATCGGGATCGGCGACATGACCCTGGAAGCGGCGACGGTAAAGCTGATGTACCTGTTCGGCACCCTCGGTTCGGTGGATGAGGTCCGGAAAGCGATGCCGGTGCCGATCGCAGGCGAGCTCACGCCACCTCACACTCGGACCTCACCCTTCCGGTCCTGATTCGCCCCCGCTGCATTCCGGATCAACCCGGTCACCTTGCAGGCAACCGATTCATTGATGTACGCACCGTATCGGCGTATACGGAAAGTGCATTCACAAGATGTGGCAGCGAGAAATAGGAGTTTAGACATGCACAGACATGGACTTTCGGGATTGGTGTGTTTGTCGTTGTTTTTGGTCTGTGGACTCATGCTGATCGGTTTCGTCCCGGTCTCTGAAGCGCAGACCGGCCTGCAGCAGGAAGTGCGTACCGGCGACCAACTCGTTCCCGATTTACATCGGGCCCGTGCCCAGATGATCGATTTCAGCGCAGCCATGGAAGATGGGCTTCAGCAGTACCTGGAGCTGAACAGACCGAATGTATCCGACGACCCTTACTACCACCTGCACCTGGATATGATGCGGAAAGCGCGCAATGCGTTTGTCCAGGCTCGCCACCTCTTGCCGGCTGCTTCCGACGAAGACATCGAGAAGCTGCGGGTCTCCTTCGCCCAGATGCCCCAGCTCCTTCCGGCCACAACCACACAGGCTATCCGGATCCGTCCGGTGCGACGGCGTTCAGCTGTATGGATGCGCCTTGAAACCGGAAGCGTCTGCAACGGCGATCAGTATTCCGAAACGTCCAGCGGAGCGGAAGCGATTATCGGGCTGGACTTCGGCTGGGTGTCCGGCATGGTTTCCGGCTTCCTGGAACTGTTCACAGTGGAACACAATACGGTGGACCCGTACCCGGGGACCATCCCGACTCCCGACTTCACGGCATATGACGCCGGACTCACCGGTGCAGCCCAATGCACCGAAGCGCAGGCACTTCTGGACCTGATCTACGACCTGATTCCAGACACCATCGGTGATGTCTCGGTCGGTGTCAGTGTCGGGCTGGAAATCTCGGTGGGGAAGGATATCCCGAACCCCCTGAAAACCGGATTCGCAATCCTCAGCTCGGTCAACAAGCTGATCTGTGTCCGGATGGACCTGGCCAACGCTCTCGGCGACGACTGCAACCTGAACGCCTCCTTCGACATTATCGGAACCAAGCTCGAGATGATCGCCTCCGATATCGCCATCCACGACGCCAGGCTTGTCGCTCACGACAATGCGATGATGGTGCAGCATACGGAGATTATCGATCTCATCAACAGCAGGGCCGACGCAATCGATGCAGCCCTCCTGAGACAACTGGAATTCCTGGAGCTGTTCCGTGGGTTGACGGTACAGATGGCGATCGAGAAAAACATGTTGGACGACGGGAACGATGTCATCTCGTTGTTCGAGCTTCCGGCAGGTGTATCGGATCCGGGTGGTATCGACGGCACCGGCATTGAACTGGTGCGTGAAATCGTCCGCGAGGCGATTGAGAACAGCCGTGCGGCGGGACTGCCTGTGTTCCAGGCGGACAGTCAGTTCGAGCGGGGAGATGCCGACCTCGCCGACGGCGACTACCGCAATGCATTCGACAACTACCGCCAGGCGTACATCAGCGCCGTCAAGTAGGGCTCAACCTTCCCGGTCAGGCCGGATCGACTCGATTCCCCACAAAGAATCGTTGTCGTTCCGGCCTTTTCTAAAAACCACTATCTATGTCAACTTTGTCCAGTCGGGCCGACCCCCTAGTGCCGGTTTGTGCGCTACGTTGGATAGAGCGGTGGTGATGGAAAACCCCGCCACTTCGGGAGGAATCAGCATGAAAGAACAGGTATTGCTTGGCGATGAAGCGGTCGCACTGGGAGCGATCCATGCCGGACTGACGGCGGCGTACGCCTACCCGGGAACCCCGTCCACGGAAATTACCGAGTTCCTGATCCGATACATGGAAAAGAACGGTGGCCCACATGCAGCGTGGTGCGCCAACGAAAAAACGGCCCTTGAAGAAGGTCTGGGCGTTTCCATGGTCGGCCGACGGGCTCTCGTCTCCATGAAACACGTTGGGCTCAACGTGGCGGCCGACCCGCTGATGAACTCGGCTCTCCTGTCCATCGAGGGAGGACTGGTTATCGCGGTTGCCGACGATCCGGGCATGCACAGCTCGCAGAACGAACAGGACAGCCGGTTCTATGCCGACTTTGCCCATCTGCCGTGCCTCGAGCCTACCGACCAGCAGGAAGCGTACGAGATGACCCGCGAGGCGTTCGAACTTTCGGAATGGTATCGCACGCCGGTGATCATCCGTCTCGTTACCCGGCTGGCTCACAGCCGTGCGGTCGTACACCTGTCCGATCCGGTGGAACAACGACCCTTGCAGAAAACAACGAATCGGGCCGGCTGGATCCTCCTTCCGGCCAACGCCAGAAAACAATGGCAATCCCTGCTTGACCGTGAAAACGAGCTCCAGGAACGATCGGACAACAGTCCGGTGAACCGGCTGGACCTGAACAAGGCCGACAATTCACTTGGAGTCATCACTACCGGAATCGCCCGGAACTATTATTTCGAAAACCTGGACGACCTGACATGTAAACCATCCCATCTTCATATCGGCATGTACCCCCCGCCGCTGGACAAGATGCGCAAGCTGGCCGCCCACGTGGACACGCTGTTGATTCTTGAGGAGGGCTATCCCTTGCTGGAACGCCAGCTCCGGGGCCTCCTCCCCCGAGCCAAGGGCGACCTGACGATCCGCGGCAAAATGGACGGTGCGCTGCCGGCAGCCGGTGAACTGACGCCGGACATCGTTCGGAGCTCCCTCGGACTGGAACCGGCCCAGGGTGTTCGGGTGGACGGTCTGCCACTGGCCACCAGGCCGCCCCAGCTCTGCGCCGGCTGCCCGCACTGCGACACCTACAGCGCCCTGACCCAGGCGATGGCAGGGTTCGAGAAATCCGTAGTAACCGCCGACATCGGATGCTACACACTCGGCGCTCTACCGCCCTACAGCACGATTGAATCCTGCGTTTGCATGGGTGCATCCATCGGGATGGCCAAGGGCGCATCGGAGGCCGGATACCGGCCTGCCGTGGCAATGATCGGAGACAGCACCTTCCTGCACTCCGGCATAACGCCGCTGATCGACGCTGCAGCCGGCAACACCGACATGACCCTGGTAATCCTGGACAATGAGGCGACGGCCATGACCGGCGGCCAGGACCCGCTGATCCCCAGTTCCCGTCTGGAACAGATCGTCCTGGGTGTCGGCGTCGAGCCCGACCATTTCCACGTCGTCCCCGCTCACCCCAAGAAAGTCGATCAACTGGCCGCCATCCTGCGCACCGAGATGGAGCACAAGGGGTTGTCGGTAGTGATCGCCGTTAGGGAATGCATCGAAACCGCCAAAAGAAAAAAAGCAGCCGCCGCCGTAACGGCGATCAGCTGAAGAGGTGACCTGATGAGATGCGACATCGTACTGGCAGGCGTAGGCGGGCAGGGCGTGCTGTCCATCGGAGCCATCATCGCCGCTGCCGCCCTTGAGGAGGGTCTGTACGTCAAGCAGTCCGAAGTGCACGGCATGTCCCAGAGAGGCGGAGCCGTACAGGCCAATCTGAGGATTTCCGACAGCCCGATCGGCAGCGACCTGATCCCCAAGGGCCGGGCCACCATGATCCTGAGTATGGAACCGATGGAGAGCCTGCGCTATCTGGAATACCTGTCCCCTGAAGGGACCCTCATCACGTCATCCAAACCTGTCCTGAACATTGCAAAGTACCCGGACCTGGACGAAGTACTGGACGCCGTCCGCAAGCTGCCGCATTCGATCCTGGTGGACGCGGATCGGCTCGCCCGGGAGGCCGGAGCAGCCCGATCCACCAACATGGTCATCGTCGGCGCTGCAGCCGGGCTGCTCCCGATAGAGCCTGTGGTCATCGAGCGGTTCATCCTCAAGAAGTTCAGGAACAAGGGCGACAAGGTTGTGGACATCAACCTCAAGGCGTTCCGGGCCGGCCGGGAGGCGGCCGTATGCACCCCAACCTAGGCGCCGGTGAACTCCTGCAACGCCTGGCCGCACGGGCTGCAGAACAGGGTCGCTCCGTCCTCCTTGAAACCGAGGGGCTCGAGCTCCTGAAAGGGATCGGAATCCCGGTCCCCGAATACGTGTTCGTGCCTGCAGGCGATTCCGTGGAACCCGAGTCGCTGCACCGGATCCGGTCGAGCACGGTGGTAGTAAAGGTTGTATCCCCTGAAATCCTGCACAAGAGCGACGTGGGCGGTATTCGAATCGTCCCCGGAGGTGTGGACGACATCAACCGTACGCTGGCAGAGATGCAGACCGCCCTCGGTTCCTTCCCCATCGACGGCTTCCTGGTCCTGGAGAAGATCGACTACGACCGCTCTCCCGGTGGTGAGCTCCTGGCCGGACTGCGCTGGACTGACGACTTCGGCCCCGTCCTGACCTTCGGCGCCGGCGGTGTCTACACCGAATACCTCAACGATCGCCTGGGAGAAGGTGGCGTCGGCATCGCCTCCGCATCGTCCACAGATCCTGGAACGGTTCCGGCCATGGTCGCCCGATCGTCAGTCGCCCCCATGATCGACGGCAGCCTGAGGAACCAGCCTCCCCGTGTCGACCCGGAGAGGTTGAACAACCTGCTGCAGGCCCTGATGGAGTTCGGCCGGGAATCCATGCCTGCCCCGGTGCGGGAGTTCGAGATCAATCCGCTGGTACTTTCGCCTGACGGACCGGTTGCTCTGGATGTACTGGTCCGTCTCGGGGACCCGCTGCCGGAGTCCCGGCTGTCCCCGCCGCTGCACAAAATCGGCAACCTGCTGTGCCCCGCAAGTATCGGGATCATCGGCGTCTCCAGCCGCATGAACCCGGGACGGATCATCCTGAACAATACGGTCCGGGAAGGGTTCGACCGGTCCAGGATCTACGTCGTCAAACCGGGTGCGGATGAGATCGAAGGGTGCCGCTGCGTGCCTGATATCGCCTCTTTGCCCGAGACGGTCGATCTATTCATCCTGGCCGTTGACGCCGCCCAGACACCTGGGGTCGTTGAGGAACTGGTCCGGCTCCGCAAGGCGGAGAGCCTGATCGTCATCCCGGGAGGGATGGAGGAACGGCATGGGAGCGAAGAGCAGGTCGGACGGGTCCAGGACGCCCTGAACCGTTCCAGGAAGGAATCGTGGCAGGGTCCGGTGATCAACGGTGGCAACTGTCTCGGAGTGCGATCCCGTCCGGGAAATTACGACACGTTGTTCATTCCGGATTATAAACTGCCGGATACACCCCAGGATGTCTCCCCCATCGCCATGATCTCCCAGAGCGGGGCTTTTGCAGTCGCCCAGGCCAGCAAGCTGGGCAAGATCAATCCGAAGTATCTGGCCACCATCGGAAACCAGACCGATCTCACCGCCGGCGATTATCTGACCTACCTTCAGGACGACGAAGAGATACGGCTGTACGCCTGTTACGTCGAAGGGTTCAAGCCCGGGGACGGCACACGATGGCTCGAGGCCGCCAGGAACATCAACCGGTCCGGCCGCCGGGTGCTGCTCTACCGTGCCGGCAGAACAGCTGCAGGCGCCCAGGCGTCCGCGTCCCACACCGCCTCCATCGCAGGTGACTACCAGGTCACCCGGCAGTTGGCGGAAGAGGCCGGGGTCGTCGTCGCCCGGAGCCTGGCCGAATTCGATGACCTCATCAGGCTGTTCACTTTCCTTGACGGCAGGAAACCGTCGGGGAGCGGCCTCGGAGCGATCTCCAACGCCGGGTTTGAATGTGTCGCCATGGCGGACAACCTGGGGCCGTTCCGACTGGCGGATCTGGGAGAAGAAAGTCGCGAGATCCTCACCGGTCTGTTCCGGGCATGCCGCATCGACGGCATCGTCAGCGTCCACAACCCGCTGGACCTGACACCGATCATGAACGACGAACTGTACGAAAAAGCAGTGCATACGGTGCTCCAGGATCCGGCGGTGGATGTCGGTCTTGTAGGCTGCGTGCCACTCACCGCCGCCCTGCAGACTCTTCCGGCAGGCCAGCGTCACGGGGAAGACCTGGATGCCGTTGATTCCATCGTCACCCGGCTTGGCCGGTTGAATCGCGATTGCAGGAAACCCTGGGTTGCGGTTGTGGATGCCGGCCGGATGTACGACCCCATGGCGGCCGCCCTGACGGATCTTGGGATTCCCACCTTCAGGACCGCGGACCGGGCCCTGCGGCTGCTGTCCATCTGGCACGAAACCGTCTGATCCGACCCGTTTTTCGCAAGTTGACTCGGCGCTTCCCTTCCTTATATTGCACTCTGGAGGTGGTTGTGAAGGCTGGGCGAATACTGCTGTTAACTCTGACCCTTTTGTTCCTGATGGCCGGTTGCGGCGGGGATGGCGAATCCACCGGTCCGGATCGGGCCCTGGAGCCGGTCAGCGGTGGGACCGCAGTCATCGGCGTCATCTCCGATCTGGATTCCTGGAACGAGTATCTCGCCAACCAGACCAGCTCCCTCAAGGTACTGCGACGGATCTACCTGCCGCTGGCTCGGGAAAACCGCGACGGAAACGGCGAAGCGCCTGCCCTGGAGCCAAGGGTGGCCGAAAGCTGGACTACCTCCAGTGACGGCCGGGCCGTTACTTTTTACCTGCGCGAGATGAACTGGAGCGACGGGACTCCCGTAACGGCTGACGATGTCCGGTTCACATGGACCGCCCAGGTCGCGGAGGAAGTGGCATGGAGCAGCGCCGACGTCAAATCCGCCATCCGGGATGTGCGGGTGGATGATGAACGCACCGTCACCTTCATCCTGAACCGCACCTATCCGGAAATGATGGCCGACATCATCACCGGCGGTATCCTGCCGCGGCATATATTCGGGAAAGTCCCGTTCGCGAACTGGCAGACACACGACTGGTCCACGGCGAGAGTCGGCTGCGGTCCCTTCCTTCTTCAGCGCTACCGCCCGGGGGAAGAGGTCAGCCTCACGCGCAACCCCGGGTTCTACCGCCAGGATCTGCCCCGCCTGGACCGGGTCGTCTACCGCATCGTCCCCGACTTGGGGAATCTAATGCTGCAACTGCAGGCGGGCACGGTGGACCTCGTGGAAGGGATCCCACCGTGGCAGGCCGAAGCCCTGGTGTCCGCCCGGTCCCTGAACGTCCGTGAAGTACGCAACCTGGGGTATGACTACATCGGGTGGAACGCAACCCGACCCCCGCTGGACGACCCGGAGATCCGTAAGGCCCTGACCATGGCGGTGGACCGAGAAGGGATCGTGGAAGAACTGCTCTACGGCCACGGCAGTGTGAGCCCGGGGCCCGTACCCCGAAGCTACCGGGTAGCCGTGAATGGAAATGCCTGGCCCTATGATCCGGACAAATCGAGAAGAATACTGGCCGCCAAAGGGTTCAAGCTGAACGCCGGGATTCTGCAGCGGAACGGAAAGCCGTTCGAGATCGAGATGACGACCAACGCAGGCAACGAGCTTCGGAACATGGTCATGGTCCGGGTCCAGGAGCAACTGAAACAGGTTGGAGTCGATGTGCGCCTGCTGCCGCCGATGCAGATGGGTGCGTTTGTCGCCCGCAACAAGTCCGGCGACTTCGATGCCTACGTTGCCGGCTGGTCCTTCGAAGGCAAGGTGGAATTACGGTCGTTGTTCGCATCCAGCTCCATGCCTCCGGCCGGCTATAACGTCGTGGGGTACAAGTCCGCGGAATTCGATGACGCCCTCGATGCCCTTGAAGCGGCGCCGACAATACCGCTCATGGCCGGCGCCCTCCAGCGGATCCATGACCGTATCCACGCCGATCAGCCGTATACGTTCCTGTTCGAATCATCCAGGCTTGTCGCCAGCTCCACCCGTCTTCACGACCTTGCCCTGAATGTCCCCGGAGATGCCCTGGCCGAACTGGAACAGGCCTGGATCGATCCCTGAACCATGGGTCCCATGATCATCAAGAGGCTTCTGCTGGCGATCCCACTGGCCCTGGGAGCCGCCACCCTTGTTTTCGTCCTGATGGAATCGGCGCCCGGCTCCCCGGTAGATCAATGGATCGGCAACCGACCGGTGCCTCCTGAGGTCCGGGACCGGCTGGAGAGAGCGTACGGCCTGGACCGGCCTGCACCGGAGCGGTACGTGAGATGGCTGTCCTCGGTCTGTCTCAAGGGCGAGTTGGGCTGGTCCCATTCCAGATCCCGTCCGGTCCGGCAGGCGATAGCCGAGGCCCTTCCCGCCACCCTGCTTCTTTCGGGAGCCGCCCTCCTGGTGCATCTTGTCGCCGGTATCGGACTGGGACTATGGTCCGCTCTTTCGAGGGGAAGGATCGTCCGCGGAGTCCATGGGACAGCCCTGGCGTTGTATGCCATGCCGGTTTTCTGGGTCGGCCTGATGGCGATCCTGCTTCTGGCTGTGCGGTTCCCTGTTTTCCCGCCGTCCTCCATGCGATCGGTGGATGCAGCCGACCTTTCGGCTCTCGGCCGGTGGCTCGACATCTTGCGACACCTGGCCCTGCCGGCCCTTGTCCTCGGCCTGTCGTCCGCAGCAGGTCTTTCCCGTTTCGTGCGGGGAGGACTGCTGACCGCCCTCGCGGAACCGTTCGTCCACGCCGCCCGGGCCCGGGGCCTCCATCGGCGGGCGGCGACACTGCGCCACGCCCTTCGCCCGGCCCTGCTACCTGTTGTGAATCTTATCGGGATGACCCTCCCGATCCTGGTTTCCGGCACGTTGATCATCGAAGTTGTCTTCGGCTGGCCCGGTATGGGACGGCTGACCTACAACGCAATCCAGGCCCATGACCTGCCTGTGGTGCTGGCCACAACCGTACTGGCTGCAGGGCTGGTCATCATCGGGAACCTGCTGGCCGATATCGCCATGGCGATGCTGGACCCCCGTGTGAGGGACGGCCTGGCGGAAAACGGCTCGTGAGCGGCCGGCCCCTGTACCGCACAGCAGCCTATGCCGCCCTTGTGCTTGTTGCTGTGGCACTGGTGGCTCAATTCACACTGGGCCGTGACCCCAACGCCCAACCCGATGGTCTGGTCCTCCGGAACCTGCCCCCTCTGAGCCGCGCCACAACACTGCTACTCGCCGACGGGGATCGGATTTATTGCCACGAAGTGGAGGGGATAACCCGGAGCGAGTTGCAGTTTCGCCGCGGAAACACCTGGAAGCAGGTTTCGGTCGCGGACTTGCAGGGAGGATCCCTGAGCAGTGGCGTACGGTCCGAACTTTTCCTGCTCGGCACCGACTCCTACGGGAGGGATATGGCCGCCCGCCTGGTCCTTGGCGGCAAGATCTCCCTGCTTATAGGGCTGCTGGCGGCAGCCATGGCCGTTGTCATCGGATCCGCCATCGGCCTGGCCGCCGGTTTCGCCGGTGGTCCCCTGGACAGCATCCTGATGCGTTGCACCGATCTCGCCCTGTCGATCCCGAGGCTGTACCTGGCGTTGCTTCTGGTCGCTCTGTTCGGCCCTTCGCTTTTGAACACCGTTCTGATTCTGGGCGCCACCAGTTGGATGACGTCGGCCAGGCTCGTACGCGGACAGGTGCTGGCCCTCAAGCGGAACGACTGGGTAGCCTCCGCCCGTGCGGCCGGGGCCGGGCCGTTGCGTCAGGCGGTCCTCCATGTTTTCCCGGGAGCGGCGGCCCCGGTCATGGTGGAAGCTGCGCTCAGGACCGGCGATTCCATCCTGCTGGAGACCTCGCTGTCGTTCCTGGGGCTGGGAGTCCTCCCACCGGCGGCCTCCTGGGGGTCCCTGATCGCCGACGGCCGGGATCGGCTGCTGGACGCATGGTGGATCGCCACCTTCCCCGGCCTGGCGGTAGCCGTCACCGTCCTGGTTATCAACCGTATGGGCGACCGAACCGCCCCTGACCGTCAGCCTGAAGCGGCATCCGAGGCGGTCGCTCCGGGCCGGCCGTCGATGCCTGCCGAATCACCCTCGCTTCCGTAAAGGCGAAGCTCCTCCACCGAAGGCAGGATCATACGGAACCGGGCGCCGCCTTCAGGGGCATTTTCCACCCAGATCACACCACCGTGGGCCTCCACGGCCAGTCGTGAAAAGGTCAGACCCAGACCCCGGTTGGCGCTGACACCCTCGCCTTGGAGTTCCAATCGGGCAAACTTTTCAAACACTTTGTCCCGCAGCTGCTCCGGAATACCGGATCCCTGGTCGGTGACGCCGACTTCCACACCTTCCGCCCGGGCCTCGCAGGTAACCGTGATCACTCCTCCGGACGGTGAATGACTCATAGCGTTGACAAGCAGATTGTCCAGCACCCGTGTGAGAACCGACCGGTCACCATGGATCTCCGCTTCTGCCGAGACGAGATCGACCTCGATAGTCACGGAGTGCTGCTCGGCCAGACCCTCCAGCCCCTCCAGCGAACCGTGGATCAGATCGTCGGCAGGCACCGTTTCCTGTTTCAGTTTGAGGCGACCTTCTTCCAGGCCGGCCACATCCAGCAGGTCCAGTATCATGCCGTGCATCCGCGCCGCCTGGTTGCGGCAACGTGTAACCCGCATCCTCTTCGCCTCATCGATCTCACGGGAAAGCAGCTCCAGGTTGCCCAGCATGGATGTCAGTGGGTTTTTAAGATCGTGCACCAGGGACTGGGAAAGTGTCGCCTTCAGCGCGTGCAGTTCTTCCAGCTCCGCATTGCGCAAGTGTAAGGATTCCCGTGTCCGGTGCAGCTCCAGGACCAGACGCTGGACCCGCAGCATGGAGCGAACCTTGGCCAGGAATTCATCCCGGCGCACCGGTTTCACGACATAGTCGTCGGCGCCGCAATCCAGGCCCTGAACCTGGGCCGAGGAACCTCCCAGAGCCGTTACCAGCATGACCTGGCTCAGCCGGGTCGACTCATGGCTCTTGAGTCTCTGACATACTTCCATGCCGTTGATATCCGGCATCATGATGTCCAGTAGCACAAGATCGGGGGGTTTTTCCAGCGCCATCTTGAGGGCGGTCTCGCCGTTTTCAGCGGTGCGGACCGTATACCCTGCTGGCCTCAGATATTCTTCCAGAAGCAGGCGATTCTGTTCTTCATCATCCACCACCAGGATGTCCACCGCTTCGGGACGGTAATCGATCGTGCTCATGCCACATGCTCCTTCCGCTCCAGGTATGTCCGCACCTGGCTCGGCAACTTGTTGATCTGCACCGGTGTTGCAATCAGTCCATCAAAACCGGACTTTCGGATCACCGCCGGATCGGTCATCTCCGTGCCAGCCAGGGCGACCAGGGCAACACCCCGGGCGGCCGGCTCGTTCAAAATATTCTGGGCCAGGGCGTAGGCGTCTGCGTCGGCAAGGTCGAGGGCGACCAGAACCAGATCGACGCGCTGGACCCGGAGGAACTGGAGGGCCGCGGCGCTTGCCGATGCCTCCAGAACCCTGTAGTCCCGGGTCTTAAGAGCATTGACCGCCAGACGCCGGTTCAACGGATCGGGATCTACTACGAGGATGGTGCGCTGGCCTGCCTTGACCATCGGCGCCGGGTCCTGCGAATCGCTGGACAACGGATCGCCTTCGTTCCCCGATACGTTCACACCGAAGTCGCTGGGCGGCAGCTCCCTGGGAACATCCACCCTGCAGTCGGGGAACCTGCAGCTAAAGGTTGCTCCCTCGCCCAGCACGGAATGAACAGCCACGGTGCCGCCATGCATCTCCACCATGCGCCGCACCAGGCCAAGGCCCAGCCCTGTGCCCCTGAACTTGCGGGTATAGGTGCCGTCAACCTGGAAAAACTGCTCGAACACTCTCGCCTGATCCCCTTCCGCAAGGCCGATGCCGTTGTCTACAACCTGAACAACCAGGTCGCTGTCCTCCATGCGCGCCAGAACCCGAATCGATCCTCCCTCCGGGGTGAACTTGATCGCATTGCTGACCAGGTTCAGGAGCACCTCCCTGAACAGGCGGGGATCTACGGATACCGGACTGATCCCGTCGTCACACTCGGCGACAAGATCCAGTTCGGTCTTTTCCGCCTGCCCCTGGAGCATGGCGACGACTTCAGACACGATGGGCACCGCTTCAACCACATCCAGGTTCAGCGGCATGCGCCCCGATTCGATCTTCGAGAGGTCCAGGATGTCGTTGATCAGTGACAGCAGATGATCGCCTCCGTCGTGTATCGCTTTGAGAAAGTCCAGCTGCCGGCCGCTCAGGCCCTCGGTTTCCTGGGCTGACAGCACTTCCGAGAAACCGATCACAGCATTCAACGGCGTTCTCAGTTCGTGAGACACGTTGGCGAGGAATTCGCTTTTGGCCTTGCTCGCCTCGGTGAGTGCCTCGTTCGCCCCAACCAGTTTGCTGTTGGTTTCCTCGAGTGAGCCCAGGGCCGCCTGCAGCTCTCGCGTGCGGTCCTTCACTTTCCACTCCAGGACACGGTTGAGCTGCTCGACCTGCTCCATCCGGTGCAGGTGTTCCGCCTGCCAGCGCTTCTGAATCCTGAAGAACGAGATCAACAGCCAGGCAGGGGCGATTCCGAGAGCGAATCCCATGACCCCAAGGGATTCATACGCCAGCATGATCGCAGACGCGAAACTCATCCCGGTGAAGTAGGAAACGGCGGACCACCGGAACGAGTCGTTCCAGACCGTCCAGAACGGCCTGTCCTGGTCCATGGCGACCACCATGGCCACCAGGCCGTTGTCCGCGAGGAACAGGACGGTGGTCGCCGCCAGTAGCGGGATCAGCAGTTCCCGAAGCGGCTCACCAGCCTGACCACCGGCCAGCATGAACGTCATTCCGGCAAGACCGGCCGCCAGGATCTGGGCGCCGAGGTTGAATACGAGCCTGACAGCGGTCGCCTTGTGGCGCACTTTCAGCGTGGCGCCGACCACACCGGCGGAGGCTACCAGTATGGCCGGCCCGGGGCCGAGCATCGCCAGGCTGCAAAGGATGATCGGGTGGTTGACCGTGAACTGAACGCGGACATTCGGCAGGCGCACAGGCCATGCGGCAGCGGCGGCTGTCCCCAGCACCAGCGTGGCCAGAATGCCGACCTGGTCCCAGATACCGTGGGCTGCAAACTTGAAGGCAACGGCCACCGCAGCGAGGCAAACCGCTGTAATGAACAACCGTATGGATCCGCTTCGTTTCAACGGTTCAATCCCAGCTTTTCAATTTTTTTATACAGCGTGCTGCGATGGATTCCGAGTTTCCTGGCGGCCAGTTTTTTATTGCCTTCCGCCTCACTGAGGGCCTCGGTAATCCGGACCGCCTCGATCTCCAGAAGGGTTCCCCGGCCCGGGATCGCCGGACCCCGACCCGGCTGCTGGAGCGCCTGCGGCAGATCGTCGGGAACGATTTCCTTTGAACGGGAGAGAACGACGCTCCGCTCCACCACGGTTTCCAGCTCCCGGACATTGCCTGGCCAACTGTAGGCCGTCATCAGCTCCATGGCGGCCGGATCGATGGTGTCCACAGGCTTTCCGTGCCGTCCCACGTAGCGGGCAAGGAAGTGATTCGCCAGAAGCGGCACATCATCGCGCCGTTCCCTCAAGGGCGGCATGCGGACCGGGATGACGTTCAGTCGATAGTACAGTTCGGATCGGAACGCTCCTTCAGCAATGTCCAGCTGAAGGTCCCGGTTCGCCGCTGCGATCAGGCGAACGTCGGCGGCAAGAGTCGTTCCGCCCCCTACCCGTTCGAAGGTGCGCTCTTCCAGTATCCGAAGGAGCAGCATCTGGGTCTCGGGAAAGATATCCCCGATCTCATCGAGGAAAAGGGTCCCGCCAGACGCCAGCTCGAACCTGCCTCGCTTGACGCCGCCGTCCGAACTCCCCTGATCCCGGTCCTCTCCGAACAGTTCGCTGTGGAGCAGCGCCCTGGAATGCACCACACAGTTTGCCGTCACGAACGGCTTCCCGGATCGATCCGATGCAGCGTGGATGGTTCGGGCCATCAACCCCTTGCCTGTACCGCCTTCGCCGGTGATCAGGACGGTGGAATCAGTCCGGGCCACCTCCCGCACCGTATCGATCAGACTCAGGATCGTGTCCGAACAGCCGATAAAGGCCTCGAACGGATCGTGCTGTTTCGATTTTGTAATTGGTTCCAGGGTCATGGTCATCCTTTTCCATGCACCATGGATGCAAGGGCAGGGCCAGACCGGCTGCATCGAAAAACAGACCGAGTGTCGGGAGACATGTCGCCGATCGCAACGCTACCCAACAACAAACGTCACATTCCGCACGGGATGAGGCGAAAGTTTGTCACTCCACACCCCGTACGGATACGGATTCTGATACGCTTTTCCGACGCTATGGAGACACAACACCACGACCTGCTGGATGCCGCCGCCTTCCTGACCCGGTTCCCGGTCCCCCTGTCGGAACTGGCCAGCCCAGACTGGCTGGTGGCCCTGCTCCACCCAGGGTCCGCAGGGCCGCTGGCGCCCAGCGACCAGGTCAAGACGGCGGTTCGCGATCTGTTCCGGGTCGCCGGCTACAAGCCGACCGGGCGGGGAAAACCGGCTTCCGAGTATCTGGTGCGAGCCGCAGACCAGGGCAAACTTTCCACCATCAATCCGGCAGTGGACGCCTGCAACGCGGTCTCGTACCACAGCGGGCTGCCGATCAGCATGGTGGACACCGCCCTGGCGAAGCCGCCCTACAAGGTGGGGATTGCGGGGGAAGAAGGGCGCTACGTTTTCAATCCGTCGGGACAGGAAATACGGTTCGATGGTCTGTTCTGCCTGTACGATTCCGCAGGAGCCTGCGCCAACGGCGTCAAGGACTCCCAACGGACCAAGACCAGCGGTGACACTACCGCAACCCTGACCGTGATCTGGGGAACCACCGCCCTGCCGGGACGTACGGCGATCGCCCTGGACTGGTACCGTGAGCTGCTGCATCGGCTGGGCGCCGAAACGGAACTCAGCTAAAAAAACGCCCGGCAGCACAAGGCTGCCAGGCGTCGTTCAGATCCAGCCGTTGACCGATCAGTAGCGGTAATGCTCCGGTTTGTACGGTCCATCCACCGGTATCCCGAGATAGTCGGCCTGATCTTTTGTAAGGCGGGTCAGGTTCACGCCCAAATGGGGGAGGTGCAACCGTGCAACCTCTTCGTCCAGGTGCTTGGGCAACACGTAGACCTTCCGTTCGTACTTGCCTTTGTTGATGTGCAATTCGATCTGGGCCATCACCTGGTTGGTGAACGATGCGGACATCACGAAACTGGGGTGGCCGGTGGCGCAACCCAGGTTCAGGAGGCGACCCTCGGCCAGCATCATGACGCTGTGCCCGTCGGGGAACCGCCATTCATCGTACTGGGGCTTGACGTTGACGCATTCAATGCCCTTGATCTTCTTCAGTCCGGCGATGTCGATCTCGTTGTCGAAATGGCCAATGTTGCCGACGATCGCCTTGTCCTTCATCCGGCTCATGTGGGCGGCGGTCAGGACGTCCTTGTTGCCGGTAGTGGTGATGAAGATATCTGCCGTTTCTATCACGTTTTCCAGGGTGTTGACTTCGTACCCTTCCATGGCGGCCTGCAGTGCGCAGATCGGATCGATCTCGGTTATAACAACCCTGGCGCCCTGGCCCCTGAGTGCCTGTGCGCACCCTTTGCCGACCTCGCCGTAGCCGCATACCACGGCGACCTTGCCGCCGATCATGACGTCGCTGGCGCGGCAGATACCGTCCGTGAGGGAGTGGCGGCAACCATAGATGTTGTCGAACTTGCTCTTGGTCACCGAATCGTTGACGTTGATGGCGGGGAACAACAGCTTCCCTTCGTTTGCCATCTGGTACAGGCGGTGCACCCCGGTGGTGGTCTCCTCGCTGACGCCGTAGATGCCGGCGGCAACCTTGTTCCAGCGTGCCGGGTTTTCCGCCATCTCCGCCCGCAGCAGGTTGAGGATCACACCCCACTCCTCCGCATCGTTGGCGGGATCAAATTCCGGCACCTGGCCGGCGTCTTCAAACTCTTTCCCTTTGTGGACCAGCATCGTGGCGTCGCCGCCATCATCCACGATCATGTCCGGGCCGGTACCGTCGGGCCACATCAGCGCCTCACCGGTGCACCACCAGTATTCCTCAAGGGTTTCCCCTTTCCATGCGAATACCGGCACTCCCCGGGGATCGTCGACTGTTCCACCGGTTTCCGGCCGCCCCACGACAACAGCCGCGGCAGCATGGTCCTGGGTGGAAAAGATGTTGCAGGAAACCCAGCGGATATCCGCTCCCAGATCGGCCAGGGTCTCGATCAGCACTGCAGTCTGGATGGTCATGTGCAGACTGCCCATGACCTTGACACCGGCAAGCGGCTGTTTGCCGGCGTACCGTTCCCGCAATACCATCAGTCCAGGCATCTCATGTTCCGCCAGAACCATTTCACGGCGACCGAACGCCGCCTCGCCAAGATCCTTCACCTTGTAGGCCGGCCGGCCGGCTTTCTCGGCTGCCTTGAACGGGTGAATCTTCTCACCACTCACTGTCGTCATCTCGTTTCCTCCAGTCCCCATGGGATCGGTTATCCGGCGGCCCGCCCAGTCATGGCGAACAATGCCGGTCCTTTTGCGTTTCGTTCCATCGGCAACAGACTGTGCCGAACTCGTTCAAATCCTGCTTCTCTTGCCCGGCGAACCACATCCGACTCAGCAAAGCCCAGCCAGACATGACCCATGTTTTCCTCGAATTCAGCCCGCTCGTGAGGCACCATGTCCACGATCAGGATCCTTCCGCCGGGCTTCACAGCCCGCCTTACTTCCGCCAACGCCGCATCCGGGTCCGGCAAATGGTGCAGAACCAGGATCATGATCGCCGCATCCAGACTGTTGTCCGACAGCGGCAAAGACTCCAGAGCGGCCTGATACAACCGGATGTTGTTTCGCGGGCCAATTCGTTTCTCCGCAGCGACCAGCATCGCTTCGGAATCATCAACGGCATGCACCTGTTTCACGAACGGTGCAACCGCTTCCGCCATCAGCCCGGTGCCGCAACCAAGGTCACCTACGACCCAGTCCGGATCCAGCAGGCCGGGCAGGGCCAACAGACCGAACCGGTCGCCGAACAGGCTCTCACGCACCCGGTCCCACTCCGGTGCATCCCGATCGAAAAACTCCTGGGAACGGCTTCTACGGCCGGCCATGACCTGGACGACTCTCCGGGAATCTTCACGCGACTCCGGCAGTTCTGCGACCTGTTCCCTGAGGATCGACCACAGGGAGGCGGCACTCTCCTCCAGATCGTCGGGGAACAGCACGTACATCCTTCGCGTTCCCTCCCGGCGGGCGTTGATCCAGCCGGCTTCCGAAAGCAGCTTGAGGTGCCGGCTGACTGTGGACTGGGGAAGACCAAGGACCTCACAGAGTTCGCTCACCGACAGGTGCCTTCTCTCCAGCACCAGGAGCACCCGGCTCCGGATCGGGTCGGAGAGGGTCGACATCCGGCGAAAAATCCCGGCTTCTGTGGACGCTTGGGTGGTCAAGTACCTTTAACTCCATCCGTATATCCGGATATATTGTTGGATTAAATCGGCTCCACGTCAAGATCCCTGGATAAAAATATTGAAAACCCTTGAAAACCAGCTTATTTAAGGCGAAAGTGGGACACTCCCTCCGAGAGGTAATCATGTTCAAAGTCGGCTATTTCCAATTCCATCCATGTTTCGGCGATCTCGGGACCAACCTTGATATCGTGCTGAAGGCTTTGGAACCGGTGGACGCCGACCTGATGGTCCTGCCGGAGTTGCCGTTCACCGGGTACACCTTCCGGGACCGGAAAGAGCTCGCATCCCTGGCCGAGGATCCATCCCGGTCCGAAAGCGTCGATGCCCTTTCAAGGCTCTGCCGCAGGAAAGGGATGTACGTCGTCACCGGATTCGCCGAAAAAAGCGGCAAGAGGATCTACAACTCCTCCCTCCTGATCGGCCCCCGGGGTCTGCTTCGGACCTACCGCAAGATCCACCTGTTCAACGAGGAGAAGCGTTACTTCGACCCGGGCGACCTTCCGCTGGAAATCAATACGATCCGGGGGGTAAGGGTCGGCATGATGATCTGCTTCGACTGGGTTTTCCCCGAAGTCACCCGTACCCTGACTTTGCAGGGGATGGAACTCCTTTGCCACCCCTCCAACCTGGTCCTGAATTATTGCCAGAAGAGCATGCAGACCCGTTGTCTGGAAAATGGAATTTTTGCGGTAACCACCAACCGCTTCGGCCTGGAGAAGCGACCCCACGCCAGCCTCAGGTTCACCGGAGGCAGCCAGATCGTCGGGCCGAAGGGGCAGGTACTGGGCCGGGCTCCGGCCCAGCGCAGGCGGCTGCAGGTTCTCGAGATCGACCCGAAGGAATCACGGAATAAATCCCTGACTCCCCGAAACCATCTTCTGAGAGACCGGCGACCTGAGTTCTACCGGTGAGACCGTGGTAAAATTTATTTGATGGAATCAGAATCCGCCTCAGGCACCGGCTTCCCGCACATCCCGGAGTGCCGCCCGGACCAACCACTGGTCGAAGGGAAGTATTGCGTCAAGTTCGCATCCACCCAGGAGGAATACGAGGCGGCGCTGCGCCTGAGATTCGAGGTTTTCAACCTGGAACTGGGTGAAGGCCTGGCAGGTTCGTTCGAGTCCGGCAAGGACCAGGACCGTTACGACCCTTTTTTCCACCACCTGATCGTGGAAGACACGGAGGCCGGTCTTATCGTCGGCACCTACCGGATGCAGACCTTCGAAATGGCTGATAGCGGTGCAGGCTTCTATTCCAACGACGAGTTTGATCTGGACGGGCTCCCTCCGGACGTCAGGTCTGGATCGGTGGAAATCGGAAGAGCTTCGGTGGCCCTCCCTTACCGCAATCGACAGGTGCTTTTCCTGCTCTGGAAAGGACTGGCCCAGTATCTCTCATTCAACCGCAAGCGCTACTTCTTCGGCTGTTGCTCCATCACCAGCCAGGACGCCATGGAAGGCCTGGCGGTGCACCGGCATATCGAAGAGAGCGGCCTGGTCCATCCGTCGCTGCGCGTGGAATGCCGGCCGGGGTTTGCATGTCAACCTGAAGAAGGCGTACCGCCGTTCCAGGGCACGGCCACGATCCCTCCTCTGTTCAAACTGTACCTGCGGTACGGCTCCCGGGTCGTCAGCCCACCAGTGCTGGATCGGGAATTCAAGACCATCGACTGGCTGGTGCTGTTTGACTTCGAAGATCTGGCGCCCCATTCGAGGAAGCTGTTCTTCGGTTACTGAGCGGGGCACTGTCGATGAAATCTATCCGGGTCGGGTTCAAGATGGCCGCGTTCGCCATCGTCACACCTGTGACCTGGTTGGTCATTACCTGTGGAGTGCCGTTCATCCGCCTGACCGGCGGCTCGGTCCCCCGCTGGCGCGCCCGGGTATTCCATATCTGGGCGCGGGTAATCGCAAGGGCTCTGGGGATGGAGGTCACGGTGGAGGGAGAGCCTCCCCCCAGCCCGTTCCTGCTGGTCGCCAACCACCTGAGCTATGTGGACATTGTCCTGCTGGTCTCGAGGGTGCCATGCACCTTCGTTGCCCGGGCCGACATCAAGGAGTGGCCCCTGTTCGGACCGATGGTGCCGGCCGGCGGCACCATATTCCTCAATCGGGACCTGAAACGCGATATCCCCCGGGTGATCGAGCAATTGAAGGTGCCGTACCAGGCCGGTGTCGGGGTCGTGATTTTCCCCGAGGGGACCAGCAGCAACGGGGAAACGGTTCCGCCCTTCCGCTCTTCCCTCCTGGAACCGGCGGCCCAGGGCCGCTTCCCGGTTTTCCACGCCAGCATCCGCTACGAGACCCCGGAGGGGCACCTTTCCGCCCGGGAATCGGTCTGCTGGTGGGGAAACATGGAATTCCTGCCCCATCTGATCGGTTTATTTGGTTTGCCCCGGTTCCGGGCCTCGCTGGTGTTCGGGAGTGAGCCGGTCATCAACGGGGATCGGAAACAACTCGCCATCGAACTTCATGAGGCGGTAAAATCCCGGTTCCGGCCGGTGCCGGAATAGGAGCGTTCATGGATCTCGCAATGCTGCCGGCAGGACCGAACATCGCCGTCCTCCAGCAAGGCCTCGACCTGATTCGCCGGCTGGAAGACGGATTGTATGAACCGGAAACCGGTCGGCCCCAGGCCGGCGGCGTCGGCATGCAGTTTCGCCACGGCATGGACTTCTACTTCTGCCTCCTGGCAGGCCTCGACTCCGGAGAAGTGGACTACGAATGCCGGCAACGGGACGACCGCATCGCCGGGGACCGGCTATACGCGGCGGAACGTATGGAAGCGCTGATCGGAAAGCTGGAAACCATTAACGACAACGATGCCGGGCGCCTGATCAGAACCCGGGGCGAAGCTCCTGCAGGAGCAGGCCACGACTCTGCTCCCTGGGCTGCTTCTTCGGTCCTTCGAGAGTTGCAGTTCCTGTTCAGCCACACGGTCCACCATTACGCCATCATCCGGCTGCTGCTGGCCGCAAGGGGGTTCGAGACCGGCCAGGCATTCGGCGTGGCCCCTTCCACACTACGGTATTGGGAGCAGCAGACCGGCCACCCAGCCGTCTGACCGGGAGACCCGCTTGCCCGAAAAACGCAGAGTGCTCGGGCCGACGATACTGGTCTATGCCGTCCTGCTGATTCTGTCCCACACCGTAAGGTGGGCCGCAGACACACGACAACCCGAACCGTCACCTGGCATCCGCACTGTCGAACTGGGGCAGGTGCAACTGGCGCTGGAAGATCTTGCCGGAACAGCTTCACCGGAACGCAGGCCGGTGCTGTTGATCCACGGCAGCCCGGGGCGGGGCGCCGATTTCAGGAAGATGGCCGCCGCCATGAAAGGCAGCCGCAGGATCCTGATTCCCGACCTTCCCGGATTCGGCCACTCGACGCGGAACATCCCCGACTACTCCATCCGATCCCACGCCGAATACCTCGCGCAGTTCCTGGAACGGGAACGGATCGAACAGGTCCATGTCGTAGGGTTCAGCATGGGTGGGGGCGTAGCCCTGAATCTTTACGACCTGGCGCCGAACCGGGTAGCCTCCGTCACCCTGCTGTCGGCTATCGGTGTCCAGGAACTGGAACTGTCTGGTCACTACCGGCTCAACCACCTGATCCACGGCGCCCAGCTCACCGTCATGAGGCTGATCCTGGAAGGGCTGCCCCATTTCGGCCTGCTGGACGGCGGGATGATGGACATCCCGTACGCCAGAAACTTCTACGACTCGGACCAGAGGCCGCTTCGCAGAATCCTCACCGAACTGCAGCCACCTGTGAAGATCATCCACGGCAGGGAGGACATCCTGGTCCCGTTCGCCGTGGCCGAGGAGCACCACCGCATTGTTCCCCACTCGGAGCTGCACGCAACGCCCTTCAGCCACTTCATGGTTTTCTCTCGAGGCGAGATGCTGGCAACAGTGATCGGCGAGTTCCTTCTGGAGGTGGAGGCCGGCCGGATGCCGTGGCGCGACGACGCCGATCCTGCCCGTATCGCCCAATCACAACAGCTTCATGAATCATCCGACGCTCCGGCAGCGACCGGCGTCGCCCTCCTGGTCCTGATGCTGCTCATCGCCCTGGCGACCATGGTCAGTGAGGATCTGACCTGCATCGTCACCGGGCTGATGGTCGCCCAGGGCAGGATCGGGTTCCTTCCAGGAGCGCTGGCCTGCTTCATCGGGATTTTCATCGGCGACGTGATGTTGTTCCTGGCAGGACGCTGGATCGGCCGGGCGGCGATCCACCGGGCTCCTCTGAAGTGGTTCCTTACAGCGGAAAGGGTGGAGCAGGGCTCCCGATGGTTCAACCGACGGGGGCCGGTTGTGATCGCCCTGTCCCGGTTCACGCCGGGCACCCGCCTCCCGACCTACTTTGCCGCCGGCATGTTCCAGACCGGGTTCCTGAAATTCTGCCTGTACTTCATCCTCGCCGCCGGCGCCTGGACGCCGATCCTGGTAGCACTGGCGATGTTCGCAGGATCCGACGCCGTGGCATGGCTGGGACTCGCCGAAACTTACGGCCTGCCGGTTCTGATCGGTTTGGCCATCCTCCTGTTCATCCTGGTCCGGATGCTGGTCCCGCTGTTGACCTGGCGGGGGCGAAAGCGGATGCAGGGCCGTTTGACCCGGATACGACACTGGGAGTTCTGGCCACCATGGATGTTCTACCCGCCGATCGTCCTTCACATCCTGTGGCTGGGACTGAAACACCGATCCATGACACTGTTCACTGCGGCAAACCCGGGGATCCCCTCCGGCGGCTTCATTGCCGAATCCAAAAGCGACATCCTGGACAGCCTAGAAGGCAACCGGGAGTTCATCGCCCGGCACATACGGATCCCGGTTGCGGCCAGTCTCAAGACGGCTCAGGAATTCATGGCCCGTGAGCAGCTCGACTTCCCAGTTGTCCTGAAACCGGACATCGGCCAGCGAGGCTCCGGTGTGAAGATCATCCGGAACAGCAAGCAGCTGGAATCCGGGCTTTCATCAATCCTGGAGCCGATGATCCTGCAGGAATACGCTCCCGGCCCCGAGTTCGGTGTGTTCTGGTACTGCCTGCCTGGAGAATCTAAAGGAACGATTTTCAGTATCACCGAGAAGGTTATTCCCGACGTCACCGGGGACGGCAGACAGACACTGGAACAGTTGATCCTCAACGACAAGCGCGCCGTGGCCATGGCGAAGTTCTACCTGAAGGCCCATCCGGATGCCGCCGACCGCACTCCGAATGCGGGAGAACGTGTCCGCCTGGCCGAGCTGGGAACCCACTGCCGCGGTGCGGTATTCCTGGACGGGATGTGGGTGAACAGTCCCGAACTGGAAGCTGCCATCGAGCAGATCAGCTCATCCTTTGAAGGCTTCTGGTTCGGCCGCTACGACATCCGCACGAGAACTGCCGAAGAATTGACCGGCGGCAGAAATTTCAAAATCATCGAGCTTAACGGCGTCACTTCGGAAGCGACCCACATCTACGACCGCAGGACCTCCCTCTGGGAGGCATGGAAAACCCTGGTCAGGCAGTGGGACATCGCATTCGAGATCGGGAAGAGAAACAGGGAGAGAGGCGCCGAACCGACAAGCATTCGAGAGCTGTTCAGGTTGATGAAGCATTACCGGACCGAGGCTGTGCGGCGGAATTAAGGTTCAGATCATTCCGACGAATCGGCGGGAAACCTGCGGTGCCGTTCGAATACGGTGAGGATATCCACTGTCTTCTCGCCCACCTGGTAGACAAGCCTGTAGTTCCTAATCAGGAGTTCTCGGATTTCTTCTCGCTGCAGTTCCGGAACAACACGACCGATCCATGGAGTAGTCTCCAGTTGTTGGGCTTCTGACCAGAGACGCCCGACCCATCGGCGGGCTGCATATGGACTGTCGCGGGCGATGGAGGCATGGATTGAATCCAGATCCGCCACTGCCCGATCCGACCATTTCAGCGTCATGGTTCGTGAACAGAACCCGGGTCTAAATCATATTTCTTAGCCAGATACCGATTATCCGTAACCCGTCCCGCCGCCACATCCTCCATGCCCTCTTGAACCGCCTCAAGGAACCGCTCCTTTTCATGGAGAAGATCGAAGTCCTCAGGAGTGATCAGTACGGCTGCCGGCCGGCCATTCTGGGTGATGACGATTGCCCGCCGGCTTTCATGGAGATCTCGAAGAACCTGGGAGGCCTTGGCCTTGAACTCGCCCAGAGGGAGGATATCCTTTGAAACTCGAAGCTTTTGCTTCATTTCGACCTCATTTAGAATCTAAATACAGATCCTAATATAGGTCAATTATGCGTCGAGCTCAAGTAGAGATCACATCCGGAGCGCTCCGCTTACTAGTAATCCCCGACCCATGTAGGTGACGTTGCGTACTGGAACGCCGTGTCCGGAAATACGCACACCCCATCGGTGCACTCCACAACCGTTTCCACATACCCGGTTTGCCAATGTTCTTCCAGTTGAGTCGGCGACACCTTGGTGGAGAAGTCAATAACCGCAGGGTCGTAATAAATGACCAGCCATCGCTTCACACCATCCTCGCCGCTGCCAAAGGGCCCGACATATATTTCCAGATCTTGATCCAGCATGAACGATCGGATCGAGAATTGCGCGGTGACATCTCCGAACACATATCGAACCAGGTCCTCAATGAAATCAGGCTGGTCCGGGAACGTCGCAGTGCAGATGTCTTCAAATGCGTCGACGTCTCCACTCAAGATGATTTCTTGAAGTTCTTGAGCGAATCGCTGAGGCTGCTCCACCCCACCGAGACATCCGAGAATAACGGTCATGACTATCAGGAGGCCGACGGACAATTTTCTCTTCATGCGTCCCGCGCGGTGCGCCTTTTTAGCTCTTGACCCACAACTAAAGCCCATCACTTGTTATCGCCTCCTCCTCTAGATACTTGTCAACATGGATCCAATAGTAGGCCAGGAAAGAAATCGGAAATAACAGTATGAATGCAGCTAGCCACAAGATATCCCCTCTAGACTCCGTCGTGTAGTGCTTGATTACGCGATAGCCTAAATGGAACAACCCAATCGTGCCGAGAACCCAGATCCTTCTTGGTGATCGGCGCCACCCTATTGGACCGGCTCTTTACAACCATCAGCGGATCCCCCGGCTTCTGACCGCCATGAGCTTAACCAAGAATTGTGATTCTGTTTCTTACGCACAAAAAAACCGGACCCCATACGGGGTCCGGCTTGAAGATTTTCGCGTTGCTCTGCTGTGTTTACGCTTCGGCGATCGGCACGATGCAGTCTACCGGGCAAACGGTGACACACATGCTTTCGCCTTCTTCTTCACACTCGGTGCACTTGGCGGCATCAATGATATAGAGATCGTCGCCGGCAGTGATCGCTTCGCGGGGACATTCCGGTTCGCAAGCCGCGCAATTGATGCATTCTTCTGTAATTGTCAGTGCCATTTGGTTGTTCCTCCTGCTGATTGAATTCAGGTCACTCAGCACTCCCGTCGTCTGAGTCGGTGTAATAGTGATACATCATTTCCGACTGTGCATCCTGAATCACGGACCATGATGGTCCATAGTTAAACCGCTGAAATCAGTACCTTTTGGGTTCTGATTCACATGCAGGGGTTAACCGGCCTCCACGATCAGGTGGACGCTGTCCCGGTCCGGCTCCTCACGGGTAAAACCGCCGTATTTCGCCATTACCCGGAAGCCTGCCTGGTCCAGTAACTGCAGGGTGGTCTCCGGCGTCATATAGCGGTGCACGATGGTCTGCCGGACCTGGCGGGCCGCCCCACCCTCCCGGAAGGTAAAAAGGTAGGTCACCTCCACCGTCGAGGCTTGGGGATCCCAGACGTCCCGCTCCCGGACGTCGATCTCCCGGTCCCCGTCCAGGATCGTGGTGAGGTACTCCACGGCGTCCTCGTCTTCCTCCCCGGGGTTCGGTTCGTCTTCCGGATCGACGGTATAGACGTCAAACAGCAGCCTGCCGTTCTCCGCCAGGTGGGCTTTGGCTGTTTTGAAACATGACAGCACGGCCTCATCCGACGACAGGCAGTACAACCCGTTGAACGGGATCAAGACACGGTCGAATTTTTTGCCGGCGTCGAACCGGGTCATGTCCCCTTCCAGCAGTGCGACCCTGCCGGCATCCTCAGGTGAAAGGTCGGCCACGGTCTCCGCCGCAAGTTTCAGCATCGCTTCATCACGATCCACGCCGGTGACCTGCATGCCGTCCTGGGCCAGCGGCGCCAGCAACCGGCCGAAACCACACCCCAGTTCCAGGACCGAACCTGCACCTCGGCAGGCGTCGATATAGAAGGAAGCATCACCTTCGCTTCCCCGGTGGAGGAGACGGTACAGGCGGGCCGATTCCAATTTATCCTGATTTACTGCACTCATAAGAGGACACTATAAACCAGGTGATCGGACAAATCTTTGTCACTCCTGCTACCGCTCCACGTCGTTCCGTTTCAAGGATGTTCCCCATATTCCCGGCTTTCCCGAAAGCCCGGAACCGCGCAACAGAGCCATAACTCCCCTTGTTTCAGGCACCTGGAACCGCTTCGGCCACCGGACGATTTTCAGGGTATTCGGGGCCTCGTTTTTATTTCACCGAGAAGGCGGAGGGCGAAGACTACCGGGCGGTTTGGCATCGCGCAGGTACCGGGATTGCTCTAGACTAGGTGGAGCAGACGACCCGGCAAACCTGCCGCCGGCTTGAAAGGAGAAGGGATGAGAGCATCGAAACATACCGCGATATGTATCGTTCTTGCTGCAGTCGCCCTCTCTTCATCGTTGTTTTTCGACAGGGTTGACCGCGACGTGATCGTCGTTACCTACGAACCGCTTGTTCAATCGGCGCCGACCATGACTCATGCCGAACGTGCGAATCGGATCCGTTCGGCGATTCTGGCCCTGGCAGAGAAGCACCGCACATACGGCGACCGGGAACGACTGCGGCAACTCGCCGATACGATCTACCATGAATCCCGGGCAGAAGCGCTGGACCCTCTGTTGGTAGCCGCTATCATTTCCATGGAAAGTTCTTTCCGGCCTGCCGTGGTCAGTGAAGCCGGCGCCATCGGCCTGATGCAGTTGCGTCCATTTGTTGCACAAGACGTTGCAGAGCGTCATGACCTGCTGTGGTCCGGCGACATCACCCTGGTGGAACCGAACCAGAACGTACGCCTGGGGGTACGGTACTACCGGGAACTGGTGGACCGTTTCCAGGGTGACGAGCGGCTGGCGCTTATCGCCTACAACCGGGGCCCGACCCGGCTGCGGCACCAGATGCGGAACAGTGGAGCGGAGGTCGCCAGCAGTTACGCCGAGAACGTGCTTCGCCTGTACCAGCAGCTCTGCGAGGATTGCGGCCTGCTTCAGGCGTGATGCGTAATCAAGGGTACGTCTACCATGAAACCCTCCCCGGCTCGATCCGGGGTGACCAGCTCCTGGACTATCTCACCGAAAAATACCTTCATTCCACACGGGACGACTGGCGGGAACGGATCCGGAACGGCCAGGTCCGCCTGGAAGGCGACCGCTTGACCTGGCGCCGGCCGCCATGGGATGAGCCGGAAGCTCCCAGAACCTTCGGCGTGCTGCACAAGGACGAGGAGCTGCTGGCAGTGGCCAAGCCGGCAGGGTTGCCGACCTTGCCCGGGGGCGGGTTCCTCGAGAACAGCCTGCTCTACGCCGTTCGGGAGTTCGACCCGTCCGCCTCACCGCTCCACCGGTTGGGGCGCTGGACATCGGGGCTGGTTCTGTTCGCCCGGAACCGGTCGGCGATGGCCAAGGTGTCGGAAGCCTGGCGACGGAGTAAGGTCCGGAAGGTTTACCGCGGCCTGGCGGAGGGTGTGCCGGCAAAGGACCGATTTGAAATCGACGCAACTATCGGGCCTGTACCCCACCCGCTGTTGGGGACGGTTCATGCGGTATCGCCGGAGGGCAAGCCGTCGCGATCCCGGGTCACCGTGCTGGCACAGAGGGACGGATGCTTTCTGGCCGAGGTTGAAATCGAGACCGGGCGGCCTCATCAGATCCGGATCCACCTGGCGGCCGCCGGCCACCCGTTATGCGGTGACCCGCTGTACCAGGCCGGAGGGTTGCCGGCGACGGACAGCGCGGCGTTGCCCGGCGATCCCGGATACCGGCTCCATGCCATGATGCTGGAACTGGACCACCCTGCCGGCACCGGCCCGTTACGCCTGTACTGCAGGCCTCCCTGTGAGTTGGAAAGCTCCTAGGGGGACAGTCCCCATGAATCAGTCCCCGATCGTCTAGGGGCAGGTTTCCACCCTCACCTCGCCGCAGACGTTGCTGGCCTGGGGACGGGCTGCTCCGGCGGAATCCAGTCCACTTCCCCCTTCACGACCACCCAGGGCCGGAACTACCAGGAAGTACTCGTTCCCGACACCTGGCGTGAAGGTGGCCGGCGACGTGTGGCCGCATTGATCACCTACCGGCCCATGGCTGTACTGGCCGCTGGACTGCAGCAGGTTGAGGTCACCAGCCTGGACCGAATAGGTCTGCCCCGGAACTTCCAGGCTGTTGCAGGACTCGGACCATGTCGCCTGGATATCGTTGCCGGCTACCAGGTCGTACTGCACCGATCCCTGTATCGAACCGGGCCAGCGGATGATGTCGCAGGTCGCCGGCCCCGGCTCCTGGATCTCGACGTGGACCTGATCGACGTACCAGCCTTCGCCGTCATTCCGGCGACGATCGTCGGATCCGAACACGAACGCAAGCCAGACCGTGTTTCCGCGGTACGCCGTAAGATCGAAAGTACTGGTAACCCAGCCTCCGGATATACCGTGGAACGCAGGGCCGTTTTCAAGGCCGTTGCATCCGGCGCCGGCGATATTCCCGCCGGGAGAGTACCCGCCCACCGGGTTCAGGGTCGTATAGATGTCCTGGCCATCGGCCACACCGTCAATGACAACCCGGCCTCCGTCGCCATTCACTACCGTCTCGTACCAGTGCACCACGGTCATGGTGGCGACATCCGCCTCCACCGGAATGGTGAAGCCGGCGCCGCCTGCCGAATCCAGGCCACCGTAATGCAGCCAGGCATAGTTCAGGGTGCTGTAGCTGTTTCCGGGGCCCCTGCCGGCATGGAAGCTGACCCCATGGGCGGCGTCCTTGGTGGCCAGGTTCCACTCGTCCTTGTTTGCCTTGTTGCAGGTCGGCAGGTTGGCGTCTGACGCAAGGTGGGACCAGTCCGGAGCGCTGCCCGAGTCGAAGTTTTCATCCAGAACGACCGTATGGATCGGAGCCGGAACGCCGTTGTCTACCAGGATCTCGAATGCCGAGATCCGATCCTGGTAGGTCACCGACCCGCTTCCGGAGCTGATGTCCACCAGATCGAAGCCGGCCAGATTGCCGCAGCCGACGGAGGGATCCACGGTAAATCGGATCAGAGCAGGCGGTCCGGCGGCGATACCGGGGAGGATATCCCCGTAGGACTGGGGCGATGCATCCAGAATGGTGATGCCGGGACTGGACGTGGCCAGTCTGGCCTGAACCTGATCCGCCAGACCGCTTCCTACATTCCTGAGCATGGGCGACACCGACCATGTTTCACCCGGCTCTACATTGCCGTCGCCATCACCATCCACCTCGGTGAACGGCAGCCCGACCGAATCGTAGAGCACAACCGGACCGTACGACTGCACCAACACCTGCCAGGCGCCGCGACCGTAGGTGCCGGCGGTAACCATGCTCTGGGTCGGGTTGTACTTCAGGTCGGTAACCACCAGTCCTTCCGGAAGTCCGTTCATGTACGGCTGGAACGTGGCGCCACCGTCGGAGCTGCGGAAGATGCCGGTATCGGTTCCTACGAGCACGTCATCGGCGGAAAGCATCAGGACGCTGTTGGCAGGGACGTTGGGCAGGCCGTCGCCGGTCTCGACCCAGCTTCCACCAGCGGTCCACTCCCAGAGATGGGCGGTGTTGAAACCGCTGACGACGGCGAGGGCGTGGTCCGGATCGGTGGGATCCCCGGCGATGTCATTGACCCCTCGCCCCGGGAGTCCGGCGGAGATATCGGTCCAGTTGTTGCCACCGTTCTCCGTGCGCCAGATCCTGCCGCTGCCGCTGCCGGAGTACAGGACATCGGTGTAGATGCGGTTGATCTCGAGTGCGAACAATGAACCGGATCCGTTGGTGAGATCCGACGGGCCGACCTGGCTCCAGTTACTGCCGTTGTTGTCGGATCGGTACATCCGATGGGTGCCCAGGTAGAGCGTGGACGGGTGCAGCGGGTCCAGCAGATACGGCGTGACCCAGTTGATGCGGTCGCCGCTGATAATCCCGCTGCTGCTGCCCGTGATCCTGCTGAAGCCTCCAAGCACACCGGAGGTTGAGCGGTACACGCTGGGAGTGCCTCCACTGGGGTATGACGTGATGTAGGCATAGTTCGGGTTGAACGGGTTGAAGTGGCAGACAAAACCATCACCGGTCACCGTTTGCAGGCTCCACAGGTTGCTGGTGGTACGGGCCAGGGAACTGTTGTCCTGGGCGCCTCCGCAGATTTTATCCGGGTCCTGGGCATCCACGCCTATGGCGTAGAACTGGGTGATGTTCAGGTCGCCGTTCTTGTTGCTGAAACTGGAACCGAGGTTCTCGGTCTTCCACAGCCCGCCGTCACCGCCGGTGTAGAACGCATCCGGGTTGTTCGGGTCCATGAGCAGGACATGCATGTCCTGATGGACCTTCTGGGACGAGCCCCAGCCGTTGCTCAGATCGGTCCAGGTGACGCCGCCATCCATGGAGCGCCAGTTCCGGATCGTGCCCCGGATGACAATGTCCGGGTTGGTTGTATGGACCCTGAGCACCATGTTGTAGGAGCACTGGCCGTCACAGGCATCGCTGCCGGAGGCCCTGCGCTCCCACGTGGCGCCGCCGTTGATGGTCCGCCACAGTTCGTTCGGGCTCTGGAACAGGACGTAGACGATGTTGGAATCGCTGGGCGAAACCGCCAGCTCGGTCCGGTTGGTGCCGCTGCTGGGCAGGCCGGAGGCGGTCTGACGGATCCATGAGACGCCGTTGTCGGTGGACTTGTAGACCCCACCCGATGTCGCGGCCCAGAAGATGTCCTGGACCGTCGGGTCCTGGGCGATCTCGTAGACCGATGCCGAGAGACGCATGGTCCAGGTCAGACCGGCATCAGAGGTCGTATAGATGCCGCCGGTGGTGCTCGACCCGGAGGTGCAGCCCCGGATCCTGCCACCGATGACCAGGTGTGACGAATTTCTGGGGTCGACGATGACGTTGGCGAAGGAAGACAGGTCTTCCAGATCCTGGCCGGCGCTGCCGTTGCGGCTCTCCCAGGTCATGCCGCCGTCACCACTGCGCAGAAGCCCGATCCCGAAATAGCTGGTGCATCCCTGGTTGTTCTCGCCGGTGCCGGCCCAGATCACATCCGAATCATTTGGGTCCACCGCAACAGTACCGATGGTCAGCGTCCCGGCAGTGTCGAAAATGCTGGTCCAGCTCAGACCGTCGTTCTCCGATTTCCACAACCCGCCGGATGCGGTTCCCAGGTACAGGACGTTGCCGGTCCAGTCGGCAGCCAGGGACGATACCCGGCCGGCGATATTGCCGAAGGTCCAACCACCAAACCGGGACGGCGACGGCCCCATGGAAACCCAGAAGTTCTCCTCGGCATCGGCGCCGGCGGAACGGCGCTGATGCTGGTCCTGAATCGATTTACGAGTCGCTTCCACCCCGGCCGCCCGCAAGGTTGCCATCTCCGAATCGGAGGAGGTGCCGGCCCGGCGGCTGGAGTAAAACCAGTCCAGCCGTTTCTGGATCCGTTCCTGTTCATCCAGTTTTGTATCCACGATCACAGGGCGGAGAGGCTCCTGCTGGGCCATGGCGGCTTGCAGGCCGGCGGCGAGCAGGAGGGCAGGAAACAGGCAGGCGAACCTGGGGAACTTGTTCATTGAAAAAGGCCTCATCGGCCGGAGTTCTCCGGCCGCGATCGAATCGTCACGTCAACCGCATTTATATACGTCGATTATAGGCTTGCGACAACACCACAACCGTAATCAAAAGCCCTTGTTTTGCAGTGACTTAACTCCGGTAGTATCCTCCCAGTATCCGACCGGAGGTGCCGATGCCGAGCCACGCTTACCGTTTCGCCGCCGTACTCGTTGCCTGCCTGGGGCTATTGTCCCCTGTCCTGTCCCAGTCCGACCCCCAGACCGAGGACTGGAGCCGGCAGGACCAGAAATACATGGAACGGATGAAACCGAAGAGTGAAGAGGAGAGGCAGGAGGCCAGGAGTCCGGAAGAGATCCGGGAGAAATATATTGAGCAGGCGCGGGAACTGATCCGGGACAAGAACTACGCCGTAAAGAAAACTCCGCACTACCTGATCCGAACCGACGACCCTCGGATTGACCCGGCAGCGGCAGGACTGATGCTGGAGCAGTTCCGCGGCGCATTCATCCGGTACTGGGAGGGAGAGGTCGAACTCAAGCCGTACGAAAGGATCTCGCCGGTCTTCCTGTTCTACTCATACTACAAGTTCAACAAAATCGTGACCGGGAAGGCCCGGTTCGACGAGTTCCAGCCGGCTGGGCATTACCAGGGTGGCCTGGACCTGATCACGTTGCACTCCGACAGTTCGGTCCTCGACGATGTGCCGGTCACCCTGGTCCACGAGGCAACTCATCAGCTCATGGAACAGATGCATTACGGCAACCGCTCAGGCTGGATCAGCGAGGGTATGGCCAACTATTTCTCACTTATGGAAACCGACACAGAAGGAAATTTCAAATCCGGCAAAATCGGTACAGTGCGCAACTCGGTTTCCAAGGACGGTGGCAAATCTCGATCGGACGCAGCACGAAACCACCTGGTCGCCCTGCGAAAAGCGCTGAAGAAAAAAGAAGACGGCCTGCGTATTCTCGATATCGTGGATATCGGAACCTACCGGGAGTTTTACGGGCCCGAGATCCGGATCCATTACGCCGCCTCATGGGCGTTGGTACATTACCTGCTTCATGGTGAGGACGGCCGGTACCGTCAGGGTTTTCTCCGGTTCATGGAAAACGACGGCCCGGCAACTACCGGCTCCAGGGTCCTCCTGGAATCGATCGGGGCAGACGCCGAATCGTTCCAGGCCGGCTTCATCCGCCACGTCGGAAAGATGTAGAAATGGGGACATTGCACGTTATATCTAAAATCTTATAACTCGCGCCTCGTTGCATAGTGGCAACCGATCAGCGCCGACCAGGTCCGCATCGCAGCAACCCGCTATATCATTCCTCCGGCCCACGAAGCACTCCTCCACCGGAATCAGCATGCCTAGAACTGCTCGCGCTTCCCGGGGCAATGTTTGTCATCACGTTATGAACCGCGGGAACAACCGAAACACTATTTTCCACGACGAGGTTGACTACCGATTCTTTGAAAGTCTCCTACTCCGCGCAAAAAGCAGAATCCCAATAGATGTCTTCGCCTGGTGCCTGATGCCAAACCATTTTCATCTAGTGCTCCGCCCGAGACTGGATGGAGATCTTGGGAGGTGGATACACTGGCTTATGACCTGCCAGGTTCACCATCACAGGAAACGGCACCGAGTCAACGGACGGATCTGGGAAGGGAGATTCAAGGCTCCTCCGATCCAGGAGAATGATCATTTTTTGACCGTCGTTCGCTATGTTGAAAGAAATCCGGTGCGCGCAGGAATTGTTGATGACGTGATGAACTGGCGATGGTCCAGTTTCCAGCGCCGGACATGTAATGATGATCCACTACTGGATCCATCGCCTCTTGAGCTTCCGAAATTATGGCGATCTTTCGTCAACGAACCCTTAACAACTGATGAGCTGGCGGCTGTCCGTACAAGTCTCAATAGAGAGCAGCCCTATGGAGATCATGACTGGGTCCAAGAAACTGCCGAGCGTTTGGGATTACTCAGTAAGCTTCGCCCAATAGGCAGGCCAAGAAGCGATATCCTGTGATTCAAGACTGACGGTAGGTTCAAGCAACTTTAAGAATTGCAATCAAACGTGCAATGTCCCCATTTACCTCACAGGCCGCCCTGAAAGAAGACGGGTATACAGGTTCAGGTAGTGCCGACCCTGGCTGTTCCATGAATAATTCTGCTCCATGCCGTTTTTCATCAGGCGGCGCCACCCCTCGGTATCTTTGAAGGAATTCAGGGCGGCTTGCAGCGCCCAGCGGAACCCGTCCGCGCTGAAATGGTCGAATACGAACCCGGTGCCGCTGCCGTCTTCCGGGTTCCACATCTTCACGGTATCAGCCAGTCCACCGGTCTTGCGAACTACCGGCACCGTCCCGTATCGCATGCTGTACATCTGGTTCAGGCCACAGGGCTCGAACCGTGACGGCATGAGGAAGACATCCGACCCTGCCTCGATGCGATGGGCCAGCCCGGCATTGAAGCCGCGGTAGAAACAGACCTTGCCTGGAAATTCCAGTTGAAGCGTTGCGAAATAGGATTCGTAAGACTCGGCGCCGCTCCCCAGCACAACCAGCCGGACATCGTTTCCGGCCAGGATCTCCGGCAGAACGCCGAACATGAGGTCAAACCCCTTTTGAGACGCCAGCCGGGAGATGACACCCAGAACCGGGCCGACCGGGTCGGGGCTTAATCCCAGCTCCGACAAGAGTTGGTCCCGGTTGACCCGCTTCCCGTCCAGACCGTCCGCCGAGTACTGGCGGGGGATGTCGCTATCATTCTCCGGCGACCAGATCGAGTAATCCACACCGTTAAGAATTCCGATCACCGAACCGCCCCGGCCTTTCAGGGCGGCTTCCATGCCCATGCCGTATTCGGGGGTCTGGATCTCCCGGGCATACGTTTCGCTCACCGTGGTGATGGCGTCGGCATACAGGATACCGGTCTTCAGGAAATTGACCTGGCCGGCGGCAAAGTCCTCCCTGTGGAACATATTTTCGTGACCTGCCATCCCCAGATCGTGGGTGATCCCGGAACTGAACACGCCCTGATAGGCGATATTGTGGATGGTCAATACGGTCCGCGTATCGTTGAACAGCTGGTCCCAGGCGTAAAGGGTTCGGAGATACAACGGGATCAATGCGGCGTGCCAGTCGTTGCAATGGATGATATCCGGACCCCACTGCAGGCGCTGGCAACTCTCCAACGTCGCACGGCACAGCATGGCAAAGCGTTGGTGCTCATCCGGGTCGGAACCGTAGAGAGCCTCGCGATGGTAGTACTCGGGGCAGTCCAGAAGGTAAAGAGGCGCTCCTCCCGGTGCGGTGACTGTTTCATGAACCGAACAGGTTACCTGTCGCCCTCCCATATCCACCGCGATATCGGTCAGCCCGTGGACCGGTTTCATGTCCGCGCGGTCATGATTGATAGAGCCGTACATCGGCATGAACACACGAACGTCATGACCTGCGCCTGCCAGGAATCCCGGCAAGGCGGACGAGACGTCGGCCAGGCCGCCGGTCTTGGCGAAAGGTGCGACTTCGGAGGAGACGAAGCAGATCCGCAGCGGGTTCACGGCGACCTCCGTTCGGGTTCTTCCAACAGGGAAGACCGATTGTACCACCGGACGATTGCCTTGTATTCCAAGGTTTATCCACCTCAAGGAGGCCTGGAACGGCTCCTTACATATCGGGAAGTTGATCCCCGGTCCCCCGGACTCTACGTTCTAAAGAGTAGACCAGCGGAGGAATACATGGCCCAGGATATGGAACACCCACGGAACAGGCCGGCTCTGGACGACTACCAGGCGCCGGCCGTCAGGCCTGAGCCTGAGACCGTCCCTACCGACGAGATCATCCAGGAGCTGTCCAGGGACCTGGATAACACTGCGGTGGAACCGACCGATGCCCACATTCAAAGGGGCATCATGCAGCCGATGGTCTGGACCATGATGCTGCTGGTTGTCCTCCTTGGCGGCTGGACCTTCCTGGTGCAGGAGCCGGTTCTGGAGCCGGGCGCTCTCAACCTGAATTCGTTCCGGGCAACACCGGAGATTCTTCAGGTCCAGGTGACGCCACCGGATGTTGTGGCCCAGATCAGTATCAACCGCTGGATGAAACTTCGCCCCGCATCCCGGATACGGCTGATGGAAGACGCCAGCCGCATCGCCTCCACGGCGGGCTACAGCAGCGTTACGTTCAACGGCACCGATGGCACGATGCTGGCCCGATGGCGCCGGACGGATGGCGTGCGACTCCTCCATCCCGGGCCGGACTCGGTCAACGTTCAGCTGCACTGACTCTGGAGATCAGAGCAGCTTTTCCCGCCGCTCCGCCCGGGTGAACCCCATGGCGATCACCGCTGCGATGGCGAACAGGAACCCGATCCGGTTCTGTACCGTCCAGGCCAGGACGTCTGCCGGATCCCGGCCTCTTCCGAGCAAGACTGCAGGATTCCAGAACGGTGAAATCCGGATTTGATTGGCTCCGAACCCGGTGAACAACCAGTTCAACAGCAGGACGACGATCACCACCAGACCGCCGCTGGCCTCCGACTTGAACAGCGCCGCCAGACTCATGGACAGCACAAGGTAGAACAGCGCCGACTGCATGGCGCCGTACAGCGCACCCAGCGGGTAATCGGTGAAGAAGGCGTATGCGGCGCCTGCCAGCAGCGCTTCCGCAACCGCCAGGGTCAACACGCATACGATCAGCTTGGAAATCCAGATCCGGTGGGCCCCTCCGGGAACGGTGTAGGCGATCTCCAGGGTACGTTTGTCGATCTCCCCTGCGATCACCTTGCCGCCCAGGAAAATGCCGAGCACCGTCAACGGCGTGCCGATCAAGCCGGTCTGGGCATCGGTTGGCACGTACGCGTTCTCGGTCCACCCCCACAGCAGAAACAGCCACAAAGCCGTCGGCCACAGGATCGTGAACAGCGGCACCAGCCAGAACCGCTTGCCCATGAGCAGTCTGGCCGAAAGGCGCAGCAGCCGGATCTCATCCTTCAGACGTTGCGCCCTCATGCTTCCGCCTCCGCCAACCCTTCGCCCACAAGCCAGAGGTAGCCGTCTTCCAGGGAAGGTTCAATCAACTCCGCTGCCTGATGCGGCCGGGTGCGACTGAGGACCCGGTTCCTGGAAATACCACCGGCCTCCGGCACCTGGTCCGCCACCAGCACGCCTGCCGGCAGGGTACCTTCTTCCTCCGCCGTCAGCCGGACCTCCCAGACCCGTCCGGCAGCTTTCTCGGCCAGGCCGATCGGCTCGCCGTCATAAACCATTCGCCCCCGCGTAATGACGATCACCCGTTCGCACGCCACCGCCACATCCTCCACCACATGGGTGGAGAACAACACAACCCGGCCGGCGGCAAGCCGGGAGAGCAGGTTCCGGAACCGTATCCGCTCCCGGGGATCCAGGCCGACCGTCGGTTCATCAACAATGATCACCGGGGGCAGGCGCAGCAGGGTGCGAGCAACAGCGACCCGTTGGCGCTGGCCACCGGAGTAGCTCCCTATCGGCTGGTCGGCCTTCTCCAGCAGGCCGACATCCTCCAGCAGCCGGTTGACACGCTCGTCACGTTTCTCTTCCGGCAGGTCGTACAGCATGGAGTAGTACTGCAAATATCCCCTGGCGGTCATATCCTGGGGCAGTCCGAAATCCTGGGGCAGGTAGCCGACCCAGCGGGCCAGATACTTGCGTAGTTTTTCAAGCCGCACGTTCCCAAGCCAGATCGTACCGGCGGTAGGATCCAGGATGCCGGCCAGCATCCGAAGCAGCGTGGTTTTGCCGGCGCCGTTGGGACCGAGAATGCCGATCATGCCCCGGGTCGTTCGGAACTGAACACCGGTAAGCGCCCGAACCTCTTCCCGTTTCAACCCGAACCCGAACAACTTCCGGGCGATGGACCGCCACACACCGCGAACCCTTCGGAACCTGATGTCGGTGGGACGCTCTTTTATCAGGTCGCGGCTCAAGGCAACGGCGGTTCGCCGGCCTCCATGACAGACCGCAACGATGATCACCAGGAACACCACGAGCCACAGCCCGAAGTCCTTCCCGGCCCCGGCCAGTTTCGGCAAAAGGTAACCGTCCATGACCAGGTATAACGTGGCTGCCCACGGGACGAAGAACGAAACGACGCTCTCGATGCCGCCGGGCAGGACGGCGCCGGTTTCGTCGGCCTTCCCCCGGGCCCGCCGGATACCCTGCAGGAACCGGGTGACCAGGCCGGCCACAAGATAGGTATAGATCAACCGCCAAAATACAGAACGCACCGACAAGGCGAGGTACAGGGCTCCGCTGATCACCAGCACCAGGGGCAGAAGGGAGGCCAGGGCGTCCCGCGGGTCGAACGGCTTCCCGCCACGACCCAGCACGTATTGCGCAAATCGTTCCGGCAGGCGCCATGCCCGGGCCACCGGGCCGGGCCGGCCATAAACCTTCTCCAGGTGCCGGACTTCCAGCACCGGTGGACCATCTTCGCCGGCTTCCGGCTCAGGCCGCTTCTCTTTCGGGAACAACAGCGCCGCCAGCCCCAGCAGCAGCCCGGCGACGATGATGGTGGTCAAGGTTTTCCAGGTCGCCGTCTCGATCAAACCGATGCGGAACAGCGGCAACATGATTGCGGTCACGGCGCCGGCCCAGCCCAGCACCATCCACGGGCCAAGGCGGCCGAACAGAGTATCCAGCCTGCGCAGGATCACGAACCCCAGGGGAACGATCACCAGGGTCATAAGGGTCGAGACCAGCAGGCCTCCCATGACGATGACGGCGAAGGGCGGCCAGATTTCGTTCTGGCGTCCGGTGGTCAGGGCCAGCGGCCACAGGCCGAGGATGGTTGTTGCAGCGGTCATCAGCACCGGGCGGGTCCGCTCCCGAACCGCTGCCAGGGCTGCGGCGCCTGGGGTGGTGTTGCTGTAGAGAACCCGCTGCTGCATCCGGTCCACCAGCAGGATCGCCGGGTTCACCGTCAGACCGATAAGGGCCAGGGCCCCGGCCAGCGCCATCGGTCCGGCGGCGGTTCCGCTGAGCACCAGGGTCCAGGTCGCCCCCAGTACCGTGAGGGGGAGTGCTATCAAAACCAGAAGCGGCATGGTCAGGGATTCGAAGGTGATAGCCAGGATCGCAAACAACAGCAACAGCACCGGGATCAGGATCTTCTTGAACCAACTGAACGACTCGTCGGCATCCGGAGTTTCGATGGTGTAGCCGGTAGGCCGGCGAACTTCCTGGATCGCCTCCTTGATCTGGTTCTCCAGCGCCAGCCGGGCCGGGCCGGTTTCCGGGGCCTGTGGTCCAAAACGATAGAAAACGGAAGTCTCACGTCGGCCGTCCCGGTGCTGGATAGCCGGCGGCGGAGGCATTTTCCTCGTACTCGCTATCGCCCCCAGGGGGAGCACACCGGCCTCGGTGGGCAAACGCAGTTCTCTCAGGTTGCTGACCTCGTATTCGTCTTCTTCGCCGTTCCTGACTGTCAGCGGTATTTCACGCCCGTCGGACTGCAGATGTCCGACCTGGATGGAAAATCCTTCCCGCCGCAGCACCTGCAATACCGGCAGGATCTGGTCAGCGGTAATTCCAAACGCGGCCAGCTCCGCTTCATTCGGCAGGACCTGGAGTTCCTCCCGCCCCGGACGGGTGGAGGTCCAGACGGAGCCGGCGATCTCCGGGATGGAAGCGAGCTGGGCGCGCAGGTCCCTGGCGATACGGTCCAGCTGGCGGTAGTCCGGACCGGACAGCACCACTTCCGCCGCGTCCTGTCCCGTCAAGCCGCCGCCACCGCCCTGGCCGCCGCCGCCCTGGCCACCCTGCCTGGCGCCAGGGGGCTGAACCGAAACACCGCTCCGGCGATCGGCCGCCGTGGTGAGAACGCTCCGGACCTTGGCGGCGTTGATCTCTTCAGGCCGGTCTTCCTCGTCCACGAGATAGACGGTGATGCTGCCGTTGTCTTCCCGGATGAAGCTCTCCACCGACTTGATGCCGGGCAGTTCACCGACAGCCCGTTCCAGGGCGGCGAACTCCTCCCGGGTCGCTTCCAAAGAACCGCCGGCCGGGACCTCCACTTCCATCTGGACCTGGCTTGCTTCCGGCGGGTCCTGGCTCGCCAGGCTCACCATCACCAGGGGGAGGGCGACCACTACCGTCACCAACACGGCGAAGGCGCTCCCGGCCAGCCACCACCCGGGCCGGCGCAGGGCATTCTTCAGCATGCCGGAGAACAGACCCCTGGCCCGATCCGGCGGTATGAAACCGGCGAACCGTTCACGGCGCTCACGCAGGCGGGCCAGCCGGGCCAGGGCTGCCGGCGCCGCCATCCTGCGGGCCAGAAGCGGCACCAGGCCTACGGCAACCAGCAGGGACCCGGCCAGGGGCAGCAGGATCGCCAGGGCCAGGACGGTCACCAGGCTCTGGATCAGGGTGTTCTCGAAATCGGTAAATGCAACCGGAAGAAAAACGACGGCGTTGGTCAGGCTGGCAGCCAGGATCGCCCGGACTGTCCGGCGCACACCGCCCTCCGCCGCGGCATCGGGGCTTGCGCCCCGTTCCAGTTGGCGCTGCACCGCTTCATAAACAACGATGCTGTTGTCCACCAGCATGCCGATCCCCATGGCGAGACCGAACAGCGAGATCAGGTTCAGGGACTGGCCGCCCAAGTACAGCATCCCGATTGCGGCCAATAGAGAGACCGGAACAGCCACAGCGACGACGGTCACCGCCCGCCACTCGCGCAGGAACAGGAACAGCACCGCCAGGGCGATGATGAATCCGGACAGGCCCAGCTTTTTCAACCGGTCGAGCTGCTCCTCCACCAGTTCCGCCGCATCGAATCCGACAACGAACCCCAGACCGTAGGCACTGAAATCTTCCTCGAGTTCAAGCAGCCTGGCGTTCAGGTCCCGGCCCAGTTCCACCAGGTTGGCGCTGTCTTCCTTGAAGAGGATCAAGCCGACTGCCGGCTTGCCGTTGACCTGGTACAGGGAGGTCTCGTCGCCGCCACCAAAATCGATATCGGCTACATGCCGCAGGCGAACGGCGCTCCCGGGCCGGATCTGGAGGTCTCCCAGGGATGCGATACCGGCGGGGCGGCCGTCCAGAACCACTGCGGTGCGGATCCCCTCCTCCTCGATCCCTCCCAGGAAACTACGGCGCTGCACCGACCTTCCCAGCATGGCGGTCACTTCCTGGGGCCGGATGCCGTAGGCGGCACAACGGTCGGTATCGATCCGTACTGCCAGTTCCCTGCCCTGGCCTCCGGTGACCAGCACCTGGGACACCCCGGCCACCGCCGAGAGCCGGGCCCGAATACGATCATCGACGAAATCGTACAAGGCGTTGCTGTCGGCCATGCCGGTAACCTGCACCGTCATGACGAACTTGCTGAACGCACTGAAATCGTCGGACCGGACAACGATGCTGGTTCCCAGCGGTTGTTCCCGGGCCAGGTCCGCGGCCATGCGCTGCATCTCCAGTTCCCGGATCTTGAGATCGGTACCCGGCTCGAACTGGATCTGCATCTGGCCGCCGGAACCGGTGACGGTCCCTTCAGTCTCCTGAACACCTTTCAATCGGGCGACGCGACCGGACAGCGGCAGCAGGATTTCCCGCTCCACAACTTCCGGCTCGCTCCCCGGGCGATTGAACTGGATATAGAGGTTGTCGCCGGTGAGCGGCGGCATCAACTCGATCGGGATCTGGCGCAGGCCGACCCAGCCCAGGATGACCACCCCGATGAAGAACATCAGGGTCGCCACCGGTCTGCGTACCGGCAGCGCGAACAGGCTGAAACCCGATCTGCCGTCCCGGCTCATCGGATCAACCTGTCTTCCGCGCCGGCCGCAGTCGATCCAGCAACAGGTACAGGCACGGTATGACCGTCATGCAGGCGATGGTGGAGGCGATAATCCCTCCGATAACCGTCAGCGCCATCGGACTGCGCAACCGCGCCGACTCGCCGCTCCCAAGGGCCAGGGGCAGGAGGGCCAGCACCGTCGTGGCGGTGGTCATCAGGATCGGCCGCAGCCGCAGCCCCGCCGCCCTGGCCAGGGCCTGTTCCCGTTGCAACCCTTCCGACATCAGGCGCCGGGCGGTATCCACCAGGAGGATAGCGTCGTTCACCGCCACCCCGGCCAGAACGATAATGCCGAGCATCTCCATGACGCCTACCGGACGTCCCAGGGCGAACAGAATCACGGCCACGCCGGTCAGCGCCAGGGGCACCGAGGAGACGATGGTCAGCGGGTGGATCAACGACTCGAACGTGCCGGCCAGAACCATGAACACCAGCAGCAGCGCCAGAAGCGCGGCCCAGGTCAGTTCCTGGAATGTCCGGATCCGCTCTTCCTCTTCTCCGGTGATGGCGGTGGACAGGCCGGGCGCCACGTCAACACCTGCCAGAGCACCAGCCACTGCGGCGATCGCCTGGGGGTATTCGTAACCTGGCGCGATCCGAGCGGTAACCCGGGCGACCCGGCGCTGATCCCGACGGTAGATCTCACGGGCGCCTTCCTCGGGAATGAACCGGGCCACGTCGCCGAGTACCAGCTCCACACCGTCACTGGAGGTGATCGGAACCCGAACCAGGTCGTCGCGGCGAACCCGGGGCAACAAGAGCACTACGTCCCGTTCCTCATCGCCCACCGACAACACCGTGACCTTGCGCCCGTCCAGGGATGCTTCCAGAACGGTGGCAACCTGGTTGAGGTCAACGCCGAGCCCGTCGGCAATGTTTCGTTCAAGGACAATGCGCAGTTCCGGCGGCCCACCCTCGAATGAAGAGTTCAGGTTCCAGATCTCGGGTAGCTCCCGGAAAGCCTCAAGCACCTTGTCCGAGGCGGCTCTCAGATCCTGAAGCGACTCGCCGGAGATCTCAACTGCGATCGGCGGCCCGGATGTTCCCAGTGCACGGCTCAGGGCCGAACTGCCGACTTCCCAGGAAAGGTCGACGCCTTCCAGTCCTTCAAGGGCCCGGGAAGCGGAGTCCGCCACAATGCGGGCGGGAGCGCCGTCCTCCGCCAGCCGCACCAGGATCCGGGCCGTATTTTCCTCGGTCTGCTCTTCCCGGATCTGGCGATCGTCCTCCGGCAGCCTGCCGACCTCGGACATCAGGGCCTGCAGATCGTCGCCGGCAGCCTCGCGAAGAACGGTCTCGATACCGGCAACCATGCTGGACGTCGATTCGACCCGTTGCCCCGGCGGCCCTACCAGCCGGACGCTGAACTGTTTCGGGTCGGCCGGGGGAAGGAGTTCGGTCCCCAGGGAACGCAACATCCAGCCGGCGCCCGTTACCAGCACAACACCGATGACTACCACCAGGAGCGGCTGCTTCAGGAGGCCGGCAACAAACCGTTCGACCCGGCTCCTCCCGGGATCAAGCGCTTTGGCTTTCTTCCGCGGCAGCAGCCACTGGGCCAGGGCCGGGATCAGGAACACGGCCACAACCAGGGAGGCCAGCAGTGAAACCACCACGGCGAAGGACAGCCCGGACACCAGTCGCGCCGACAGACCTTTTACGAAAATCACCGGCAGGAACACGGCACAGGTAGTCAAGGTGCTGGCGGTAATCGCCCCGGCCACCTCGGATGTACCCCGAGCCGCGGCGTCTACCGGATTTTCCCCCTGGGTCAGGTGCCTGTAGATGTTCTCCACCACCACGATGGCGTTGTCCACCAGCATTCCGGCGCCCAGGGCCAGACCTCCCAGGGTCATGATGTTCAGGGTGCCCTCGTTGAGGTGCATCAGGAACAGGGTGGCCAGCAGGGAGACAGGCACTGCCGTGGCCACGACGACGGTGGGGCCGGGAGAACGCAGGAACAGGATCAGCACCAGGATCGCCAGTGCGATCCCGATCAGTGCAGCCTGCTGTACATCTTCAAGAGCCTGCTCCACCAGGGCCGCTTCGTCGGCTACCACCCGGACCTCGACACCGGGAAGATCCTTGCCGATGCCAGCCAGCGCCTCACGCACCGTCCTGGACACCGCCACCGTGTTGGATCCGGCTTCCTTGTAGATCGAAAGGCCGATCCCCTCGGTGCCGTCCACTCGAACCAGGTGACGAATCTCTGCGTCACCTACCGAGACTACGGCCACATCGCCGACGCGCACCGGCACATTGCGACCCTCGGCGTCCTTGGCATAGCGGATGACCGCCCTTCTGACATCCTCGGGGGTGCGGTACCGGGAAATCCCGCGAACCAGGTAGACTTTTCCGCCCTCTTCCAGGGTTCCGGCATTGAGATCAACGTTCGCCGCCCGCACCCTGTTTTCCAGTTCCGAAAGGGTGATGCCGTGGGCCTGCAACTTGTAACGGTCCACCTGGATCCGGATCTCCCGCTCCCGGCCCCCCAGAACACGGGCTTCGGCTACGCCGTCCTGCCGCTCCAGCGCCGGAGCGACCTGCCGCCTGGCCACTCGCCGAAGCTCGGCCAGATCCGGGCGTCCTTCCGGAGCAACCAGTCCCAGCGAAAGCACCGGCGCCTGTCTGGGGTCGAGACGGCGCACCAGCACTTCTTCCAGATCCGGATCGGAGCGCAACAGGCCCACCGATTTTTCGACGTCCACCAGGGCGAGATCCATGTCGGTGTCCCACTCGAAGGTGACGGTGGCGATCAAACGGCCTGTTCGGGCGACCTGTTCAACGGAGCGGATACCCCGAACGGTGAACAGCAACTGTTCTACCCGTTCACCATAGATCCGTTCCATTTCTTCCGGTGGCCGGTCACCGGAACTGGTGGATACCACGATAGTCGGACTCTGAATATCCGGAAGGAGATCCAGGGGCATGTCGCCCCAGGCGATCCATCCCAGGATCGTCATGGCGGCGGCGAACACAGCCACCGCTACCGGTCGATTGGCGGCCATGCGTGAGAGGGCTTCCATCACTCAGCTTCCGGAGACACGCACCCTGGCGCCGTCGGTGAGGGTTTCGAGACCCTTGGTTACAACCCGGTCACCCGGCTCGATCCCGCCGCGGACCTCCACCATGTCATCATCTCCCAGCCCCAGGCCGACTTCACGGAGCTCCACCTTCTGGCCCTTGAGCACGAACAGCACCTTGCGGCCGGCTCGCTCCGTAACCGCAGCCCGTGGCACCACCACCGCATCCGGCCTCCGTTCCGCCACCACCGTGGCCTCGATGAACATACCCGGCCTGAGCTTGCCGTCCCGGTTGTCCAGCCCGACCTCGATCCGCAGTGTCCGGGTGGTCGGATCCACCGACGGCGCCAGCCGGATCACCTTGCCGGCGAATGTGCTGTCTTCCCACGCGTGATGCCGCAACCGCACCACCTGCCCCGGCCTTACCCTGGCGGCATCCGGACCGACCAGGTTGATGTCGGCGATGAGTGTGGCGGTGTTGGCCACCTGGGCCAGCATCTGGCCGGCGGATACCAACTGGCCGTCGGCCAGCGGCTGGCCGTTCTCGTCCCGGGCCAGTTGAAGCAAGACCCCGCTCATCGGGGTCAGCAGTTTCGAGCGGCTCTCGGTGAACAGCGAGCGATCCAGTTCCAGGCGGGCGTCGGCCAGCGCCGACTCCGCCGACTGCAGTTCGTTATCGCTGATCAGCCCTTCGGCGAACAGGAGTTTCTTCGACTCAAAGTCCCGCAGCGCCACCTGGTACCGGGAGCGGTTTGAATCGGTCCGGGCGGCGAGACGCACATCTTCCCCGGTGATCTCCGCGATAGCCTGGCCGGTGGCGACCCGGTCCCCTTCCGCCAGCCTTCGCCCGGAGGCTGAGGTAGCGATCTGAAGGATACCGGCGGATTCCGCACGGAGGGAAACGATCCGCTCCGCCCGCAAGGTGCCGGTAGCCACAATGCGGTCTTCTACCGTATCGGTGCCGACTTCACGGACCGACACCGGAACCCTGAATTCGACCTCGTTGCCCTGGCCGCCGCCGCCACAGCCGGTCAGCAGCAGGAGCAACGTCATCAATATAAGAACTGTTCTCACTACATCACTCCTCGACTGCGTCCGCGGTGGAACCGCCGGATGAAGGTACCCAGCGGATCGCATCCGCAACGACCATCCTGCCCTCGGTTTCGTCGGACAGGATGACACGGGT
>JACXWD010000115.1 GCA_014764515.1 Candidatus Polarisedimenticola svalbardensis | reverse complement strand
CCGGGGGTGAGGGATCGGCCTTCGAACTGCCGCCGGACCACCCCGACCACGGCAAGCGGGTGGCCGCCTACTACTGGTGGCTGTATCCCAATCTCATGCTGAATTTCTATCCCTGGGGCTTGTCGGCAAATATCGTTGAACCGTTGGGGACAGGGCGCGCCCGGGTCCGTTTCCTTTCCTACATCTGGCGCGAGGATCTGGTGGATGTCGGGGCGGGGGGACCGCTGGATAAAGTGGAAAAGGAAGACGAGGCGGTGGTCGAGGCCGTTCAGGCGGGAGTCAAATCGCGGCTATACGGACGCGGCCGTTATTCGCCGACACAGGAAAAGGGCACCCACCATTTTCATCGTCTGCTGGTGGATGCCCTATTCCGATAGAGGAAAACCCTATTTTTTGCGGTCCTTCACCGCCTGGGCCTTGGCCTTCCGGTAGGCGCCCAGTAACTTCTCGGTGTCTTTCTCCACGTTGACCAGGTCGAATTCGTGCCAGTCGGCGGTCAGCTTGTCATAGGCTTGATTGAGTTCGGCCACGAGTTCGCGGTCCTTGCCGTGGGTGTCCACAAAACTGCGGTATCCCTTGATGATGTTGATCTTGTTGAGCACGTAGTCGGCTTTTCCGGGAACCGCGGGCAGGACTCCGGACTCTTCGTTGTGGCAGAACAGGCAGGTGCTCTTGACCCGGGTCACGAAGATGAAGTCCATCTCCATGGCGCCGTGGCAGGTGGCGCAGTTGGGGGCGGTGCCGTCCTCTTCGAGAATCCGGAAATGGTTGCTTGTGACAAAGGCGTCGCGCTGTTCGGTGTGGCATTGTCCGCAGGTCACGTGAATCTGATCGAATTTGACGGGTTTCAGGACGTCGACATGTGCCTTGTCCAGATCCCTGGTCCGGGCGTCGCCGCCGTGGCAATCCACACAGCTGAGACCGGCCACTCCGTGAACCGAAGTGTCGAACTCCTCATAATAATTGAACAACTTGGGGTGCTGGACCTTGAAGGCCGGGTCCTTGTGGCAGTCCAGGCATTCGTCCGCGAAAGCCGACCCACCGGCAATCAGGATCAGGACGAACATGATGGCTGGTACGAACCGTTTGGCATTCATCAGGATCCCTTTCGGAAAATGGGCATCGGCAAACTATTCTAGCACAATTGTTCAACCCGTTTGGGTAGCCGACACGTTTTTGCAAACCCGATTTCGTTGTCTTTGGTTCCCGAATCCCCTTCACCCCTGACCATCGTCGGTGTAGGTGTATGAGAAGTCGGCGCTTACGATATTCGGCAACTTTTGAATCTTCTTCAATTTGCCTGTTTCGTCCTCGTTGTCGTCACCTTCGACGGTGACGATGATGCGTCCGAGATCATCACTGAAATGGATTTCGCACAAACCGCTGGCGGTAAGGCTGACTTTGACCGCGTCCAGATTTTCGGGACGTGCCTTGACCACGATGCTGGATATGTTCATGCCGTATCTCCGGTCCCAGCTTCAGTTGTGGTGTCCCTGACGGTGATTGCCGAAGTGGGGCATACGTCCACACAATTGGCGCACAGGGTGCAGCGGTCCAGGAGCACCCGGGGATTCATCAGGCCGACAAAAAAGAGGGCGTGTTCGCCGCAGACATCTTCGCAGCGCGTGCACATTCCCTTGCCCCAGGCGATGCAGGCATCCTTGTCCAGGAGGATGTCCACTCCGTCGGGCAGGACGGCCGGCTTCCGGGGTTCTTCCCAGAAATCGGGCTTCAGGAATCCTTTCAAAAGGTCACGTCGACTGCAATCCATGGTCGGTCCTATTCCACACCCTCGTTGAGAGTGTCCAGCAGATTGGAGCGCTCCTTCGCCTCTTGGGCCCGGAAGTAGGGCTCGAAAGTATTCTCGACCAGCTCGCCCGTGTTGGCCTGGGTGGCGTGGCAAAGCGTGCAGTTGTAGTTCGCCGGGTTCAGCGAATCGAGCTGCTTGTTGTTGCGCATATCGAACAGGTGGCTGGCCGGTACCGGGGTCGCACCCACGTCGGCCGCATCTTCGGGAAGATGGCAGTCGGTGCAGGAATTTTCCGCAGCGGTGATGGGCAGCAGGTCATCGGTATTGTGGGGGATGACCGGCGGCGCGTTTTCGAATGACCGTTCCTTGAGCGTCGACTCGCCGGGGTCCGGTGAATCGAAGGGCACCGGAATCGTGCCGGAATCGTCGAGTAGCGGCTCGTGCCGGTAGCTCAGCTCAGTATCCGCCACTTCGACTGGCGACGGTTCCGCCGGGGGCGGAGGGGGTGGGTCACTGACAGGGGCATTTCCGGCGGAACACCCGGCCATCAAGAACAGGGCAATCAGCAGAAAGAGAGCGGACATTCTGGACATCATGAACCTCCCGATTCCAATGACAAGACAGGTCTAGGCCCGGGTCAACTTGACGGCGCACTTCTTGTAGTCCGTCTCCTTGGAGATAGGACAAGTGGCGTCGAGGCAAACCTTGTTGATGAGCACGCGTTCGTCGAAGAAGGGCACCATCACCGTGCCCTTGGGCATGGTATTGCGTCCCCGCAGTTCGATATGGGCCTTGACCCGTCCGCGCCGGCTTTCGATCCAGACGGCGTCCCCGTCGGCGAAACCCTGGCCCGCGGCATCGTCCCGGTTCATGAAACAAACCGCTTCCGGAACGGCGCGGTACAGCTCGGGCACGCGCATGGTCATGGTTCCGGTGTGCCAGTGTTCGAGCACGCGGCCGGTCACCAGCCAGTACGGGTAGGTCTGGTCCGGCATTTCCGGCGGATCCATGTAGGGCCGGAAAAAGATCTTGGCCTTGTTGTCCAGCTTGACCTTGTCGCCCTGGTGGGGGCCCTTCAGGTCACCTGGGGGCATGGCTTTGAGCGCGGGCCCGTAGAAGGCGAATTTCTTCCCGGGGGCTTTTTTGGCCACGTAGGGGTCATAGTCGGCGTTGAAGCGCCACTCGGTTTCCTTGCCGTCGATCACGGGCCATTTCAGGCCCCGGACCGAATGGTAGGTGTCGAAGTCGGCCAGATCGTGCATGTGCCCGACTCCGAACTTCCGGTATTCCTCCCACAGGTACTTGTGGACGAAATAACCGTAGCCCTCGAAGCCGGCGACCTTGCGGCTGTCCCCTTCGGCCAGGGTATTCAGGGTTCCTTCGCCGACAGGATCGGGCCAGGCGAACTTGTGCGCGTCCTCGTTGTTGAACAGGACGTCGAACAGGGTGTCGTCCGGCGAATAGCCCATGGCCTGGGCATCGGCCAGCACGTCGGGCAGGGTCAGGTCGGCGTTGATCTTCTTGGCGCCCCAGACCTCTTTCAGGGTGATGCGCTTGGCGAATTCGAAGGCCTGCCAGATGTCCGGCATGGCGTCGCCGACGGGAGTGACCTGCTGCTTCCAGTGCTGGGTGCGGCGCTCGGCGTTGCCGTAGGCGCCCCACTTCTCGAAGATCATGGCGCTGGGCAGGATCAGGTCGGCCACCTTGGCGCTGATCGTGGGGTAGACGTCCGAGACCACGATGAAGTTGTCCATCTCGCGCGCGGCCTTGATCCAGTGGTTGGCGTTGGCGGTGTTCTGCCAGGGGTTGCAGACCTGCACCCAGGCCCACTTGATCTTGCCGTCCTCCATATCCCGCAGAAGTTTGGTGTAGTGGCTTCCCGGCTTGCCGTTGAGGGTCTTGGCCGGAAGCTTCCACAGTTTTTCGCTGAACTCGCGGTGTTTGGGATTCGCGACCACCAGAT
>JACXWD010000042.1 GCA_014764515.1 Candidatus Polarisedimenticola svalbardensis | reverse complement strand
CCCCATGGTGGACGCCGACCCGCTGAAACACGGCAAACTGCACATCGACAAGCTGGATGACCTCGACATCGACGGACTGGACCTGCGGGCGGTCCTGGAAGAGTTCAGAAACACCGGCGACACCGAATTCGTCAACGTTCAGGACGGCAGCGAAAAGGTCTCCGTCTCCAAGAAAGGCGAATTCCTTCTGGTGAACGTGGACGATTCCGAAGGCGGCGAAAAGGTCCGGGTCCGGATGCCGCTGGCCCTGGTGGACGCCCTCCTGGATGCCGACAGCGAAGACAACAGCCTGAACCTGGCTGCCGCTCTCAAAGTCCTTGAGAATTTCCAAGGCGACCTGGTCACCGTGCAGGACGGTGACGAAATGGTGCGCATCTGGATCGACAACAACAACTTCATCTCCGAATAGGTGATGCCATGAGTTCCAGGAAACGGATGATCCTTGCCGTCGTGCTGCTGGTCACCATGCTCATGGTCGGCACTCTGGGAATGGCCACCGCCACCACATTCAGACACGGCAACATACGGGTGCAGGTCACGAGCCACCATCCGGGCGGCGACAACATCAACCTGGTGGTGCCTGCCGGTCTTGCCGAGGCCGTCGTGGCACTGGCCCCCCTCGGCATGATCCGGGACGAGCTTCCCCTGGACGAGCTGGAACCCTACCTCCCGGCGATCCGGCAGCTGAGCCGCCAGGTCCGGGATCTGCCTGATGCGGTCTACGTGGAAGTACACAGCAGACACGAAACGGTCAAGATAGAGAAAAGGGACGGCCGGTTCATCATCGACGTACAGGACAGGAATGAACAGGTGCACATCAGCGTGCCGGTCACCACGGTCAACCGTGTCGTGAGCAAAATACAGGACCTGGTCTAGATACCGGGCAACAAACTTCATCCGCACACACAGCGCCCGGCACCCTAAGTGCCGGGCATCTTTTTGTCCAGGGGCGCCAACTGCCGGATGAAGGTTTCCAGGTCGGTGGCCGGCAGACGACACACCCCGTTGCGGCAGACATACGCCGTGCCCTTCCCTTTCCGGGCTGTCTTACCGGCGGCGGAAGGGATCAGCCCGGTCAACAACTCCCGGCGCTTGCGGTCGCCGGCCATGACCACAACCTTGGACGGCAGGAATGTCGTTCGAAGGTAGTCGACGAACGGCTTCAGGCTGTCCTGTTTCTTTCCCGGCACCAGCACGATCTCCACCGGATCCCCCAGGTTGTAATCCAGGCCGTGAAGCATCCAGTTCATCCGTCCGGGGCCGGCCTTGAGCCCGGCGGACACGGCAGCCAGCAGTTTCGCAGCTGATTCGCGGTAGCCGTCGTCGGTGGTCAGCGCATGAAGCCGTAGCAGATTGAGGTACGCCACGGAATTGCCCGACGGCTCCGCGCCGTCGTACGTCGGCTTCTCCCGGGCCAGAAGGCGTTCATGGTCACTGCCGGTAAGGAAATACCCTCCGTGCTCGAGATCCTGGTACCCGCCGTCGAGGAACGCCTGAAGTCTGACCGCGGCGGACAGTCGATCCACCTTGCCGGTGACTTCGTAGAGATCCAGAAGCCCCTGGATCATGAAGGCGTAGTCATCCAGGAACGCCGGTTGTATCCCGCCACCTTCCCTGTAGCTCCGCAGAAGCAGGCCATCCTGTGTGGTCATGTTCTTGAGCACGAAGTCGGCCGCCCGTTCCCCAGACCGGACAAGCCCTCTGTCGTCCAGCGCGAACCCGGCCCTGGCGAAGCTTGAGATCATGAGGCCGTTCCATGCCGCCAGGATCTTGTCGTCCAGCAACGGCGGGGTCCGGGCCGCCCGGGCGGAATAGAGCTTCTCCCTGCATCGCTGAAGGACCTCCTCCTGCACGGCGCCGGCTGCACCCTCGACGTGCAGAATATTGCGGCCCTCGAAATTGCCCTGTTCGGTCACACCGAAGTACGCCATGCATGGCGAGGCGTCCGGCCCTGCCGCCGCCTTGAACTCCCGGGGTGTCCAGGTAAAAAAGAAACCCTCTTCCATCTCACCATCGGCGGCAAGGCTGTCGGCGTCGGTGGCGGAGTAGAAGCCGCCTCCCTCCGAAGTCATCTCACGCTGGACATAGGAGAGGATGCGCCGGGTCACGCCGGCCAGGTTCTCATCCCCGGTGAGCTGGTAAGCCTCGGTATAAGCCATCGCCAGCTGGGCGTTGTCGTACAGCATTTTTTCGAAATGGGGAACCTGCCAGGCTGCGTCCACGGTGTAACGGTGGAATCCACCGCCGACCTGGTCGTGAATCCCGCCGGCAGCCATGCGCTCCAGAGTATGGACCGCCATGCGCAACGAATCCGGGTCGCCTGTGGAACGATGATGGCGCAGAAGGGTGCGGATCGGAAAACTGCTGGGGAACTTGGGGCGGCCGTTGCGCCCTCCGTTACGACGGTCGAACCCTGTCCCTGCGGAATCGACCAGGGTCCGGATCACGGCAGCAGCTTCTATCTGCACTGCCGGTCGCGTGACGGCCAGCAAATCCCCGATGCGACGGGTCAACTGTTCAGCCTGCCCTTCCAGTGCGCCGTCCTGCTGCCGGTAGCGGCCGCCCAGTTCCTGCAGGAGCGACAGAAATCCCCGGCTCCTGCCCCGGTCCCCATCTCTGGCCGGGAAATAGGTCCCGCCGAAAAACGGTTTGCGGTCCGCCGTGAGCCATACCGACATCGGCCAACCACCACGGCCGGTCATGGCCTGCACCGCCGTCATGTACACCGAGTCCACATCCGGCCGCTCTTCCCGATCCACCTTGATCGCGATGTAGTTCTCGTTCAGGAAACGGGCGATCTCCATGTCTTCGAAAGACTCCTCCTCCATGACGTGGCACCAGTGACAGGTGGAATAGCCGACACTCAGGAAGACCGGACGACCCAGGCGTCGTGCGGTTTCAAACGCCTCGTCGCCCCAGGGATACCAGTTCACGGGGTTGTGGGCATGCTGGATGAGATAGGGGCTTGTGGAAAGCGCCAGGCGGTTGGTGAACCGGGGTGATCCGTCTTCATTGAGGAAATGGCTTCTGGGCTTATAATCGGGGCCGAACCTGGCCACCGCCGCCTTGAGGCCCGCCGTCATTTCCGGCGAGAACGGTTCGGCGCCGGGCAGACCGGCCAGGCATGGAACGGCGCACACCAGTGCCACCAGTAGCGAAACCGTCGATCTGTACAGCATCCGTCTCCCCTTTTTCCCGATGGAGGCATTCTACACGCCCGGGTTGACTTCCTTTCACCGGTCACCGAACTTCAAGGCAGGGGGTTTGGGAGGAACCATGCGTTTCCGCATTTTTTTGGCCACCGTTACCATTCTGGCCATGATGCCGGCGACGGCGATCGGCGCCGTTGACTGGGCTGAATCGTGGACCGAGGCCATGGCCGGTGCAGCCCGGGCATGGCCTGCAGGGGCCGACCCGGCGACGGCCCGGGACCGTTACGGTGCAGCTCTTGACCTGGTGATAAAGCATGGCTCCGGGACCTTGCGCCATGCCCGCACACTGGACGAGCTGGCGTACCTGAACCTCATGGACGGAGCGGAAGAACTGGCCGAATCACTGTACCTCGAGAGCATCCCGATGCTGGAACGGCTCCTGGGCCCGGACCAGCCACGGCTGGCGACCTCGATCCATAACCTGGGGGTGCTGTACCTGCGAACGGGAAAGAATGACGAGGCGGAGCCATGGATCCGGGAAGCTCTCAGGATCTGGACCTCCTCTTTCGGCCCTGATCACCCTGATACCGCTCGCGCCAACCGCAGCCTTGCGGTTCTCATGCGCCGGCGGGGGCAGGATGATGAAGCGGATCGGCTGGAACGTCTCGCCGGTCCGTTTCTTAAGGCTGCGGAGGAATAACCGGCACGAGGACGGTCTCGGCGCCCAGCACAAACTGCAGCTCACCTCCTTGCAGCTGTCCCCCGTCTTCCCTGTCCCCGTTCTCCGTCACCGTCACCTGCAGCTGCCCCGAGTCCAGAAGCTTGACTTCGGCGAGGTAATGGTCCGGAGTGATCCCGACCTTAACCTCTGCCCCATCCCGCTTTCCCAGGAGACGAAAACTCATCTTGCCCGATACGGGGCCATCGGGACGATCCCGCCGCAGGAGCAGCCGCCTGGTGGAAGGGACACCGAACGCCCGGGCTGTGAAGGTGACCGGGATTGAAATGACCGGCTCCCGCGTCAAGCCGGTCCGGAACGTGACCTCGGCGCGAAACGCCCCGGCCCCCGGCTTCTCCGGCACTTCGAATTCCAGGATGAAATCACCAGGACCGGCCTTGAAACCCCGTTCCAACGATTCCTCGGCCTCAACCTTCCGGGTGCGGACGGTGAGCCAGGGCTCCGAACTGGTCAGCTCGGAAACCGCCAGGGTTCCGCTCTCCGTCGGGTCCTGGCGAACCAGCAGTTGGCCGGTAGTCGGCTTGTCCATGCGGTACCGCAGCAGTAGATGATTGGACGGCATCAGGATGGCGCTGCCGACCAGCGCCATCTTTACCTTGAGAGTCACATCAGGCCGGACCGGGTCGTCGGATTTCAGAGCGATCGTCTTGGACACTTTCCCGTAGTAACCGGCGGTCTTCACCGTGACTTTCAGCTTGCCCTCCCGACCGGGGAGCACGACCTCGTCGTACGAGGCCAGGGCGCAACCTCACCCAGGTTTCGCCCGCAGGATCCGGAGCGGCGAGTCTCCCTCGTTGCGGTAAACGAATTCCGCCTCCACCGACTCACCCCGCAGGATCTGGCCCATCTGAACCGTCTCGGCCTCGAAAGCGATCCTCGGGCCGATGGCAGGCTGATCTGCCAACAGCGGCCCGGGCAGCGCAAAAACCAGAACGGAGAGGCAGATCCTCAGGAATCGTTGGGTCACGGGTCACCTCACAAGACGGAGTTCGGGCCGGCGGAACTGCCGGTGGCCCTCCGTCCGCGGATCCAGGTAGCGATAAGACCGTACCTCGGAGAGAACAGGAACGCCAGAATGAACAGCCCGCCGGCCGCCACCGCCATGCCTCCGGCAATGGAGCCGTCCACCATCCGCGCCAGGCCGTATCCGGCGAACACGGCGATGCATCCGGCGGCGACTGCGGAAATCAGCATGAGGATCAGACGGTCCACCAGCAGGTAGGCGACAGAGGGCGGAACCACCAGCATCGCCACTACCAGGATGGCGCCTACCGATTCGAACGCCGCCACAACCGTCACCGAAACCAGCGCCATCAGCAGGTAATGCAAGCGAACAGGCCTGAAGCCGAGAGCCTCGCACAGGCCGGGATCGAAGCTGACCAGTTTCAGTTCCTTGAAGAACAGACCGACGACCACCAGGTTCAGCAGCAAGGTCAACCCGGTGACCCAGACGGCCCGGGGTCCCACCGTCTTCCCGGCCACCACTACCAGGTCCCAGGGTGTGTAGGCGATCTCTCCGTACAGGACACAGTCCAGATCCAGATCGATCATGGACGCGTAGCGACTGATCAGGATCACACCGACGGCGAACAGGGCGGGAAAGACCACACCGATGGATGCGTCGGCGTACAACCGGCCGGTGCGCTGCAGCCGCTCCACCAGGAACACCGTCAACACCCCGAGGGCGCCGGCGCCGGCCACCATGACGAGACTGGAACGGCTCTGGGTCAGGAGGAACCCGATGGCGATCCCGGGCAACACGGAGTGACTGATGGCGTCTCCCAGCAACGCCATCTTGCGGAGCACCAGGAAGGTGCCGACCAGGGCGCACGACGACGCCACCATGCAACCCACCAGCAAAATGACGAAAGTGTCGTTCACGATTGTTCTCGCGGGATCGGCTTGCCGTGAGGGTCGCACTCCGGATACCCGAGCCTGCGGTCCAGGTCATCTACCACTTCATCGGACAGCGCGTGCTCCATCATCTCGGCGTCCCGGTGCAGGTGGTCGGGCGGAAGTTCGAGGCGGCGTGACAGGTAAGACTCCCACAGACGGTGTTTGCGAACTACCTTGGCCGCTTCCCGGATGCCCTCTACCGTCAGGCGGAGCTGATCCCCGGACCGTTCCAGATGACTGTTCTTCACCAGCCGTCTGGCGCTACGGAGCAGCCCTGCGCCGGTCAACCCCCGGTATCCCATGAGTATCGGAAGGGTGACCCAGGATGTGAAGCCCGTACCTCGCTCGCCGGCGAGGTACAGGTCCTTCAGCAGGTTCTCCCTTCGGATCCTACGCTCCACCTGCCGGTCCTGCAGCATCGCCCAGACCATCCCGCGGCGGGGAGCCAGCATCAGGGAAAAGACAAGGATCACGCTGGAGACCAGGACGATGGCAGGCCCTGTAGGAACCCGGGGAAGGGTGGCGCTGGCCAGGGCGCCTACCGATCCGGACACGGCGCCGATCCCGCCCGACAGGAGCAGCATGAGTCCCAGCCGGTCGGTCCATTGCCTGGCCGCCGCCGCCGGCGTCACCAGGGTCGCCACCATGAGGACAACACCGACCATCTGCAGCCCGATCACCACCACCAGCACCAGGAGCGCGGTCAGGCCGAACTCCAGCAACTTGACCGGGAGTCCCAGGCTGACGCCGAAGCCTTGATCGAACGAAACCAGCTTGAACTCCTTGAAGAACAGCACCACCGCACACAGGACCAGGACCGCCACCACCGAAAGCAACCGGATGTCGTCGGTGCCCATGGTCGCCGCCTGCCCGAACAGGAAACGGTCCAGGCCGCTCTGATTCCCCGCCGGGAGCTTCTGGATCCAGGTCAGCAGCACGATTCCGGCGCCGAAGAATACCGACAGGATGATCCCGATGGCCGAGTCCTCCTTGATCCTGCTGTTCCGGATCACGGCCAGGATCGCAAAGGCGCCCAGAACCCCGGCCACCATGGCGCCGGCCAGAAGGACTTCAGGTGATTTGCTGCCGGTGATCAGGAACGCCAGGCAGACCCCCGGCAGGGCGGCATGGGCCAGGGCGTCACTGAGCAGGCTCTGGCGCCTCAGGAGGGCAAAACAGCCCAGAACGCCGCCGGTGAGGCCCAGGAGAGCCGAGCCGGCCAGAACAATCCGAACTGTGAAGGTCCACTCCATGGCGCGCCGCCTACTCCTTCCGGGTCGCCTTGGAGGCGAACATCGCATCGGCAGCCCGGGTCAGGATGGTGGATCGCCCCCCGTAGGTCCTCTGCAGGTTTTCGTCGGTGAACACCTCATCCACCGGACCGGCCGCCACCAGCCGCATGTTGAGGAGCACCACGTTGTCGAAGTATTCCGGGACCGACTGCAGGTCATGGTGCACGACAACCACGGTGCGTCCTTCTTCCCGAAGGTCGCGCAGGATCTGCATGATCGCCTTTTCCGTGGTGGCGTCCACTCCGGCCAGCGGTTCGTCCATCAGGTAGAGACGGGCGTCCTGAGCCAGCGCCCGGGCCAGAAACACGCGCTGCTGCTGCCCGCCGGACAACTGGGAGATCTGACGCTTTGCCAGATGTCCGATCCCCAGCCGCTCGAGGCAGGCAAGCGCGATCTCACGGTGTCGTTTTCCCGGTCGCCGCAACCAGCCGATCCGGCCGTAGAGGCCCATGGTCACCACATCCAGGGCAAGGGTGGGGAAATCCCAGTCCACGCTCTCCCGCTGGGGAACGTAGCCGACCCAGGATCGCCGGGTGGCGTATGTTTCGCCGAACACCTGGACCCACCCTGTGGTCTGCCGGACCTGGCCGAGGACTGTCTTCAGCAGCGTGCTCTTTCCGGCGCCGTTGGGTCCTACGATGGCAACAAGCCGGCCTTCGGGGATCCTGAGATCCACGTCCCACAGCACCGGGTTGGAGCGATAGGCAACGGTGAGGTCGTGGACCTCCACCGCCGGGAGGCCTGTTGTCGGAACGATGTCGGCAGCGCTCATCTCAGAGCCTCCGCGATGGTGCGAACATTGTGGCGAACCATACCGTCGTAGGTCCCCTCCTCCGTGCCGGCCGGTCCCATGGCATCGGAGAACAACTCGCCTCCGATCAGAACCTGGTGGCCCCGGCTGTGGCAGGCGGCGACAACCGACTCGATGGACCGCCGTGGCACCGACGATTCCACAAAAACCGCCGGGATCTTTCTCTCAACGATCAGATCGACCAGGCGATCCATGTCCTGGAGGCCGGCCTCCGCCGCCGTGCTGATGCCCTGCAGTCCGACGACCTCGATCCGGTAACGATCGCCGAAATATCCGAATGCGTCGTGAGCCGTTACCAGGATTTTGCGATCTGCAGGGATGCCTTCGATCTGCTCCTCCACCCAGCGATCCAGCTCCAGCAATCCGGCCAGCACCCCGTCCGCCCGTGCCTGGAGTTCACTTCCATGCTCCGGCATCAGGCCGGTCAGCGCTTCCAGCACCGGCCCCACGGTTTGTGACCACAAGCGGACGTCGAACCACAGGTGGGGGTCATGCTGCCCCTGGAAGCCGGACAACTCCCTCAGTTCGCTTTTCGGGACGACATCGCCTACGGCAACCACCAGGCGGCCCCGGGCCATACGGGAGAGGATTTCCCCCATCTTGCCTTCAAGATGGAGGCCGTTGTAAAGGATCAGGTCCGCCGATCCCATGCGGCGAACGTCTCCCTCGCTGGGACGGAAGAGGTGGGGATCCACGCCGGTGGCCATCAGCGTGACCACGGTGGCTCTCTCCCCGGCGATTTTCGATGCAAGGTCACCGATCATGCCGGTAGTGGCCACCACCAGCGGCCCCTCTCTTCCTCCGTCGGCCCCGGAGCCGTCCGCTGCAGGTCTGCAGGCAGAGACCAGCAACACAGGGAGCATCAAGCCGACGAGAACCAACCTCTTTTTATCCATGTACTCATCATATTCGGTCCCCGGATGATGTGACAATTATTTCCGCCACGCGTATCATCTTGCGACGAGAGATAGCGGTCCATGCCGGGGAGGCCGAGGGAGTTCATGCGCACAAAGACAATCCTGGCCGTTGCCGGAGCGATACTCGCCATGCTGATCGTGCTTGTAGCCAGCACAGGTGGCGACTCCGACCAGGCACGGAGTCCGGTTGTGGAATCGACACCGGCCATCGCCTCCCCGCCGGCCGCGCCACTCCTGACCATCGACCGTTTGACCTTGCGTCGCGGCAGCACCCTGGACCAGCTGCTGCAGGATGCAGGGTTCGAGACCGAACTGCGGTTGAACGTCCTGGACCGCCTGAGTCAGGCGATGGACTTGCGACGGATCCCCGCCGGCGCAGGTCTCAGCGTGAGCCGGAGTGCAGCCGGCGAACCGGTAGCGGTGGCGGTCCGGGCAGCGGCGGATCGCTTCATCAGAATTGAACTTCCGGACGACCCGGCCGGCTTCGAGGAGGTGGCGATCCCGGTTGAGGTGAAGACACGCACCGAGACCGGCATCGTGGAACAGTCCGTCAGCCAGACCTTCGCCGGCCTGCCTGAAGCCGTCGGCCTCACCGCCTCCTTTGCGGATATTTTCCAGTGGGACATCGACCTGCTGGTGGAGCCTCGCAAGGGCGACCAGGTGCGGATCGTTTATGAACGCCTCTCGTACGGTGAACTACCAACCGACCTGCCCCCGTTTCGGGGCGATCTTGCCGGGAGCGGCGACCCGGCCGGCATCGGCCGTATTCTGGCCGCCACCTACCGGGGCGAACAGGCGAGCTCCACCGCATACTGGGTCGAGAGCGACGATGGTCCCGGGAACTACTTCGATGAAGACGGCACCCCGCTGCGCAAGACGTTCCTGAAGTCTCCCTTGAACTACCGCAGGATCAGCAGTGGATTCTCCCGTGCCCGGCGGAACCCGGTAACCCGGAAAGTGGTGCCGCACCACGGCGTCGATTTCGCCGCCCCGTCAGGCACTCCGGTGGTTGCCGCCGCCGACGGTCGTGTGGCGTCCGCCGGCTGGTCCGGCGCGTTGGGCAAAGCGATCAAAATACGACACGGATCCGAGTACACGACGGTCTACGGCCACCTCCGGGGTTATGCCAAGGGGATCCGGGCCGGAGCGCAGGTGCGGCAGAACCAGGTCATCGGGTACGTCGGCGCCACCGGCCGAGCCACCGGCCCCCACCTGCACTACACCATGATGGTCTCCGGCAGGGCGGTAAACCCGTTGTCGTTCCGAAACCCGCCGGTGGAACCGTTGCCGGAAAATGATCGGCCGAAACTGGCCGCAATGGTCCGGAAACACCGGGCCGCTCTCCAGCCGAAGGAGATCCAGGCGGCCTCGGTGTCAGTCCTCCCGTAGAAGGTTCACCACCGCCTTCTCCAGTGAGCGCCCCGAGGCGTAGCCGGAGTGGGACGCCCGCACCCTCCCCTGCCGGTCCACGATCCAGGTATGGGGGAGCGCCGACCCGCCTGCAAACGGACCGGACAGCGGCCCTGCCGGCCGCACCACCGGATAATCGATGCCGAGATCCAGGATCCTGGCCATCAGTTCATCCCTGCCGCCTTCTTCCAGGTTGACCCCCAGCACCACCACGCCCTGCTCCCGGTAGCTGTGGTGGAGATCGTTCAGAGAAGGGATCTCCATCCGGCAGTAACCGCACCACGAGGCCCACAGGTTGACGACGACGATCCGGCCGGCCATGGATTCCAGGGAGACCGGTACTCCTGCGGGATCCACGAGAACAAGGCCCTCGGCCCGGGGAGCCGTTTCCGCCGACCGGATGCGTACTCCGGTTCGGAAGCCGTACACGATCACTACCAGGGCCACGGCGGCTGCCCCCCACAACAGGTTGCGGACCAGGCTGCTTTTAATCCTCATCACATGTCTCCCGTTACCAGGGTGCAAACCGGCCGGACCACGATTCTATTTCACCGTACCAATCCGAACACCGCATGCTAGCCTGTCCCCATGGATCGTAAGGCGACAGTGGCCATGGCGATCGTGACCCGGTCCTGCAACCGGAAAAACGACGCCAAGATGATCGCCGCCGGCGCAACCCGGGTCCTGAACGTCTACCTCAACAGCGGCCGCCTCATGGCGCGGCAGCTGTTGCATCCATCGGTCACCGCGTTCATCGACATGATCAGCCAGTGGGGCGACGAGAGCCTGGGCCTGGAAGAGGTCAAACTCCTCAGGGATTCACCCCTGGTCGGCGTCGAGCTGAGGAACGCGCCCCTGCGCAGCAAGTTCAACATCATCGTGGTCGGAGTGCGGGGCAAGGACGCGGTCATGCAGTTCAACCCACCCTCGGAATATGCGCCGGCGGAGGGAGACGTGCTGGTGGTTCTGGGCCACCGCGAAAACCTGCGCCAACTGGAACTGATGGCCGAAGGCAAGTGACCCTACGGCGCCTCGCAAACAAAGACGGTGGTTGCGAGAACATTGCCTTCTTCATCCCTGGCTTCTACGGTCCAGGCGCCTTCAGAACCTGGATGTAATGTCTTCCGCGTCCAGGTGCGCCAGTGAGCGCCGCCCAGGGTCAAACCGACGCTGAGCTTTTCCTCGCCGTCCTTCCGCCATACGTGACGGATGCGATCACCATCGGCCCCGCCGGTTACCCGGGTCCAGAACCAGACCTGGTCTCCCACCCGGAACCGGTCCGAGACACCGACCAGGGCCCGTTCTTCCACACCGGATCCGACACCGGATTCGGGGATCGTCAGCGTCGGCTGCTCCTCTGCAATAGCGGGAAGGGCCAGCACAATCAGGGCCAGGATGACAACAGCGGTCTTCTTCATTTCCATTCTCCTACCACAACATTCCCAGAACAAATTCGTATACCGGACGCAGGAGGCGGGGCAACAGGTTCCACGCAACGACGATCCCCAAAAGGCCGCCCAGTGCGTTGCTTCGAAGGAGGAACACGAACCGGCGGGCCGGCGCGAACAGGCCTGACAGCACCGAGGCTCCATCCAGGGGCGGCATGGGAATCAGGTTGAACACGAACAGGACCAGGTTCAGACCCATGAGAACCGAGAGCAGCCTGCCGGCGCCGTCGGCAAGGCCGTTACCCGCCTCCACCGGCGCCACCAGGTTATCGAATCCGGCCCCCAGGGGTTCCCACCACCCCAGAACCAGGCCGGCCTTCAGCGCCATGAAACCGAGAGCGGCCAACCCCAGGTTCGCCAGGGGTCCGGCCAGCGCCATGGCCGCCGCTCGCCTGGGATAGCGCTCCTCCCACAGCGGGTCATAGGGCGCGCTGGCCCAGCCCATCATCCAGCCGCCATGGAGCATGAAAAAGGTCAGCAGGGGGATGATCACTGTGCCGAACGGTTCCCGCATGATGTGGGGCACCGGGTTCAGGGTGACCTGGCCGCCAAGGTAGGCGGTATCGTCTCCCCCGATCCGGGCCACCAGTGCATGGGCGCCCTCATGAGCCGTGATGGACAAAAGGAACACCACGTACCACAAGGGGAGCATCAACATCATCTGAGAATCCAATGGCAGCTCCTTGCAGGTTCCGAACTACGCTACCACACCGCAGGCGGCGTTATGTTAGGTTGCAGCGGATATGGAACATCCTCACGACAACCTGGAGAGAGCTGTCCTGCCCGGCGTTGGTGGAGGACTGGTTGTCACCCTGTTTGCGCTGCTTCTGGCGAACCTGCTTTCCCAGATCGCCCTCCTTGCATGCGGTGGCGCCGAGCTGATCCGTTTCGGCGAAAACGGGCTGGAACCCTACCCGTTCATTATGCTGGCCCTCTGCTCGACCACAGGATTCCTGGCGGTCAGCGCCCTGATCGCCATCCTGTTCCGGGCCCGGGTGCCGCTGGCGCTCCGCCCCCGGGATCTCGCACCGGCAGCCGCCGGCCTGGTCATCGTTTTTTTCGCCAACATGGCCGGCACAGCTGCAGGGGCCTGGTTCGGGGAGGAATATACCGGTGCACCGGATCTGGGATACGGACAGGCGGCCACAATCGGCGTTGTCCTTGTTGCGGTTCTGCTGGCCCCGGCGGTTGAAGAGCTTTTTTTTCGGGAAATGCTGCTGACCAGGGTTCTGGCCGGGGCGCCACGATGGCTGGCGATCGCGGCAACGGCGACGGCCTTCGGAGCATTCCACCTTGCCGCCGGCGGGATAGCCCTGGTCCTGACGCTGGCCGTCATGGGCGTGGTCCTGGCCTGGTTGCGGCTAAAGACAGGTAGTTTGGCAGCCCCATTTCTCGTTCACGCATTGAATAACGCCATCGCCCTTGCTTTCCTGTCCTGATCCGGTTGTGGGCACTATATTTAGTGACATGGTGACAGGATCGGATCACGGCCGCAGGTACAGCATAGGAGAACTGGACGGGCTCCCCTGGCGCAGACTGGCCCAAGTCTGCAGCAATACCATGGTACCGGCGCATTTCCGCAAGGTTGCAGAGCGGCGACTGGCTCTCCGGGTGGAACGTCTGGCCCTTGGCGAACAGATCGCTCTGGCCCGGATCGCGCCCCGGGCGGTGCTGGCGGATCTGGTCCGGCTGAGGGAAGGGCAGGTTCTTGAAGCAGTTCTGGGGAATCCCAAGACAACTTTCGCCGATTTGATTGACTTTCTGCGAGACCGGGGACTCCCGCCCGCTGCGTTGCGACATGTTGGGGAGCACCACCACTGGGGCGAACCGGTCGAGGTTCGCTCAATGATCGTCGCCCACCCATCGACCCCGGTACACACCGCCCTGACGGTTCTGGCCACCCTCCCGGAAAAGGAAGTCCGGCGGTTGCTGGGGGAAGGCTCCCTGCCTCCTGTGGTGGCGATCCAGGCCAGGCGGCTTCATGACGGCGAAGAGGAATGAAATCGCGGAATTACTCGGAGAAGGCGCCGGTTGACAGGCTGATGAGCCAGTCCCTAGAATCCAGGGGGGTTCGTACCGAACCAGCCGCCGGGGAATTGTATGTCCAGCTTTGGTGAAGATCTCAAACGGGAGCGTGAACTCCGCAAGATCTCCCTACGGGAGATCGCCGAATCCACCAAGATCAATGTTCGGTACCTGGACGCCCTTGAGAACAACGACTTCAAGCGCCTGCCCGGTGGCGTATTCAATAAAGGTTTCGTCCGGGCCTACGCGGAGCATATCGGAGTTGACGAGGAGGCCATGGTCAACGCCTACCTTCTCGAGGAACAGGCCCAACACAACCGCAACACTGCCCCGGAGGGTGAGACGCTGCGGGGTAATTATGGCGACCGGTTCACCCTTGCCGTGGAGAGCCTGGACGATCCTCCGTCGGACCGCCGCCGCAAAGGTATCGTGCTTGCTGCAGGCGCCGTACTGGCTGTCATCATTCTGTTGGTGGTCGGCTGGATGCTCTACGGAAAATTCTGGAAAGATGATCCTGTTCAGGCGGTTCCCCCTGCACCGCAGGAGATCGAAGCGATCTCGACCGAAAAGGAAGACGGCGTGATCGAGCCGCTTTCCGAAGACACGGCAGGCGACGAAGAGCAGGCGGAAACGGTGGTGGCGAAGCCGCCTGTACCGGAACCGGTGGTCGTCCCGAAGACGGAGACTCCGACGGCCCCGGCCCCCCTGAAAGTCGAAATCACACTGGCGAGACCGACCAACGGCAGGTTGAACTGTGACAACCGCCATGTTGAAATGCTTGATCGCCTGGCGGCAGGCGTCACTCTGGGGTTCCTTTGCGATCGGTTTCTCCTCATCGATGCAGATGACGGCGGCGCGCTGCTGATTTCAAGATCCGGCGGCGAGCAGACCCCGGCCGCAGAAGACGGCGTGAAATTGCGGCAGTACCGGCTGACGCCGGATGGCGAGGCGGAGTGATGGCGGCCAACGCGATGGAACAACTCGTCTCCCGGATACTGGAGGGCACAGCACCGACCCAGGCCAGGGCTGCAGCCGCCCGGGGAGCACTGCCGATCTCCCGTGCCGAGCTTGTTCGTCTGTTCGTCTTCCTCCTGAAAGACGACGAAGAGGCCATCCGGAAGGACGCCGCCACCAGCCTGGCCGGGCTGGACGACGACGCCCTGTCCGAAGTCTTCGGCTCGGAGGCGTGCACACCGGAAGTGTTCACCTACTTCAGCCACGCCGCCGTCGCCGGCGGCGACAGCAACCTGGCCGGACGGGTCGCCTACCATGCATCGGCCCCCACCGAAGCTCTTGAGGCACTGGCCGGCTCGGAAGATCCTGAAATCCTGAGCCTGCTCCTGACCAACCAGGATCGCCTCCTGGCCATGCCGGATCTCATGGACAGCCTCCTGGCCAACGAAGCGCTTCGTCCGGAGCAGCGCAGCTGGATCCAGGAAACCCGCGCCCGGGCCGGACGACAGGAAGAAGCGGCGGAAGCGGCGAAGGAACCGATACCCGAAGAGCCGGAAGCCGAGCCGGAAGAGCCGGAGCTTACCGTCGAGGATGTCGCCCGGATTCTGAACGTGGACATCGGCGAACTGATGACCGCCAGCGAGATCGCAGGCGGGGATGAGTTCCAGCATGTTGATGCGTCGGAGGAGATCCGGGGCGCGTACCAGAAAATCATGACCCTGAACACGGCCCAGAAGGCGATCCTGGCCATGAAGGGCGGCCGTGAGGAGAGGACGATCCTGATCCGGGACACCAACAGGGTTGTCGCACTTTCCGTCATTAAGAACCCCAGGATGCCCGATGGAGAGGTCGAGTCGATCGCAGGTATGCGGAACGTCCACGAAGAGGTTCTGAGGATGATCGGCGCCAACCGGGAGTGGACCAAAAACTATACCGTCACCCTGGCCCTGGTTCGCAACCCCAGGACCCCGCCGGGAATTTCCACGAACTTCATCGTCAGGCTGAACAACCGGGACCTGAAATTCCTTTCGAAGGATAAAAACGTCCCGGAGATCATCCGGCGGATGGCGAAGAAAACCAGCGACCTTCGAGAGCAGCGCTCGAAGGTTTCGTTCAAGAAACATTGAGGGGAGACTGATGCGCTTGCTCAAGGAAATACGAAATCTCCTGGGCAATTACCATGTCAAGTCCGGGATTTATCACTATTACCGGGAGGAGTATAAGCAGGCGGTGGACTTCCTCAGGAAGGCGCTGGACACCGACGACAACATCACCGACAGTGATCGTCGCACAGCCGGCTACTATCTCACCCTGACCTATCTTGAGTCGGCTCAGCGCTGCGAAGATCGTGGCGAGATGGAGGATGCCCTGGCCGAATATACCCAGGCGGTGCAAGTCAGTCCGACCTATCCGGATATCCGCTACCGGTTCGGACGGGCGCTGGAGAGGATTAAACGTCCCGCCGAGGCTGTTGAACAGTACGGCCATGCCATCGCGAATCATGGCAAGTATCTGGACGCCTGGGTAGCCAAGGCGTTCTGCCTGCTGGGCATGGGGCGGACGAAGGAATCGGCGGACGCATTCCGCGACGCCTGCGAGATCAAGATCGAGACGGTCCGGGAACCGTTTGAGACCGGAATCGAGCAGCTGCGCAAAGATTCGATCGGTCCGGCCAGGGATGCGTTCCACCAGGCATTCCTGTTCGTTCCCGACCTGTTCGAAGACCACTATCGCAAGGCGTTGAAGCTGCTCAAGGAAGAAGATTTCGAGCAGGCTCTGACGCGGATCGAGGCCGCCATCGAACTGAACCCGTTCTACCCGGACCTGTACAACTTCCGCGGAGTCACCCTCTTCGAACTGGGTCAGCTTGGCGAAGCGGTGGAATCGTTCCGCAAAGGCCTGTCCATCAACCCGAAGTACATCATCCCGAAGATGAACCTTGCTTTTGCCCTCCTGCACGTTGGCGACGTCAAGGAGGGCGAAGCCCTCCTTGAGGAAATCCTTGAAGCCGACCCGCAGGAACCTGCGGCACTGGCGAAACTGGAAGAGTTGCGAGCATCCCAGATCCCGGACAAACCGAAAACCCGCCGAGCCGTCAACAGGGGAAGTCACCGATGAGTCATCAGGTCTGTGGAGCTACCGATGTCGGCCGACGCCGTGAATCCAACGAAGATCAGTATCTCGTGGACTCCGAGATCGGTGTTTACGCCGTTGCCGATGGCATGGGGGGCCACGCCGCCGGCGAAGTCGCCTCCCAGCTTGCCATCGAGACCTTGTCCGCAGCTCTCCGCCGGGACGGCTGGCCGGAATCAACCGGGGAAGGGTCGGAGCAGGAGCGCAAGACCCGAATCGCACTTTCAATCCGCCAGGCGATCAGTGAGGCCAATCGCAAAATCTGCGAATCGGTGGAAGACCATGCCGAATGGAAAGGAATGGGCACCACGCTGGTGGCGCTTGCCATTTCCGGCACCAGCGCCATTATCGGCCACGTTGGCGACAGCAGGGCCTATCTGGTCCGCGGTGGCCAGTTGAGCCGGCTCACCAGCGACCACTCCTGGGTGAATGAACAGGTCAAACTCGGCCTGCTGTCCGCCGAAGACGCCCAGCGCCACCCCTGGCGCAACATCGTCACACGTGCGCTGGGAAACCGCGCCGAAGTCGATGTGGACCTCCTGGAACAGCCGATACAGCCCGACGACCTGTTCCTCCTTTGTTCGGACGGTTTGAACACCATGCTCCGGGACGGGGAGATCCAAACCATCCTCGAGAAACACGCCGACAACCCCGAAGTCGCCTGCAATGAGCTGATCGCAGCGGCAAACGCCCGGGGAGGCGAGGACAACATCACCGTCGTCGTACTGCGAGCAGAATAGCTATCTCCTGCCTTTCCAACAGGTTCCACTTGACGGTATCCGCACCTGCCCCTATATTCATTAGATCTGGCTGGTCGAATTCCACCAGGCAGGATGAGGGTTCGGTGTGCGCTACGGACGGTCAGGCATGAACTTGCGGCCAGGAAACCCGGCATTCCGGGTGCTGTGCCTTGCGGCCCTGCTGCTTATGGCACTGCCGTCAACAGCCCAGACCGACCTGGCGGCTCCCGGCAGGGAACTCCCGTTCCGGCCGGGACAGGTCGCAGTCCCCTGCCTCACACCGATGGCCCAGTCTCTCCATCAGGCGGGTCAGGCCGGAGGCCAGGCGGCCCGAGCCGCCCTTGAGGCCCTGCGGCCCGACCTGCCGTCCGACCCGGACCGCTACCTGGAGCTTGCTGAGGGAACCCGGGTGTTTATCCCGCGCCATAACGGAGCCCTGTCGGACTCGAGGCTCCAGAAGGTGCTCACCCATCTCGAGGAAGCGCTCCTCCAAACCCGTCACCTGCTGGAAGGGTACGGTCTGCCTGTTCCAGGCCGAATCACGATTGTTCTCGCGCCGGTGGAATCAGGAGCCAAGGGCTATCTCGTCCCGGTAACCGGTGACTCGAACCTGGTGATGGTTCTGAACTTTCCCGCCAGAGGCGAAGCGCTGGCCCGGGCCGCAGTTCACCAATATGCCCATGCGGCGGCTCTGGCAGGAACCTCTCCCATCCCTGCAGGGTGGGCCGAGGCGTTCGCCACATGGACCGGCATCCGGCGCACCGGTTACCCGACCATGGCGGAAAGAAGAATTCTGGAGCATCGCAGAGACCATCTGAGCGACGGCCTTGGTTCCGGGAACCTGGAGTTGTCCGCCGGGAACGCATTGTGGTTCCTCTATCTGGACGAGGCGTTCGGCCAGGAGGCGGTACGGCTGACACTTGAGGAGCTGCGGCGCCAAACCACGGAGGAAGCGCTGGAACTGGGAGTCCGTCGAGCCGCCGGCTACAGCCTGAGGCAGGCGTTCCGCGACTTCCACCTCTGGGCAGTTCTGACCGGGACACGGTCCACGGGACGCCATCTCAACTTTGCTCACATCATGAGCGAACCTCGTTTCGCCTCCACCGCCGAGAACTATCCGGCGCTTTCGGTCCACGCCGACGCCCCGGTAGCCTCCATGGGCGCCACCCAGGTTCTTTTGGGAAGTGACGGCGCCGACACCGGCGGCCTGGTCTTGAGGTTCGAAGGAGAACTGGGAACCGACTGGGAGGCCGACGTGCTCCTGGTCCGGGGCGACGGAAGCATGCATCGGGTGCCGTTCGCGCTGGGAACCGACGGACGCGGAGAGGCCACGTTGCCCCTTGCGGATATGCAGGAGGCGATGCTCCTTATACGGAACCTCAATCCTCAGCCCTCCGGCGGCCAGCGCTACACCTGGGCAGCCCATCGTGAGGCCGCCTATCCGTTTGAGCTGAACATACTGGAAGCACTGCCTTCCGAAAATGATCCGGCGGGAATCCTGATCTCCTGGGAAACCGAATCGGAGCAGGACCTGATCGGCTTCAACATCCTTCGGGTTCCGGAGGCAGGTGGTCAGCCGGTGCGGATCAATCCGATATGGGTACCCGCCATCGGAGATCTGTCGTCGGCAACCTCCTACCAGTACATGGACAGCACCGCCGAAACAGGCCTGAATTACGTCTACCACCTTGAAGGAATCACCCGCGACGGTCTGGCGAGCCGCTCGGGCACCGTCGCTTCCGCCATCCCCTCACCCTGACACGAAACCGGCGAATTGCGATATAGTGCGCTCTTTCCCAGGAGCCACGAGCCGTGTCAACCAGCAGTCCCGAACAAGCGTTGCAGGCAGCGATCCGTGAAGCCTGCCGGACCGCCCTCGATATCGACCCCGAAAACGTACCGCTGACGTATCCACCCAGCGCGGCCATGGGCGACCTGGCCTCCCCCGTCTGTTTCGAGCTGGCACGGGTGGCCCGGAGGGCGCCCCGGGCCATCGCCGAAGCGATCGCCGGCGCGTTCGTCCCGGGAGAGCACTTTCGGAAACTGGAAGTTGCCGGTGGCGGCTACCTCAACGCCTTCCTGAAGCGAAACCTGTTCCTGGGACGCTGGCTGGTGGACGAAAGGGCGGCGGCTGGAGCGATCCCGGGAAAAATCATCGTCGAGCACACCAACATCAACCCGAACAAGGCAGCTCACATCGGACACCTGCGGAACGCGGTGCTGGGCGATACCCTGGTCCTTTACCTGCGGCAGCTTGGACACGAGGTTGAGGTCCAGAACTACATCGATGACACCGGTGTCCAGGTCGCCGATCTGGTGGTCGGATTCAGACACATCCGGGGCATGGAACCGGCCGAGGTCAGGGAACGATTTTCCGAAGAGCGCCTCGAGAAGGATGGAGCCCGGTTCGACTACCTGAGCTGGGACCTGTACGCCGAGGTCACCCGCTGGTACGAGGAAGACAAGGCTCGCCTCGACGAGCGGGCCGCCACGCTCCACGCCATGGAAGAAGGCAACAACCCACTGGCGGAACTGGCCGCTTTCATCGCCCACAGGATGACCAGGCACCATCTCGGCACCATGCATCGCCTTGGTATCCGATACGACGTGCTCCCCAAAGAAAGCGATATCCTGGCGTTGAATTTCTGGGAAGACGCTTTCGGCCTGCTCAAGGACAAGAAGGCGATCCACAAGATCGAGGGCGGGAAGAACGACGGCTGCTGGGTCATGGATCTTCACGGAGCGGAGGAAGGATCCGGCGAGGATCAGAAGGTCATCGTGCGCTCCAACGGGACGGTAACCTACGTCGGCAAGGATATCGCCTATCAGATGTGGAAGTTCGGGCTGCTGCATCGCGAGTTCCACTACCGCCACCTGGACTGGTCACCCTCGGAACCGCTCTACCCGGTATGGTCCAGCTGTGCCGACGGCGGCGAACAGGGCCACCCGGCGTTCGGGAAAGGCCATACGGTCTATAACGTCATCGACACCCGGCAGTCGTACCTCCAGCGCGTTGTGGCCCAGGGGCTTCTAAGCCTGGGCCACCCGGAGGAGGCGTCCCGCTCGATTCACTTCGCCTACGAAATGGTCGCCCTGACCCCTGCGGCGGTCAAGGCGCTTCTTCCGGAGCGGGAACTGAGCGAGGAAGAGCTGGGCAAATCCTTCCTGGAGATGTCCGGGAGGAAAGGGCTTGGCGTCAAGGCCGACGACCTGATCGACACCCTGGTGAAGCGTGCCACGGTGGAGGTCAGCAACCGTAACCCGGACATGGACAGGGCCCAGATTGAAGACACGGCCCGGCGGATCGCCGTAGGAGCCTTGCGATACTACATGCTGCGCTTCTCTCGAAACCGGGTCGTCGCCTTCGACCTGGACGCAGCCCTGGCGTTTGAAGGCGAGACCGGCCCGTACCTGCAGTATTCCATTGTTCGCGCCCGGAACATCCTCAGGAAGGTAGCCGAGCGGTTCGGCGAAGATCAGGTGGAAGCCGGCCGGCTGGCAGGGATTGCCGATCTCAACGTGCTCGAGGAAGAGGCGCTCTCGGACCACTGGAACCTCGCCCTTATGCTCTCACGCGTGCCTGCGGTCCTGCGCCAGGCGGTGGACAGCCTGGAGCTTGCTCTGGCCGCCAAACATGCCTACCTCCTCGCGCAGACGTTCAACTCCTTTTATCATCGTTATCCGGTGGTGCAGGAGGAAGACGAACGGGTGCGCACAGTGCGAACCGCCATTATCCGGCTGTACCACGACGGTATGATTCACCTGCTCGGCCTGATGGGAATCGAGGTTCCCGAGAGGATGTGAGGATCGGCCTGCTCAAGATAATCACAGCTCTTTTGCTGGCGGTGGCGCTTGCTCCAGCGGCTGGCGCAGAACCGCCCCCGATCATCCCGTTCGATGAGATCCGGCCCGGCATGACCGGGACAGGCCTGACCGTATTTAAGGGCACCGAGATTTCCGAATTCCAGGTGGAGATCATCGGGGTGCTCCCGCGAATCGGTCCGGATCGCAACATGATCCTCGCCCGCTGCTCCGGCGGTCCGCTGGAGGAGACCGGCATCCTGGCAGGCATGAGCGGATCGCCGATCTACATCGATGGCCGGCTTGCAGGCGCACTGGCATATGGATGGGGGTTCGCCCGGGAACCGATCGCCGGAATCACGCCGATCGCGGAAATGCTGACCATGACCGGTGCGGCCGGCCCGTCCGGCGACTCAAGATCCCTGACGAGGCTGCCCGGCAACCCGGGGCTGGACCTGCTTTCCCGATCCACCGGCCTGGAGATCTTTTTCAGGGAGCGGCTCACCGACCTGGTGGGCCGGAATGCCGGCGCACAGCCGAGCCTGCCTGTTTCCTTTTCCGGATTCGGTCCTGGCGGCTACCAGGCCCTGGCGAACCGGTTCGGCCAGGCAGGCATGGTGCCCCTCCAGGGTAGCGGGGGCTCGGGCAAAGAGGACGGCGGGGCACTCCAGCCCGGTTCGGCAGTCGGCGTCAAGCTGGTCCGGGGGGATGTGGAAATCGCTGCAACCGGCACCGTCACATGGGTGGACGGAAACAACGTGCTGGCATTTGGCCATCCGATGTTCCGGCTGGGCCATGTCGATCTGCCCATGACCGCCGCCCGTGTGGAAGCGCTCCTCCCCAGCCTTCAGATCTCCTCACGGATTACCCGGACCCTGCAGGAAGTCGGCGCCCTGCGCCAGGACAGGCCCTCCGGTATCCAGGGCCTCACCGGCACACGTCCGGCGATGATACCGGTTCGGCTGAGATATGCCGACGGCAGCCGGCAACAGACCTACTCCTTTGACGTAGCCGATGATCCGATGCTGGCGCCGGCGTTGGTGTTCTACACAATCAGCGGCATCCTGGCGGACAAGGACCGGCCAGGCGCAGCCTCCACCCTCCGGCTGGCGGCCGGCTCGGTGATCAAGCTGGAGGGGCAGGACGACGTCTCTCTCGCCAACCTGTTCGCCGGCGCCGATTCCCAGTTCTTTGCGGCCGGGACTCCGGCGTACATCCTTCACCTGCTGATGAACAACGAATGGGAGACACCGGCCATCGCCGGCATCAACCTGGTTCTTGAGCAGGAGCCGGACCTGCGCACCGGCCGGGTTACCGGGCTGACACTCGATCGATACAGTGCGCGGCCGGGGGAAACGGTTCGCGCAACGGTGACCGTGGCGCCGTGGCGAGGCCCGGACATCGCCCTGACAACGGACCTGGTCCTCCCGGCCGGGGCTGCATCCGGGAAATTGCGCATCCAGGCCGGCGGTGTGCTGGATCTGCAGCGGTCCGGCAGTTCCATGGCCCAGCAGGTGCTCCCCCATCGCCTGGACCAGTTCATCCGGTTGATCAACACACTCCGGAAAAATGACCAGATCTTCCTGCTGGCCACCAGACCGGACGCGATCCGTTCCCAGGCCGGCAACCTGCTGCCGAACCTGCCGCCCTCCGCCGTCGCGCTCCTCGATTCCGGTCTGACCGGTACGGAAGGCGCCCCGACGACCTTTGTGGCTGTCGCGGAGACCTCGTTCCCCGTGAAGTATCAAGTCCAGGGACTGGTGACGGCGGTCCTGGAGCTGGAGGCCGACTGATGAACCGGCTTTCAATCCTGGGAACCGCCATGCTGATGCTGTCTACCGCGGCCGCAGCCGGAGGAACGGTGATCCACACCGAAACGGTGGATCGCCTGCTCCGAGGCAACCTGGACGGCATCGCCGTTGGCAGTGACGGCCGCCTGACCCTTGCGCCCTCCGCACGAAATCTGGCCCCGGGCGAAGGTCTCAAAGGCGCCGCGAGAGCCTGGAGCCTGGCCACCACCGGAGACGGCACCACGTATGTGGGAACCGGCCCGGGTGGAACGGTCTACCGTATCCGGCCCGGCCGCGCTCCCGAACAACTGGCCGAACTTCCGGAACCGATGGTGACGGCTCTGGCCGTTCTCGACGACGGAACCGTTTTGGCCGGCGCGAGTCCGGGAGGCCGAATTTACCGAATCGATCCGGCAGGCTCTGCTTCCCTGTGGGCCGAGCTGGGCGAACGGTACATCTGGGATCTTGCGGTGGCAACCGACGGACGTGTGTTCGCCGCCACCGGGGAGAACGGCATCCTGTTCGAGATCGACCGCAGAGGAACGGCGGAAAAACTGTTCCAGGCCCAGGAGCCCCACCTGGTCCGGCTGACGCTCCACCCCCAAGGCGATCTTCTGGCCGGAGGAGGCGGCAGGGGGATGCTCTATCGCATCGATCCTCAGGGTCACGGCCTGGTGCTTTACGACGACGATCTGGATCAGGTCAGTGGTATCGCGATAGAGAAGGACGGTTCGGTGCTGGCGGCCCTCATGGCGGCAGCCGGTAAGGGGCAGGAACCGGCGGCGGTCCGGTTCAGAATACCGGGTCAACTTTCACAGGGCGCCGGGGGCAGCCGGGTGGAAGTGCTGGAGGAACAGGCCGCAGCCGTCATCGAAGGAAAGATCGAAGGCCTGACGCCCCCGGCGGGAAGACCACCTGCGCGAGTCACGGGACGGGTGATACGGATCCTGCCGAACGGTCATTTCCGGGAGCTGTGGCGATCCGCAACCGAGAGGCCGTTCGCCATGTCTGCCGATGGCGCGGACCGGGTCGTATTCGGCACCGGAAGCCCGGCCCGGCTGTATCGCTGCGAAACGGCGGGAGCGACCCTCCTGCTTGCTCTCCCCGAGGGCATGGCCAGTGCGATCGTGCCGTTGCAGGGCAGCCTGGCCGTGGCCACCAGCAACCCTGCAACACCGTACGCTCTGGACTGGGCCCACCGGGAGCCTGGTGTGTACCTCTCCCCGGTTCTTGATGCCGGCGTCGTCTCCCGCTGGGGCGCCGTGCGCTGGAGCGGCAGCGGACTGCCTGGGGAGGTCGAATTTTATACACGGACCGGCAACGGGCCGCTCCCCGACCGGACCTGGTCTGCATGGTCCCCGACACGTACGTTTTCAGGCATCGGAGGCGACGGCAGCCCGGACGGTCGCTTCCTGCAGTGGCGACTTCGCATACCGGGCGGTGCAACCGGAGCCTCGGCCTCCGGTATCACCCTGGCCCGTCATCCCGGGAACAGGCCTCCGGTTCTCGATTCGTTCGGGATAGCACAGGACGCCCCCCCCGCCCCCGGACTGAGCCGGTTCGCCTGGGTCGCCGTTGACCCGGACGGCGACACACCGGAGGTCACGGTGGAGTACGGCGCCGACGGAGGCGGCGACTGGACCACGGCCCCGATCCTCCCAACACCGGGAGGCGGAACCTGGGATACCGGCAGCCTTCCGGAAGGGCTGTACCGCATCCGGGCCCGGGCCGGCGACCACCACGACAACAGCTGGCAGGACGGGTTATGGAGCCGGTGGGAGCAGGGGCTCACCATCCCGGTGGACCGCACGCCTCCCGAGGTCGAGATTTCTCCCGGCCCGGACGGCCTGGTCCTCACCGCCACCGACCGTCTCTCTCCTGTCGTCCGCGTCCAGATACTGGCAGGCGGCCGGTTGCTGTACCTCGGCCACCCCGTGGACGGAGTTGCCGACTCGGTTACCGAGATATTCCTGATCCCGGCTACCGACGGCGGCGCAGCCCTGGAACGGACGGTACGAGTGACGGACGGGGCCGGGAATGTGACGGAACAACCGCTGTAACTGTGCCGCATCCTGCGTCTGCGGTGCTGGACCACGACCCCTCCACCGCAGTAGACTTCCCTTTATGAAAATCCGTTTGCTCTCAAGCTTGGCGCTGCTGATGGCCGCCCTGGTTCTCATGGTCGCCTGCGGATCCCCCACCCCCGCCCCATCGGCTGAAATTCGTGCGGTGCTGCCTACCGATCCGTTGACCCTCTCGCCTGTGGGCAAGAATGACCGCAACAGTGAACTGATAGGGATGCAGATAACCGACAGCCTGGTCCAGTACGACCACGAACTGCGCATCGTTCCCCGGCTGGCCACATCCTGGGAGCTCTCTTCCGATGGGCGGACCGTCACTTTCCACCTGAGAGATGGTGTGCGTTGGCATGACGGTGAACCGTTCTCGTCGGAGGACGTTCTCCTGACCATCTCCAAGGCCCGGGAACCGGCTACTGAAGCCAGGAGCTACATGTCGCAGTTCGAAAGGCTGGTTGCACTGACAGCCCCGGACCGGCTCACTGTGGTGGCCGAATATGAAAAACCGAACCCGGATTTTCTCGAGAGCTGGACAATCCCGATCCTGCCGGCCCACCTCATCGCACCGGAGGAGGATCTCCTGACATCGGAGTTCGCCGCCCACCCGATCGGTTGCGGGCCGTTTCGGTTCGTCAGCTATTCACCGGGACAGTCCGTGGTTCTGGAGGCGAACGACGACTACTGGGACGGCCGGCCCGGCCTGGATCGGATTGAATTTCGGATTATTCCCGACGAACGCACCTCATACCAGGCCCTGCTCACCGGCGAAGTGGACCTGCTCTCGGTATCGCCACCGATCTGGCGGGAATCCAGAACGTCGGAGTCTGCGGCTCATCTCGACCGGTTCACTTTTTCAAGGCTCAACGTCTGGTACCTGGCCTGGAATCAGGACCCGGCCGGCCCGTTCACCGATCCGGAAACCCGCAAGGCGATGATGCTGGCCCTGGATCGGAATACCTTCATCGATACGGTGCTGTACGGCCTGGCCCGGCCCGGGACGACCACCTACCACCCCGACACCCACTGGGCCGATCCTTCCCTCTCCCCCAGGCCGTACGACCCGGACCGGGCAGCGGCGCTTCTGGCAGAGGCCGGCTGGGCGGACAGTAACGGTGACGGCATCCTGGACCGGAACGGCAGGCCTTTTCGGTTCACCCTGCTTTATCCCAGGGGCAGCCAGGAGATCGCCCCCAGGATGGCAGCCTGGATGCAGCAATCCTGGTCCGATCTGGGCATCGTGATGGAAATCGAAAGCCTGGAATGGCGTGCATTTCTCGAGCGGCGCAACGCGGGGAACTTCCACGCGGTCATGGCGACTTTATCCTTCTCGTCTCCGAGCCCCGATCAGTTCGAGCTGTACCATTCCACCGCCCGGGGGGGGGTCGGGTTCAACTTTTTCGGTCTGAACGATCCTGAGGTGGACCGGCTCCTGGAACAGGGGCGGGAACAGTTCGACCCTGAGAAGCGGCTGGCGACCTACCACAGGCTGCAGCAGAGACTTTACGAGCTGGAGCCGCTGGGGTGCGTGTTCCACTTCGCCAGCCCGGTCCTGCACAAGCCGGACCTGACCGGCCTGGAGCCGTCCCCCCTGGACCTGTGGCGGCACTGGCCCGGCCCCCGTTCCTGGAGACGGGCCGGCGACGGCGACTGAACGGTGATGCGACGGCCCAGCCCTTCTCTCCTGCGGCAGGTGGTGCGACGCACCGGGCAGGCGGCCGCCACCCTGCTCCTGGTCCTGGCGACGGTCTTCCTTCTGGCTCACCTGGCTCCCGGCGACCCGTTGTCCGGAGCCAGCGACGCCGAATCGTTCCACCGCATCTCACCGGAACGGGAGCAGGCGATCCGTGATCTCTACCATCTGGATGAGCCGCTCCACCGTCAGCTCCTTCTCTGGTTCGGCGATCTGGCCCGTGGCGACCTGGGGCGCTCATTCCATGACCGCACCCTGGTCCGGGACAAGATCCTCCAACGGCTCCCGATTACTTTCGGACTGAACCTGTTCGCGCTGGTGTTCATGATCGGGTTGGCGGTTCCCCTGGGCGCCCTTGCAGCCTGGCGCCCCGGTTCGGCACTGGATCGCTGGGCCGGCGCCTCGACCTACGGCCTGTACGCCATCCCGGTCTTCTGGGCCGGACTTCTTCTACAGATACTGTTCGCCGTCCGCCTGGGCTGGCTGCCTCTGTACGGTATCGCCGGACCCGACGCCCAGGAGCTGTCGTGGTGGCTGCGCATGGCCGACCGGGCAGCCCACCTGGTGCTTCCCGTAGTCTGCCTCGGGTATGGCGGTCTGGCGTACCTGTCCCGGTTTGTTCGCGCCAACCTGCTGGAAGGGGCCCAGGCCGAGGTCAAGCGGGCGGCCAGGGCCCGGGGGATGTCCGAGTGGTCGGTGGTGGTGCGCCACGGGTTCCGCCAGGCGGCGGTGCCGATGCTGACCCTGGCAGGATTCATCCTGCCGGCCCTGGTAGGCGGATCGGTGATCGTCGAGGAGATCTTCGCCATCCCAGGCCTGGGACGCCTGTTCGTCAATGCGGTGTTCCAGCGGGACATCCCGGTGATCATGGCGCTGACGCTGCTGTCCGGGACGGCGACCCTGGCCGGCATCCTTCTGGCGGATCTGGGATACCTGGTTCTGGACCCCCGGGTGCGCCGTGGCTAGGCGGCGACAACCGTCCCGTTCGCTGGTGGGCGGACTACTGCTCCTGGCCATAATCAGCGCTGCCGGACTGGCGGCGCCCTGGCTTACAGGCGACCCGTCCAGGATTGATCTGCAACAGGTGCTGGCTCCCCCGTCCATCGAGCACTGGCTGGGAACCGATGGCCTGGGGAGGGACCTTGCCGCCCGAGTCATCCACGGGGCCCGGATCTCCCTTGCTGTCGGCCTGCTCTCCGCCTTTCTCGCCCTGCTGGCCGGGATACCGCTGGGTGCCGCCGCCGGATACCTGCGAGGTTCTGTGGATGGGGTAATTTCCCGGATCATTGAAGCGGTACTCTGTTTTCCGACGCTGCTCCTGCTCCTGGCCCTCCTGGCCGCCGGCCCTGCATGGTTGAGGCGGCTCCCGGACGTGGTTCAGCTGGCGGCGGTGATCGCCCTGACCGCCTGGATCCCTATCGCCCGTTACCTGAGGGGAGAGTTCCTCCGGCTGACCGGGTCGGACCTGGTTGCGGCGGCCCGGGCCAGCGGCGCCGGACACCTTCGGATCGTTTTCAGGCATCTCCTCCCTGCAGCACTGGCCCCGGTCCTGGTGACCACCGCCTTCACCGTAGCGGGGGCGATTACCCTCGAAGCGGCTATCTCCTTCATTGGACTGGGGATACAACCTCCGACCCCGTCCTGGGGATCCCTTCTCACCGAGGCCAGGCACCACGTGGACAAGGCGTGGTGGCTGGCTCTGTTCCCCGGTTCGGCCCTGTTCCTGACCGTCCTGGCCTGCAACCTGGCAGGAGAGGGGTTGCGGGACTGGTTGGATCCTGAAAAAACGCCGTAATAATGGTCTTTCGAGAGAAGAACCTGATCCTGACCCTGGCGGTGACCCTGACGGTCCTGCTGGTGCTGATCGCCCTGTGCACACGGTTTGTGGCGATCCCGTGGACCGTCGATGGAGATTCCATGTCTCCCACGCTACGATCCGGGGACAGGGTCCTGGTGGACCTGTGGTCCTACCGCAACCGTGCTCCGGTTGTCGGGGAACCGGTCCTTCTCAGGGGTCCCGGTTCGGTCCTCATGGTGAAAAGGGTGTCCGCAGGCAATCCGCCGCCGGGGTATCTCCACGTCCTGGGTGACAATCCCGGCAACAGCGTGGACAGCAGGCGGTTCGGCCCCGTTCCCCGGCAAGCTGTCCGCGGACGGGTGTTTTTCCGCTACTGGCCACTGTCCGACGCAGGCCCGATCCGGTAAAGTTTGCCGGTTTCCCGGGGTTCCGGGTTCAGACTGCCTGTGCGGTACCCTTCAAGATCCATAGCCACGAAGCGGAACCCGGCAGCCTTCACAGCCTCTACAGCCTGGCGGCGAACCTCACCGTCCTGGATCAGGCGATTGCCGTCGGAATCCAGTTCCAGCCTGGCGATTTCATCATGGTGCCGCACACGGAACTGAACAAAGCCCAATTTTCTAAGCATTTTTTCCGCCTCGCCCACCTGGGCCAGGCGTTCCGGGGTCACCCGGGAGCCGACCGGAATCCGGGAGGACAGGCAAGCCGCAGCCGGCTTGTCCTTCACCGGGAGTCCTGCCAGTTCCGCAAGGGCCCGAACATCATCTTTAGTGAGTGCTCCTTCGAGTAGCGGCGCCAGCACCCCGGCCTGGTCCGCCGCGTCCATCCCGGGACGGAAATCCCCTGTATCGTCAAGGATCGC
>JACXWD010000114.1 GCA_014764515.1 Candidatus Polarisedimenticola svalbardensis | reverse complement strand
CGGAAGCGGCCGCTACCGCCGCCGTACAGGCGATCTGGCTCGGGATCGGCGTCTCCGCCCTGGTCGGCATCCCCTCCTGGATCTACGCCCCGAAACTCCTGGAGTTCATGGGCGCCTCCGCTACCGTGATCGAATCCGGCGTGCCGTACACCAGGATCCTCCTCGGGTTCAATGTGGTCATTGTCCTGTTGTACCTCAACAACGCCATCTTCCGGGGCGTCGGCGATCCGGCCATCGCCATGCGGGCGCTGTGGATCGCCAACGGTATCAACATCGTCCTGGACCCCTGCCTGATCTTCGGCCTGGGCCCGTTTCCCGAACTCGGAGTGGGCGGTGCGGCCATTGCCACCACCATCGGCCGGGGTACAGGCGTTCTGTTCCAGTTCTACATGCTCTACTCCGGGAAAGGACGGATCTCCCTGCGGCAGGTCGCCTTCACCCTGAAACTGCCGGTGCTGTTCCGCCTGGTGCGTATCTCCCTGGGCGGGATCGGTCAGTTCCTCATCGCCACCGCCAGCTGGGTCGTCCTGATGCGCCTGGTCTCACCATTCGGCTCCGCTGCTCTCGCCGGGTACACCATCGCCATAAGGATCGTCATCTTCGCCCTGCTCCCCAGTTGGGGGCTGGCCAACGCCGCCGCCACCCTGGTGGGACAGAACCTGGGGGCCGGACGGCCGGACCGGGCGGAGAAGGCGGTCTGGCTCACCGGGAAGTACAACATGGTCTTCCTCGGGTTCGTGACGGTGCTGTTCGTCGCCACCGCCGGGCTGATGGTGCGGATCTTCACCGACGACCCGGACACGCTGTTGATCGCCGCCAGTTCCCTGCGGATCATGAGCTACGGCTACATGTTCTACGCCTGGGGGATGGTGTTCACCCAGGCTTTCAACGGCGCCGGCGACACCAAGACTCCGACCTGGATCAACCTGATCAGCTTCTGGATGATCCAGATCCCCATGGCCTGGTGGCTGTCCAGGTCCACCGGGTTCGGACCTCAGGGCGTATTCTGGTCCATCGCCATCGCCGAATCGATCCTGACCCTCATCGCCGCCTGGATGTTCCGCAGGGGAAGCTGGAAGAGCCAGGTCGTCTGAATTAAAGTGCAATGTCCCCATTTAGGAGTCCGCCATGGAATACCGTCGTCTCGGATCGTCCGGTCTTAAAGTCAGCGCCCTGTCGTTCGGGTCGTGGGTCACCTTCCATTTCCAGATGGGGGTCGATCCGGCCCTGAAATCGATGGAAATCGCCTACGACGGCGGGATCAACTTCTTCGACAACGCCGAGGTCTACGCTGCAGGCGAGTCGGAAATCATCATGGGACAGGCCCTCAAGAAGGCCGGATGGAGACGGGACAGCTACTGCGTCTCCAGCAAGGTGTACTGGGGCGGGGATCTTCCGACCCAGCGCGGCCTTTCCCGGAAACATATCCATGACGCCTGCCACGCCGCCCTGAACCGGCTGCAGGTCGATTACCTGGACCTGTTCTTCTGCCACCGGCCCGATCTCGATACCCCGGTTGAGGAGACGGTCCGGGCGATGCACGACCTGGTGCAGCAGGGCAAGATTCTGTACTGGGGAACCTCCGAATGGCCCGCCGACCAGATCATGCAGGCGTACGGTATCGCACGGCAGCAGAACATGACCCCGCCGACCATGGAGCAGCCCCAGTACAACATGCTGCACCGGGACCGGTTCGAAGGAGAGTATCGCCGGCTGTACGAGGAGATCGGGCTGGGCACCACCATCTGGTCCCCCCTGGCCTCCGGGGTGCTCACCGGCAAGTACACAGATGGCGTCCCGGAAGGGAGCCGGCTGACCCTGCCGGACTACGGCTGGCTGAAGGACCGGATCCTGTCCGACGAAGGGAAAGCCCAGATCGCCAAGGCGGAAGAGCTGAAGTCGGTGGCCGACGACCTGGGGACCAACCGGGCGCTGCTGGCTATCGCCTGGTGCCTCAAGAACCCGAACGTTTCCACCGTGATCCTGGGAGCATCGAAACCGGAACAGGTCACCGAGAACCTGAAGGCGATGGACCTGCTGCCGAAACTGACCGACGAGGTCATGGATCGGATCGAGACGATCCTGGGGAACAAGCCGGAACCGCCTATAAGGTGGTAACCGGGGAAATCACAGGATCACGACTCTCTCTGCAACCGCGGAGAAAAACTCCTGCGACCAGACCTCCAGGGTCGAGCGTTCCCGGATGAATCGCTCAACATCAGATCGAGCATCGGCAACATCCAGTCCGGATATTTTATCCGCCAGAAGGCGCCTGAAGCTCGCTTCGTCCAGATCTGCTTCCTCATCATAGTGCCCGCTCTGGCGCATCCTGGTTCCGAGATGGCCTAAATCGAGCTCGGTCCCCCGCCCGACATACCAGACGAAGTCATACCAGTCCCGGCCCTTGACCCTGTTTTTCCAGCTGCGGCATAACAGCGCGTGCATTTTACCGGCAAACAGGGACGGTGGATCGTAGATCCGGACCGAGAAAGGGATCGGCTGAAGCAGAAACCGAGTCTCGGTTCTGAACCCCGGTGGTGGATCCGTATCAACCTCAAATTTTATTTTCAGTCGGCGTGTACCGTGGATCGACTCGACGATTTCGGGATCTGCTTCGATCACCAGGAACTGTTCGCGGGTGTTCGCCTTCAGGAAGGCAGATTCGATGGCGGAATCCACCGTCTTGCTCTTTGCCGTCACCGAAGTGGCAAAGCCCCATGCTCCCAGTTCTTCCTCGATGAAGGAACAATACGGAGCCAGGTCGAACACAGGATCCGGTTCCATTAGTGAAAAATCCATATCTTCGCTGTAACGATCCAGTCCATGCAGAATCCGCAATGCGGTGCCTCCATAGAAGGCCCCCTTCTCATGGAACTTGCCTCGCCATAGACCGCAGAGCGCAATGTTTTGGAAGATTTCGCGCAAGGCATTGACATGATCGTCAACGCTACGGCGCGGATACTGTTCCAGCATCGCTGCAACCGCTTTGTTCATCCTTCCTCCTTCAGCTTCCGGAGCAAGGAGGCGCAGACAGCAATCTTTCTGGAGCGACCGGACTGCGCCAGCAGGTCCAGGAGCTCCGGGTCAAGACGTACCAACTCTTCCCGGTCGAGTCTGAGGTCGTCCATCAGGTACCGCTTCGCATCGATCCGGGATCGTAATGAATGCCCCCTGTCGTCCAGGATCTTGTCAGCCAGAGCCCTCTCCGGAACAGCGATAAGGAATGCCAGGTCCCGCTCTTCCATGCGATCCATCCCGACAGGAAAATACTCCCTGGGCACCTGCCGGTAAATGAACCTTCCCACCGGTGTGTCAAACGTCTTGGACCGCCTGGTGGTTGCGGAAGTCATTACCTCGACCCGCTCCGGGATAAGGCCGTGGAAGGACAGCGCTGAATCGTGGGAGACCAGGGACGGGCCATAGACGAGGTTGGCGAGAAGCATCCGGGAATATGGGCGGCGACGCAGATGATCGCCGAAGATATACAGGCCCTTCTTGACCCGAATGATATCCCCCTTGCGCAGAAGGGCCGTCACCTTGCCCCTGGGGTTCCCGTACCCCGACAAGGCATCCATCAACGCAGGGTAATCGAATTCTTCCCTGTCGATCTGCTGTCTTAATGAGATCATACATGCCTAATATAGCATAGTATGTGCTGTATTACAACACATACCATGTTAGTTTGGGCATATTTAGTATCAATTCAAAATGTATATCAACAATCGGCTATACATGGATAACTTAGGTATACCTCAGGAAAACCAGGTACAGCACCGGCACCGCCAGCCCCGCCAGAATCCACCACTTGCCCC
>JACXWD010000009.1 GCA_014764515.1 Candidatus Polarisedimenticola svalbardensis | reverse complement strand
TGCTTCCGAGGAAGAGGTGCTGGCCTGTCCTTAGATGATCTCCGGAGCCGCTCATGTAACATGACCTCTCGAGGTCAAAACAGTATGGTTGGACTCTGGCTTGAGAACGGTCGTCTGGTGCTGCTGCTGTGAACGGCATGCCGGTGTGGGCCGTGCTCGTTGTTGCGTGGGGCGGGCTGTCCTCCCTGGTCTGGATCTTCATGCAGATGAAGGCATTGTCCATGTTCCGGAAAATCACCTGGTCCATGGATCTGCCGCCGGCGCAGCGCAACGACTTCCCTCCGTTGAGTGTGGTGATTCCTGCCTGCAATGAAGCGGAATCCCTGGAGGGTGCGCTCAAGAGCCTGCTTGCGCAGGATTACCCGGACCTCGAGGTCATTCTGGTCAATGACCGATCCGTGGACGACACCCTTGCGATCATGCGCCGGATAGCGTCGGCGGACAGCCGGGTTCATGTCCTGGATATCCATGACCTCCCTGCCGACTGGCTGGGGAAGGTCCATGCGTTGCATTGCGGACTGGCCCGGGCCAGGGGGGACCTGGTCCTGTTTACCGATGCCGATGTGCACTTCGAGAAGGGGTTCCTGTGCAAGACGGTGGGGTACCTCCTGGATCAGGAACTGGATCACCTCACCGTCGGTCCGGAGGCGTGCACCACCAACTTCTGGCAGGAGGCGACCAATCATTATTTCGGTGGGATGTTCTGCCTCGGAATGAACGTCACCGAACTGGGTCAGCCAGGGGGTGAGGCGTATGTCGGCATCGGGGCTTTCAACCTGGTTCGCCGCAGTGCCCTGGATCGGACACCCGGGTTTCCCTGGTTGCGGCTTGAGGTCCTGGATGACGTTGGTCTTGGACTCATGCTGCAGCGGGCCGGGGCCCGAACCGGCGTTCTCATCGGCTTCAGGGAGCTGTGGTTGTCCTGGTACCCGTCGATGGGGGAGATGGCCCGGGGTCTGGAGAAAAACATGTTCGGCGCCATGTGCCGTTACAGTTACCTGAGATTGGCGCTGTTGGCGGTGCTGTCCAGCCTTGTCCTGTTCGGCCCGCCGGCGGCGATGCTCCAGCCGTTCGCCCTCTGGCCCAGACTGCTGGGCGCCGGCGCCGTGGTCGCCTCGGCTGTTTCGGCCTGGTACTACCGGAGCCGGACAGCTGGCAACTGGTGGCCGCTGTTCCTCGCTCCAGCCGGCGGCCTGATCCTGCTGGCCATCGTGATCCGGTCCGGCTGGAAGTGTTTCCGGAGAGGCGGAATCGAATGGCGGGGGACGTTCTACCCTGTGGACAAGCTGAAAGAGGGGCAGCGGGTCAGGCTCTGACTACTCCACCAGGGCCAGTACGTCCGCCGGCCGGTTCGTCCAGCAGGAGCACACGGGGACGGAACGCCATGGCGGTGATCAGTCGCAGGCGCGTGCCCTGGCCCCGGGAGAGCTTCCCGGCCTGTTTTCCCGGGTCGATGCGGAAACGGTCCATGAGATCGCTTACGAGCTCTGCGTCCCAGGTTGGGTAGTACCCGGAAAGCAACTCCATCAGGTGCCCGGCCTTCATGGCGAACAGGGGCATGTCGTCGGTCATGTATCCCAGGTCGGACCGGACCGTCACCGGGTCGATCCAGGGGTCTTTCCCGAACACCCGGGCGGAGCCACTGTCCAGGGGTCGCAGGCCGGCCAGCGCTTCCAGCAGGGTCGTCTTGCCGGCTCCGTTGGGCCCGACCAGGCCGATGACCTGTCCCGGCGCCAAACTCCAGGAGGGGATGTCCAGGTGGAATGAGCCCCTGCGAATATTCAGTCCTTCAATCTGTATCAGTTCATTAGCCTGCATCATTGTCTCCCTCGCCGGTCAGTAGTGCCTCGACGGTTTTGCGCAATGCCGATCCCGAGAGCCCCAGTTGCCTGGCCCGGGCCATCGCTTCGGCCAGCACGGTGCCGGCCTCCTGAAGCGCCCGGCGGCGGCTGGTGGTTTCGACGTCATCGGCCACGAATGTTCCCTGGCCCTGGCGGCGCAGGATCAGCCCTGCCGCCTCCAGATCGGCGTAGGCCCGACGGACGGTGATCAACGAGATCAGAAGTTCCCTGGACAGATCCCGAACCGACGGCAGCCGGTTGGCCGGGGGCAACTGGCCGGAGCGGATCAGTTCTGCGATCTGATCCACGATCTGCCGGTAATACGGCACCCCGGTGGCATCGCTCAGGCTGATCGGCAGTGGTTCCATGTGTCCTCCGTTGGTGTGTATATACATATACTCACCATCTCACTTCTGTCAACAGACTAAAAACCCTGAATTGGGACCGGATTGGTCCTGTGCCCCGTGTTGTGGGACAATTCCGCCGGTATGTGGGGGCGTATTTTCAGACCGCGGATCCGGGAACGGATCTTACTGGCGCCGGACGAGGCGATCCGAAAACTCCGGACCAGTCTGGACGCCACCGATCTGCCGGTGGTCGGGCTGGTTTCGGAGAGGCTGCACCATGCCGAACTCAGGGTCCGAAGGGACGAAAGGCATTTCTGGTCACCCTGCCTCAGCCTGCAACTGGAAGCGGCAGGATCGGGCAGCGATCTCCACGGCCAGATCGGCCCTCATCCCAGCCTCTGGGTCGGATTCGCCTTCGTTTACATCACGGCGATGTCCGCCGCATGCTTCGGCCTGATCTTCGGTCTGGTGCAATGGTCCCTGGACATGCCGGCCTGGACGCTGTGGGTTGTGCCTGTTGCGGTTGTGATCTGCACGATCCTTTTGGGAGTATCCCGGACCGGTCAGAAACTGGCCGATGCCCAGATGGTCATGATGAACCGGTTCCTGCTGGATTGTCTGGCAGACTCCGGGGGCCGGGAGCCGGCTCCACCTGAATGAAGACACGGGAGACGCCGGCGACTTCCGTTCGGATCCTTTCCCGCATGCCGGCCATCGTGTTTTCCACCGCAGCCGCATCCAGCCTGTCGGCAAAGTCCATGCTGACCACCACCAGGATCGATTCCGGTCCCATTTGCAAGGTCAGCAGTTCATGGATCTTTTCGACACCGTCCTGGTCCGCAACCATGCTCCGGACCTGGCTCCGAACGACCTCGCTGGCCGATTCGCCGATCAGGAGCCCCTTGGTCTCCCAGGCCAGCCACAGAGCCACCGCGGCCAGGATCAGCCCGATGACCACCGAAGCAGCCCCGTCCAGCCACATCCATCCGGTGACCTGCCCCAGGTAGATCCCGAGGAATGCGACGACAAGACCGGCCATGGCGGCGGAGTCCTCGAACAGGACCACGAACAGGGTCGGGTCTTTCCCTTTCTGTACGGCCTCGACGTAGCCCGCCTTCCCCTTGGCCCGGCGGAACTCCTTGAGGGCGATCAGCCATGCGGCGCCTTCGAACAGGAACGCCGACCCGAGGACGATGTAGTTCACCGTGGGGCTTGTTGTTGCCCTGGGGTGGAGGAGGTGTTTGATCCCTTCAAAGATCGAGACTCCGGCGCCGACGCCGAAGATCATGATCGCCACCACGAACGACCAGAAGTAGATCTCCCGGCCATGCCCGAACGGGAACCGGGGGTCCGCCGGTTTTTTGGCCCGTTTCAGACCCCACAACAGCAGTCCCTGGTTCCCGGTGTCCACCACGGAGTGGATCGCCTCGGTGAGCATGGCGCTGCTGCCGGTGAAGATGGATGCCGCAAACTTGGTTACGGCGATGGCGGCGTTCCCCAGCAGCGCCGCGTAGATGACGAATTTCGATCCTTTGGCCATGGGCACATTCTAAAGGATGCGAACGCGTCAGGAAACAGCGTTTGTCCAGTATCATCACTCCCTATGAAAGAGCGCTTCCAAGGCATCCTCCTGTTCCTCCCGGTCCCGGTCGTACTGTGGTTGATTACCAATCTGCCGCTGGGTGTGTGGCCGTCACTGGGGCTGGGAGTCGCGCTGATGGCGACCCATCGGTTGTACGCCAGGCCTTACGCACGGAGGCGGGCAGGGCGGCGTTGCCTGTGGTGTGGCCGGGTCGGCGAAGGCGGCAGACTGGAATCGTTGACGGTGGTCGAACCGATGGGAGAGACCGACTGGAGCGTTTGCCCCGGGAATCATCAGGAGCGGCTCACCGGATTCCTCGGCTGGGCTTCACGGAACGCCTTGTTCCTGAAGGTCGGAATCGCAGGAACGCTCCTGCTCTATCTGATCACCGTGCTGCTTGCAGCCTATGGGAAACTCGGCCCGCTGGAATCGACCGATCTTTCCGCAGGATTTCGGTTGCTGATCGCGTTGACGGTCCTCCCTCTGGGCTGGCTGGGACCGGGTAGCGGTTCCGGTACTGCGCTGAAGGTGCCGTTTCCTGTTCATATCCAGGCTCTGATCGGCACGGTGGCGGTGGTCTGGCTGTTTCGAATCGTCGGACTGATCTGGCTGGTGGCCTCCGCCATACATTTTCTAGGCGGATGATATGCTTTCATTTTCGGGCTGAGATGGTGAGTTGATGAAGGAACGCACCTGGAAACTTGTCTGCATGGAGTGCCGGGCGGAGTACTCGGGTACCAGCCCCAGATATCGCTGCGAGTGCGGCGGCAAGCTGGATGTGGTCCACGATATCCATGCTCACCGGGGCCACCTGGACGTCAAGAAGTGGAACGACCGGCGCTACTCCCACAATGAAACCGACCGCTCCGGCGTGTGGCGGTTTCGAGAGATCGTCCTCCCGGTGCCCTACGAAACGGTGGTCACGCGCTGCGAGGGCAACACCAACCTGTACGGTTCTCCCCGGATAGCCGGTTACGTCGGAATGGACAGCATCCTTCTGAAGCATGAAGGCGAGAACCCGACCGGCTCGTTCAAGGACCGGGGTATGTCAGCCGGCCTTACGGCCGCCCGGATGCTGGGGATGAGCCAGGTCGCCTGTGCCTCCACCGGCAACTCGGCGGCGGCCATGGCGTCGTACGCCGCCACAGCCGGGATGCAGGCGATCGTGTTCGTGCCTGAAGGCACCGTGGCCGTGGGGAAACTGCACCAGTCCCTGGCCTACGGCGCCAGGACGATCGAGATCCCCTGCGATTTCGACAGCCTGTTGCGCCTGGTGGAGGAGGCGTGCCTGGCCGGTGACATTTACCTCTTGAACTCCATGAACCCGTTCCGGTTTGAAGGAGAGAAAACCATCGGGTTCGAACTCCTCCAGGACCTGGGCTGGCAGGTCCCGGAATGGGTGGTGGTTCCAGGAGGCAACCTGGGGCACAGCGCAGCGCTGGCCAAAGGGTTCAGGGAACTGTACGACCTGCGGCTGATCGGGCGGATGCCACGGATCGCCGTGATCCAGGCGGCCGGCGCCAACCCGTTCTACACCGCATTCAAGTCCGGTGAACCGGTAACGCCGCTGGAAGAGGTCAACACCTTCGCCTCCGCCATCGCGGTGGGGAACCCGTATTCCTGGCGGAAGAGCCTGCGGGGTCTGAAGGACACCGATGGCCTGGTTGAAGAGGTCAGCGACAGTGAGATCCTGAACGCGAAGCTGGAAGTGGATGCGGCCGGAATCGGCGCCGAGTCGGCCTCCTGCGCTACCGTGGCAGGTATCAAAAAGCTGGTCGAGGCTGGAACCATCAAGAAAGGGGAACTGGTCTGCGGGATCCTCACCGGCCATCTGCTGAAAGACCTGGACACTATCATCAACTACCATCAGGGACGGCTGGAAGGGATCAGCGCCGGACCGGTCAACCCGCTCCTCCGGGCATCGGCGAATACCGATTCGATCCTGGAACTCATCCGCAATCTGGATTGATCCTGCCCATGGGGAGCCTCGCCGTGAAACAAGCTCATGCGTTGGCAACGCTGCTGGTCCTGACGGCGCTCTTTGCCGTCACCCCGGTTGCAGCGGACTACCTGGACGGTCTGGCCGCATGGCGCGCCGGTGACTATGAAGAAGCGCTGAGGCACTGGGAGCCGCTGGCTGCATCCGGTGACCCGGACAGCAGCTACCGGATCGGACGCATGTACTACCAGGGGTTGGGGAAAGACCAGGACTACGCCGAGGCGGCCCGGTGGTACCAGGCGGCGGTAGACGGCGGTCATGCAAGAGCGATGAACGATCTGGCGGTTTTGTACGAGAACGGACGCGGGGTCGAGATCGATCCGGAAAAGGCATTTCAGCTGTATCGCGAGGCTGCAGTGGCCGGCCGGCCGGTGGCCCGTTTCAACCTGGCGCGGCTGTATGACCAGGGTCTGGGAGTACAGGCCGATCCGGCGCAAGCGATGCGCTGGTACTCACGAGCGGCGGAAGGGGGCCATGCAGGGGCTCAACTCGAGCTGGCCCGGTTCCACGAACTCGGCCGGGGCGGGTCCCGGAACCCGCAAAAGGCTGCGAAATGGTATCGCAAGGCTGCGAGACAGGAATCGGTGCCTGCCATGAGCCGGATCGGGTACCTGTACGACAAGGGCATCGGTGTGAAGCCGTCCATGGAGAAGGCGACCGAGTGGTATCAGAAGGCTGCCGCAGGAGGCGACCCGGCGGCACGGCGGAACCTGGGCTCCATGTATGCCCAGGGTATCGGCGTCTACCGCGACCTTGACCTTGCTCGAAAATATTTTCTGGAAGCGGGCGATGTGGAGGTCGATCCGGACCATCTGCGGGACGATGTGGCGCGGAACGGTCTGAAGCCGGACGTCGAACCGGAGCAGATTGTGGAACCGGAGCCGATTGTCGAGCCGCTGCCGGTAGTCGAGCCCAAGCCGGAGCCCAAACCGGAGCCGATCGTCGAACCGGAGACTGTCGAGTCGGATCCGGAGGCGATGTACGCCCTGGGCCGCAGGCATGCCACCGGCCGGGGTGGAGTGCAGGATGATGACCGGGCAGTGGACGCCTTCCGGCAGGCGGCGGAAGCGGGACACGTAGCGGCCGCCTACGACCTGGCGTTCATGTACCTGCGGGGCCGCGTGCGGATCGAGGATCGCAGCAGTTCACCCCGGGCGCACGCATGGGTCTGGTTCACTCGGTGTGCAGATGCCGGGTTTGGCGATGCCGCCACATGGCGGGACAAGATCGAAGGAGAACTGAATCGCAAGGAGAAAGCCGAAGCCGACCAGCTTCTGCTCAGTATCCCCTGGCGATCTCCAGGATCTTCTTGAGGTTGTCCGCAGTCAGGTCCATGCCCTTGGCAAGTTCGTTGTCCGTCGGTTCCCGCCCCAGGGATTTGCTCAGCCCCTTGTGAGTGCGCTCCAGCTTTTTGAGCTTTTCACTCAGATGCACCGGGATCCTGATGGTGCGAGATTTATCCGCGATCGCCCGGGTAATCGCCTGGGTGATCCACCAGTAGGCGTAAGTAGAGAACCGGTTCCCTTTCTCATGCTCGAACTTCTCCACGGCGCGCATGAGCCCGATGTTCCCTTCCTGGATCAGATCCATGTCCGGCAGTCCGGCCCGGCTGTATTTCTTGGCGATGTGGATCACCAGACGGAGGTTGGCCACCGTCAATGCTTCACGGGCCTTTTCGATCCTTCGATTTTCGATCTTGAGCTTTTTGACCAGGACGGTGACCCGTTCGTCGCCGGCGATCTTGTCGTAGCGCAACAGGTTCCTGTAGCAGGTTTCAAGACGCTCCAGCGGCCACTGCCAGGATCCCTTCGGCCCATCCATGTCCCCTTCGAGGACCTGCTCGCGACAGCTCTTGGGCAGCTTCAGGACGATCTTTGAGAATTTGACCCGGGCGTCTTTCAGCTCGGCGGCATGCTCGATCTCCTGCTCCTTGGTGAGGAGGGGCGTGACGCCCATCTCACGCATGTACACAGGTCTTGCCGATACGTCCTGGTGGTTCGGCGACGGCCCGTCCACGTCCCGACTCGACGGTCCGACAGGATCCAGCGTCTTGCTCTTCTGATTCATCATCGTCACTCCAGAACTCTCCCCTTCGCCTGGATCTGGAGCAAGAACAGGGCCAGAACCGGTCAGGAACGGCGGGAAAACGCAAAAAAGGCCTTAAAGACAGCCCAAAATCGATTCAGCAGTGATCTATAGTGCACGTGCCCGGCCCGGCGTTTGCCATGCCGGTGTGGCGCGGAGGTGTCGATTTGTCACCTGGCGGCCCTCTCCGTGTATCATCGGCACCTATGGAAAACGGTCCGAAATCCGCCCCCGCCGGAAAGAAATCCATTCTCGCGGACGCCTTCGCCGGCTGGGCCAGGGACAAGGTTTCCCTGATGGCGGCATCGCTCTCCTATTTCACCCTGATTTCGGTCACGCCGCTGATCATCCTGGTGTTGACCACTGCCGGAATGGTTTACGGGCCGGGTGAGGTTGAGAGCCGTGTTTTCTCCGGCATGAGGCTTTTTGTCGGCGACGATTTCACGAACCTTCTGCAGAACTGGATCCGGCAGGCGGAACTGGACCCGACCCGCTGGCTTGCCACCGCGGCCGGTATCGTCATCATTCTTTTCGGCTCGTCCCAGGTGTTTACCATGTTGCAGCGAGCCATGCGGGAGTTATGGGGCGCGCCGCCGCCACGCTCGCGCCGGTTCCGTGCACTGCAGGTGTTGAAGACCCGGGCATCTTCGTTCGTAATGGTGATCGGGATCGGTGCGTTGTGGTTTGCCTCCATCTTCGCCGGCACCGTTCTGGCGGCCTGGGACGCCTGGCTGGGGGAAGCGGTCCCCAAGGGGTTGGCCCTGGTCCGGGTATGGCATTCGGTTCTTACGGTTCTGGTGTACGGCCTGTTTGCAGCATTGATCTACCGTTACCTGGCGCCGGTGAGGGTCGCCTGGAAAGATGCCTGGACAGGAGCCGTGGTGTTCGCCGTCCTCAGTGGCCTGGGGCAGAAGGTACTGGGCTGGTACCTGGCGTACACCACCATCAGCACGCTCTATGGTGCCGCCGGATCCCTGGTCGTCATCCTGTTGTGGTTCTATTACTCGTGGCTGGTGTTTTTGCTCGGTGTTGAATTCACCATCGCGTGCCATCGTCATCGCAATCGCCGGGACGAGGATGTCCCAGATCCAGCACCCACGCCTGCGGCACCCGGGCCCGAATAATCAAAGCGGCCATATCAAGGGAGCGGGAGCAGCGCCGCAACACGATACTGTCTGCCGTCACCACGATGCCGTCGTATTCCTTGAGGATCCGGTCCGGACTCGGCGTCAGTTCGATATTGAACTCCGATGCACCGTCCCAACGGAACGCCTCCAGCAGTTCGGCAAGCCGGGTTTTGAGGCGTCCGCTGTTGGAGACCGGCTGGTCCAGGAAAATATCGACCCTGGAAGGATTGAGGGCGCCGGTAGTCTCCAGTAACAGTTCCAGTGCCAGGTCGGTTTCCCTGACGGATCGGTAGTTGCCGTGAACCGAGGCCAGGTCCCGGTAGCGACCATCCCGCCCGGTCAGGACCAGGCCGCCGGACAGTGCGCTCTCGAGGGTGATCAACAAGTTGTAGCCGTCGATGCCGACCGGGTGGCCGGCGCACTGTTCAGGTGCGACGGCGGAGAGACCGGTATGCTCCCGTGACTGGTCCTCGCAGCCGCAGCGCAGGATCGCCTGACGTTGACGGGCCACCAGGGCGTAGCGGTCTCCCACCAGTTTCAGAGCCGCCCTGGCCGGGTAGCCGCGTGTCAGCAGCCAGCTGAATTCGGCCACGGCCTGACGCAGCATGGCGTGGTGCCGTTCTGCGAACAGCTCCCTGTCCCGGGGGTGGGGCCCCCGATGTCTGCGCCGGTCCGGTGCCATGCGGGAAGTATAAACGGCGCCAACAAAATGGGGTCAGGCCCCTTTTCGCCGCCTTGAATATGTGGCAGCGAAAAGGTGCCTGACCCCGTTTACGTTTATTATCTCTATTTGTAGCGTTCCTTGAATTCGGCCTGGCGTTTCTCCCGGGCTTCCTTCACGGCCGGGTCTTCCTTGTTGATGGACCATTTCCAGCCATCGGAGTTCTGGACCTCGGCCAGCACCACCTTCAGGTTGGCGACCTGTTCCCTGGCGTTGTCGTTGTGCTCGTACTTGTGGATGATCTCCTTGATCTCCGGGATGTACTCGCTCAACCAGTTCTTGGCCAGATCGTAGGTGCCGTGCCAGTGGGTATAGTCCGGGGCCATCATGGAAGCGGCATGCCGGGCCCTGCGGCCTTCGTGGTGCCACAGTTCGAACCAGATGAAATCGATCGGGTGATTGAACTTCGCGTAGGTCGGGTCGGTCTTGAGAACGGCGGTCGCTGCGGCATAGAGATTGAGTCCCGGCTTGGCGTACTTGTCTTCGTACAGCGTGATCAGCGCTTCATATTGAATGAAGAAGTTGTCCACGAACGTCTGCTGGTGGCAGGACAGGCAGACGTCGATCATATTCTCCCGCCTGGTGTCTGCAGTGATGGAAGCCGAACTCAGGTTCCACTTCTTGTCGGTCTCGTGGGAGAGCTTGGAGATCGGGGGACGATTGTTCCACTTGATCCTCAGGCCGATGTTGTGGGAGAGGGCCTGGGTCTTGGTAGCCGACATGTGGCATGTGGCGCAGGTCGGGGCGGCGGTGTAATCCTCGCCGACGATCCACTTGGACGATTCCAGGTTCATGGCGCCCTGGTTGGCGTTGTAGGCGATTCCGTGTTTCGACTCCTGGTAGATCTCGTATTGCGGATGGTCCGGTCCCAGGTGGCATTTGCCGCAATTTTCCGGCCGGCGGGCAAGTGCCACGGAGAAGCTGTGCCGGGAGTGGCAGGCGGCGCAGGAGCCTTCGGAGCCGTCCGGGTTCACCCGGCCGATGCCGGTATTCGGCCAGGTCGCCGGGTCCAGCTTGCCGGTTTCAGGATCGACCCGGATCTCGCTGCCGTGACATTGCCAGCAGCCGTTCACCGCGGCGGCGGAGATCCCGGCGGGGAACAGCGGGGTCACCATGCCGTTGTTCCCCTCGACCACCTCGGCCAGCATGTTGTCCAGGGAACCCATGATCCGGCCGGCCTTGGAATGGTGCGAGTTCTGGAATTCATCCGATTCCTGTTCGTGGCAACGGGCGCAATCCAGGGGAGAAACGATGGTGGCGATGCCGTAGTCATCGTGGATGCCGTCCCGCAACAGGTCGATATCACCCTTGTTGGCGGCGTGACACTCATAGCAGCCGACGTTGGCTCCGTAGTGCTTGCTGGCTCCCCACTGCTGGTACATCCCCGGGTTGGCTTCGGCATGACAGCCGACGCATTCCTTGGTGACTTCGGTGAGAGCTTTTGGCAGTCCTGACTCGGTTCCGGCGGCGATGGTTGCCAATGCGATTGCGGCGAACAGGGCAACGATTTTCACAATCCTGATCATGGCTGTGTCTCCTAACAATTCCTACATATTTCACTAAGATGATCGTTAATAAACTACGACCCGGCACGCCTTCTCGTTCGCCAGCCGGGATGAGCCCATCAGGCCCTACCCGACCAAAGGAGTCAATAGACCATCATGGACTTCCGGACTCGATAATTCGCCGGAACAAAGGTCATCTCTACTGCGGTCCTGAGGGTGATGGGCGAAGGCTGTGGAAAACCGTGAGACAATGAACCGGTAAGGGGGGTTAGGAAAGGGGGTGCAGCATGAAGCATTCGTTTCCGCTCTGTCTCGCCCTGATGGCTGCCGTCGTTCTGGCAAGCGGCTGTGCCTTCCGGGTCCAGGTCCAGGGGTACAAAAGCCCTGAAGCGGCCGTTCCCATGAGCCCGGGGATGTCGATTTATCTCCAGCCGGAGATCGACACTTATGCCGGCGCCTGTCCCGTGGCGGGTAACGAGCTGACCCGCATGATCACCGATCTCCTGGCCGGCGAGGGCTACGGGCTGGCGCCCAAGGAATCGGCCGATCTCATCCTGGTCTACAGCTACGACCATGTCGGGCATAAGGGCCGGGTCAGGTTCGAACCCCAGACCGGGCCTACCGGCGGGATGAAGACCGTGGCCAGGGGAGGACCGTACCAGCACACCCTGTTCCTGCGTGTCATCGATGCCCGGAAGTATGTGGAAAACGGGGATGAGCAGGTCGTCTGGGCCGGTTCCGCCTCCCTGGAAGCCGCCCCGACCGGAAGCCCACGGTTTGTGGCGATGCTCCTGGTGGCGGCGTTTGAAGACTTCCCGGGGGGGAAGAATGAGACCGTGACCCGCAAGATGTACCTGTCCGATTCCCGGATCGTCGCTCTGGGCTACTGAGCGGCCATCTGCCACACCGGCAGTCGGTGCAGGACGGAATGTACCGCCGCCACCGCTGCATCTTCGGACATACGGTCCAGGTTCAGGACCAGGTCGTACCCGAGCGGGTCGTCCACATCCCGGCCGAAAATCTTCTGTACGAAGCCGGCGGTGCTTCGATCCGACTCAACGACCAACCGCTCCGCCTCATTCCGGTCTGCGTCTTTGCGTTGCGCAACCGCCTCGATGCGCCTTTCCAGGGGAGCGACCGTGCGGATCCGAACGCCTGCATCTCCGGCAAGGAGCCAGTTGGCGCCCCGCCCCAGAATCACGACGTTCCCGCGATGCCCCAGGGTCAGGATCACCTGGCTCATCTCCTTGATGAACGCAAACTGGTTGATCGATTCCGGCACGATCAGGTGGTTGATGAATTCCTCGATCCGTCCGATCAGGTGCTCGTCCATGCCGTTGAGAACCCGTATGCGGGTGTGGGCGTTTTCGGCGATCGCCTCAAGGATCTCCTTGTTGAACAACTGCCAGCCCAGTTCCAGGGAGAGTCTGGCCGCCAGGGCCGTTCCGCCGGAGCCGTACTGTCTTGATACGGTTACGAACGGTCCATCCGGTCCGGCCGCCGTTCCCGTGTCCGGTCTCGAATCTTCGGTCCTGATCCGATTCCGGACCTCGCGCAGGTTCATGTGGCGATCGACCAGGGCGTCCAGGTGGGAGAGGTCGTGTGTTTTGGCCATGACATACCCTCCACCCCATTGTACAGCGCGCCCGGCAGGAGGAACCTTCCTACCGAACCGACCGTGTAGGTGAAAAAAGGGTGCAGCCAGGGAGCGTTCAGCGTCCCCGGTTGATGAGCAGGCCCAGCATCAGGCCGATACCGGCTGCGATTCCCACTGCCGCCCAGGGGTGGTCCTTGATCTGCTCCTCGGTCTGGTCAACCCCGTGCCTGATGTGCTTGCCGGTGTCGCCGGCCTTCTCGCCCAGGTCGTGAAGCAGATGGTTCAGCTTGTCCCGGGCCTCTTTTGCCTTGCGGTAGAAGGCAGCTTCGGTTTCGACATTTTCATTGGCCGTGGCTGTGTTTTCGTCGCTCATGTCCTGATCTCCGGGGAAGTTCCGTGTGAGGATCATGATACCCGAAATCAACTAGGGTCGGCGTCGCTTTCCGTCTGGCCGGTGAGGCGGGCCACCTCGTCACGAACTTCCCGAACGAACGCGATGGTTTCACGCCGGTTCGGGTCCGGACCGGGGTTGGGGAACCGCATCGGTTTTCCTACACGTATTGTGATCGTTCCCCGCTTGGGGAATTTCTTGTGTTTCGGAAGACTTTCATAGGCGCCGACGATCCCGATCGGGATCACCGGAACATCGGTAACCGCGGCGAACCACCCGATCCCCGTCCGGAAACTGTGCAGCTTGCCGTCCGCAGACAATTTCCCTTCGGGGAAAATGCAGATTAACTGGTTCCTGTCCAGAACGGTTCGGACTGCGTTGAGGGTCGCCTCCGGATCGTTGGGGACGATCGGCACATTCCCATTTGCTCGGAAAAACCAATTCCAGAGCAGGGAGCGCTCGTACCAGGTTCGGTTGATGAGATGGTGCATCGGTCTGGGAAACATCCAGCCCAAAAACCATGGATCAAGAAATGATGCATGATTAGGCGCCAGGATCAACGGCGTGTTCTGCGGGATGTCGCCGCCTTCTATTTCCAGCCTGAAATCCCAGAACAGGCCGAACAATGGCTCCAGGTTAGTCGTCAGTCGGTTCAACCACATTTATGAGAAATCCCCCATAAGCCCGATGGGGCAAAGACATAACGCCAGGCGCAGCAATCCTGATCCTGCAGAATAAATGAATCGCCCGGCTCCTGATTATCCGTCACCGGGCTCCGGAACCCCGGTCAGTCGTTCCACCTCCCGGCGAATCTGTTGGACGAATGCGAAGGTTTCTCTCCGGTTCGGATCCGGGCCGGGGTTCGGGTAATGCATCGGCTTGCCGGCACGGATCGTGATTCGGGCACGCCGCGGGAATTTCTTCCCCTTGGGTAGGGAGTCGAAGGCCCCTTCGATTCCGACAGGAATCACCGGTACACCGGTCACCGAGGCGAACCAGCCGATCCCCGAGCGGAATCGCCGCAACCTGCCGTCGGCGGACACCTTGCCTTCCGGAAAGATACAGATCACATCGTTTCGGTCCAGAACGCCCCTGACCGCCTGAAGGGTGGCCTCCGGATCACTCGGCGATACCGGCACCGTGCCGTTGGCGCGGAAGAACAGGTTCCAGGCGGTGGACCGTTCGTACCATTCCCGATTGATCAGGTGGTGCACCTGCCGAGGGAAGACCCAGCCCAGGAACCAGGGATCCAGGAAGGAGGTGTGATTGGGAGCCAGGATCAGTGGAACATCCCGGGGGATGCGGTCGCCCTCCGCCTCGAACCGAAAATCCCAGTACAGTCCGAACAGAGGAGTAGTGAGCAATGTCAGCCGGTTCAGCCACATGGCGTCCGCCTTCCCCGGACCGACCGGTAGACGAGGCAGGCACCGGCGACCAGGACCATACCCAGGGCGATCCACTGGGAGGTGGTGATCCCGACGGCACCCCCACGGGGATCTCCCCGCAGGAACTCGCTGCCGAACCGCATCAGCCCGGCTCCCAGGAAGAAGGTGACGAGGATCTGCCCGTCCCAGCTTTTCCAGCGGTGCATCCAGACCAGGAGCGCGAAAAGGACCATCGCCGACAGGAACTGGAGGATCTGGGTCGGAAGCAGGGCGATGCCCAGCGGCGTACCGTTCAGCTTTTCCGCCAGCGGGTGGGTGAACGTGATCCCCCACCACCAGTCGGTGGGCTTGCCGAAACAGCAGCCCGCCGCCAGGCAACCGATCCGGCCGATGGCCATTCCCAGTGCGGCGCCGGTTATTCCGGCGTCCATGAGCCGGAGGATCGGCAGTTTATGTTTCCAGACGATGTAGGCGAAGAACGCTGCGCCGGCCACGATGCCGCCCAGAACCACCCGGCCGGACACCAGGAACTGGCGCATGCCGATGGCGCCGGCGGCGAACCGGTCCCATTCCACGATCACGAAGGTCAGCCGGGCTCCCAGTTCGCCTGCGATGGTGGCCTGAAAGCCGATTTCGAACATCCGCTTGAACGGGATGGTATCGGTTTGTCCAAAGTACGCACAGACGACAGCGCCCGAGAGGAACGCGATCAGGTAGATCACACCGTAGGTCGGGACGGAGAAATCTCCCAGGTTGAACAGGACAGGAAACAAGCGCACCTCTCGATTGCAGCAAGCTCGATATACGACGATATCACTTCGGGAACAAGATGGCGGTTGTCAGTTCCCGTAGCGGCTGTTCTCAAGTGTGATCGCTTCCAGGGGGCAGATATCCCTGCAGGCTCCATGGCTGAGGCATTTCGCCGGCTGGATCAGGGCGGCCTTGCCATTCAGGAGGCCAAGAACCTCTCCTTCGGGGCAGGCCTCCACGCAGGAGCCGCACCCGCCGCACAGGTCGTTGTCGATAATCGGAAGGAGCGAAGGCGGCTCCACCTTATCGGCCTGGCTGTTCCGCTCCTGCAGCGCTGCTTTGCGGTAGCAGTACACGCACAGCAGTACGGTGGGAACCAGGATGGCGGTGGCAGTGATCATCGATTCTCCGTCGTCGGCTCTTGGGAAGGATATGACCAGGATGGAATATTTACCACCCGGACTGCTGTCCCGCCGAAAAGCGGGTTGAAGTTGCTCTATAAACCGGCTCCCGCCACGGTTATAAATTTCAGGGGAGCCTCCGAACCGGGCGGCCTGGATCCGGTTCCGGTTTCGCGGCTAATAGTGGACAGTGTCGACCCACAATGAGTTGAATCCCGCTTGCCTTGGATCTCCCTTTGAGGCGTTAATGGAATGTTCGCCAAGGTGGGAGGATCCGTTGTGTCCATGAGACAGTTCGTACGTCTTGCGCTGCTCGCAGCCGTGATATCGGCATCGCTTCCAGGTGCCGCCGCCGCTACCATCGAAGGGAGCGAGCAGTGCGGACGGTGCCATACGACTATTTACCAATCCTGGAAAGATTCGGTCCATGCCGACGCCCTGGAGAACGAGAATTTCCTGTTGGCGTTCCGGGCCACGCAAGAGACCGGTGATGCTGCCCTGGCCAAACTCTGCCTGCAGTGCCATGCGCCTGTCACCGAACTGAACGGGGATGGGGAGTTGCTGTACCACCTGACATGGGAAGGTGTGAACTGCGATATCTGCCACAGTGTGTCGGCCATGAAACAGACCAAGACCGGTTTCGAGCCGGTCCTGAAGCCGGGCGACGTGAAGTACGGACCGTTCAAAGACGCGGTCCCCGACGCCCATGAGGTCCAGGGCACCGAGATCCATACCCAATCGGAGATGTGCGCCTGGTGCCACCAGTACACCAACCCGGAAGGAACACCGATTCTGGCGACCTGGTCCGAATGGAAGAAGAGCAAGGCGGCGGAGAACGGTCTGACATGCCAGAGTTGCCACATGGGAGAGGCCACAGCCAACGCCACGGATCCCAGGCTGGATCGGGACCCCGGCGCCAAGATCAATCTCCACGCCGCACCGGGAGGCCACTCCCTGGATCAGTTGCACAAGGCTCTGTCGGTATCGTTACGGCCGAAGCGTGACGGCGACAAGCTGGATGTGGAGATCACGGTCACCAACAAGGGCGCCGGCCATGCCGTTCCTACCGGTATGCCGGGGCGACGGGTGGTCATGACAACCGAATTGCGGGTTGTGGGTGGCGAGACCCACGAGACGACCCGGATCTTCGGCAAGACCCTTGAGACCGCCAAGGGAGAACTGATAACCCGGGACAGGGATTACTTCACAGCCGGAGTGCGTCTGAAGACGGATACGACGATCCAGCCCGACGAGCGGCGCAAGGTGTTGTTCCACTACCAGGTGCCGGCCAGGGCCACGGCGATCCTCACCGTCAAGATGTTCTACGAGCATACCTATTCCGGGTCGGTTGGAGAGAAGGACCGCATCAACTTCCTGTCCCAGAAGCGAACCATCCGACCGATACGCTGAGGCTCCCGGCGGGACGGTTCAGCTTTGGTCGATAACCTCGGTGGCGTGCTGGATGCGGTCCACGTTGACCAGGACCGCACGGCCGTTGCAGTACAACGCCAGGAAGCGGCAACGCCCCAGATTGAGGTAGTCGAGAGCCCGCCGGTGGGCTTCAGGCAGGCAGGTGAAGAATGAGCCTCTCACGATCTGCCGGTCCGAGAACGTGAGAACCACCGGCACCTCGGTGGCGCCTGGTTTGTCCAGATCCTCGATCTCGTATCTTCCCCCTTCGATTTCCAGCATGGTGATGGTCGATTTGTTGAGGAGGATGTGCCGGCCGGCCACCGCCACCGGAACGAATTTTTCGGAAAGGTTTTTCAGCCGGTCCACCAGTCGCCCGGGTTCTCCGTCGGCACGCTCAACGCTGGCGTACATCTCGCCGTCGATGCAGTTTTCGTCCGCCAGCCGGATCCGGGCCTTCACCCGTCTGCGGGGAACCCAGAATTTCTTTTTCCGGGCAGAGGCCGGCTCGGTTTCCCGGGGGACAACGGGCTGTCGCCCGGCTGCTCCGGTTTCCTGGAATGAACTCATCCTTGCTCCCTGTCTCGATAGCTTGATCCGTCGCCTATAGTAGAAATAGTTAAATTAATAGCAATATCAAATACAAATCTGCAATAGAACCATAAATAGCTAAAGCGGTGTTCCAGGCGATTGGTACCCGGCCCGGCACACAGCTACAATCCCGGTCTATGGAGGATCTGAGGGTGAATAGCGATCCGACCCGGGTTTCCTTATGAACGTACGCCGGCCCGGAATGATGCTCGTTTTGCTGGGAAGTCTGGCGATCCTGCTGGCCCTTTGGTCCGTCCATGAAGCCCGTGTGCAAAAGGAGGACATGGAGCGGACCATGCAGGCAGAGGTTGCCGTAGTAGCGCGCTCCCTGGTGCCGGCACTGGCCGCAGCCTCTTCCTCGGCCCGGGAGCTGAAGGAACTGGTCGGCTGGAAACTGATGGACAACGCCCGGTTGCTGGGAAGGCTTGAACAGGAGGCGCCGATGTCCGGCGCCCAGCTGGAGTCCGTCGGTGAACAGAACGGGCTGGACGTCATTGTCATCCTGGACGGCCGCTGCAGGATACTGAAGGAGAGCGGTGAGCCGGGAAGGCTCGACATGAGCCAGGCATTGCTGATGGAAGTCTGTGCCGGCCATGTTCAGGAATTCGTATTCGACTGGCCGGAGGAGGGTGGCCACGGGCTGGTGGCGGTGGCGGTGGCCAACCCCGGCGGTGGCGCAGTTGTGGTCGGTACCGAAGCTTCCGTGGCGTTCGCGTTTGCCGGGCGTCTCGGAGTGTCGAACCTGCTGCAGGCCACTGCCGGAACAGGCAATGTTCTCTACCTGAGTTTTCTTGATGGGTCTGACGGGAGCCGGACGGAGGCCTCCTGGGATGGTGGTCCGGTACCGCCTGAGGCTGTGCAGCATCTGCGGGATCGCCCTGTGTTTGAGGTCGAAGTCCCTGTGGAAGGTTCGGCAGGAAGTGGAGGCGTTCTTAGGGTCGGCCTGGACGAAGCGCCTCTGGCCAGGGCGACCACCGGTGCCGCAAGGAGGACCGCCCTTGTGAGTCTGGCCATGGCCGCGCTGGTTCTGGCCACCGCTGCACTGGCCCTGGTGATCCGGGCCAGATCGGCTGAGCGGGTGGAGAATCTGCAACGCCTGGGAGATCTCGAGAAGCAGCGCGGCCGGTCCGAGCGGCTGGCTTCTGCAGGCGCATTGTCAGCCGGTGTTGCCCACGAAATCCGTAACCCGTTGAACGCTATTTCCATCGCCGCGCAGAGAATCCGCCGGCAGAAGCAGGACGAGGACGTCTGCCACCGGTTCGCCAATACGATCATGTCGGAAGTGGCTCACATGGAGGAGATCCTGAAAGGGTTCCTCGATCTGGCCAGGCCGACCCGGGGAGAGAAGGAAACCGTGGAACTGGTATCCCTGGCTGTGGACGTATTGCGTTTGTTGGAAGGGGAAGGGGCCGAACGGGGTATCAGCCTGAAGCTGGAGCATTCGGAACAGCTCATAGAGGTCCACGGCGACCGGGCCTGCCTGCGCCGGGCGATGGTGAACATGATCCGTAACGCGATCCAGGTGTCGCCCTCCGATAGCGCGGTGAACATTGTTCTCACGGCGCTGGGAGATAGAGTCAGGATCACCGTACGGGACAGAGGCCACGGTATGAAGGGCGATGTGCGTGAGCGGGCGTTCGACCCGTTCTTCACGACCCGGGCCGAGGGTTCCGGCCTGGGGCTGCCCTTGGTTCGCAGGGTCTCCGAGGAACATGGCGGCTGGGCCCAGCTTCTGGATCGTGAAGGGGGCGGTGTGGATGCGATGATGGAAATTTCCCGGGGGACGGTATGAGTCTGGATCTCCGGCTTCTGGTGGTGGACGACGAGGAGAAACAGCGAGCCCTCCTGGCCGGCTTCTTCCAGGAGCTGGGTGCGGAAGTTCACCAGGCCGGCGATGGCCGGGAAGCACTGGCGATGGTCCGTTCCACCCTCCTGGATGTGGTAGTGACCGATTACCGTATGCCGGGGATGGACGGCCGTGAGCTGTTGAGAGAGATCAAGGCGTTGAACCCGGAGATCCAGGTGGTGATCGTTACCGCCTACGGCGCCGTTGAGGACGCTGTCGGTTGTCTGAAGGACGGCGCCGCCGATTACCTGTCCAAGCCCCTGGATCTTGATGAGGTCGAGCATGTTCTGGAGCGGCTGGCGGAGCGGCGCTACCTGGTTCGGGAAAACCTTGAACTGAAGCATCGTCTGGGTTCGTTCAGCGCACTCCCTGGCATTGTGACCGCCGGGGGAGCGATGGCCGAGGTGTTGTCCACCGTGTCCCGTGTGGCCACCTCCCCGGTATCGGTCCTTCTGCTGGGGGAGAGCGGTACCGGCAAGGAGTTGATCGCCAGGGCGATCCATCAGGCCGGCAGCCGCCGGGATGGGCCGTTTCTGGCGGTGAACGGCAGCGCTCTTTCACCGACACTTCTTGAAAGTGAACTGTTCGGCCACGAGAAAGGCGCCTTCACCGGCGCCGAAAGGATGCGGATCGGCAGGATCGAGGCGGCCGGCGGCGGAACCCTGTTCCTGGACGAGATCGGCGATCTCCCACCTGAGGTGCAGGTCAAGCTGCTCCGGGTTCTTCAGGAGAGGACCATCGAGAGAGTCGGCTCAACGCGACCGATCCCGGTGGACGTCCGGGTGATCTCCGCTACCCACCGCGACCTGCTGGTGGAAGTTCGGGAAGGACGATTCCGGGAAGATCTCTACTATCGTCTTGCCGTAGTCGCCATCGAGATTCCGCCGCTGCGAAGCCGCAGGGGAGACATCCCGCTGCTTGTGGAACATTTCGCCGCCCGATACGACGATGGCGCTGGCGCCGCCAAGCCGTTTTCCGGTGAGGCGATGGACCTACTGATGCGGTACGACTATCCCGGCAATGTCCGGGAACTCGAGAATATCGTCCAGCGCGCCCTGGTGCTGGCCAGAACCGAGTCGGTGACCCGCTACGACCTGCCCCCGGCTGTTCAGGAAGGCTTTAGAGAGCAGGCCGGCCCTGCTTCCGACCCTCTGTCCCTGCCTGCCCGGGTGAACGCCCTTAAGCGGGAGATGATCGAGAACGCACTCGAGGCCGAGGAAGGCAACCAGACCCGGGCCGCGGCACGGTTGGGGATATCGGAGCGAGCCCTGCGATACAAGCTCTCCAAGCTCCGCCAATAGCCTCGGGGACAGGCAGCTTTCGTCGAGGACGATGCTGGATTCGACGAAATTGTCGAATGTCCGATCGGACCATCCCAAGTTTGCCTGTAAAGATAGGGCTTTATGATTTGCACTTAGGCATGGATGTTGCTTTTACATGAACTGTGCAAGGGAGATGCGTTCATGTTTCGGAGAGCACATCCAGTCCCCCCCATCATTGGTTTTTCTCCGAACCGGCAAGATCTGCCCCTGGTGCCAACAGCATGATCAACTCAACATGCAGTGCGGCACGGACACTGCGGTTCGTCACCGGTGAGCCCTTGCACAATCGAACGCATCTCCCTGTTTTGATCTCCTGACCCGCCTGTTGGGCATTGGCGCGATTCCTCTCCATCTGGTGTAGCATGTGCGCTTCATGCCTCTAAAGCGCAACAACCACCCGCTTCCCGCCCGCCTGGAATGGCGGCTTGCCGAGGGCAGGGTGGAGTCGGTCCCCGAGTCCGGCAATCCCGGGAGTTCGTGGGTCGCCCTGGACTTCGAGACCGCCAATGAACAGCGAGACAGCGTGTGCGCCGTCGGCATCGCACGGGTGGCTGCCGGCCGGATCGTGGACCGCCGCTCCTGGCTGGTCCGGCCGGCGGAACTGCGGTTCAACGGCATCAATATTTCGATTCACGGCATCACGGAAGCTGACGTTCGCGAGGCGCCGACCTTCGACCGCCTGTGGCCGGAATTGAAGCCGATCCTGTCGGAGGGGACAGTGATCGCCCACAATGCCGGGTTCGATATGAGCGTCCTGCGCCACACACTGGACCGTTACCGTATCCCGTACCCGCCGATCCGGTACCTCTGCACCGTCACCCTGTCCCGGTTGAGCTGGCCGAGGCTCACGAATCACAAATTGAACACGGTGGCGGACCACCTGGGTTTGAGCCTGAAGCACCACGATGCCGAGGACGACGCCGTGGCGTGCGCCGGAGTCTCCCTGCACTGCTGCCGGAGAAGCAACGCCGTAGACGTGGATGAACTGGCGGACCGGCTCGGCATCCGCCACGGCCGATTGCACCGTAACGGCTATACACCGCCCAGGAAGGTGCGGCGGCGAGCCTGACTATGCCGGAGGTCCGCTCTCGCCGGGGCGGCCACGGTCCTTGATCTGAATTAGGCCGGAATACAGGCATAATTTCGATCATTTCTGGTTCGGCGTGAAGGATCGGCGTACTTTTGTATAATTCGGTGCCCTATGAATAAAGTTGAACTGCCTGATCTGAGCATTTTGAGGCGGTGTTGGCCGGAGTACGCCGCCGCCGAGAAGACCCACGAGGTCCTGGTGGGAGGGGTGCGCATCGGCGGCCCCGACACGGTGGTCATCGCCGGTCCCTGCACCGTGGAATCACGGGAACAAACCCTCAACATCGCCCGGGAGGTCCAGAAGCTCGGCATCGAACTGATGCGAGGCGGCGCCTTCAAGCCCCGGACCAGTCCCCATTCGTTCCAGGGCATGGGAACGGAAGGCCTGGAAATCCTTGCAGAGGCGCGGCGGGAAACCGGTCTGGGAATCGTCACCGAGGTGCTGGATCCACGCCGGGTCGAAGAGGTCGCCTCTTACGCCGATATGCTCCAGATCGGCTCACGGTCGATGCAGAACTTCCCGCTGTTGACCGAGGTCGGCAAGACCCGCATGCCTGTCCTGCTGAAACGTGGATGGAGTGCAACCCTGATGGAGTGGCTGTGCGCCGCCGAATACATCGCCCGTGAGGGTAATCGCAACATCGTGCTCTGCGAACGGGGCGTACGGACCTCCAGTCATCTGACCCACGCCCAGAGCGTTCTGGACCTGAACATCATCCAGCCGCTCCGCCGCGCCACACCGCTTCCCGTGATTGTGGATCCGTCTCACGCCACCGGCGATTGGACGCTGGTGGACTCGGTGAGCCGGGCGGCCCTGGCCACCGGGGTTCATGGCCTGCTCATCGAGGTTGTAGAACATGGTGTGGACCGGGAGAGCTTGAGATGCGACGGAGACCAGGGCATCACGCCGGACATACTGGCCGGCATCGTAGCCGAAGCCGGGGGCAAGACCGCAGCGACCGTCTCCCGCGGATCGTCATGACAGCAGTCCGGTTGACCATCCTGATCCTGCTCATCTGCCTCATGCCAGGCTGCGGCGGCTCCGATCCGGTGGAAGCGCCTGTTCTTCCTCCGGAAGTGGAGTTGACGGCCGATCTCTTCCTGGTGGAAGGGAGCGGCGAGCCGACCCTGCCCGAGGATTCGCTCCGGATGAAGATCCTGGCGGTGGTGGAGAGCGGCAGGGGAGCCGCCGAGCTTCCTGTCGTGACCGTGGACTACCCGTTCGACGGCACCGTTTACCCCCGGGACATGGTTGCGCCGACCATGCGGTGGCACGACGGGGCCGCTGCTTCGGAGCGCTGGGTGGCGGACATCGAGTTCGAGGGTGGATCCGCACACCTGTACGTTCTTGTCCCGGGTGGCCCACCGGCGCCGGCCGTCATCGATCCCCGGGCCCTGGGTGAGGCCAACGAGTTGTACCAGCCGACGGAATACCATGCGTCGGCGGAAACGTGGAAGCCTTCCGAGAAAGTCTGGAGCACGATACGGCGCAACAGTCTGGGGCGGGAAGCCCGGCTGACCCTGTACGGGTTCGACGCCGCCGACCAGGCGTTGTCCCGTGGATCACTGGCCCTGACCACGTCCATGGACCCTGTCGGAGCGCCGATCTTCTACCGTGACGTACCGCTGATGCCTTCAAAAACCACCGAGGGCGTGATCAAGCCGCTGGACCCGGGCGCCGTTCCGCTTATCGCCTGGAGGTTGAAGTCGGTAGCCCGGGAGGACAGCCGGGTACTTCTCGAAGACATGCCGACCTGCGCAAACTGCCACAGTTTCTCCGCCGACGGCAAGACCCTGGGAATGGATATCGATGGTCCCAACGGGGACAAGGGCGCCTACGGCATCGTCCCGGTGGAAAAGACCATGACCATCGAGGCGTCCGACGTCATCTCCTGGAACCGGTTCAAGGAGCGGCCGCCGGGGCACAACACCTTCGGCTTCCTGTCCCGCATGAGCCCCGACGGACGGTACACGGTGACTACGGTCAACGAGGCGTTGTACGTCCGTAATTTCCAGGATTACAAATTCAGCCAGGTGTTCTTCCCCACCCGGGGAATCCTGGCCTGGCACGACCGGGAGACCGGCGAGATCAAGGCGCTTCCCGGGGCCGACGACCCGAAGTTCGTGCACTGCAACGCAGTCTGGACCCCGGACGGGAAAGAGATTATTTTCGCCCGGGCGGCCGCCGGGGATCCCTACCCTCGCGGCAAGCCGCTGGCCAGTTACGCCGGCGATCCCAACGAACGGCAGATGAAATACGACCTGTACCGTATCCCGTTCAACGGCGGGAAAGGCGGCAAGCCGGAGCCGGTTGAGGGCGCCTCGTCCAACGGGATGAGCAACAGCTTCCCCAAGGTGTCGCCGGACGGCCGCTGGATCGTCTACACCCAGTGCGCCAACGGGCAGTTGATGCGGCCTGACGGCAAACTCCGGATCGTCCCTCTCGAAGGCGGCGAGTCCCGGGAACTGGCCTGCAGCCTGCCGCTGATGAACTCGTGGCACAGTTTCTCGCCCAACGGCAAGTGGCTGGTCTGGTCTTCCAAGTCGTTTACCCCGTACACACAGATGTTCCTGAGCCGGCTGGACGAGGACGGTAACGCCAGCCCGGCGGTGCTGATCGAAAACGCCACTGCATCCAACCGGGCGGTGAACATCCCCGAGTTCGTCAACACGTCCTACGACGAATTTTTGAAGATCGACGTACCGGCGGTGGACCACTGGCGCCACTTCGCACGAGGCGCCGACCTGGCGGATGCCGGCGAACACCAGGCGGCGGTTGCCGAATACCGTCTGTCTCTCGAAGGGAAGCAGCACGACTGGCGCAGCAACGACTGGCAGACCCACGCCAACATGAGCAAGTCCCTTATGGAGCTGGGTGACGGGGACGGAGCGCTTGAACATATCCGCGAGTCCCTCCGGCTGCACCCGAACAACGTGGAGATGCACACCAACTACGGCTACCTCCTGCTCCAGAAAGGTGTTCCGGAGGAAGCTCTTGCCCACCTGGATGCGGCGGTGAAGATCGATCCGTACCAGGCCCGGCCCTGGTTCAACCGGGCCACCATGCGCATGAACATCGGCAACAACACCGGCGCCCTGGCCGACTATGACCAGGCGATCAAGCTGGACCCGGAAATGGCCGACGCTTTCAACGGCAGGGGCATGGTTCGGAAGACCACCGGCAACATTCAAGGCGCCCTGTCCGACTTCGATGCGGCGATCCGGCTGGATCCCTCGATCCCCACCGGATGGTATTTCAGGGCCCTGATTCGCAAGGATGCCGGTGATCTTAAAGGAGCCCGGACAGACCTGCAGCAGGTCCTGAAGGTGATGCCGCCGGACGATGGGCGGGTTCGCTCGGTCAAAGGGCTCCTGGTCCAGATTCAGTCCGAACTGGAGGATTGAAGCGGTACGCCGAGGCGGATCGTTTTTCTTGCCATAGCGGCATAATCATCGTATTCAATCGTTTCTATGCCTTAACCTCCCCCCCTTCACCCAAAAAGGAGACATCGGGATGCGGAAACTCGTCATCGGACTCGCGATCCTGGCCCTGGCGGCCACCGCCGCCCTGGCACAGGCCGGGCCATTCATCGACCTGGATCGGGTCCATGCCATCGATCCGGCCAAGGGCGCCGACAGCGTGGTGGACTACAAGTCCATGACCCTGCTGGGCCCCTGGGATGATCGCAATTACCAGTTGACCCGTGAGGATCTGGCGGTCCTTTCTCCTGGTGAGATCGGTATCACCGACACGGTTCCGCTGTTCTTCCGTATCGAGATGCGCCGGGCCCGGCCGGATTTCCGCACCAGCGGCGAAGCCCAGTACCCCCGCTCCGCCCTCCAGATTTTCCGCCAGATGTTCGGTGGCTACCTGGTGGACGGCCAGCTATACCGCAAGGCGACCCGGATCGGCCAGAGGTTCTACGTGGAGCTGGACGCCGGTATGGACCAGGCCGCGTTCACCCCGGGGGCCGAGTTCGTTTCAGGCGAGGTCCGGATCACCAACCCGACCGGCGCTGCCGAATCGGCCATCAAGATCAGCCCGGTAGACACCAACAAGGTGGTGGCCGGATCCAACGGTCCCGGCGGCGGCCAGAAGATGCACTACTCCACCGACGGTGGCGACAGCTGGACCGAAGTCCCGCTGCCCCTGGGCAGCACCTGTTGCGACCCGGCGGTGGACTGGTCCTCCGACGGGACCTACGCCTACGCCGCCGCTCTCGGTTCCTGCGGCTTCATCGGCTGCCAGGTCTGGTTCTACCGCTCCGACAACAATGGGTTGAGCTGGAGCGGCCTGGAAAACGTGACCCCCGGCGACCCGCGTCGTGAAGTCTCCACCGGTGGTTCCGACAAGGAGTACCTGCACGTCGACCAGTACCCCGGCTCGCCTTATACCGACCGTATCTACATGACCTGGCACAACAACAACGTCATGCGTTTCGCCTGGTCCGGCGACTTCGGCAACACCTGGTCGACCCAGTCGTTCTCCAGCCTCAGCTCGGAGCTGGGGATCGGAAGCGATATCACCACCGACAACAACGGTAACGTGTACTACATCTGGCCGGCGTTCAACAGCCGCACCATCCGTGTGAAGAAATCCACCGACGGCGGAGTGACTTTCGGCGCTCCGGTGGTGGTGTCCGGCACCCAGGCCAGCTTCATCTTCCCGCTGCCTTCCATCGAGACCCGCGAGGCGTTCGTCTACGTCGCCGCCGATTCCGATCTTTCCGGCGGTCCGAACCACGGCAGCGTCTACGCCGCCTGGACCGACAACAACAACGCGGACTCGGGCACACCGTCGGCCAACCATGGCGTGATCAAGGTCGCCTACTCCCGAGACGGCGGTGCGAACTGGAACGTGACCGTCCCCCATGAAACAGCCGACGTTCTGGCGGTGGACCGCTGGCATCCCTGGCTATCCGTCGCCCCGGATGGCGGCGTCCACGTCATGTACTACGACACCCGCCAGGACCCGACTCGCAGGGGAGTGGACGTGTACTACAGCTTTTCCAGCGACGGCGCCCAGACCTGGTCCGCGCCGGTGCGGGTGACCACCGCCCTGTCCCCCAACATCGCCGACAGTTTTGAGTTCGGTGACTACAACGGCATGGACATGGTCATGAACGACCTCATCGCCGTATTCACCGACAACCGCAACGAAGGGGGCGGTAGCGGCGATTCGGTAGACGTATACGGCGCCGGGATCGCCCCGGGCTCGGTGGCGACCTGCGGCAACGACATCGCCGAACCGAGCGAAGTCTGTGACGGCACCGACCTGGGAACGGCAACCTGCCAGACCCAGGGCTGCGACCCGGGCGGCGTCCTGGTATGCAACGGCACCTGCGATGGTTTCGACACAACCGGTTGTACCAACTGCAGCGTCTGTAACAATGACGGCGTCTGCGACGACTTCGAGGACTGCACTACCTGTCCCGGTGACTGTGTCAGCGGCAGCGCCTCCAGCGCCGAATGCGGCAACGGCATCTGTGAAGCCGGCGACGGCGAAGACTGTGTCAGCTGTCCGGCGGACTGCAACGGCAAGACCGGCGGAAAGCCGTCGACGCGGTACTGCTGCGGTGACACCACCGACTGCTCCCAGGCGGTCTGCAACGAAGCGGGGAACATCTGCACCAACGTGCCGGCGCCGATCGACTCCTACTGTTGCGGCGACGGCACCTGCGAAGGCGAAGAAGGCTGCGCCAATTGCGCCGTGGATTGCGCCACCGGGCCTGTGGAGGTCTGCGACAACGGCATCGACGACGACTGTGTCGGTGGCGCCGATTGTTCGGACGCTTCCTGCGAAGGGGATCCGGCCTGCGATACACCGCCTTGCTTTCCCACGGCAGCGGCCTGCACTTCCAACTCTGACTGTTGTTCCAACCGCTGCAAAGGCAAAGGCGGCAGCAAGACCTGCCAGTAAGCCTTGATTTCAAGTCAACCGACAAGCCCGGCGCACCTGCGCCGGGCTTTTTTTATGGGATCGGAATGCTATAGTACGGATCATGAATTTTCAGGATCGCACCGCTCTGATTACCGGTTCGGCCCAGGGCATCGGCCTTGAGATCGCCCGGTTGTTTTACAACGCCGGCGCCCACGTGGTGATCGTGGATCTATTTCAGGAAGGGGTGGATGCCGCCTGCAAGGAGGTCGCCGGTTCTGTGGATGACGACCGTATTGCCGGATTCACCTGTGATGTGGCCGATCCCGATTCTGTCTGGGCCCTGTTCCGATCGGTGAAGGGGAAGTTCGGCAAACTAGACATCCTGGTGAACAACGCCGGCATTACCCGGGACGGTCTGTTCGCCCGCATGACGTTCGAGTCCTGGAAGAAGGTCATCGACGTCAACCTGACCGGCACCTACCTGTGCTGCCGCCAGGGCCTGGCCTTGCTGCGCAAGTCAACCGCAGGCCGCATCATCAACCTCTCCAGCATTTCGGCCAACGGGAATATCGGCCAGGCGAATTACTCCGCCTCCAAGGCCGGCGTTATAGGGCTGACCAAGACGCTGGCTCTAGAACTGGCCCGCTACCACATGACCGTCAACGCGGTGGCGCCGGGATTCATTGACACCAAAATGACCGAGGCGGTCTCCGACGAAGCCCGCAAGCACTGGCTGGACAAGGTTCCCGCCAAACGGGCCGGCACGCCGATGGACGTTGCCCGGACCGTGGCGTTCCTGGCCAGCGACAAGGCGTCCTACATCACCGGCGAGGTGGTGGAAGTGGATGGTGGCCTGCACGTTCCGAAGCGGTTCCCTGCCAGGACCGCGGAAGCCTGAATCAGGCCCCTGCCAGCGGGGCTGTCCACAGTTCCGTGTAGACCGGCCCGTCCGGCTTCAGGTCGCTCCGGAACAGTACGACCTGTCTGACCCTGTCGATGGTTGCCGGTGGTTCCCGGTCCAGGTTCAACCGTTCAATCCGTTCTTCCAGCCCGGCCAGGGATCGAGGTGCGTTGCGCTTGATCCGGCCCAGGGTCAGGTGAGCCCTGAAAGCCCGATCCTCCCTGGGGATCCCTGCCGCTTCGAGTCCATCGTCCACGGTCGCCGCCAAGCGGATCACCGGCTGTTCAGGCACCAGGCCTGCGGCCACTACCCGGGGACGGTGGCCACGTGGGAACAGGCCGACCGGTCCGATGGAGAGGTCGAAAGCAGGCGCGGCGCCGACGGTGCTGCCCACAGCCCGGTGCAGCGGCTCCAGCAGATCCTCTCGCAGATTCCCCAGGAACCGCAGGGTGACATGCAGGTTCGAAGGGCGCACCCACCGGATTGCGTCCCCCTGGGGACCGACTGAAAGAGCACCGATGGCGGACGAAGCGGTGGGGAGACTGTTCTCCCCCAGCTGCAGGGCGATGAACGCCCGGATCAGTTGGCCTCTCCGTTGCTCGGCCATTCCCCGTCTTCCAGGTACTGATGGATCGACGCTGCGGCGGTGCGGCCGTGGCCCATGGCCATGATCACGGTAGAGGCGCCGACCACGATGTCTCCACCGGCGAACACTGCAGGGCGAGAGGTCATGAACCGCTCGAAGTCCACCACGATGGTGCCTTTACGTTCGTTGGTGTCCAGCCCCGGGGTGGTTCTGGGGATCAGCGGGTTGGCGCCGTTCCCGATGGAGACCACGACGGTGTCCACGTCGAACTCTTCGATCGCGCCTTCGATCGGCACCGGCCGGCGCCGGCCGGAAGCGTCCGGCTCACCCAGTTCCATGCGCTGCAGCTTCATGCTGGTCACGAACCCCTTGTCGTTACCGGTGTATTCAACCGGCGAGGTCAGGAGGTGCAGCTTGACCCCTTCTTCCTTGGCGTGATGGATCTCTTCCAGGCGGGCCGGCATCTCCGCCTCGGTGCGGCGGTAGATCAGCCAGACTTCCGGCACACCGAGCCGGATAGCGGTCCGTGCCGAGTCCATGGCGACGTTGCCGCCGCCGACCACCGCCAGGCGCTTGCTCTGTGCGATCGGGGTGTCCGCCTCGGTGCCGTACTTGTAGGCGTTCATCAGGTTGGCCCGGGTCAGGTACTCGTTGGCCGAATACACGCCGTTCAGATCTTCACCCGGCAGGTCCATGAACCAGGGCAGGCCGGCTCCGGTGGCGACGAATACGGCGTCGTAACCTTCTTCTTCCAGCAGTTCGTCGATGGTTACCGTTTGCCCGACAACCACGTTCGGTTCGAATTTCACGCCCATCTCGCCCAGAACACCGATTTCGGCTTCCACGATCTTCTTGGGCAGCCGGAATTCCGGGATGCCGTACACCAGCACGCCGCCCAGTTTGTGGAACGCTTCAAGGATGGTAACGCCATGGCCCAGCCGGGCCAGGTCGGCGGCGCAGGTCAGGCCGGCGGGGCCGCCGCCGATGACTGCGACCTTCTTGCCGGTAGCCGGTGCGCACTCGGGGACCTCAACGCCGTTTTCCCGTTCCCAGTCCGCCAGGAACGCTTCAACCTTGCCGATGGAGACAGCCTCGTCGGTGCTCTTGTGGGCCTTGCTCATGAGGCAGACCGCCTGGCACTGGGTCTCCTGGGGGCAGACCCGGCCGGTGATCGCCGGCAGCACGTTGGTCTCTTTCATTTTCCGGACGGCGCCGCGGAAGTCTCCTTCGCCCACCAGCCGGAGCATGGCCGGCACGTCGATGGCCACCGGGCAGCCGGCGACGCAGTTCTTCTTGATGCAGTCCATGCATCGAACCGCTTCGGCCTGGGCTTCCAGTTCCGAGAGCCGGAACGGGACTTCCTCGGTGTTCTTGACCCGGTCTTCCGGTTTCTGTTCCCGCCACCAGACCTTGGCCATCTTGAGCTTGTCTTTGTTGGAATACTCCTCACGGTGCTCGATCCGTTCCCGCAGTTGCTCTTCGGTCAGGGATTGCTTCTTGATTTCGCTCATGACACAGCCCCTTCCTTCTCGGTCGCCTCGATCTGCTGCGCCTTCGCCTCCAGCCTGCACAGGTAGTCGTGGTACGCCTTCTTTTCCTGATCGGCATACGCCGCCTGGCGCTGCATCATGCGGTCGAAGTTGACCTGGTAGCCGTCGAATTCGGGGCCGTCCACGCATACGAACTTGTCGGCTCCGCCGTACTGCACCCGGCAACCGCCGCACATCCCTGTACCGTCGATCATGATCGTATTGAGGCTGACGGTGATCGGCACCTGGAACGGCCGTGCCGTTTCGACGCAGAACTTCATCATGATCGCAGGGCCGATGGCGATGATCTCGTCGAACTTTTCACCGGATTCGAGAAGCTGTTTTTCCACCTCGGTCACCAGGCCGTGGTGGCCTTCGCTGCCGTCGTCGGTGCAGATCAGGACCTTGTCCACCAGCGCTTCGGTCATTTCGCGCATGATGAAGAGATCGCTGGAGCGGGCGCCCAGTATCACGGTGACCTCGTGGCCCTTTTCCTTGAACCCTTTCAGGATCGGGTACAGGGGAGCGATCCCCAGCCCGCCGGCGATGGCAAGGATCCGGCCGGGGGTGTCAGGAATGTGGGTCGCGGTTCCCAGGGGACCGACCACGTCCAGCATGTCGCCCCCTTCTTCCAGTTCCCGTCCCATGTAGGCGGTGGTTTTGCCGACCTCCTGCACCACCAGGGTGATCGACCCTTTCTCGGGATCGGCGTCGGCGATAGTGAGCGGAATGCGCTCGCCGCCTTCACAGGGCCGGACGATGACGAACTGTCCCGGTTTGCGTTTGCGGGCGATGCGAGGTGCGTCAAGTTCGTACCAGGTGATCTTGTCCGCGATGGTTTTCTTCTTGAGAATCTTGGCCACTGGATTACTCCCCTGAATTGCGGCGTCAAGTCACCGCACCATACGCATCATGGCATTGCGCAAGATGGATCGCCCCGGCGGTAATTGCCCAAATTACTCCAATTTTCAGGACCCGGTACCTTTGCCGGAACTGCCGCCGATCTCCGTCTGAATAATGGTCCAAAAGGGGCCTGATTAAGGCTGATGCAAACAGGGCTGTCCCCTCGATCTGAGATAACCTCAAATACGAATATTTCGTTCCCGAAGCCCATCCGGGCCTCCAGCGAGGGGGAAGTCGCCTTGAAAACCAGCACACGAGCAATCTGCATCCTGGTCCTCTTTCTCCTGCCGGCCGCCGGCCATGCGGCCAAGAAGGACAAAACCGGGATCGGGCCCGGGCCGATGGTGATCACGCCGGAGGAGGCGGCGATTGTCGCCGATCCGGATAACGGCATCGAGCATGCGGTGATCCTGGCGGTAGAGGTCAACCGGGACGAGTCGTTCAAGACCACCAACGAGATCACGTTCCACTTCCGGGCGAAGATCCTGTCCAACGAGGCCCGGGACCTGGCGGACATCACCCTGCCTTACAACATTCGGCGAGGGCGGCTGAAGAACTGGTGGGCACGGGCGATCCTCCCTGACGGCACGGTCCATGAACTGGCCAGGGAAGACCTGGAAGAGCAGATCACCCGAAAGGGCAAAACCAAAGTGACCGACTACGCCAAACTCAAGGGCGCCATACCGGGGGTGGAAGCCGGGGCGGTTATCGACTACGGCTACATGTTCCAGGCCGACGGCGGTCTCGGCTCTTCAGTGGTTGCGATCCAGCGCGGATACCAGGTCCGGAAGTTCCACTACCGCTGGGTACCCTATCTCAGGCCGAATTACCTCATCACCCACCAGGAAGAGCGGGGGATCGAGCTCACTTCGGACAAACGTTCCATGACGATCAAGGCTGAAAATCTGCCGGCGGTGGACCGTGAGCCGTATGGACCGCCATTCTCCGAGTCGCAGGCGATCCTGTACATCTATTACAACAGTACGGAGATATACCAACCGAAGGAGTTCTGGGACTTCATCGCCAAAAATACCGAGGAAATCATTTCGGACTACATGAAGGGTGGCAAGGAGATGAAGGAGTTCCTGGCCAGGATCCCCTTGCCGGAGGAAGCTCCTCTCGAGGTCAAACTCAAGGCGCTGTACAGCTGGATCGGGAAGAACATCGAGAATACCGGGCTGAGGAGTTCGGAACGCCGCGAGGCGCAGGCCCGGATTGATACCGATAAGGACTTCTCCGCTTCGGTCCGGGAAGTCCTGGATACCAAGGAAGGCGAGCAATGGCAGGTCAACCTGCTGTTCATGGCTTTCGCCCGGCTGTTGGGAGCCGATGCGGACATGGTGAATGTCATGGACCGTACCGAGGGGTACTGGGACCTGCGGTTGATGAACGCGTCACAGTTCGACGATTTCCTGGTGGCGGTGAAGGCGCCGGGCGAACCGAACGACAAATATGTGATCCTGGACCCCGGCTCCGGCCTGCCGTACGGCCGGATCCGCTGGTGGTACACCATGGTCCGGGGGATGCTGTGCACCAAGGAGGGCGCCGAGATGGTGACCATCCAGTCGCCCAAGGCGGACGAGAACGGATCGGTCTACGAAGCGGCCATCGGATTCGAGGATGACGGCGAACTCCAGACCATGTCCTGGACCTGGTCCGCCACCGGTCAGTCCGGATACAGCGAACGGTTGCGACTCCGGGGCATGAAACCGGATGAGCGGGAAGACAGACTGTTCGAATTGTGCGGCACCGACGGCGACTTCGAGGTCACCTCCGCCACCGCCAAGGACCTGGACAGCCTGGGCGAAGCGCTGGAGGTGGTCTGCGAGGCCGAATCGTTCACCGACGGCATCGGGGACAACGTCGGCACGTATTCCATGTCCCTGATCGGGCCCTGGATCGATTCCCTGCCGGTGTTCGTTGAAGAGAAGCGCGAGACGCCGATCATTTTCCGATACGCATGGACCAGCCACAGTTCCGTTGACATCAAGGCGCCGGAAGGGTTCATGCCCCGAGGCGGCTACAACCCGATCTCCGCCGACACCTCTCTCGGGAAATACCGCCTGTTCATCGCTCCCACCGCCGACGGCTACCATGTGGAACGGAAATTCTCCATGCCCCACACCAGCCTGGCCGCCAAGCATTACGAGGGCGTGAAAAAGTATTTCGATTTCATCAAACTGTCCGACGAGACCACCCTCGAGTTCGTCCGGAAGCCGGCGCAATGATCCGGTTACGCACGGCCGCCATCCTGTGCCTGGTTGTGGCGGCCGCCGTCTCCGTGTCATCCGCCCGGTTGCCCGACTGGGCGTCGGATCAGGCGGCTATGGCGCCTGTCCTGCCGGAGGGGGTGCCGGATGACGACTTCATCACGGTGCTGCAGGATATGAAGGTAACCGTTCACGCAGACGGAAAGCTGACCAGACGGATGCGAACCGCCCGGCAGGTTCTCTCCAGTACCGCATGGTATGCAGGCTTCGAGGCTTTCTTCAGTGGGGACAATTCCAGGATCAAGAAACTCAACGCCTGGCATCTTCCTCCCCGGGGCCCGAACGGAAGGCGCCGCATGGCGGAGAAGAGCGGCAAGAACGAGGCCCAGGTTCTTTCCGTCGGTGGCTCGTTCACCCAGGACGACCTCAGCCACCAGATCGGCAGTTGGGCCTGGGATATCCGGCCCGGCAGCATGGTCTTTTTCGAGGCGGTGACCACCGAGTCACCCTACGACCTGACCTTGTCCGAGTTTTATTACTTGAGTGGGCCCCTGGCCACCGGCAGGGTTCAGGTGGAGATCCCGGCCGGATGGACGATCCTGTCGGAATGGCTGAATTTCGACGGCCCGGAGGCCAACGTAAGCGGCAGCCTGCACACATGGGAAATCCGGGATCTTGCGGCAGTGGAGACGGAAGAACTGGGTGACCCGATCATCGCCTCTTCGCCGGTCCTCCACATGTCTTTTGTGGCTCCGGCCGGGGTGAGCCCGGTAGGCGCCAGCCTGCCGGACCTGCCCGCGGTAGCCGGCTGGTATGACGAGCTGGCCAGCGGGATGGCAGATTCCAGTGAGTCGATCAGATCCGCCGCCGCCACCCTGGCAGGGGAAGGAGACGATGTCGCCGGCATGATGGCGGTGGCCCGTGAAGTCCGGGACAAGGTCCGGTACATCGCCAAAGAGGTAGGTGTCGAAGGCTACAAGCCCAGGCCGGCGTCGGACACCTGGGACAACCTGTACGGTGACTGCAAGGACAAGGCGACCCTGCTGGAGGCGATGCTGACCTCCCGGGACATCCAGTCCTACCAGGTCTGGGTCAATGCCACCCGGCGGGGCACGGTTGCGGAGTCGGTTCCCGGCCCCGGCCTTTTCAACCACCAGATCCTGGCGGTTGCGCTCCCTCCGGAGTCGGAGCAGGGCATGCCGGATCTGCCGGCGGTCATGCCCGACACGCCGCTGGGACCGCTGATGATCATCGATACCACCGACGACACCACCAGCCCCGGATGGCTGCCGTCCCATCTGGCCGGAAAGAAGGCGCTGGTTCTTACCGACAAGGAAGGCTACCTCCTGGACCTGCCCGCATGGAAACCTGAAGCGCACCGCATCGAACGGGAAGTCCGGGTCCGGCCACTTGAAAACGGCGCCTGGCACTTCACCCGGGAGGACCGGCGGTATGGCGAATACGCCAGCACCGGCAGGTCGCGGTACCAGCAATCCGCCGCCGATCGGGAAACCTCGGTGTTCCGCTGGGTCCGGGAGTACTGGACCGGAGCCGAGCCGGGTGAGTTCGAGGTAACAGTGGAAAAGGCCGACGGGGCGTACGCGGAACATGTCGAATGGACCGTCGCCAGGCTGGCAGGCCGGTTCGAGACGATGGAGCTCCCGCCGTTTCCCGAGGCCAACAGCTGGTTGCCTACGGTATCGGTGACACGGCGCACAGTGCCGGTGGTCTACGGCTTCCCCAGGACCTTTGTTTTTTCCATCGTGGTGGAAGATCTCCCTCCGGAGACCGGGTTCCCCGAGGCCGGTAGCCGGGAAGGGGACGGCTGGTCCCTGGAGACCACATGGACCCGGGAAGAAGGCGCGATCCGGGGCACCATGCGGTTCGTCATGGAGAAAACCCGTTACACGCCTGAGGATTTCCGCAACCTGCGTCGGATGTACGCAGCGTTGAAGAAACAGACGGTAGCGCTGATCCGGGTGCCGCGAGGATCCTGACCCGGCGGAACACCGTATAATGCCTGGATGCGGACGCGGGAAGACAGCGTCGCCAGGGTCCTGGTCCGAAAGGTCGGGAACGGCGGCGGTAAGCGGGAGCCTGACACCCTGGTGGTGGAAGAGCCGATGGAGATCCGTCTGGGCTACGGCCCTGCGGAAGACCGTCGAGCCCTGTCCCTGTCCATCACCATGCGCACCCCGGGAGATGACTTCGAACTGGCCGCCGGGTTTCTGCTGACCGAGGGCATCGTCACGGGCAAGGGCCAGATCACCGCGGTGGAGCGGTGCGGTCCGGCTGCGCCGGGTCGGGAGACCGGAAATATCGTCCGGGTGGAGGTCACACCGGACGTGCCTGTGGATCCGGCCCGCCTGCAGCGCAACTTCTACGCCACTTCCAGTTGCGGGATCTGCGGCAAGGCTTCCCTGGACGCGGTGGAGATCCGTGGGCTTCGGGAAATGGACCGTTCGGCCCCGGTTGTCCGGAAGGAAATGATCCATGACCTGCCGTCCCGCATGCGGGAAGGGCAGATGCTGTTCCACCAGACCGGGGGCATCCATGGCGCCGGGTTGTTCCAGGCCGATGGAACCCTCCTGGAGGTCCGGGAGGACGTGGGACGTCACAATGCGGTGGATAAACTGGTAGGTGGCCGGTTACTTGCCGGCAGCTTCCCTCTCCACGACACCATCATGACCGTCAGCGGACGGGCCGGGTTCGAGATCGTCCAGAAGGCGGTGGCTGCCGAAATCCCTGTGGTTGTTTCGGTCGGCGCGCCATCCACCCTGTCGGTGAGCCTGGCGGAACGGTTCGGCATGACCCTGATCGGATTCGTCCGGGACAACCGCTACAACATCTACACCTGCGAAGAGCGCATTCATGGATAAGGCCGGGGCGCGCCGGGAAGAGATCCTGGAACGACTGGAAGCCGAGGGCGGTGTCACGCCGGAGTCGGTGGCCCGGATCGCCCTGGAGACCGGTGTTCCGGAAGCCGACGTCTGGGGCGCCGGCCGGTTCTACTCCCTGATCCGGGAACCGGGACGCCGGGTGCGGGTCTGCACCGGCTTGTCCTGCCGCCTGGCCGGCGCAACGCACCGGATCGAGGAACTGGAACGGTCGGGGGAGCCCCGGGAGGAGGTCAGCTGTATCGGCCAGTGCGACCGTGCCCCTGCCGCTCTCGATCCGGATCTGGAGCTGATACCCGGAACGGGGACCGCCTCCTCGGTCCTGCCCGACGACCCGGCGCTGCCGGTCAATCTGGGCGGCGCCGATCCGGCTGGATACGAGGCGCTGGCCAAGGCGCAGGCAGCAGGCCCGGAATCGGTGCTGGGCATCATCGAAGCATCCGGCCTGCAGGGCCGGGGCGGGGCAGGGTTCCCGGCCCACGTGAAGTGGCGGGCCGTCGCCGGGCAGGCCGAACGGTCGCGATACGTGGTCTGCAACGCCGACGAAGGGGAGCCGGGGACGTTCAAGGACCGGGAGATCATGGAGCGCCGGCCCCACCTCCTTCTGGAGGGGCTGGCGGTGGCGGCGGCGACCATCGCAGCGTCGGAGATCATCATCTATATCCGCGGCGAATTCCGGGATGCCAAGCGTTCCCTGGAGACAGCGCTGAAAGAAGCGGCCGGCCACCTGGAACCGTTTGATATCCGTTTCGCCAACGGCCACGGCGCCTACATCTGCGGGGAAGAGACGGCACTGCTGGAATCTCTGGAAGGCAAGCGCGGGATGCCACGGCTGAAGCCTCCGTTTCCTACCGAGAACGGGTTCCGGGGCAAGCCGACCCTGATCCACAACGTGGAGACGGCGGCCTGCGTGCCGTTCATAATCCATCACGGCGGTGAACGGTTCCGCGACCTGGGGCGCACCGGAGCCGGCACCAAGCTGTACTGCGTGTCCGGTCACGTCAACCGGCCCGGAGTCTACGAGCTCCCCCTGGGTGTGGCCCTGGATGAACTGGTGGAGACCGCAGGCGGGTACACAGGCAGTCCGATGGCGTTCAGTCCTGGAGGCGCATCGTCCGGATTCCTTCCCATGAGCCTGCGGGGACTGCCTCTTGATTTTAGAAGCCTGGACCGGGAAGGCTCCATGCTGGGGAGCGCCGGGGTCGTGGTGTTGAACGACACGGTGGACCTGGTGGCTGCGGCGGACTGGCAGACCCGGTTCTTCGATGACGAGAGCTGCGGCCAATGTGCGCCGTGCCGCATCGGCGCCCGGTTTTTGCGAAACGCCTGCGGAAGGTTCCGGACCGATGGTGATCCTGATGCGCTCCTTCATGTGGAAGACGTCGGCTGGGAAATGGAAGAAGGATCGATCTGCGGCCTGGGGATGGTGGCGGCCAAGCCGTTGACCTCGGCCATGAAACATTTCCCGGATGCGTTCAGGAGACAAAGGTGAGCGATCGATTCACCATCACCCTGGACGGCCGGAACTGTCCTGCGACTTCCGGGGAGACGGTCCTGGATGTAGCCGGCCGGGAAGGGGTGTCGATCCCCACCCTGTGCCACGACCCCCGGCTGGATCCTGCCGGCGCTTGCCGCACCTGCCTGGTGGAAGTGGCCGGCGAGCGCAGGATGCAACCGGCCTGTGCCTTCCGGGTCCGGCCCGGAATGGAGGTCACCACCGGATCGGAACGGATCGCGCGCCATCGCAAGGTCCTGTACGGCCTGTACCTTGCGGACCACCGCCTGGACGGGTCCGGCCTGCCGTCGGAAAACGGCAGCGTCAACCGGCTTCGAGAACAGGCGGCACGAAGCGGCGCCCTGGTGCTGCCGCCTGTGAACGCTCCCAGGTCCGGCCGTCCCGGCGACTCCAACCCATATATCCGGTTCGATCCGGATCTCTGCATCCTGTGCGCCCGGTGCACCCGGTACTGTGACGAGGTGGAAGCGGTCTCCGCCATAACCCTGACCGAACGGGGAGCGGCTACCACCATCGGCACCATCGGGGACTCCGGCCTCCTTGATACCAGTTGCGAGTTGTGCGGCGGCTGTATCGATACATGTCCCACCGGCGCCATGACCGAAAAGAAGTCGTACGGCATCCGGCACGAAGAGATGGAGCAGGTCCGGTCCACATGCAATTTCTGCGGCGTCGGCTGTCAGGTCGATCTCAAGGTTCACAACGGCCGCGTAGTGAAAGTGGCGTCGCCGCCTCCCGGCGAGACGGTGAACGACGGCAACCTGTGCGTCAAGGGCAGGTTCGCCTATGACTTCATCCACCACGAAGAGCGCCTGCGCTATCCGATGATCCGGGGCCGGGACGGCGAGCTGCATCGCGCCTCCTGGGACGAAGCGATCCGCAAGACGACGGAAGGACTTCTGGCGGTCAAGGAGAAACACGGAGCCGACGCGTTGGGGTTCGTCTCCTCCAGCCGTTGCACCGGTGAGGAAAATTACCTGATGCAGAAACTGTCCCGGGCCGCCTTCGGGACCAACAACTGCCATCAATGCGCAGCCACGTGACACGCTCCCACGGTCGCCGGGCTGGTGACCATGTTCGGAGCCGGGGCGATGACCAACTCGATCCCGGAGATACGGGACGCCGACCTGTTGTTCGTCATCGGATCCAATACCACCGAAGCCCATCCGATCATCGCCATGGAGATGAAACGGGCGGTCCGCAACGGGGCCCGGCTGATCGTCGCCGACCCCCGGAAAATCTGGATGGCGGATATCGCCCATAGCCATCTGCAACTCAAACCGGGAACCGACGTCTGGCTGCTGAACGCCATGGCCCACGTCATCGTTACCGAGGGCCTGACTGACGACGCGTTTATCGAAAAGCATACCGAGGGTTTTGAAGCGGTTCGGAAAGGGCTGTCGGCTTACACGCCGGAAGGGGCTGAGACGGTCACCGGTGTGCCTGCGGAGGCGATCCGCCAGGCGGCCAGGGATTACGCCAATACCCCCAGAGCCGGGATCTACTACACCCTGGGGATCACCGAGCATACTCACGGCACCGACAATGTCTACGCCCTGGCCAACCTGGTGCTGATGACCGGCCACCTGGGGGTGAGGAGCGCCGGAATGAACCCGCTCCGGGGTCAGAACAACGTCCAGGGCGCCAACGATTCCGGCGCCACGCCGATCTTTTACCCCGGGTACCAGCGCGTCGGTGATCCTGAAGTCCGGCTCAAGTTCGAAGCGGCCTGGTCCGTCTCGCTGCCCCCGGAACCGGGACTGAATCTGAACGTCATGATGAAAGCGATGGCCCGGGGCGAAATCCGGGGCATGTACGTCATGGGCGAGGATCTGGTCATTTCCGAGCCGAACGCATCCCAGGTGGAGGCCGGGCTCAACAACCTGGACTTCCTGGTCTGCCAGGACATCTTCCTGAACGAGACCACCCGCTACGCCGACGTCATCCTGCCTGCCGCCTGCTTCGCCGAGAAGGACGGTGTGTTCACCAACAGTGATCGCAGGGTGCAGCGGGTCCGCAAGGCGGTGGAGCCTCCGGATGAGGCCCGGGCGGACTGGGAGATCCTTTGTGACGTGGCCCGCACTGCAGGGTACCCGATGCCGCAGTACGAATCGGCTTCCCGGATCTACGACGAGATGGCCGCTCTGGTGCCGGCTTACGCCGGCATCTCCCATGCACGCCTTGAAGAGAACGTTGCCGGGCTGCAGTGGCCCTGCCCGGAACCGGGCCACCCCGGCACCGAGACCCTGCACCTGGGCGGGCCGCTGATCGGCAGGGCAGGGTTCCAGGTAGTGGAGTATCGGGAGAGTGATGAACTCCCGGACGACGATTTCCCGCTGGTGCTCTCAACCGGCCGGGTGCTGTACCACTACAACGCCGCGACCCAGACCGTTCGGGAACCAGGGTCCATGGCCAAGGCAGGACGGAATTTCATCGAGATGCATCGCCGGGACGCCAGGCGCCTCATGATCAGCGATGGACAGATGGTGACGGTGTCGTCCCGCAGGGGAGAGGTGCAGGCCGAGGCCCTGATCAGTCCGCGGATGCGCCCTGGATGCGTCTGGATGCCGATGCATTTCGCCGATTCCAGGGCGAACCTGCTGACCAACGACGCCGGCGATGCGGTTACCGGCACCGGGGAGTACAAGGTCTGCGCCGTGTCAATTCGGGCCTGACCCGCCGCCTGCCAGGTCGCCCCGGCGGATCTCGTAAGTAGCCTTGCAGTATTCACAGATCGTTTCGAGTGTATCCAGGTGCGGCTCGAACAGGTCCTTGCGGTCCTGTTCTCCCAGGGAGTTCAGGCTCTTGATGACCCGTTCCCGTGAGCACGAGCAGGCGAAGCGTACAGGACGGTCCGCCAGGTAGCGGAACTCGATCCCGGCGAAAGCGGCCACGATCTCGTCTCTTCCGGTGTGCCCCTTCCCCAAAAGCTCCTGCAAGCGGTCTTTCAGGCCGGTCCTTCGGGAAGCCAGCGCCACCTCCGAGTACTCGTATTCGTCCTTGAGCGGCGGCAGCTGGTGCAGCATGGTCGACTGGTCACTGCCTACCGACAACTGAACACGGCTGTGGACCTGGTACGACTCGTCCAGGACACGGTTCACGATGGAGCCCAGAGGTTCGCCTTCCACCTTCAGCACCGACAGGTACGGCGCCTTGTTGCCGGGGAACAGCTTCTGACAGCGCACCAGGCCGTGCATCGTCTCCGGAAATTCGCTGAACTCCTCCGGATGCAGGGCGCAGCGGGTGGCGCCGCCATGTGCAGCCTCGATCTTCAATCGGAAAAACGGTTGTTCGGAATCGATATAGAGGCCGAACTGCTCCCCGTGTTTGAGAAGGCCGATCATCGGCTGAAAAGAGAGGACCACGTCCCGGAACCATGCGAACCCGTCGCCGCGGACATTGTGGGTCAGGGCCAGATCGTGGATCAGCTTCTGGCCTTCCAGGAAGTACAGGGCGAAACGGCGATCGCCGTCGATGAAGGTGTAAAGCCGGCTCTCCGGCAGGTTGACGCTTTCATGAATCATGTTGGTCTACATCCAGGACGCCTCGGAGGTAGTCCGGTTCACCCCGGAACATCCGCATCGCCGCCGGCAGCCGCCAGGGCTTGCTGACCATGGCGGCTGAAAGCAGCATTTCCACCAGCCGGCTGGAGGTCTTGCGGTACATGTCGAGAGGGTGGGTCGATGCCAGCGGTTTCAGCGCCAGGGATCGCAGCCGCTCCGGGCCGAACAGTTTCACGACCTCTTCCGGGAACCAGTTCGGGAACAGCCTGCCGGCATGGCGCATGCTCATGGCGGCGCCGGGAAGACCGCCCCATTCCCGGGCCCGGTCCACCACGGACTCCCAGCGGAAGCCGTCTTCCATGCTCAGCAGGTGTAGATCGATCCAGTTCTTCAGCTTGCGGTGGAAGTGGCTGGAGACATGGTGCAGAAGGGTATGGACCGCAAGGTCGTGGATGTGCAGGCCCAGCACCGGGCGGCCGCCGACTTCCAGTTTTCCGGCCCGGGCGAACAGGTCGGCCGGGTCCAGCCGGTAGCGACCTTCCTGGATGATGTTCCAGTGGATTTCGAGATACACCATGATCGGACCGGAGCTCTCCAGGCCGGTGTGGTACGGCGCCCAGTTGCTGTCGTAGATCCTGTGGGGCAGTTTCCACCCGGCGGCGGCCAGTGCGGCCATGGAGTCCTTTACCTGGCCCGTAGGCACCAGCAGGTCCATGTCGTCCATGCGGCGGAGGTCGAAGTCCATCCCGTAGCGATGGATGATGTCCATGCCTTTGAGCACCACCGGCATTACGCCGGCGCCGGCCAGGGCGTCGATCGCCTTCTCCGCCTCGGCCAGCAGCAGGATATTGTCCATGCGGCACTTGTGGCGGGCGGCGGCCAGACTCTCCCGGAAGTTTTCCGGGATCAGATCGAGACGTCCCGCCGATTCAAGCCGGCCGTGCAACAGCGGCTGGATGTCGCACTCGAGAGCCAGGCGGGCCAGAACATCGGGGTCCGGTTGTTGCACACGGTTCAGGTCGGCGGCATCGTCCCAGCGCTCCGCCAGGAGCGCCAGCAGCAGCCTGGATTCGTGATGATCGTGGATGGCCGGTCTCCTCCAAGGGCAGGCGGTGCTTAATATACCAGTCGGTTAGAATGGTTGCCGGGAGGAATGAATCATGCGTGTGAACAACCGTTGATTTCCCCCTTTGCCGGACAGATACTGGGCATCACTCCATAACTCCGGGAGAACGATCATGAAGAAAAAGAATCTCATTTTAATCATCACAACACTTCTTCTGATGGTAACCGCTCCGGCGGCAGCAGCCGATTGCGTTGGGTGTCATCGCACGGTGACCCCTGGTGCGGTCGCTGACTGGGAATTGAGCCGCCATGCCGCCAACGATGTCGGATGCGACGTCTGTCACGGCGACGGTCACAGCTCCGCCGCCGACGTCTCCAGGGTGGCGCTGCCGACTCCGGACACCTGCAACGCCTGCCATGAAGACCAGGTCACCCAGTACGGCAAAGGCAAGCATGCCGTCGCCTGGGCCGCCATGAAGGCGATGCCGACCATCCACTGGCAGCCGGTCGAACTGATCGACGGCATGAAAGGATGCGGTGGATGTCACAAGATCGGCGTGAAGAGTGACGATGAGATCAAGGCCCTGAAAGAAGGCGGTTCGATGTTCGGCCATGGCTCCTGCGACTCCTGCCACACACGGCACCTGTTCTCCGCCGAAGAGGCAAGGCAGCCGGAAGCGTGCCGCACCTGCCACATGGGGTTCGACCATCCCCAGTGGGAGATGTACTCGTCGTCCAAACATGGCGTACGCCAGCAGCTGAAATCCAAAGGTGTCCTGTCGGAAAACGCCGCCGCGCCGACCTGCCAGACCTGCCACATGCAGGATGGCAACCATGAGGTCCGGACCGCGTGGGGCTTCCTGGCGGTACGCTTGCCCCTCCCCGAGGACAAACAGTGGGCCGCCGACCAGGTCACCATCCTCCAGGCACTGGGCGTGCTGGATCCGGAGGGGAACCCTACCGGCCGTCTGGACGTGGTCAAGGCGGCGGACGTCGCCCGGCTGACCCAGGAAGATTTCGATCGTGAACGGAACAAGATGATCGCCACCTGCGGCGGTTGCCACTCGGAGAATTTCGCCAAAGCGGAACTGGCCAAGGGCGATCAGATGATCCGGCATGTGGACCGGCTCCTGGCCGAGGCGATCACCATCATCGCCGACCTGTATAAAGACGGCGTCCTGGAGAAGCCGGAAGGGTACGCCTCGGCGTTCCCCGACCTGCTGACGTTCCACGACTCGCCGACGCCGATCGAGAACCAGCTGTTCGTCATGCACATGAAACACCGTATGCGCGCTTTCCAGGGCGCCTTCCACGCCAACCCGGACTACGCCCTGTGGTACGGCTGGAGCGAGATGAAGCGGGATATCGTCGAGATCAGGGAAATGGCGAAAGAGATGCGGGCGAACCACAAGGAGGAAGCGCCGTAGTCGAGATCCTCTTCCTGGGCACCGGTGACGCCTTCGGCAGCGGAGGGCGTCTCCAGACCTGCATCTCGGTGCAGCATAACGGTCGCCGGCTCCTCCTGGACTGCGGCGGGACGGTGCTGCCGGCCATGCGGCGTTACTCCGTTGATCCCCTGGAGGTGGATACGGTGGTTCTGACCCACCTCCACGGGGACCACTTTGCCGGCCTGCCGTTCCTGTTCCTGGACGGCCGGCTGGTTTCAGGCCGGGACGACCCGATGAACGTCGTCGGACCGATGGAGACCGGCGCCCGGCTCCGGGTCGCCATGGACGCCCTGTTTGCCGGCTCCTCTCCCGAGAACCTCCCGTTCCGGGTCCGCATCCGGGAATACGAGGCGACCCGTCCGGTCACGGCAGGTGAGTTCACGGTCACGGCGTTTCCGGCTCTGCATAGTCCGGGATCGAATCCGCACGCAATCCGGGTGGAGGTCGGCGGCAAGGTGGTGGCATTTTCCGGGGACTCGGCCTGGACACCGGGCCTGGCGGAGGCGTCCCGGGGGGCCGACCTGTTCATCTGTGAGTCGTATACATACGATACGCAGATGCCGAATCATCTCGATTACAAAACGTTGCTGGAGCACCGTGACGAACTCGGGTGCAAACGGATCATCCTGACCCACATGGGGTCCGGGATGCTGGAGAAACTGGACCAGGTGGAGCTGGAAACCGCCGATGACGGCATGAAGGTAGTGCTGGGCTGAACTGCCGGCCGCTTATTCCGCCTCGATGAAGTAGAAATAGCTGCTGCTGTCCCCGCCGGCAGATCGCAGGCATCGCCGAACAGGAACACAAGATACGAGGTGATCGGGAGCAGTGGAGAACCCTGTTTGGGTCGTTTGTGTCCCCTCCAGAGGACAAGTAACGCGAAGCTGCGGGAATAGGTCAGATTCTTTAAGTCGTTTGTATACAGCAAGATAACTGCTTTTCACCCCGGATTTCAGCTCTTGGCAAGCTTCCTGCAATGTACCAGGGTGATTGGAGGATTTGCCATGAACAAGAGCAAACGTTTCACCAAAATCATGTTGATCGCCGGAAGTTTCGCCCTGGGCCTGATGCTTCAGACCACCGCGGCGGAAGCAGGCGGCAAAAACAAGGACCGCCGTCATGGCAAACGGGGTGACCACCGTGTCGAACAGCGCCATGACAAGCGGGGCGACCGCCGTGTTGATCGGCGTGACCGCTACGGCTACGACTACCGCATCCGGAATGATGTCCGGTACGACCGTCACGACAACCGGCATGGCAACAAGCATGCGTACAAGCGCGGTAACAGGCACTGGAACCACCACAACCGGTTCCGAATCCCGAACCGGATGGTGTACCGCAGTCGGGTGGACTACAGGCCGTATTTCTACGGCGAACGGTTCTACCGCGGTCACAACCACATGCACATGGTCTACCGCTTCCCGGTCTACACCGACTACGGCGTGAGCTACCGGGCGGTGAGCTACTGCGGAGACGACTACTACCGCGCCGGTACCTTCGTATACAACGGTCCCAGGCTCGGATTTGAGATCCGCTTCTAAAACCCCTGCCCCCCCTGGTGAATCACCGTACAATGCTGGTGACGATCCAGGGGGTTTTTATGTTTCGAGCCATAGCCGTCTTTTTTCTAGTCTTTGCGGTCTTTTCTCCTGTGCCGGCGTCGCCGGCCGACTCCACGCTGCTGAGGGTGGAGAGGAGAACCGTAGACGATCTTTCGACCCTCCTGGATGCGGGGTTCTCCGTCGTCATGGAGACCGCGCCATTCCTCCTGGTGCGCGGCGCCGCAACCGATCAGGCAGGGATCGAAAAAATCGGCTTTTCCACCCGGGTTCTGGATGTGGAAGCCGACATCTCCGATTACTACATGCTGGGCATGCGCCCCGACTCGGACAGGGACCGTGTCATGACCCTGGGACCGGTTCTCCTGGAAGAGGGCAACCTGGTCCTGCTGAAGGTCCCCGGAGGTTTCGACGCCGGCCGGATCACCGGTATGAGCGTATTCCTGACACCGGTGCCTGAAGAGGAACTGTCCCGGCCGTTGAACGACGGCGGCCGGCCGGACCAGTCCCGATCGCTACTGGCGGACGGCCCGCCGGATCCGATTGTCCAGAAGATCGTGGACAGTGTGCTGGATTCCAGCATCGACGCCTATTGGCTGACCGTCACTTCCAATCCTCCTGAAGGATCCCGTTTCAGCCAGGGCCAGGGCTGTCAGGATGCATCGACCTATGCCCACGATGAGTTCATCGCACTCGGTCTTTCGGCGGAGTATCAGGACTGGAACGCAAGTCACGCTCCCAACGCCCTGGGAACCCTGGAAGGGGCGTTCAACCCGGACGACATCTACATCGTCGGTGGTCACCTGGACGATCTGCCGTCTTCGGGAGTTGCCCCCGGCGCCGATGACAACGGCTCCGGCTCGGTGAACGTCCTGGAGAACGCCAGGGTCATGAGCTGCTGGGGTTTTCGCAACACGTTGAAGTTCCAGTTGTGGACCGGTGAGGAACAAGGGCTGCTGGGATCCAAGGCGTACGCCAACGCCGCACTGGCCAGGAACGAAAACATCCTGGGCGTGATCAACACCGACATGCCGGGGTGGGAAGGGGACGGCAACCCGGCCCAGGAAAACCTGGATGTGTCGTACAACACTTCATCCCAGTGGCTGGCGGAGCATTTCGATGCCGCCAGCACGACCTACAGCACCGGCCTTGCAGTGGATGCGTTCTACTGCCCCAGCCTGACCGCTTCGGACCATTACGCCTTCTGGCAAAAAGGCTGGGACGCCATCATCGGTATCACCGACAACGAGGGCTACTGCAGCCACGGCGGGAACTACCCGGATTACCACACCGCCGCCGACACCATCGCCAATTGCGGCGACCCGACCTTCTTCTACAGCGTGGTGCGGACCTCGGCAGCCGCCCTGGCCGAGTTGGGCGAGCCGTTCAAGATCGGATTCGACCGCACGTTCTACACCTGCGACGGCGCCGTCCAGGTTGTGGTGGCAGACCGGGACCTGAACACCGATCCCGGAATTCAGGAGTCGATTGAGGTCGGGATCTCGTCCTCCACCGAGACGGCGGCTGAAACGGTCACCCTCCTGGAGCGGGGAACCGATTCGATGTTTTTCGAGGGGATGGTCGGCCTGACTCCCGATCCGGCAACCGGCGGCGACGGTCTGGTCTCCATCGTCGAGGGCGATGCCCTGACCGGCAGCTACATCGATGCCCTGGACTGTGACGGCGCTGTGTCGGTTCCGTACCTGGCAATCGGGACGGTAGACTGCTCCACGCCGATCATCTCGGCAGTAGATGAATACGCCATCACCGACAGTTCGGCGGAAATCGTTTGGACCACCAGCGAGCCGGCCGACTCGGTGGTGCGATGGGGCGACAGTCCTGTTCTGGACCAGACCAGTGCTGTGGCGGAACGAACGGCGGGCCACACGGTGGCCCTGGCCGGCCTGCAGTCTTGCACCGTGTACTACTACCAGGTGGAAAGTTCCGACGAGGCCGGCAACGTCGCCGTAGACGACAATGGCGGCCAGCAGTACCGCTTCGAGACATTCGGCGATTTCGGCCAGGGTCTGCAACCGTGCAACGCCGGCCGGGTCGAACTGATCCAGCCGGGATACGCCTGCACTGATCTCATCACCTTTGAGGTAGTGGACCTGGGCCTCAACCAGGACCCCCTCACGGTGGAGAACGCCGTGATCCACCTGACCAGCAGCACGGAAACGGTGCCTGAAGAGGTAGTGGTCACCGAGGCCGGCATCAGCAGTTCCACCTTCACCGGGTCGATCCAGCTGGGCATCGGGCCGGCTGCAAGCGATGGAATCCTGCAGGCAGGGGACGGTGACATCGTTACCGCCACCTACCACGATGCCGACGCCGGCGCCGGTTCGTCGGCTATTCATTTCGATACCGCCGTCATGGATTGCGCCGGCCCCCGGATCCGGCACCTCCGTCTGGAGCAGATTACCGACCAGCGCCTGACCGTTCTGTATGAAACCGAGGAGCCGGGCGACACCGTGGTGGAATGGGGTCCGACCCCGGCCCTGGGTCAGATCGCCTCATCATCGGCCGCCAGCACCTCCCACCAGGCTGTTATCAACAACCTTGGCATGTGCGAGCCGCTGTACCTCAGGGTCAGCAGCACCGACCCGGCAGGGAACATGGCGGTGATGGACCATGGCGGGGCGATGATCCCGGCCTATACCTGGGACATCCCCGGCCTGTACTACAAGGCCGACTTCGAGGACGGTGGCGCCGGCTGGGCCCTCACCGGCGACTGGCAGGTCGGCTCCCCCCAGGGGCTGGGCGGATCGTCCGGCCAGCCGGATCCGGCCCAGGCCTACAACAACACGATGATCCTGGGGAACGACCTGACCGGCCTGGGAACCAACCCGGGGGATTATGAAAACTCATCCTCACAGAGTGCCGATTCTCCGTCGGACGACGCCTCGTCCTGGACCAATACCCGTCTGCTTCTGTACCGCCAGCTCAATGTCCGGTCCGACGACAGCGCCATTCTGAGCGTCATGAAACGGAACAAGGAGACGATCCTGTGGACCAGCGCCGGCACGGTTTCCGAGAGTGACTGGTCCACCATGGCCCTGGACGTTTCCGCAATTGTGGATGGCGGCCGGGACGTACGGTTCCGGTTCCAGACCATCGGGGATGGCCAGGGGCCGTTCGGAGACGACGGCGTCGGTTCCGGCTGGAACATCGACGATGTCATAGTCAAGGACGGCTCCCTGCCGGACTACGCTGCCTGCGGCGGCTGCGTCACCGGCCCGGCGTTTGAAGGTCTGCGGTCCGCCGTGGATGTGGATGCGTGCGGTGGCGGCGGCGTCACGCTGTCCTGGGACGAAGCCCAGGCCTGGGGAACCGGCGATGCCGGGACCTACGCCATGTACCGGGATGCCGATCCCGGTTTCACGCCCTCGGCCGCCAACCGGGTCGCCTCCGGCCTGACCGGCCTGACCTGGACCGACCTCGCGGCGCCCACCGATCAGACATGGAACTACCTGGTCCGGGCGGAGAACGACGAAACCTGCGGAGCCGGTCCTGCCAACGGCGGTATGACCGACGCCAACCTGTCCCGTATCCAGGTAACCGAATCCACCAGCCGGCCTGCCGCCGGCTTCGTTGCCGGGGTCACCCTGGCCATGATCAATGACGCCCATCTCCTTCTGACCTGGCCGCCGGCGGCCGGGGCGGCAAGCTACCGCGTCTACCGCTCCGACAATCCGGCCACCGGGTTCGTGCTCTTTGGCTCTTCCACCGGGACCTCCTACGAGGACCTGGCCCAGGGCGGGAACGCCAACAGCTGGTACTACCGGGTGGTGGCGGTGAACCCGTGCGGGGAAGAAGGTCCGTAGGCGATCGTCCTATTATGGGTCGATTTAGTCTGCATTCCTTTCCGCCCTCTCCGGTTCCCTGGGGAAGCTCTTCCTGTTAATCTGAGCGTTGTCCCGGGGCGGCACAGGCTCAGGTGCACAGCACGAATAACCATGCATGGGAAGGAGCTTCCATGTCCTTTCGGAAGGATTATTACGGCTACCGGCTCACCGGTGTAGGCCAACCGCTGGAACGGTTCGAAGGCCGGATGGATGGGCCGGAGGCCGGTGAGGTAGTGGTCCGCGTCGCCGGATGCGGCGTCTGCCATACCGACCTGGGGTTCGCCCTGGACGGTGTGCCGACGAGAAAGCCGCTGCCACTGGTCCTGGGCCATGAGATCAGCGGCACCGTGGTGGCGGCCGGCTCCGGTTCGGCCATGGGGGAAGGTCAGGACGTCATCGTTCCGGCGGTGATCCCCTGCGGCGACTGTCCCGCCTGCCTCTCCGGCCACTCTGCTATCTGCCGGACCCAGTTCATGCCGGGTAATGACGGTGACGGCGGGTTCGCCTCCTTGGTGAAGGTACCTGCCCGAGGGTTGTGCCCGGTGCCGTCCGTCCTGCCGGAGGGCGTCGCCCTGGCAGACCTCTCGGTGGTGGCCGATGCGGTCACAACGCCGTACGAGGCGATCCTGAGGGCCGGTCTTACCGCAGACGACGTGGCGGTATTCGTCGGCGCCGGCGGCGTCGGCGGTTTCGGCGTCCAGATCGCCGCCGCCATGGGTGCGGCGGTGGTCGCCATCGATATCGACGTTGAACGGCTCGCCATGGCAGGGGAGCATGGCGCCGGCCTGACCCTCAACGTTGGGGAACACGATTTCAAGGCGATCAAGGGCGCGGTCAAGCAGTTCCGCAAGGAATCAGGCCGCACCGGTATCGGGCTGAAGGTATTCGAGACCAGCGGCACGCCCCAGGGCCAGCAGACCGCTTTCGGGCTGGTGGACTTCGGTGGGTACCTGGCTGTGGTCGGGTTCACGCCCAAGAAAGTGGAGATCCGCCTCTCCAACCTGATGGCCCTGGACGCCACCGCCCGTGGCAACTGGGGCTGTCCGCCGGAAAGATACCCCGGCGCCATGGACCTTGTTCTTTCCGGCAAGATCAAGCTGGGACCGTTCGTTAAGCATTTCGCTCTGGACGAGACGGTCAAGGTCATGGAAAGCGTGGCGGCTCACACAATAAAAAAACGTCCGGTCCTGGTGCCGGACCGGAACGGTTGATTCTGGAGGATGCGTAGATGAAAGATCACAATCTGGTCGAATCCCTTCCCGAGAAAGAAATCCTCGTGGAACGGAAGCCGGTGCTGGATCATGCCGGCCAACCGGTGGAAGGACTGCACAACCTTTGGGTCACCCTGAACAACCCGAAGCAGTACAACAGCTACACCACCAGCATGGTCAAGGAACTGATACTCGCCATTCGAGGGGCCGCCAACGACCGGGCCGCCGTCGCCCTGGTCCTTACCGGCGCCGGCGACAAGGCGTTCTGCACCGGAGGCAACACCAGGGAGTACGCCGAGTACTACGCCGGCCGGCCTCTGGAGTACCGCCAGTACATGCGGTTGTTCAATGACATGGTCACCGCGGTGTTGCACTGTGACAAGCCGGTGGTCTGCCGTGTCAACGGCATGCGGGTCGGGGGCGGCCAGGAGATCGGCATGGCCTGCGATTACTCGGTGGCCAGCGATCTCGCCATGTTCTCCCAGGCCGGCCCGAAACACGGTTCCGCCCCCGACGGCGGCAGCACCGATTTCCTCCCGGGGATGATCGGCATGGAGATGGGCATGGTCAGCGGCACGCTGTGCGAGCCGTGGTCGGCCCACAAGTTCTTCCGTCTGGGCGGCCTGACCCAGATTGTGCCGGCTCTCAAGGTGGACGGCGAATGGACCCCGAACCCGATGGCGGTCACCGACCGTATGCTGGATGAGTACGGCCGGCCGGTGCTGGGCGAATACAAGACCGGCGCCCAGCGCAAGGCGGCCAAGGAGTTGCTGAGCCGGGGAACGGTGGACCTGTCCCTCCTGGACAAGGAAGTGGACGCCCTGTGCACCAAGCTGCTGTACACCATGCCGGACTGCCTCATCAAAACCGTGGAATCCCTCAGAAAGCACAAGCTGCAGCACTGGGACCGTAACCGGGAGACCAACCGGGCCTGGCTGTCCCTGAACATGATGACCGAAGGGAAGGCCGGTTTCCGGGCGTTCGCATTCGGTGACAAGGAGACCGGCCGGGAGGCCGATTTCATCACCCTGCGCCGGCGACTGGCTGAAGGCACCCCGTGGAGCGAGGAACTGATCCGGGAGATCGCTCCCTGGGCGGTAGTGGAATGAGGCCGGCCCTCAAGACGCTGGTGGATCGGGTGACCTTCCTTTATGAGGATCTGGACTTCACCGCAGTCAAGGAATGGAAGGAACGGACCGGAGGGAAAGCGGTCGGATACATGCCGATCTACGTTCCCAGGGAGATCATCCACGCTGCCGGCATGTTGCCGGTCGGTGTACTGGGAGGCGGCGAAGGCCTTGAGATCATCCGGGGCGACGCCTACTTCCAGAGTTACATCTGCCACATCCCCAGGAGTACGGTGGAGCTGGCGCTGTCGGGCAGGCTGGACTGCATGGACGGCATGCTGTTCCCCTCGATCTGTGATGTCATACGCAACCTGTCCGGCATGTGGAACATGATGTTCCCGGATCGCTATGTGCGCTATATCGATGTCCCCCAGAACTACGACCCCGAGGTCGGCGGTTCGTTCTGGCGCCGGGAGATCGCGGAACTGAGGGCCGACATGGGCCGGATCGCCGGCAGGGAGATCAGCGACGACGACATCAGGAACAGCATCAAGGTCTATAACGAGAACCGTGCCGCTCTGGACGATCTCTACGCGGCACGGTCCCGGACACCCTGGGTCTACCCGATCGCCGAGCTGTACCTGGTGCTGAGGGCCGGCTGTCTCCTGCCGCCGGAAGAGCACACCGCTCTGATCCGGGAGTATCTGGAACTGGCGCCCCAGGAAAGCGATCGCAAGGACAAGGACCATTCCCGGGTAGTTATCGTCGGTTCATTCTGCGAACAGCCGCCGGTCGGCCTGCTGCAGACCCTGGAACGGGCCGGCTGCTGGATCGTCGGCGACGACCTGATCCTGGGGCTGCGCTGGCTGCTAAGGGATGTGGATACAGAGGGCGACCCGATCACCGCCCTGTCCGATGCGTTCCTGGTCCACAGCACCGAAGCCGCCTCCCGGTACGAACCGGGGAACGCCAAGGGCAGCCAGCTAATCGCCAGCGTACGGGACAACGACGCCGAGGGAGTCATCTTCTGCGCTCCCAGCTTCTGCGATCCGGCTCTCCTGGACCAGCCGATGCTCGTGACCGCCCTGGACAAGGCCGGCATCCCCCATACCCAGTTCAAGTTCTCGGAAGATACCGGGCAGTTCGCGGTGATCCGCGAACAGGCCGGCACATTCTCCGACTCGATCCGCCTATGGAGTGAAGTATGACCAGGCCTGTGGACGCCGATAAAGACCGGAGCATGGAACTCCAGAAGGAGATGATCGCCGGCATGTTCGACGATCTGGCCACCGCTCATGAGGACGGCAAGAAGGTGGTTTACACGTTCGTGCCGGGGAACCTCACCGAGCTGATCCGCTCCTTCGACCTGTTGCCGGTGCTTCCGGAGATCAACGCCCTGCAGTCCGGCATGCGCAAGCTGTCGGGAGGCTACATCACCGAGGCGGAGAAGCAGGGGCACAGCGAAGATGTCTGCACGTACGTCAAGTGTGATCTCGGCATGTTGAAGAAAGGCAACGTCGGCCCCACCGGAAAGCGGCTGCCGGAGCCGGATCTGCTGCTGCTGTCCTACACCGGCTGCTTCACCTTCATGAAATGGTTCGAGCTGCTGAAGCAGGAATACGATTGCCCGGTGGCGATGCTCCATGTGCCGTACCAGCCTGACGGCAAGATCCACGACCACCAGCGGGAATACATCGTGAAGCAGATGCGCACCGAGCTGATCCCCAAGCTGGAACAGGTCAGCGGCAAGAAGTACGACGAGGACCGGCTCAAGGAGATGCTGGCCAAGTCGGCGAAGGCGGAGGACGATCTGGTCCACGTTCTCGAAAGCGCCAAGAACCGGCCTTCACCCATCGACGCATACTTCGGCGGCGTGTACTACATCGGCCCGATGTTCACCGCCTTCAGGGGCAGTGACCAGGGGCTTGAATATTACCGCCTCCTCCGGGAAGAGGTGGATGCCCGTGTGGCCGCCGGCCTGGGGCCGGTGACCCCCGACGGCACCATGACCAAAGAGAAGTTCCGCCTGGTGGTGGAAGGCCCTCCCAACTGGACCAGCTTCCGGGAGTTCTGGAAGATGTTTTATGAAGAAGACGCCGTTGTGGTGGCCAGTTCCTATACCAAGGTCGGCGGCCTCTACGACCGGGGTTTCCGCCATGATCCGGCCCGGCCGCTGGAGTCCCTGGCCGACTACTGTCTCGGCTGTTACACCAACCTGGGCCTGCCGTCCCGGGTGGAACTCCTGGAAGAATACGTCAAGGAGTACGAGGCCGACGGGTTCATGATCAACAGCGTCAAGAGCTGCAACTCATTCAGCGCCGGCCAGCTGCTGATCCTTCGGCAGATCGAGGAGCGCACCGGCATCCCCGGCGGCTTCATCGAAAGCGACCTGGTGGATCCCAGGTACTTCTCCGCCGCCAACATCAAGAACCGGATCGAGAGCTACCTGCAGATGCTGGAACAGAAACGGGGAGCCGGGGTGGGAGCATGAGCGAGCCGCAAAAGAAAGACATCTTCATCGGCATTGACCTGGGCTCCACCACGACCAAGGCGGTGATCCTGGACGACGGTGGAGAGATCCTGGGGCGGGGGATCACCAACAGCCGCAGCAACTACGACGTCGCCTGCCGCATCGCCAGGGAAGAGGCGTTCATCCGGGCGAGGTTCTCACTGGCCGAGAACGCCATGCGGGCCGATCCTCTGCTGTCCGGCCTGGAGTCCACTTTTATCCGGCGTCTCGAGGACAGCTTCAAGCTGCACCAGTACCGGGGAGAGCTGGAACACCTGAGGGAAGCGTTGCAGGCGGCTGCCGGCAACGCCCGGCATTTCGCCTACCAGGCCGATTTCAGGAACATCCTGAACGAGATCGTGGACCGCATGGTGGAGACGGCGCCGGCCCTGTTCGAGCCGGGAGCTTCCCGCAAGAGCGATTTCTTCCGGGACCTGGCCGGTGCTGAGTACATGCAACTGGCGGAGGCGATGGCCGACCCCAAGGGGATCAATTTCGAGACCATCGTCGGGGCTTACGATTCGGCCATCCTCACCGTGGAGAACACCTCCGACGAAGAGTCGTTCAAAAGCCATATCGGGGCGGCCCTGGAGCTGCTCCTTGAAAACGGCAGCGGCGAAACGGCGGAACAGTCCGCCCATCTTCGCGCCGCCATCGAAACCGCCCGGAACTACAACCTCAACGAACTGGTCACCGTAGGGACCGGGTACGGTCGGCAACGGCTGCCGTTCCCGAAGGAATGGATCCGCAGCGAGATCCTGTGCCACGGCCTGGGAGCTCACGCCATGTTCCCGGACACCGCCACGGTGCTGGACATCGGCGGCCAGGATACCAAGGCGATCCAGGTGGACGACAAGGGTATCGTCACAAGCTTCCAGATGAACGACCGTTGCGCCGCAGGATGCGGCCGCTACCTGGGTTACATCGCCGACGAGATGAACCTCGGTCTTCACGAACTGGGCCCCCTGGCCCAGCGTTCGACCCACCGAGTGAAAATCAACAGCACCTGCACCGTGTTCGCAGGGGCCGAACTGCGGGACCGCCTGGGAATGGGCCAGCGCCGGGAAGACATCCTGGCAGGCCTGCACCGGGCGATCATGCTCCGGGCGATGTCGCTCCTGGCCCGTTCCGGCGGCGTGAAAGACGAGTTCACGTTTACAGGCGGTGTGGCCAACAACCCGGCGGCGGTGGATGCCCTGGTGGACCTGGTGGAGCAGAACTACGGCGCAAGGAAACTGAACATCTCACCGGACTCGATCTATACCGGCGCCCTGGGCGGCGCCCTGTTCGCCATGCGGGACTACCAGGGGGCACAGGCATGAAAGGGACCGAACTGCTCAGTGTCGGCGTTGATGTTGGCACCAGCTCGGTAAAAACTGCGGTGGTCCGTACGGTCGGTGAACCCGGCGGCGGCATGGAAGTGGAGGTTCTCGGGAAGAGGGCCGATCGTATCCGGCGCCGGGACCTCAAGGCGGTGATCCACGAGTGTTACGGCGCCGCCATGGATGAGTGCGGCCTGAAGAGCTCCGACGTGGCGTACATCGCCAGCACCGGTGAAGGGGAACTGGTGGAGTTCCGCCGGGGCCATTTCTACGGCATGACCACCCATTCCCGGGGAGCCCGATACCTGGTTCCGGAATGCACCGCTGCTCTCGACGTCGGCGCCCTCCATGCCCGGGCGATGCGGATCGGTGACGGCAGCCGGGTCATGAACTACCGCATGACCAGCCAGTGCGCCTCCGGCTCCGGCCAGTTCCTGGAGAACGTTGCCCGGTACCTGGGCGTGGCCTTGGAAGAAGTAGGACCGTTGTCCACCCAGGCCGCCAGCCCGGAGATGGTCAGCAGCATCTGCGCCGTGCTGGCGGAGACCGACGTCATCAACATGGTCAGCCGGGGGATCAGCACTTCCGACATCCTCAAGGGGATCCACCTCTCCATGGCCGGTCGTTTTCTGAAACTGTTGCGGGCGATCAAGGCCGGTTCCGACGTTCTGATCACCGGCGGCCTGGCTGCCGACGAAGGCCTGGTGGCCGCGCTGCAGGAGAAGGCGTCGGAGGAAGTTTCGAAAATGCGGATCCATACCCACGCCGATTCGATCCATGCCGGAGCCCTGGGGGCGGCCCTGTGGGGCGCCTATCGCCACCGTGTCCTGGAGAAACGGGAGAAAGCGGCGTCATGAGCGCCGACGGTATCCTCGCCGGGCAGGTTGCGCTGGTCACCGGCTCCGCCGGCGGCATCGGCAAGGCGATTGCGACCGCCATCGAGGAAGCCGGCGGTTGTGTCGCCGGGTTCGACCTGGACCAGGGCGACGTCGGCAACGATGACGATGTCAGCAAAGCGGTGGAGAGTTGTCTCCATCAACACGGCCGGCTGGACTGCATCGTCCACGCCGCCGGCATCACCCGGGACCAGGTGCTCTGGAAACTGTCCCCGGAAGACTGGGACCAGGTCCAGCAGGTCAATCTCCGCTCGGCCTTCCTGCTCCTGCGCCACGCTGTTCCGCAGATGCGCAAGGAAGGCGCCGGAAGAGTAGTCCTGATCGGGTCGATCAACGGTTCCCGGGGCAAGTTCGGCCAGACCGCCTACGCTGCCAGCAAAGCCGGCCTCATCGGCCTGGCCCGCTCCGCCGCCCGGGAGACCGGCCGGTTCGGCATCCGGGTCAACGTGGTGGAGCCGGGGATGGTGAGGACGGCGATGACCGCAACCCTCCCGAAAGCGGTAATCGCCGCCGCAGTGGAAGAGACCCTGCTGGGTCGCCTTGCGGAGCCGGAAGATATCGCCGCCGCCGTCCTGTTTCTCTGTGGCCCCGGATCGGCCCACATCACCGGCCAGGTTATCCGGGTAGACGGTGGGCAGTACCTGTAAAGCTTTCCAGCTCTAGGAGATATGAATATGGACAACACGGAATCGATGCAGGAACCGGGGACCCTGGATACCGACCAGGTGCTGGTGCGGACCATGACCGAAGACGATCTGGGCTCGGTGGTCCTGATCGACGCCGCCTCGTCGGGGCGCAGCCGGCCGACCTATTTCGGCAAGTTGATCGAAAAATCGGTAAAACTGGCCGACCTGTCGATCTCCCTGGTGGCGGAACTGGAAGGACGGGTCGTCGGTTTTGTGGTCGGCACGTTGTATTATGGTGAATTCGGGGTAGCCGAGCCGTCGGCCAGCATCGATGTGATCGGTGTGGACGGCAGGTACCGGAGGAAGCAGGTCGGCCAGGCGTTGATGCGCCAGCTCAGGATCAACCTGTCCGCACTGAGGATCACCTCGTTGCGGACCGAGGTTTCCTGGGACGACTTCGACCTGCTGGCATTTTTCCGGAGTGCCGGCTTCCGGCCCTCGAACAGGCTGTGCCTGGAACGGGAACTGGATCCCACCGCGCCGGTGGATTGATTGGAGGACAGGCGATGCGATGCAAGCGATGTGGACACCAGCCGGGCGACTCAGCCAAGTTCTGTGCCGAGTGCGGCCTGCTCCTGAAGGATCCCCATATCGACGACCGGATCCTCCTGGCCTTCGCCAGCGCCAGGGACGGTAACCAGAAAGACGCCCGCAAGGAACTGGTCCACCTGCTGGAGGCGGACCCGGACAACGCCCTGGCCAACCAGCTTCTCGGCACACTGTATTTCAAGCAGGGCACCCTGGACCTGGCGATTGAATGTTACGAAAAGGCGCTGGCGGAAGCGCCGTCGTTCATCGTGGCGGCCTACGACCTGGGTGTGGCCTGGTACCACCGGGGCAACATGCTGGAAGCGATCTCCGCCTTCCGCCGCTGCCTGTCCATCGACCCGGAATACAACGCCGCCCATTACCGCCTTGCGGTGGCCTTGTTCCACGCCGGCGAGCTGAGCCTGGCCCTGGAACATTTCGAACAGTGCACTACCCTGACGCCGGAATACCTCATGGCCCGTTACCACATCGGGGTGATCCATGAGCGCTTCGGCGACAAGGAACGGGCGGCCCGTGAGTTCATCCGCAGCAGCGAAGGTGTGATCGGCGAGGTCAGTTCCCTCTACCACCTGGCGATGATCCGGAAAAGCGAAGGCAACCAGGCCGAGGCCGACGAACTGCTGGCCCGTGTACGGGAGTTCGCCCAGACTGCGAACGGCGCCGACAAGGCCAAGGCGTGAACCTCGAAGACGAGAAAAGCCTGGTCTACGACTGGGCGGAGGACGGCCCCAACCGCTACGACGGCACCCCCGGCGTCATGCTGGACGACGAGACCTTGCGGGACGGCCTGCAGTCCCCGTCGGTGACCGATCCGGAACTTGAAGACAAGGTCGAAATCCTCAACCTGATGAACAGCCTGGGTATCGAAACTGCCGACGTCGGGCTCCCCGGCGCCGGGAAACGGCAGCGGGAAGCGGTTGAAAGGTTGTGCCGGGAGATCGTGGACAACGATCTCAGGATCCGTCCCAACTGTGCCGGCCGGACCCTGCTGGTGGACATCCAGCCGATGGCTGAGGTCTCCCAGAAGGTCGGTATCGGCATCGAGGCCTGCGTGTTCATCGGCAGCTCGCCGATCCGCCAGTACGCAGAAGCCTGGGACATAGAACATATCCTGCGCCACACCCGGGAGGCGATTTGTTTCGCCGTTCGGGAAGGGCTGGACGTCATGTACGTCACGGAAGACACGGTGCGTTCCTCGCCGGAACATCTGCGGGTGCTGCTGGGGGGCGCCGTGGAGGCCGGAACGAAACGGGTCTGCCTGTGCGATACGGTGGGGGCCGCCGTTCCCGAAGGTGTGATGAACCTGACCTCCTGGGTCAAAAAACTCCTCAAGGATCTGGGCGCCGAAGAGGTCGGCATCGACTGGCACGGTCACAGCGACCGGGGCCTGGGACTGGCCAACACCCTGGCGGCGATCCAGGCCGGCGCCACCCGGGTCCACGGCACCGCCCTGGGGATCGGTGAACGGGTCGGCAACACACCGATGGAGCAGATCCTGGTGAACCTGAAACTCCTGGGACTGCGAGACGACGACCTGACCCACCTCCCGGAGTACGTGGAAGCAGTGTCACGGGCTGTGGAGGTTCCGGTTCCGGTGAATGCGCCGATCGTCGGCGCCGACGCGTTCCGCACCGCCACCGGCGTTCATTCGGCGGCAGTGATCAAGGCCCAGCGCAAAGGGGACGACTGGCTGGCGGACCGGGTCTATTCCGGGGTGCCGGCCAGCTGGATCGGCCGGACCCAGGAGATCGAGGTCGGCCACATGTCCGGCGCCTCCAACGTCATCCACTACCTGAAGACCAGGTCCCTGCCTTTCGAGCAGGACGTCATCGACGCGGTCCTGACCCTGGCCAAGAAGTCGGCCAAGGTCCTGGATGAGGAAGAGATCCTGTCGGTTGTGAAAAAGGCGACCCGTTAGCTCTTCGGTCCGAACCGTTCCACGATCCAGTCCCTGATCAGGTCGAGAGCGGCCGGGCTCATGGTCTCCTCGATGGTGTAGTACTCGGAGACCGCGCCGGAATCCGCCGTCTGGAACAGATGGTTCAGGGACGGCAGTTCCACAATGGTGACATCCTTGTTCTTCGCCTTCTTCAGCGCCTTCTCGATCTCCGGAAGGTTCTGTTTCGGATCGACCTGCAGGTCCTTCTCGCCGTTCAGGGCCAGCACCGGGATTTTCTTCAGTTTCCGGAGGTCCGGCCGGGGGTCGTAACCCAGGAAATACCGGAACCAGGGCGAGGTCAGTTCGGCCATCGACTTGTCCACGGCCTGCTCCAGGCCGTCGGCCCCTTCACCCATCTGGGTCTCCACCAGCTTTTTGATCTGTGCCCTGATGGTATCCATGTCGGCGTCGGCGGTGACCAGGTCCAGCGCCTTCTGCTGGCCCGACTGGATGGATGTGATGGTGTCGTCGTCTACCCCGGCGGCCTTGGTCAGCAGGCCGACCTGCCGCACCAGGATCTCTTTTCCCGGTACACCGGGTCCTGCCATGATCACGATGAACGCCACATCCTTCGATCGGGCCGCCGCCATGGGGGCGATGAGGCCGCCCTCGCTGTGACCGGCGATGCCGATTTTCTTCTTGTGGATCCGGCCGTCTTCCGACAGGAACCGGATGGCCGCCAGGGCGTCGGTCATGAAACTCTCGGAGGTGGCTGTCCCGAACATACCGCTGGATTCACCGGTCCCCCGGTCGTCGTAGCGCAGCACCGCAATGCCGGCCCGGGTCAGGTGGTCGGCCAGGACCATGAACGGCTTGTGCTCGAAGATCTCTTCGTTGCGATCCTGGGGGCCGCTGCCTGAAACCAGCGCCACAGCCGGGAACGGACCGTCCCCTTCGGGAACGGTCAGGGTGCCGGCCAGGGTGACGTCACCGTTCTCGAAGGTTACCTCCTCCTCGAGATACGGGTACGGCGCCTTCGGTGTCTGGGGTCGTTTCGCCGGTGGTGCTTCCCCCCGCTTCAGCTCGAACGACATCTCCGCACCGGCCTGGACAAAACTACCTTTGAGTGTGCCGTCCGCGAGAGTGCCGTTGAAGGTCGGGTTCCCGGGAACGTCGGCGATGGAGAACTTGATCCCGCCGTCTTCCAGGATTTCGAATCCGTTCAGCACCAGACCTTTGGCGCCCTGCATCGGAATGTCGATGCTGCCGGACCAGTACCCGTCGGAGTATTTCAGGTCCACCAGTACACCGAGCTTGCCGCCGGGGATGACGATGTCGCCTTCCCAGTGGCCGAGGTAGTCGGGGGCTTCCTTCTGCTTCTTCGCAACCTTGTCTTTAGTCGGTTCGGTGTGGGTGGTCCGGAAAAAGCCGGCGACCAGCCCTTCCGAAGCGAACACGATCCTCATGTCGTACGACACACCATCCAGGTGCAGCGGAACCCGGTAGCGTCTGTACCCTTCGGAGACCTCCTCAAGCCATGGCTCCCCCAGGGACTTGAACGCACCTTCGCCCAGCATCTGCTTCCGAATGTCTGCGGTGACCGCTTCGGTCATCGCCTCCTGCATTTCGGGGGCCATCATTTCGTCCATGGCGGCGTGGTTGCCGTCGATGAAGCTTTGACCGAACGCCTTGGCCTTTTCCGCCATGGGGTCCGTTTCGCCGGCCATCATCGGCAGGCACAGGATCAGCAAAATCGGCAACAGGATCGACAGTTTCCGCATAGTGGTCTCCAGATCCGGGTGTGGCCCCGGCTTCGATACCAGATTACACGCGGGCGGCGATCCTATTCTGGACAAAGTCGCTTAATATTCCCGAATGATGTCCAGAACCGCCGCAATCCTGGCCACCCTGGTGGCGTACAAGCTGATTCTGATCGGAATCGGGGTCTGGGCGTCACGAAGAACCCGTTCCGCGGAAGACTATTACCTGGGAGGCCGCAGGCTCGGCCCGTGGGTGGCCGCCCTGAGCGCTTCCGCCAGTTCCTCCTCGGCCTGGACCTTGCTGGGCGTTTCCGGATTTGCCTTCGGGTTCGGCCTGTCGGCGATCTGGCTGTTCCCGGGCTGCGTCGGAGGGTTCCTTCTGAACTGGTACGTCCTTGCGCCGAGACTGAGAGAAGCCGCCCGCCGCAACGGCTCCATCACGGTGACCGGCTTCCTGGCCGGTCCGGTGGGAACGCCGTACCGCAAACCGATCATCTACCTGGCCTCCGCCATCGTTATTGTTTTCCTGACCCTTTATGTCGCTTCCCAGTTCCAGGGCGCCGGCAAGACCTTTGCGGAAACCTTCGATATCGGAGCGACGGAAGCGATCCTCCTGGGCAGCGCCATCGTGGTGCTGTACACGCTGATCGGAGGCTTCTGGGCAGTCTCGGTGACCGACACTCTCCAAGGCCTGGTGATGGCGGCTACGTCCGTCGCTCTGCCGCTGGCCGCCCTGGTTGCCGTCGGCGGGCCGATGGAACTATTCCGATCGCTTCAGGCGGTCCCGATCGAAGGATTCGCCTCCCCGTTCGGGAACATGGGAGCGGCGGCGGCGATCGGGTTCATCGCCGGACTGCTGGGGATCGGTCTCGGATATCCGGGGCAGCCCCACGTGGTCAACCGGTTCATGGCGCTGCGGGCAGGGGACAGCGCCATGATCACCGCCCGCCGAGTGGCGATGACCTGGGCGGTGCTGGTCTACACCGGCATGATCACGCTGGGGTTGTGTGGCCGCATCCTGCTCCCGTACCTGGCAGACCGTGAAGTGGTTTTCCTGGCTGCCACCGACGCCCTGTTCCCGCCGATCCTGGCCGGGGTGATGGTGGCCGCAGTGCTGTCGGCGATCATGTCCACGGCAGACAGCCAGCTTCTGGTCGCCGGTTCCGCCCTGACCCACGACCTGGGGATAGGTGGCGGCGACAACAGGAAAACCTTGCTGTGGTCCCGGATCACCGTACTGTCCCTATCCATAGCCGCAATCCTGACCGCACTTTACGGGCCCCAACAGATCTTTTCTCCGGTGCTGGTCGCCTGGTCCGCGCTGGGAGCCGCTTTCGGACCACTCCTGTTGGTTACCGTCATCAAAGGGCCGGTGCCGCCGGGGAAAACCCTGGCAGCCATGGCAACGGGATTGATCCTGGCGATTACCGGAGTGGCGATCAAGAGCACAGGTGTTGCAGGAACCTGGGGGCCGGTGCTGGAGCGGGTGGTTCCGTTTACGGTTGCGCTGCTGGTGGCGGCGTGGCCAGTATCCGGGACATCGAATCATCGAGAGAAGAATCCCTGAAATCGAACCCGGCCTCCATCAACCGCTTCGGCAGAGCCCGGGTGGACGACAGCAGCAGATCTTTCCCCATCTCCCCGAACAGTTTCTCCACCACGAACGCCGGCAACGGCAGGAACGCCGGACGGTTCAATGAACGACCCAGTGCCCCGGCCATCTCCTTCTGGGTCGCCGGCACCGGCGCCGTCAGGTTGACCACACCGGAAACGGCAGAATCGGTGAGCAGGAATTCAATGGCCGAGACAACATCATGGAGGCTGATCCACGGCACATACTGTCGGCCGCTCCCCACCGGGCCGCCCAGCCCAAACCGGAACGGAGGCAACATCCTTTTCAGTGCGCCGCCTTCCGGGGTCAGCACCACCCCGATCCGCATCCGCACACGCCGTATCCTGGCCATTTCGGCAGCTTCTCCCGCCGCCTCCCAGGCGACGCAGGTGTCGGCCAAAAAGCCGGAACCGGAATCCGACCCCTCATCCAGCATCTCATCCCCACGATTACCGTAGTACCCGACCGCCGACGCCTGCAGGAAGGTGCGGGGAGGGGACCGCAAGGCAGCCAACGCTTCAGCAAGCAGCTTCGTCCCATCCACCCGGCTGTCCCGAATGTTCTTCTTCCGTTTCTCCGTCCAGCGACCGGCTACATTCTCCCCAGCCAGATGAACCACCGCATCCAGGTGCTTGCAGGGGGACAGATCTATTTTCCCGCCCGCCGGATCCCACCACGGCAACCCCGCCTGCCGTTTCCCCCTCACCAGGGGAACCACGGAGTGCCCCTTTCCTGTGAGCAGCTTCGACAGATTGCGCCCCACAAGTCCTGTGGCGCCGGTGATCAGAACGTTCATAAAGACGTTTTACCACATTTTTCTTGTGACCCGCTCCGGTGCACTTCACATTTTCTCTCGCAGTATACTCAGGGTAGTTAGACGGATTGAGAGCGCTGGAATGAAAGGTCGATCGGAATTGCCCGTGAGGTTCCTGATGATTGCGGCCGTTGTATTCGGTGGCGGCTCATTGGCGCTTTTTGCAGTGTTCCTTTTTCGAGGGCCACTCCGTCTATTCACTCTTGACGGACCGGTCAACGCGGCGTTGGGGATCGACATCGCTCTCTGCCTGCTGTTCTTCACTCAGCACAGCGTGATGGTCAGGAGGTCCTTTCAGGATCGGCTAGGCTCCTTTGTGCCGGCCTACCTCCATCGAGCTATCTATGCGATTGTGTCCGGAGTTCTACTGATAGCGCTGGTTATTATCTGGCAGCCCACATCAATACTGTTCAGCGCCCAGGGCGCCGCACGCTGGCTACTGCGAGCAGCCTTCCTGGGCGGCCTCGCCGGTTTTGTGTGGGGCGTGAAGGCACTCGGATCCTTTGACGGGTTTGGGATTCAGCCTATAAAAGCTTACCTTGGAAGCCGTAAGCTCCGCGCCGCAAAGTTTATGGTCCGGGGGCCGTACAAGTATGTTCGTCATCCCCTGTATTCATTCGCCCTTGTCCTTCTCTGGAGCTTCCCGGACGTATCGCCGGATCGCCTGTTGCTCAACATCACATTCTCGATCTGGGTTTTCGCCGGCACTGTTCTTGAGGAGCGGGATCTCGTTTCAGAGTTTGGCTAGGCGTACGCTGAGTACCAGAGGAACGTTCCCATGCTTTTGCCTTGGCGAATCCCAAAGGTCGGATGATTGTGGCCGGCGTGGTTGTAATCGTATGGTTTCTTGTCATAGGCTGGTGTTTCTATGTGTATTCGCTCTGGCCTTAGAAGTGTGAGCGGCTGGCGAAACAGAACAATAAACGGAGAAATACTCAATGCAGCGTTACCTGATCGAACGTGATCTCCCGAGCATCGGAATAGCCTCAGCCGAAGACCTCAAGGCTGCAGCCATCCGGTCCAATCAGGCTTTGGCTCAACTGGCGCCGGATATTCAATGGATTGAATCTTATGTGACGCGGGACAAGACCTTTTGTATCTATCTGGCCAAGGATGAGGCCATGGTCCATAAGCATGCTGAGTTGAGCGGATTCCCGGCGACCAAAATTTCGGAAGTGAGCAAGGTCATCGATCCTACGACTGCGGGATGTGCCGTTGAGCCATAAAGCCCGAAGTATCCTGATCTGCGCCTTTGCCCTCCTGGCGGCGATGGCGCCGGTACCTGCAGGACTTCCTTTTGAAGCTGCGCTCCCTTCGATCCGGGACATCGAGGAACTGCTCGGAGAAGCTTCCGAATGATGCCGTTCCCGCGTTACAATCGACTCATTCAGATATTTGAATCAACCGAACGATCCGGATGACGGTGGGGGATATCATGAGCAAGTCAATGTATGCAACGGTTATCTTCCTGATGCTGGCTGTTGCCGGTTGCGGCGGGGCCGGTGCCCCCGAATGCACCGCATCAGAGGCGCTGCAGAAGCAGTTCGGGTCGCTGGCCGCCATGAGCGGTCTTGCCGAGATGAAAACGATGCTGGTGGAGGACGCTTCGTTGGTCCATTCCAGGATCAACGGCACCAACGACGAGAGACCGATCCACTGGGCGGCGCTCAGCGGCAATACCGATGTGGTCACCTTGTTACTGGACAACGGTGCAGAGATCGATGCGGTGGATGCCCAGGGGTTGACGGCGCTGCATTGGGCCGCATGGCAGGGCCAGATGGAAGTGGCCAGACAGCTGGTCGGGAAGGGCGCCACTGTCGATATGGTGAGCGTGGCCGGGAACACACCGTTGGACCGGGCGATCAGCGATGGGCACCAGGACGTCGCAGATTACCTGACGTCCGTCGGCGCCAAAATAGGGAGTGAGCTGACGGAATAAGAGCCGGTGCCACTCCGGAAGGTGACGGCTGGCCCACGGCGTCCTTCTCCCTTGAAGAGAAGCGCCGGGAGCGGCGGTCCAGCTTCACATACACCGTGGTCTCCCCTGACGAAAGCCGGGTTCTGGGCTTCGTCTATGCCGTAATTGTCCTGATCCGGAACGGGTCGTAAGGGGCTGAGATTTGGTGCATCTTCTGGCGACGATCATTCTTGGACCGCTGCTATTGCTCCAGGGCATGTGGGTGCGGAAGACGATTCCGGCTCTTCCGGAAGCTGCAGGTCCCCGCAGCGGAGTCGCCGGCACCGGTGAGAAGCTGCGATTGCTGGTTCTGGGTGATTCGGCTGCGGCAGGCGTCGGGGTCGCTCATCAGGATCATGCCCTTGCGGGGTTGCTGGTCGGAATCCTCTCGGAACGGTACTGCGTCCAGTGGCGGCTTGAAGCGGTCTCCGGGGCGACGACGGCAGCAACCCTGGAGCGTATAGCCGGAATGGAATCTGAAGATTACGACGTTGCCGTCACCTCCCTTGGGGTCAATGACGTTATCGCCAACGGGGGGCTCACCGCTTGGCGGCAGCGCCAGCGTCGATTGCGGGAAGTTCTTCGGGAGTCTTTCGGCATCAACCGGCTGATCATCTCCGGACTCCCGCCCATGGCGAATTTCCCCGCACTCCCGCAGCCGCTGCGATGGTACCTGGGTCGGAGGGCCAGGCAGTTCGACGCCGCCCTGGAGCAGGACCTTCAGGGAGAGTCAGGGATTCAGTACCTGGATCTTGAATTCGTGAACGATATGAGCCTCATGGCGGAAGACGGGTTCCACCCGGGGCCGGAGGTTTACCGCGCGTGGGCCGACAACTCCGCACGGCTCATCCTGAACTCCCGGGAAGGTGCTTGACTATGCTTGTCGTCATTCTCCTTTTCACGCTCCTGGCTTCAGCAGACCTGGTCGATTTCTCCCGCAGCGATCTTGATGACATGGGTCCGGCCTGGACGCCGCCTGGACAGCGCCGTACGTGGCTGGATGGACGAGTCCTGGCCGTTCGAGTGGGTAGTTTATCCGGGTCGTGAGTAGACGACTTGACGTTATAGCGTCACAGCGTTATATTATCTCCATGAGTGGTAAACGAACGACGGTCTATTTCGATGAAACGCTCCACCGTGCCCTGCGGTTGAAGGCGGCGGAAACCGACCGGTCGGTCTCGGATCTGGTGAACGACGCCGTCCGGCAGAGCCTGGCCGAGGATGCCGAGGACCTGGCCGCTTTCGAGCTCCGTGAATCGGAGCCCGAGATGCCGTTCGAAGCGCTGGTCAAGGAGCTTCGGGCCAGTGGCAAACTATAAGGTCTTCATCAAGCGCTCAGCCGCCAGGGAACTGAAGGCGATTGACTCCAGGAAAGACCGCCGCCGGCTGGTTGAGAAGATCCGATCCCTGGCCGACGACCCGCGCCCTCCAGGATGCCAGAAGCTGTCCGGCTCCGAGAAATACCGGATTCGACAGGGGAGCTACCGCATCGTGTACTCCATTCAGGATGAACGCCTCATCGTGATGGTCGTGCGTGTTGCCCACCGGAAGGATGCGTACCGTGTGTAGTGAGATTTCAGGATGAGCTCCGAGAACCAATTGGACATAACACTCCGGGACATCGAAGAGCGGGATCTTCAGATCCTGTATGAGCATCAGATCGATCCGGTGTCGGTTGCCATGGCGGCGTTTACGCCTCGTGACCGGGATGCGTTCATGGAGCACTGGGCGAAGATCCTTGTGAACCCGGACGTGACCAAGAAGGTCATCCTCCTGGGCGATGAAGTGGTGGGGGACATCCTGCGGTTCCAGCGGGGAGGTATCGAGGAGATCGGGTACTGGATCGGCCGCGAGCACTGGGGGAACGGGATCGCTTCCCGGGCGTTGACCCTGTTTCTGGAGATCGAGCCGATTCGGCCGCTGTACGCCATCGTTGCGGAACACAACGCGGCCTCGCTGCGGGTGCTGGAAAAGTGCGGTTTCGTTCTTATCGACAGGAATTACCAGGCCGACGACCTTCCTGGCCCGGATGTAGTCGATTACCTGCTGGAATTGCCCGCTTAAAAACTGGCGTTCAACCGGTGGAAGCCCCATGTTTGGGCAAGAGGAGACCCACCTATGTTGAGACGTGCTTTGGTGATCGCTGCAGTGTTCGGTTTTTGTTGTGCTGCGGTGTTGATGGCAGGCGCTCCCGATTATTTCGGTGACGCCGGCAAATCATCGTGGAAAAGCGAGGACGAAGGCCTCCAGGTCAGGCTGGGGATCACGCTGTACCCCCAGGGGCTGGTGAAGGCGTTTGACGCGCCGGAGCGGCCTGCCAGGCCGGTTCTGCTGGAAACCGACAGTGTGGTTCCTGAGCAGATCTTCGGGGTCTATGTCGTCTTCAGCGGCTGCAGCGAAGGTGCGGACGGCAACTGCGATACGACGGTGGTCTATGAGATCGTGCTTCCCGATGGGACCGTGGCCGTGAGGCAGGACAGTCTTCCCGTCTGGCAACGGCCGGCCCCTGCCCCTGAGATGCCTCAGCTTTCGGAAGGCGTGTGGGTTACATCGGCAGATGCGGCAGATCCTGCCGGAGCCCACGTGGTCCGCGCCACCGTGACCGACCACGTGGCAGGCAAAACGATTGTGCTTGAGAGAACCCTCGTTCTGGAACATGATGTGGCGTCGGCAATACGAGCACAGGCGTACAGGAGTACGCGAGAATAAAGAGCGGGGAATCGATCACTGATGCGCATCGGGTTGTACCATGGCTACGAGTTGACCGGCTCGGGCAGCAACGAGTACACGCGCTACCTGGCCCATGCCCTGGCCGGCGCCGGCCACGAAGTTCACGTGCTGTGCCGGGAGAGCGCTCCCGCCGGCATCCCGCAGGTCCTCTGTGCTGTGGCATGGCGCCCTGACGGCCGTTCCGAGCAGCTCTTCCATCGCAAGGGTGACTCTCCCGGTTACACGGTGCACCTGCTGCCTCACGGCCCGATCCGTCCCGTTTTCCTGACCGACAAGCAGCGGGAGGGGGACGTCAAGGCGTTCATCGATCTGAGTGACGACGAGCTGGCGGAGTACCACCGTCATGAACAGGCGTTGCTGGGAGCGATCCTCAGTGCTCTCCAGCTTGACGTGCTCCAGGCCAATCACGTGGTCTACCAGCCGGTGGCTGCGCTGAAACCCTGCTCCGAGACCGGGACGCCGCTGGTGATCTATCCCCACGGCAGCTCCATCGAGTACACCGTCAGGATGGATGATCGATTCCGGAGACTGGCAGGGGAGGCGCTGGCCGGGTGCGACGGCATCATTTTCGGCAATCATGAGGTTCGGGACCGGGTTCTGACCCTCTACCCGGATCTTGGGGATACGATCCTGGCCAAGACCCGGATCGTCGGCGTCGGCGTGGATACCACCCTCTTCAAGCCAGTGGCTCGTTCGGAGAGAGCAGCCTCCATCGAGGCGCTCATCGCTACTGAAGGCGGCGGCGGCAAGCTGCCGCAGCAGGGCGCCGAACTGCAGGAGCGGTTGGCTGTTGGTGACCTGCAGGCGACCTGTGAGTACTGGGAGGCGTACGACCACTCCCGGCCCGACGCCGACCTCAACGACCATCTGCGCCGTATCCCGTGGAACCGGAACATCCTGCTGTTCGTCGGCGCTCTCACCGTAGGCAAAGGGCTGCAGAGCCTGATCACCGCCCTGCCGGCCATCCGGCGGTCCGAGCCGGACACCGACCTGGTCATCGTCGGCGCCGGGGCTTACCGGGAGGTTCTGGAGGCGTTGGTGTTCGCCATCGCCGGCAACCACCGGGAACTGCTGCAGAAGCTTTGCGCACAAGGCCAGGATCTGGACCGCAGCGAACAGTCCGGCCCCTGGACCGACGTTGAGGCGTATCTCGCCGCCGACGGCAATCTGGATGCAGTTCTCGAATGGGGCCAGGATCTGGACCGGCACGTGCACTTTCTCGGCCGACTGGATCACGACCGGCTGCAGTACCTGTTCCCGTGCGCCGACCTTGCGGTCTTCCCTTCGGTTGTCCCTGAAGCGTACCCGCTGGTTCTCATGGAGTCTCTGGCCAACGGCGTGCTGCCGGTGGTGTCCTACTTCAGTGGCTTTGCCGACGGGGTCGACGAACTGGCGCCGCGACTGGGTGAGGAGATCGCCGGAAGGATGAAGATCCCGATGGAGGACACCATCCGGATCGAGAGCCTGGCCGATAACCTGGCAGGCCTGCTGGGAGAGAAAGACGGCATGGATCGCGGCCGTGTGCTGCGACTCATCGCGGAAGAGCATTACGACTGGAAGCTTCGCGCGGAACAGATGGTAGAGGCGTTCGGCGAACTTCTGCCCTAGAAGGCTATCGGTCCGCAGTCAGGTCCAGCAGTCCCTCGAACTTCCGCAGCTCCCTTAAAAATTCGTTCCTGTGTTCCACGCCGCATTCGTTGATGGACAGGATGGACCGGTCCCCGGTGGAGGGCAGGGTCTGATAGGTGACCTGGTTTTCCGAGAGGTACTCCTGCAACTGTTCCAGCTTTTCCTTCCGGACCCCGAGGGTCATATGCAGGCAGGCCCGCTTGCTGAACAGCATATGTTCCAGCTTGGGTATGAGACGCAGGAGCAGCAGCAGAACCAGGGCAAGAGACATGGCCAACAGGGGGTGGCCGGAGCCGATGAGAACACCCAGGGCGCCCAGGACCCAGATGGTGGCTGCCGACGCCAGCCCGCTGACCCGGAACTTGGAACGGATGATCGCCCCTGCTCCGATGAACCCGATGCCGGAGACGATCATGGAGGGTAACCGGGTCGGGTCGCCACCTGTGCTTTCCGACAGCAGGTTGCCCGCCATAACGATAATGGTGGCGCCCAGGGTCACAAGCACTGCGGTCAGGATTCCTACCGGCTTCGAGAGTCTCTGCCGTTCGTAACCCAGCATCCCTCCGGCCAGGATCGCAGCCAGGACCTGTGCAGCCAGGTGGACGCCGTGGTTGCTCAATAGTTGCAGGTCGCCGTTCAGCATTCCGTCCCCTTCGGTTGTTTCAACCAGCATCATAACGTTTCTATTCCGGTAACCGGGATCACAAAACTTTTACACCGAAAGTGAGCGCCGAGGAATGAATCACCGAACTGTCGGTGTTCTGGTTGTATCGACAATGGGAGAGACACGATGAACACTCGGAAGACCGCGATCCTGACTTTACTAATGCTGCTGTTGGTTTCTACCGGTTCGGCCTTCGCTGCGGAAACGACCTATCATTTCGGCAGTTCGCCTCAGAACACCAACGTGACTTTTGAATCGGAAACCGATTTCGAGACCATCCTCGGTTCCACCAGGGAGATCAAAGGCAAGGCGGTCGTCGATCTTGCGGCCGGCACTGCAAGTACGACTATTGAAGTTCCGGTGGAGTCCCTTCGCACCGGCATCGACCTGCGGGATAAACATCTGCGCTCCGGCATGTGGCTGGACGCCGGCAAGCATCCGTCGATCTCGTTCGTATCCAGTTCTGCAAAAAAGATCGACGACACGAAGTGGGAGATCACCGGAACCTTCTCCATGCACGGGGAGTCCAGAGAGTTGACCACCGTGGTGGAGGTCCGGCCGATACCGGAAGAAGTGGCCAAGGGCGCAGGGCTGGGCAAAGGGGACTGGATCCGGATCGTGGCGCCTTTTGAAGTCAAGCTTTCGGATTTCGGCGTCCAGATCCCCAAGAAGCCGGCCCAGCGGGTCAACGACACCTGGAAGGTCCGGGTCCAGGCTTTCGCCACCACCGCCGGATAGGAGGCGACCATGAAGAATCTACTGGCCCGGTTGCGTCCCTTTGCCCTTATCGCCGGGTTCGGTGGCCTGGTGGCGGTGCTGGCCCTGGCGGCAGTCCTCGATCTCGGCTTCGGCCAGGACCTGCTCATGGTAGCCCCCCATAACCCGGGGACCGTGGAGGTCAACCGGGCACTGTACCTTGAGGGCGACTCGGTGGCCGAACTGTACGGCAATCCGCTGGATAAACCGGTGCGCTTGATCGGACCGGATCCGGCCCGTATCATCAGGCCACAAGAAGACACCGCTCTCATGTTGTTCACCGTGGACAAGCAACAAGGGGAGAATCCGCTGCAGGCCAGGACAGTGTGGCTGTTCGCCAAAGCGGCCATGCTCGGATTCGGGCTGCTTGGCTTGGCCGGACTGGTGTTCCCGCGTAAAAGGAGTGCACCGATGCCACCTGATCTGAGCCGTGTTGCGGCAGATTCCTGAACGAGCCGAATTGTGCCGCCGGCGCTGGGAGAGTCTGCCTGATTCGTTGAGAACGGATCAGCAGGCCGCCGGGCGGTCTCATGTAGCCTGTGGGGCGACCCACGGCGTCATGGAGCATTGCGATTTCGCGTGCAGTTCCTGTTACCTGACACCGATCGCCAACCGGACCCGGCCGCTCCCCTTTGAAGAGGTGCGGAAACAGCTGGATGTCCTCCGGGATGGACTGGGCCCCCAGGGCAAGGTGCAAATCACTGCCGGTGAAGTGACCCTGCTGGACCCGCCGGAACTCGGCCGGATCGTGTCGTATGCCCGAAAGATCGGCCTGGATCCGATGGTCATGACCAACGGCCAGCGCTTTGAAGAGGTCCCCGGTTACCTTGCATCCCTGGTTCGGGATCACGGCTTGCAGAAGGTGGCGTTCCATGTGGACGTCACCCAGCACGGGCGGAAAGGTGACCATCACTTCGGGCGGGAGGCCGCGCTCCACAAGGTCAGGGACCGGTTCGCCGCCATGATCCGAATGGTTCGAAAGGAGACCGGCCGCCGGCTTCACGGAGCCCACACGGTGACGGTGACCGGGGAGAACCTGGATCAGGTTCCGGACATCGTGCAGTGGGCCCTCGAGAACCATGACGCCTTCCGGATGATCAGCTTCCAGCCTGTGGCCGATGTGGGACGGACCCGGGACCTGCCTGATCCCGGCGTCTCCCTCGATTCGGTCTGGACGAAGATCCGGGAGGCGGTGGGCGTCCCGTTGAACCGGTTCGCACTGCAGTTCGGCCACCCTTCCTGCAACATCGTCTGCCCGTTGTTCGTGATCACGTTAGGTGAGCGGCGTGAAATTATTCAGTGCGTTCCGGAAGGGGATAGCCAGGGCCGGAAGGTCATGAGCCGCCTTCTTTCCACCGCCGGTGGCTTGCCGCCTCTCGGTTCCCACCGGGTTCGGGGTGTTCTCCGGATAGCCGCCGCTCTACGGAGTCGTCCGGGCCTTCCGTCTGCGGCGGCTGCTGGGACCGGTACTGGGCCGATTGCTGCGGTTCAAGGCGGTTCGGGTTCGTCCCCTGATCCTGGTGGTTCACCGGTTCATGAACGGCGATGAACTGGAGACGCCGGAAGGGCGGGAGCGGCTGGATGCCTGCGTTTTCCGCGTCCCGGTGGACGGCAGGCTGGTATCCATGTGCGAAATGAATGCTACCTCCCTGCGCCTGGAACAAAACCGGGCCAATTCGCGTTAATCGCGACTCAACCTATAATGTCCGGACACTCTCGAGACTTCCGTTAGGAGATCGTTGTGCCCCAAGGGAAAGAAAAGTCGCTCCTCGCCACCCGCACCCCGATCCTGAACATCGGTTCCCCCGAAGAGAAGCGGGCGGAAATCCTGAAGTATTTCCAGGACACCTGGGAGTTGTACGAAAAGCTGTTCGAGACCCTCAAGGGGGATGAGCCGTGGACCGCCCGCCCGGAACCGCTGCGCCACCCGCTGATCTTCTACTACGCCCACACCGCGGTGTTCTTTACCAACAAACTTTCCGTCACCAAGCTGCTGAACCATCGGGTCGACCCGAAAATGGAATCGATGATGGCGATCGGCGTGGACGAAATGTCCTGGGACGATCTTGACGACGCCCATTACGACTGGCCGAAGGTGGAGGAAGTTCAGGCCTACCGCAACAAGGTCCGTGAAGTGGTGGAAGAGACGATACGGACTCTGCCCCTGACCATGCCGATCGGGTGGGATGATCCGTTCTGGATCATCCTGATGGGGATCGAGCACGAACGGATCCATCTGGAAACCTCGTCGGTGCTGATCCGCCAGTTACCCATCGATCAGGTTCGGCCCCATCCGTACTGGCAGCCGTGCGCCGAATCCGGACCTGCACCGGAGAACGGTCTTGTGGATGTGGCCGGCGGCAGGGTGGAGATGGGGAAGGAACGGGACCACCCTCTTTATGGGTGGGACAATGAATACGGCAGGTCCGAAGCGGAGGTCGCTCCATTCAAGGCCGGCCGCTTCCTGGTAACCAACAGCGAGTTCCTGGAGTTCGTCCAGGACGGCGGTTACAAGCGGGAAGAGTTGTGGACCGAGGAGGGCTGGAGCTGGCGGAACTACCGCAGCAAGGGCCGCCCGGTGTTCTGGGTTGCTGCCGGCGACGTCGGGTATCGCTACCGCACCATGCTTGAGGAGATCGACATGCCGCTGGACTGGCCGGTGGATGTGAACTACCTGGAGGCCAAGGCGTTCTGCAACTGGAAGACCGAGAAGACCGGGAAGTTGTTCCGGTTGCCTACCGAGGCCGAGTGGTACTCCATGGCGGCCCGGGTGGACACCGACCAGCCGTACTGGGAGGAGGCGCCGGGGAACCTGAACCTGGAGTACTGTGCGTCCAGCTGTCCGGTGGACCGTTTCGACAACGGCGGCCTGTTCGACCTGGTCGGCAACGCCTGGCAGTGGACCGAAACACCGATCGACGCATTCCAGGGGTTTGAAGTCCATCCGGCCTACGACGACTTCTCCGTACCGACCTTCGACACCCGCCACAACATGATCAAGGGCGGATCCTGGATTTCCACAGGAAACGAGGCGACCCGGGCTTCACGGTACGCCTTCCGCAGGCATTTCTTCCAGCACGCCGGGTTCCGGTACGTGCAGTCCGACACCCCCCTTGAAGAAACCGTGAACGTCTACGAGACCGAAGAGCTGATTTCCCAGTACCTGGAGTTCCATTACGGCGACACCTGGTTCGGCGTTCCCAACTTCCCCAAGGCCTGTATCGCCGCCGCCATGGAGGCGGTGGGAGAAGGGCCGAAAGGCAAAGCGCTGGATATCGGTTGCTCCGTGGGCCGGTCCAGCTTTGAACTGGCCACCCACTTCGACCAGGTGGAAGCGACGGATTTCTCCACCCGGTTCATCGGAAGCGCCATCGAGCTGCAGAACAGCGGCTTGCGGCGCTATGCCATCCGGGACGAAGGCGACCTGATGACGTTCAAGGAGGCGAACCTGGACGAGCTCGGCCTGCAGAAAACCGCCGGCCGTGTGGAGTTCTTCCAGGGCGACGCCTGCAACTTGAAAGAGCTGTACACCGGATATGATCTGGTGTTTGCCGGCAACCTGATTGACCGTCTCTACGATCCGGCGGTGTTCCTGAAGCTGATCGCAGGGAGGATCCGTTCCGGCGGGCACCTGGTCCTGACCTCGCCTTACACCTGGCTTGAGGAATACACCGAGCGGGACAACTGGCTGGGCGGCTTCAAGGAAAACGGCGAGAACGTCACAACCCTGGACGGTCTGCACCGCAACATGGACCATGCGTTCGAGCGTGTCGGCGAACCGCTGGAAGTACCGTTCGTCATCCGGGAGACCAGGCGCAAGTTCCAGCACAGCCTGGCGGAGATGACGGTCTGGAAGAAAAAGTAGGCGGCCTCAGGGATCCGGGAGTTCGCTGAACCAGCGGGTGATGACTTCGATGTTGCCCCGAGGCGGGTTCTTGATCATGACGAATCGCTTGCCGTCGGGGTGGATGTCGTACTGCCGCGCCCAGCGGTACTGGACATAATTGCCCTCTAAAAGCGGTTCCCGCTTCAGAACCCTGAAGCGTGGTTCGGTTTCGATCGTAACTGCGATCAGGCTGGGGCCCTCGAAGTAGTACAGGTGCTTGCCGTCCGGCGCCCAGGTCGGGCTGTTGCCGCCGTGGTTGGAGATCTTCATCCGGGCGCCGGCTTCGGGAAAGGTAGTGACGTAAACCGCATCGTCACCGGAGTAGCCGGAAACGTATGCCAGCCACTTGCCGTCCCTGGAAACTACCGGAGCCAGCTCATCGTCTTCGCCGTCCATCAGCGTGACCAGCGTCGATTCATCGTTGATGTCGGGCCAGTAATGCAGATCCATGCCCTTGCCCGGCACCTCTTCCCGGACGATCAGGCCGCCTTGCCAGGTCCAGTCGGCGGAACGCAGGTTGTTGTCCCAGTCCAGCAGCAGCTCTTCAGGACGACTGAGGTCCACCGGCCGGCGGTAGAGGTCGTAGGACACGTTGCGGGTGGAACCGAAGACGACCTCGGATCCGTCGGGGCTCCACAGCGGGTAGAAGCCGTCTTCACTAAGCAGCGTCGGTGTCTGGGTGTCCAGATCGACCATCCAGATCGCACCGCCCTCCACCGAGATCAGTACGCTGCGGCCGTCCCGGGAAAAGCGCGGATCGTTCAGGCTGATGAACGACAGGCCGTCGGGGACCAGCGGTGCGACCTGGCCGTCCAGGCCGACGGTGACCAGCGCCTGGGTCTCTTCCCGGGCCGCCGGCAGGTAGACCACCGTGCCGTCCGCAGAGACGTCGGCCTGGATCTGGCCCTGGTCAACCCAGGCCCGGGGCAGGACCGGCATCGGCGCCCCGGTAAGTTTGAGCTCATCCAGATCGAACGGCGCCACGAACACGCTGTTGGACTGGGCGAAAAGCAGGTGGCCGGTGGGCAGGTAGCGGGCATTGCTGCCCTGCATCTCCAGTTTCCGGACCTCTTTCGTTTCAAGGTCCAGGATCAGAAGCTGCCCCGTCCCTCGACGGCCTGCAGAGCGGTTGCACAGCAGATACCTGCCGCCGGGGAGCAGGAACGGCATCGTGGTCCGCATGGTGTCGGCCGGTGTGCCGGCGACCAGCGCTTCCGGTTCGCCTCCTTCCGTATTGATCCGCCACAGGCCGGCCTGGGCGCCGTAATAGATGAAATTGTCCGTCCCCCAGTGCAGGCTTTCCGCCGAAGCGGCGGCCTGGCCGATCTCGATGGACGGCCCGCCGCTGACCCGGACCTTACGGAGGCTGGTGGAATCGAGGAAGGCGATCCACTGGTTGTCCGGCGAAAACGTCGGCCTCCGTCCGCCCTGGGATCCTTCAATCGGCCGTTGCTCAAAATCGTTGATGGCGCGCAAGTACAAGACGTCTTCGGCGCCGGCGACTCCGGGGGAGACGATGTGCCGCCCGTCGGAAGAGATCGCAACAGCCCGGCCGTCGCCCTGGCGGCTATTGCCGCTCCTGGCTTCAATGGTGAATCGCCGTGCCGGTTCGATGGCGCCAGTCGTGTTGTCCTGCCCCAGAAGGAACGCCAGGATCGCCACCACGGTGGCGAGGCCGGCGAGAACCCAAGGCAGCAGACTCGAAAGTCTCGACCTGGCAGGTGCAATGCCCGGTTGAGCACCGGGTGCGTCGCCGCTTCCCGGATGGGCGATCTCGTCCTCAAGGACGATGCGGGCTTCACCGATATCCCTCAGGCGGCGCATCTTGTCCCGGTCCAGGCAACGCTCCACCAGTCGTCGGATGGAGGACGGCACCGATGCGGGCAGATCGTCCAATTCGATCGGCGCCCGTAGTACATCGGCCAGGGTATGGGAGATCGTTTCCCCTTCAAACAGCCTCTTGCCTGACAGCAGTTCGTGCAGCATGACTCCGAACGACCAGATGTCGGCCCGCCGGTCGGTGGCCTGGCCGGAGGCCTGTTCCGGAGACATGTACGCTGCGGTTCCCAGGATCAGGCCGGCCACGGTGCCGGCGGAGGTCATGGTGGGGGAATGGACCGGATCGCTGGCGGTGTTCGGGTCGTACGCTTTGGCCAGCCCGAAGTCCAGCACCTTGGCGTTCCCCTCGGTGGTCAGGCGGACGTTGGCCGGTTTCAGGTCCCGGTGGATCACCCCGCTCTCATGGGCCGCTTCCAGCGCCTCGGCGACCTGGCTCATGATCTGCAACACACGATCCTGGGGGATCGGTCCACTCTGCAGTGCGACCGCCAGCTCCTCACCGGAAACCAGTTCCATCGCCAGGAACCGGATCCCGGACTCCCCGGGACCTGCTGCCGGTGCTTCATGGATGCCGTAGATCCCTGCGATATGCGGGTGGTTCAGGGAGGCGAGAAGACGGGCTTCCCGCTCGAACCGGGCCAGCCGCTCCCTGTCGGCGGCGAACTGGTCCGGCAGGATCTTGATCGCCACCTCCCGGTCCAGGGTGGTATCGATCGCTTTCCAGACCACACCCATCCCGCCCTCGCCGATCTTGTCGACAAGGCGGTAGTGCAGCAACATCCGGCCGGTTTCCATCGTCATTAGTGCCCCCCAGGTCGGGAGATCTTATACCAGATGGAATGCGGCTACTGGGTTTCGTACCGCTTTTGCCGCTTTCCCAGCCACAGCGCCACGGCGAACCACAGGCCGGCCAGGGGGACCGCCACCCAGGCGATGCCGGAGACGCCGACGCCCAGGCGGCCCATAAGAGCCCAGGCCCAGGCGCCGATCTGGTCGCCGCCCCGGTACACGAAGGTGTCGATGAAGCTCTTGGCCTTGTACTTGTCTTCCCGGGGAACCACGGTGTAAAGCACTTCCCGGGCCGGCCGTGCCAGGGCGTAGTTCCCGCTTCGCCGCAGGACCTGGAACAGAACGATGGCGGTCAGCGTCGGAGCCAGGCCCAGGCCTGTGAAACCGACGATGCAGATCAACGGCAACAGGGCCAGGGTCAGGCCGACTCCCAGCAGCCGGATCACCCGGCCGGTGAGGAACAGCTGGGTCAGGATGGTCAGGAGGTTTACCGCCAGGTCGATCCGTGCGAAGAATCCGGTCCGTGTGCCCTGGTCCAGGAACGAGACTTCGACGATGGAAGCCTGCTGGAAATACAGGAACGTGGACAGCACGGTGTACAGCAGCATGTAGACGCAGATACCGAGAAGGTAGGGTGAGCGGGCCACGTGCCCCAGTCCGGCCAGGGCGCCGCCTCCGATCGGTTGGCGCGGTGGTGGGTCGGTGTCAGCGGCGCCGGCCTGCCGGGAACAGCGTACAGCCAACTCCAGCAACAGGACCGACAGCAGGAGGAGCCAGGCCGGATCGATCCGCTCCGCGGCAAGGGTGGTGATCGCCGAGCCGCAGATGGCGCCCAGGGTTCCGCCCAGGCCGAGAAAGCCGAACAGCCGCTTGCCCTGTCCCGGCTTGAAGGTGTCGGCTGCGAACGCCCAGAACACCGATACCACGTAAAGGTTGAACACGGCGGACCAGATGTAGAACACCCGCCCCAGCATCAGGTGCCCTTCAACCGGCAGATACCGGAACAGGAGGAAGAACAGGACCAGGTTGGCCATGAAGAACCGGTAGGTGAACGAGATGAACCGCCGCCGGGTCCAGCGGGAGACCAGGGCCGCGAACGCCGGGTTGACGGCCAGCATCACCAGCATGGTGCCGGTGAACAGCCAGGGCAGGTTCCGGACGCCGCCGGCCACCCCCATGGCGTCCCGCATCGGGCGGATGATGTAGTACCCGGCCAGAACGAAGAAGAAGTATCCGAAGGCCCAGAGGGCCACCCGGACTTCACCGGGCCGGACCTGCATCAACCGGCGGACCCGGTTGCCGACAGCTTCAGACCGGTTCATTCAGCAGCCGGCTCCGGTTTTTCATCCTTTTTCTTCCAGGCGGCCAGGACTTCCGCCTCTTTCTCCCGGGGAAGGCCGGCCTTCGGTTTCGCCCGGCGCTCTTCAGGAAGAGCGTTCCACCAGGCCATGGTGTCCCTGGCGGTGTCGGCCAGCGGCCGGAAACGGAGGCCGGCGGCAATCGCCCTGCTGCAGTCAATGTGTCCGAACCCTTCGTAGCCGTCCCGCGGCGGCACCCAGCAGGTCATATGACCCCAGGGCTGAACTTCGTTCGCCGCCAGGAAGTCGGCATCCACCCAGGTGAACGACATCTCCTTGCTGGTGACCGCCCGGATGCCGTACAGCATCTCGGCCATGGACAGTGTGGACGACGGACCGGTGGCGTTGAAGGTGCCGGTAATCCGGTTTTCGACGATATGGACGAACCAGTGAGCCAGGTCCCGGGCGTCGATGATCTGGACCGCGTCGGTCGGGTTCCCCGGCGCCATGATCTCGCCACCGCCCTCTATCCTCACAGGCCAGTAGGTGAAACGGTCGGTGGGGTCCAGGGGGCCGACGATCAGGCCGGGCCGGACCACTACCGCCTTGTCACCGAACGCCTTGCGGGCCTCTTCCTCGCAAAGCGCCTTCATACCGCCGTAGGTTTCGCCGGTGATCTCTTCGGTGGTCGGATCTTCCAGCTTGGCCACCGGGTCGTCTTCGTTGAGGCCGAGCTTCTTGAATTCGGCGAACACGGAGATGGACGAGGTGAACAGGTACAGGTCGGCCGAGTCCTTGAGCAGGCCGGCGGAATCCCGAACCCAGCGGGGCACCGATGCCGAATTGTCGATGACCACGTCCCACTTCCGCCCTTCGAGGGCGGTGAGATTGTCGTTGCGGTCCCCCTTGAGCTTCTCAAGTTCGGGGAACAGATGGGTATTGGTCTTGCCGCGGTTGAACAGGGTGACCGTATGGCCCCGCTCCATGGCGTATTCCACCAGGGGCGGACCGATGAGCTGGGTGCCTCCCAGGACCAGGATCTTGAGTGATTTGGAGGCTTTTTCAACAGGGGTTGATGGGCCGGAGGCGGTGGCCAGGCCTCCCAGGCCAAGGGCGGCTCCGGCGGCTCCGGTGATCTGGAGAAACTGTCGGCGGGTCGTGCTCATGGCGGCTCCTTATTTTTCCAGATGGTTATACACCGGATCTTCCGGCGGGTTTCAGCGAGCACCGGTTTGCGCCGGTTCCCATGGAATAATACCGTGGACCGTGAGGAGACACCTTGCCATGACGGTTCAGGCCATATTCGACGATCTGAGGGTCCGCTTCAGCGACCTGGTGCCGGAGTTCGAGCTGCGGGAACAGGCTGAGCAGGTACTGGAGATCCGGCGCCTGAAGCAGGAGCGCTCGGCGGTGATCCTGGCCCACAACTACATGGATCCTGTGCTGTTCCATGCGGTGGCCGACATCCGGGGAGACTCCCTGGAACTGAGCCGCAAGGCGGCGGAGGCGGATGCCGAGGTCATCGTCTACTGCGGGGTTCGGTTCATGGCCGAGACGGCGAAGATCCTCAACCCGGGAACCACGGTACTTTTGCCTTCAAAAGTAGGGGGCTGCTCCCTGGCGTCCGGAATCACGCCGGAGCAGGTCCGGGAACTGAAGAGAATGTTCCCCGGGGCGCCGGTGGTGACCTACATCAATACCTACGCCGACGTGAAGGCGGAGACCGATATCTGCTGTACCTCCAGCAACGCCGCCGCCGTGGTGGAATCTCTGGGGTCGGACCTTGTGATCTGCATCCCGGACGCCTACCTGGCCGCAAATATCGCCCGGGAGACAGGGCGCAAAATCGTGTACCCCGAACTGGGGGTCCTGCCGGAAGGGGAGCCGGGAGTCGATTACGGGATGGTGGGTTGGAACGCCCTGTGCGAGGTCCACGAACAGTTCACGGTGGAAGATATCGCCAACGTCCGCAAGCAGATACCTGATGCGATCATCCTGGCCCACCCGGAGTGCAGCCCGGAAGTGGTGCAGGCCTCGGACTATTCTTCCAGTACCTCGGCCATGACCCGGTTCGTGGAGGAGAGCAAAGGCGGCCGCTACCTGCTGCTGACCGAGTGCGCCATGGGCGACAACATCGCGGCGGCCAATCCGGACAAGGATATGATCCGGATGTGCAGTGTGCGCTGTCCCCACATGAATGAAGTCAAACTGCAGGAGGTCATCGACGCCCTGCGGTACAATCAGCATGTCATCGAGGTCCCGGAAGATCTGAGAGTGAAGGCGAAACGTTCCATCGACCGCATGCTGGCCATCGGGCCGAAAAAGACGCCGACGGTACCCGGCGACTGAGCCAACTATTTGATCAGAACCGACACATTGGTCCTTGGATGCGGCGTTGCCGGGGCGGTGACCGCCCTGGAGCTGGCTGCGGACCGTGAGCGGGACGTGGTTGTCCTGACCCGCGCAGACAAGACCGACGACTCCAATTCGGTTTACGCCCAGGGCGGTATCGTTTACCGCGGCGTCGACGATACGGCGGAGCTCCTCGAAAACGACATCGCCGAGGCCGGAGACGGCATCAGCAACCCGGTGGCGCTGAAGATCCTGGCGGCGGAAGGGCCGGAACAGATCCGGCGCATCCTGATGGAATCGGCCGGCATCGAGTTCGACCGGGACGAATCCGGCGAATTGAGTTTCGGCCTGGAAGGGGCCCACTCCCGGCGCCGGGTCCTGCACGTCGGGGACTTCACCGGTCGGGCCATCATGGCCGCCTTGCTGGAGCGGCTCCGCCAGGCGTCCAATGTGAGAATGCTGACCGGACACACCGCCATCGACCTCCTGACCTTCCCCCACAACGCCCCTTCTCCGCTGGCGGTGTACGAGGAGCCGATATGCCACGGCGCCTGGGTGCTGGAGCGGGGGACCGGCAAGGTCACCCCGGTGATCGCCAGGCGCACGGTACTGGCCACCGGCGGCCTGGGGCAGATCTTCCTGAACACCACCAACCCTCCAGGGGCCCGGGGAGACGGGCTGGCCATGGCGTACCGCGCCGGCGCCCGTGTGATCAACGCCGAGTACATGCAGTTCCACCCCACCGCCCTGTTCATGCCCGGCACCACCAAGGCTCTGATCAGCGAGGCGGTGCGTGGGGAGGGTGCGGTTCTGCTGACCCCGGACGGCGAACCGTTCATGGAGCGCTACGCCCCGAAGGAAAAAGAGCTGGCACCCAGGGACGTGGTCTCCCGGGCGATCTACCTTGAGATGCTTTCCCGGGATTACTCCTACGTTCTGCTGGACATCGCATCAAAGAAGAAGGCTTCCTATATCCGTGACCGCTTCCCCAGGATCCACGAACTCTGTCTGGAGCAGAACTACGACATCAGCCGCCAGCCGGTGCCTGTGGTTCCCGCCGCCCACTACCACTGCGGCGGGGTGATGGTGGACATGGACGGCCGGAGCTCCCTGACCCAGCTGTTCGCCGTTGGCGAGGTCGCCTGCACCGGTGTCCACGGCGCCAACCGCCTGGCCAGCACCTCCCTTCTGGAGGGAGTTGTCTGGGGCGCCCGGGCCGCCGCCGCCATCCGGCAGGAAACGGGCGACGGACCGTCCGGGGTGGAAGTTCCCGATTGGGATGATTCGGGGCAGGTCTACGACGCCGACCCGGCCCTGATCCAGGCCGACATGCAAACCGTCCGATCCCTGATGTGGCACCATGTCGGCCTGATCCGTTCCGACCACCGCCTGCGCCGGGCGTTGAAGGAGATGTGGAGCATGCGCTCCACTATCGAGGATTTCTACCGCAAGGCCCGGGTCTCCGACAGCCTGGCCGGTCTGCGAAACTCGGTCCTGGCCGCCGGTCTGATCGCCATGGCGGCCGCCCACAACACCGAGAACCGCGGTTGTCATTACAGGGAAAATCACTGAATTCCGGCGTTTCCTGATCGGCATGTTGCGGCCCGATATGTATCCGGCATAAAGTCCGTCGAGGGAAGGATTGTTTTAATGGTGCGTGTCTGGATACCAGCGACTGCGACGGCTGCCAACATCTGCTGTGGCTTCGGCTCCATGTTTCTGGCGGCGGAGGGGCGTTTCAACCTGGCGGTGTACGTCCTCGTGGTGGCGATCCTGCTGGATATCCTGGACGGCCGCCTGGCCCGTCTGCTGAACGCCACCAGCGAATTCGGCCAGCAGTTCGATTCCTTCAGCGATGCCCTGAGTTTCGGCGCCGC
>JACXWD010000083.1 GCA_014764515.1 Candidatus Polarisedimenticola svalbardensis | reverse complement strand
CGGTTGGAGTGAACTGCGCATGGTGCGGGACAGCCGCTTCAAGTACGTCGAGGCGCCCCGGCCCGAACTGTACGACCTGCGCAACGATCCGGACGAACTCGAAAACCTGATTGATCTGCAGCCGGAACGGGCAGCGGAGATGGCCGAGATCCTCTCGGAGCACGATCGAACCACCAGCGATCCTGATGCCGCGGGAGATGCGGCCCATGTTCTCTCTCCCGAAGAGGAAGAGAACCTGCGATCCCTGGGCTACCTGGGGGGGGATTTCTTCAAGACCGGCGACGGCCAGGACGGCACCCGGCCCGATCCCAAGGACCGCATCGACGAGGGTCGGCTGGTCTGGGCTGCACGGGACCTCCTGGCAGATGGGAAGGCTGACGAAGCCGAAGCGATCCTGGCTCCGTTGCTGATAGAGAACCCGAAGAACCAGTTGGCCCGCACTACCCGGTTGATGGTCCTGCTCCGTCTCAGGGAGTTCGCCCTGGCCGAGGAAGAGGCCCTGGCCCTCATGGCCCTGGTAGATGAGGACGGCGGCGCCCATGCGGCGCTGCTGAACCGGGCCCGGCATTCCCTGGCGGCGATCTACTGGGTCCGGGGAAAGAAGGCCGAGGCCCTTGAGACCTTCCGGCTGGCCCGTGAGAATCAGGACCCGGGGAAGGACCGGCCCACGTTCCACAGCCTGCTGCTGGGAGCCGCCGGCAGCCGGGTGGATGCGGAGTGGATCATCGACGTGGTCCTTGCCCGCAACCAGCTGGACGGCATGGCGCTGTCGGCCCGGTTCGAACTGGAGACGGCAAGCGGAGAGGACGAGGCGGCCCTGGCCACGGCGGAACTGCTGGCCCGAGCCGGGGAGGGGGACGGTTTCAGCGTCCTCCGGGCGGCGAAATTGTTGAACAAGGAGCGCCGGTTTGCACCGGCGGCGGCCCTGTTCGGGATAGTGGCGGATCAGACCGAGCCGAATGCCGACCTGCTGGGTTATCTCGGAACCTCCCGGCTGCAGTCCGGAGACCTGAACGGCGCCCGGGAAGCTTTCCTTGGCGTGGTGGAACTTCGCCCCGATGATCCACGGGCCCCGTTCTACCTGGGGAATATCGCTCTCCTCAAAGGTCAGGAAAAGGCTGCCCGCGAATATTACGACCGCTCACTGGCGGTCAACGCCCAGTTCGTGCCGCCCCTGGTGAACCTGGCCCGTTACCTGGCTTCCAAAGGCCGCACCGAAGAAGCGAAGCAGACCCTGGCCGAGGCTCTCAAGCGTAAACCTGGTGATCCCGGCGCCACCGAACTGCTCCAACTGATCCGGAACGAGGGGAATTCCTGAATGAGGTCCCAATCGATGCTCCGTTCTTCAAACATGATCCTGATGGCCGGCCTGTGCCTTGCCGCCGTCGCCTTGTGCCTGACCCCGGCCGCCGCCCAGGAACCGCCGGCGGAGAGTCCGAAACCGACCGACCTGAAAGAGAAGGTCTGGGTCCGGCTGGTCCAGATGCAGATCGTCGCCACCGATCGGCACGGCAACCCGATCCCGGATCTGACCGTCGAGGAGATGGAGGTCAAGGACCGAGGCAAGAAGATGAAGGTTGCGTTCCTGAAACCGTTCATCAAGCCCGACCAGCAGGAAGAAGATCTGCCGGACGTCCGCCTGTTCGTCGAGGCGCCGGACGCTTGGGAACCGGCGGTGACTTCAAAGAAAGGGGAGCCGAGACACACGATCCTGTTCGTCGATGTTGAAAACGATCCGGTCACCAGGCGCCCCGATGCGGACCGGGACACGGCACGGTTTATTTACGAGCGGCTGGAGCAGGGGACACTGGTGGCCGTGTTCTCCTACAACGGCGAGATCCACCAGGAATGCTCCTTCACCGCCAACCGCGAGGCGATCGGTGAGGCGATCCATGCGGCCTACTCCAGAACCCCGCGGCCCCACCTGGAACTGAAGGTGCGGATCCGCCAGCTGATTTCCGAGTTCAAGGACTGTGTCAACGATGCTTCCGGCGCGTTCGTAGCCTCCGGTGACGAGCGCTGCCTGCGGGATACCGCCACCGCCTACGCCGACGAGAACAGACCGGCGGCCAAAGACTACCTGCGGGCCCTGGAATCGGTGGTCCGGTATGCCGGCGGCCTTGAAGGGGAGATATCGGTTCTCTCGGTCAGTCACGGCGTGTCGGTGGACCCGACCATGGAGATCGCAGACGCCATGCGGGCGATGCTGGGCAACACCGACCAGGTCTCCCAGATGATCCTGTACCTGGGCTTCGGAGAAGGCGCCCGGCGGGAGATGGATTCCCTGCTGGAACTGGCGGTGAAGAACGGTGTGGCCCTGACGTTCGTGGATCGTTCCCTGGCTCCTTCCGGCGACTTCGGCGCCAGTCTGGGCACGCCCTACCAGCCAGGGGTCCGGCCGATCCAGACCGCGTTCCAGGCGGCTCAGAACGATCTCAAGGAGATTGCCGCCACCACCGGCGGTTCGTTCATCGATACGCCGGACGTTTTCGAAGGGCTCAGCGAGGCCCAGGACAAGGAGCGGGGAACCTATACGCTGGGGTATTACATCAGTGAATACCGCTCGCCCAAGAAGCTGTCCCGGGTCTCGGTCAACACCAAACGCAAAGGGGTGAAGATCGGCCATCGCAGGGGCTACTACAAGAAGCCGGTGTTCGACGACATCGTCGGCGAGATCCGCCTGGGTAAGGGCACGCTCCGTTCCGCTTCAGGCGATCCGCTCCCCGACGGGGCGGCCCACGTACCGTTCGCCCTGCTGGTGGACCCCCGGAATATCGGCTACGAACCGACCGAGCCGCCGGGAGCGATGACCTCCCAGTTCACGGTGCACGTCCGCCTCATGACCGAGAAGGGCAGGGTCTTGGCCGACTTGTTCCACTTCCTGAACCACGGGTACTCGCTGAAGGTCTGGAACGGCGCCGACACAGGGTCGGTGAAGATCACCGGCTGGGTTGAGATCCCGCCGGGCTCCTACCGGCTTACTGCGTTGTTCACCAATCTCAAGAACGGTCGCAGGGGTGAATTGAGCGGCGCCATCGAGGTCCGCCCACAACCGGCCGCCGCTGCCGAACCGGTGGAAGAACAGCCCTAGTCGTCCCGCGCCCGGCACAGTCCGGCGAGAGCATCCTGCAGCTGGCTTCGGGACGTTGAGGCCAGGTCGATCTCAAGTACCGGACCTGGGTCTTCCTGCAGTAGGCGGGCCGGCGATGCAATCCCGTGGGCGGCGTCGCGCCACCGCAGTCGTATCGTTCTGTACGAACCGCCGGCCAGGCAGCCTGACGGGCCGCCGGCGGCAAGCAGCTCCATCAGGGAGGCGCCGTCGAGACCGTTGATTCCGGCTGCGAGGATAGCGTTGGCAACCGCCGGCTCGGACAGATCCACGCCGTTGCGCTCCGCCAGCGCCGCCAGGTCGGCCAGCTGTTCCGGCGAGGATGCCGCGAGGATAATCCCCGGCTCCCGCAACGGGGCGGCCAGGGTCGGCCGGTCACCGTCTCGAGTCAGGCGTATTCCGACACCTGAGGCGCCTGCGCGCCGGAGGACAACCTCTACCCGGGTTCCGGACGGGCGACGCAGGTGACGCAGTTCCCGTTCGAGTTCCTGCTCCTCCTGCAGGATGAACCGGCCTTCCTCGGGACCAAGTCTTCGGCGGATCTCCCGCAGCCGCTGTTTCTCGGCAAGGAGTGTTTCCACCTTCAAAAGCCACTCCGCAGGCCTCTGCTCCGCTTCCCGGCTGAAGCCCGGCGTGACGGAAACACCGTCTTCCTGACAGCGGTAACTGCCGTGGGCCAGTAACGCCCCGTCCTGGTTGGCTCCAAGTAGTTCGGCGACGGTCAGCAAGCCGGCAGGGGCGGTTGCCGGGAAACGGCCGAAGTACCTTTCGCCGGCTCTCTGTTCCACCCAGGGCAGGATCACGCGCTGGAGATGGATCGCGCCGTTGGTTTCATCCAGGAACGGGATTCCAGGCGTGAGGCTCTGATGCCCGGAAGGTGAAAAGAACTTGCGCAGCCGCGACCAGGCGGCACGGGCCGGCGCCTGCCAGTCCGTCTCCAGACTCTCGGGATCCGGGACGGGACCTGCCAGAAGCCGGTCCACCAGGACGGCGTCGGCGGCGGCGAGCCAGTCCGCGGCCTGTACGTCAGGGTGCCGGGGCAGGAGATGCTCCGTCGGCCCGGCTGCCCCGGATTCGATGGAGCTCCATTGGCGCCGCCGGGCTTCACGAACCTCCTCCTGCACCATGGCTGTGATCCCGGCCTGTACCTTTTCCGGAAGACCGGCCTTGACGCGACCGATCGCAGCCTGCACCTCTTGCTCCACCACGGACTCGGTCATTTCCCGGTAATGCTCCTCCGTCCACCGGCGATACGAGGGCATCAAAGTGAAGATCCACCGGGAGAAGATTTCCCGGAAATCGGCGGTGAGCCTGCCGTCGATCCACCAGATCTGCTGGGGTCCGGATCCCTCCCCATGCCGGGCCAGGCCCGGCACCGGGGGGATGGTCATGCGCTTTTCGGCCGGCCGGTATTCCGACGGCTGCACCTGGTCCATGCCGGTGACGTGAAATAACGCACCGCTGGACAGGATCGACTCCCAGAAACTGCCGGCGGAACGGGGCAGCGCATCCGGTTCAGGCAGGAGGATAGCGATCTGATCAGGTCTGGCGTAGGCACGTTGAAACGGCCAGTACTTCAGATCGATGGAACGGGGGTCGTCCGGTATCGGCTCGGTTCCCTCATACCGTGTCGGGTGGACCATCGCTCCCATGTCGTGGCCGACATCCAGCCAGCCCTCAACGGTCAACCGCTCCGGCGGTCCCGGATCCACGGCCACATCCAGAGGCTGGTCGCAACTGTCCCGCCGTGGACAGAACTCCGGAGGATATGGCTCGGTCAGGCCTCCCTCATTCAGGACCGGCGGCGAGCCGGGATCTTCAGGCCGGATTTCCGGGTAGTACCCGGTTTTGAAGGAATCGAACTTCAGGCGTCTTGTTCCATACCGGACGCTCAGTTTGCGCCAGTCGTTGTCGTCCCAGGGTCTGTCCGGCCGGTAGGCGAGGATGAACGTGCTCCGCAAGCCATCGGCTATGGTGCCGAATATCCTCAGGAAGTCCTGATCCCGGGCGCTCCGGAACACCCGCCCTCCGGTTTCTTCCGCAGCCTCGACCAGGTCTCCGAACCCGGACGGGTTGACCTTGTGGCAAATGAAGAACAGGGGGATCCGCGCCTTGCGGGCCTCCGCCGCCACCTGTTCCATGGAGCGTGTACTGCGGTTGTCGGCGCCGTCGGTGAGGACAATGATCGCCCGGGGATCCGGCTCATGCTTCAGGGTCGCAAGGCCTTCGTGGATAGCGTCGAACACGGCGGTAAAACCCCAGGAGTGCAGTTCGGCCAGGTTTCGCCGCAGGAGTTGCCGGTCCTCCGACGGTCTGGACAGCAGTACCACTTCCCGGTTGAACGAGAGGACGGCGATCCGATCCGGTTGCTTGAGGCGATCTCCCAGTCTGCGGGCCGCCTGACGGACCGAGGGCAGCGAATCCGCCATGCTGCCGCTGATATCCACCGCCAGGACGAGGGACAGCGGTCTGCGTTCCAGATCCACGGACAACGGGATCTGCTCCAGGTTGTCTTCCCGGATGCGGAAATCTTCCAGCCGGATTCGGGAGAGATCGGTCATGTACTCCTGGTTGGCGGCATCCCACAGCCGGAACGGAACCAGGACCTGTCGCTCCAGATACACACCTGGATCGACCTCCGCCGATGCCGCCGACCAGAACAGCAGCAGCAGGATGGCGGCGTGGAGCCTGCGGCTCACCGCGGCCTGACCCGTTGGTACCCCTCCCATGCTTCCTGATCTCCCCGGTTGATGCGCAGCGCCTCCTGGTACATGCGGGCCGCTCCGGCAGCATCGCCTCCCTTCTCGAGTTGTGCTCCCCGGAAGGTAAAGACAGGCGAAAAATCGGGACGCTCGATCAGCACCTGTCGAAACAGTGGCGCCGCGGCGTCGTGCTCGCCCTGAAGGGTGAGAGCCTTGGCCAGGCCGAACCGTACGCCGGTGCTCTCCGGGCGACGATCCAGGAGGGTCCGGAAGCGATCCCCGGCCTGTTCAAGGCTGCCCAGCTCCAGTTCCACATGGCCGAGCATCGACTCCGCAGTGAACATCCCCGGGGAAAGATCGAGGGCGGCCTGAAGCTGGCCTGCGGCCTCTTCGTAACGGCGCAGCCGCCGGAGGATGTCGCCGTAGGCGCTCCGGACTACAGGTTCGCCTGGATGTTCGGCGGCGAGGGAAGCGGCGGCAACCTCCGCAACTTCCAGGGTTCCTCTTGAAACGTGGAACTCTACCCAGCCGTCCATGTACTCCTGGTTGGACGGCTCCCGGCTTACCGCCTCCAGGTAGGCGGTCCCGGCGTCACGGTACTCTCCGATTTCCCGGTACATGGAGGCCATCTGGAAGTACGGCTCACCCCGGCCGGTGAGAGAGCCGGCCAGGCGGTACGCTTCCGCCGCCTGGTCGATTTTGCCCTGGGCCGAGCGCACACCGCCCAGCATCACCCAGGCTCCGTTCATTTCGGGCCGGCGATCCAGCAGCCGGAGCAGCTGGGTCTCGGCTTCCTTAAGCCTGCCCTCACTGAACAGGGCGCCGGCATACTGGAGCAGGGCCATGTGGTTTTCCGGAACTTCCTCAACCAGGGTTTCGAACAGGGCAAAGCCGGCTTCGGTGTCTCCCGCGGCGATGATGCCGTGGACACGATCCATGTCCTTGATATAACGGACCATATCCTTCGGATCCCGGCCGCGGTCGGAGTCGGTTGCCGAACCGCCTCCGCCGGCCATGTATCCCAGGCTGCGCAGGTTGGCCTCCGCTTCCGGGTCCAGTGAGCCGGCTGCCAGGTCGATGGACTCCGGGTCTTCCGCCTCCAGGATATCCGCAAGGATCGTCGTCAGGCGGTCCTGGTCCGGGTGCCCTCCCGCGAGGCTCCGGAGCTCCTCCGGATCCTGGTCCAGGTCGTACAGCTCGGGGGTCGGGGCATCGATGTATTTCAGCGCTCCGTCACGAACCATGCGCAGTTCGCTGAAGGTGTAGTTGTATTTCGGAAGGAACGATTCGCCGTAAACCGGCTGGGAGGCGATGCTGCCGTCCAGCCCGTCCGGTAACGGGTACCCCAGCTCCTGCAGCAGGATCGGGACTACGTCCACCAGGCTGACCGGATGCTCCACCGTTACGCCGGCCGGCAGGTTGTCGGGCCAGTGCACGATCAGCGGGACAGCCATGGTTGCCTGGTAAAGGAACAGACCGTGGGTTTTTTCATCGTGCTCGCCAAGACTTTCGCCGTGGTCCGAAGTGACTACCGTAAGAGTCCGGCCGTCGCGGTTGCCGATCCCGTCCAGCAGCCTGCCGATTTCGGAGTCGGTGTACGCGATCTCCGCATCGTATCGCCTGTCGCCGTGGGTGGACCGGTACGGTTCCGGAGCGTCGTACGGCGCATGGGGGTCGAAGTAGTGCACCCAGAGGAAGCGCTGCTTGCCGGTTTGTCCCAATCGTTCCCAGACCTCCAGGGCACGATCGGTGACGGCGGCGGCGTCACGCTCCGGGAAGAACCGCGCCGATTCTTCGCCTGGGGACAACAGCGGAAACTCGTCGTCATAGACGTCGAAGCCCTGATCCAGACCGAACCGGGAGTGCAGCGGGAACGCGGCTATCACCGCTCCGGTGGCCCAACCCTGATCTTTCAGGATCTCGGCCAGGGTGGTCTCTTCATCCGGCAGGACAAAGGAGCCGTTGTTGCGTACGCCGGTGCTGTTGGGGTAGCGGCCTGTAAATAGGGAGCTGTGGGACGGTAGCGTGATCGGTACGGCAGTGGAGACGTCGCCGTATCGCACACCTTCCTCAGCCAGCCGGTCCATCACCGGCGTCAGCCCCTGGTCGTACCCGTAACTGCCCAGACGGTCGGCCCGCAGTGTATCCACCGTAATGACCACCAGGTCCGGAGGGGCCGGGCTGGAGCAGGCGGCGGCCAGGAGCAGGGCCGGCAGCGGCACGAATAGTCTCAACAGGTTTTTCCCGATTCGCATGGAATCGATTATACCGTCAGCCTGCGTTCGGGGCCGTGCCCTATTCCTGCTCCACCGCAACCTCGCGGAACAGGAGCCGCCGGAGCAGGCTGCGCAGGTCTTCCAGGATGAGGTAGCCGGAAGGCACCAGCACCAGAGTGATCACCGTGGAGAACATGACGCCGAACGCCAGGGAGATCGCCATCGGGATGAGGAAGCGGGCCTGCATGCTCTTCTCGAGGAGCAGCGGCGACAGGCCTGCGAAGGTGGTCAGGGAGGTCAGGATGATCGGGCGGAAACGGGCGGCTCCGGACAGGCGGACCGCCTCCCTGATATCGCCGGTTTCCCGGAACCTGCGGTTTACGAAATCGACCATCACCAGGCTGTCGTTCACCACCACGCCGGCCAGCGCCACCAGCCCGAACATCGACATGATGGTCAGGTTCATACCCATGAGCAGGTGGCCCCAGATCGCTCCGACCAGGCCGAAAGGGATCGCCAGCATGATGATCAGCGGCTGGACGTACGAGCGCAGCGGGATCGCCAGCAGGGCGAAGATCATCACCAGCGCCAGGGCGAACCCCTTCTTCAGGCCGCCCATGGTGTCGCGCTGTTCCGCCTTCTGTCCTTCGAACGTGAAAAACACACCGGGATGCTCTGCAAGGATCTCCGGCAACACCCGGGCCGCCAGATCGGCGACGATCACGTCGGTGGCGGCCTTGGCCGGATCCACATCGGCGGTCACGTTCACCGAGCGGCGCCGGTCCACACGCTTGATGGTGGAATAGCCTCGGCCTGTCTGAACTTCCGCCACCTCCCCGAACGGTACCTGGGCGCCGTCCGGCGTGCGGATCCTCATGTTCTCCATATCTCCCAGGGAGCGGCGTTCCGACGCCGGGTAGCGCACCATGACCCTTATGTCGTCCCGGCCTCGCTGGATGCGCTGGGCCTCTTCGCCATAGAACGCCTGCCGCACCTGCCTCCCCAGGTCGGACTGGGTCAAGCCCAGGGTTTCGGCCTGGGGCTTGATCTTCAGTTTGACTTCCTTCTTCCCTTCACGGAACGAGTCGGCGATCTGGGAAACGCCGGCGTATTCCAGAAGCCGTTTCTTGACCGCGTCGGCCGCCGAACGCAGCTGGACCAGATCCGGCCCGGTGAGCTGGACGTCGATGTCGTCACCAGGGCTGAACAGAGAAGCGCTGAAGGTCAGCTCTACCGCATCCGGGATGGTGCCCGTGAGTTCTCGCCAGCGGTCGGCCAGCTCCGTGCTGCTGAAAGTGCGATTCTCGGCGGGGGAGAGTTCGATGGTGACCTCCCCCAGGTGGCCGGCGGTTGAGCGGGTGGCGGCTGTTCCGGCGTTACGCTGTTGGCTGACGCTGTACGGCTGATCGCCGACGGCGGCGGATACGTGAAGGAACAGGTCTTCGCCTCCGGTCCGGTCCTTGAAGTCTTCTTTAGCCTCGAAGGCGGAGGCCTCGATCAGGCGAACCACTTCCGAGGTCTGCTCCGCCGGGGTGCCCTGGGGCATGGTCAGGGCGGCGGAAATGTAGTCCGCCTCCACCGCCGGGAAAAATTCGAACCGGATGTATCCGCCCTTGACGGTACCGAGGGTGATCAGCAAGGTGGCGATTCCGATGGCCACGGTGACGTAGCGCCAGCGCAGAAGGACATCCAGGGACGGTGCGTAAACCTTGCGAACGTACCACTCCAGTCCATCGGCGAAGAAGCTCTGGAACTTGCGCCACGCCGACTCTTTCGGGTTGGCCTTCATGTGGGACAGGTGGGCGGGGAGGATCCACAGGCTCTCCACCAGGGAGAACAGCAGGCAGGGGATGACGATCAGCGGGATGGTGCGCATGACCTTGCCGATTGCTCCATCCACGTTAAGCAGCGGGAAGAACGCCGCTACGGTGGTCAGCACGGCGAATATCACCGGGGTCGCCACTTCCCTGGCGCCTTCGATGGAGCCCTTGAGACCCTGGCGATGGCGTTGCTGGTGAGTGTAGATGTTCTCGCCGGCAACGATGGCATCGTCCACCACGATCCCCAGCACCACGATGAAGGCGAACAACGAGATCAGGTTCACCGAGACACCCAGATGGGGCATGAGCCATATGGCGCCCATGAACGAGATCGGGATCCCCAGGCTGACCCAGAACGCCAGGCGGAAACGAAGAAACAGAGAGAGGGAGATGAAGACCAGGACGAAACCTGCGGCGCCGTTGCGCAGGAGGAGGCTGAGACGGTCTTTCAGGACCTTGGATGCGTCCTGCCACGGGGTGAGATGGATCCCTTCCGGCATTCGCCCTTGAGCCGACTTGAGATATTCCTTGGCGGCGTCGGCGATGGTCAGGGCGGCCTGATCGCCGGTGCGATAGATCTGGACCAGGACCGCATCGTGGCCGTCGAATCGGGCGAACTGGTCGGTTTCTGCAAACCCGTCCACCACGGTGGCGACATCTCCCAGGCGGAGGTGGGTGCCGTCGGGCCGGCTCAGTACCACCAGGTTCTCGAATTCCGTACCGACGTACGCCTGACCCTTGGTCCGCAGCAGGATCTCGCCTCCTTCGGTTCGGACCGAACCGCCGGGGAGATCCAGGGAAGATTTCCGCACGGCGACGGCGACCTGGTCGAATGTCAGGCCGTACCGCCTGAGGTCGTTCTCCG
>JACXWD010000082.1 GCA_014764515.1 Candidatus Polarisedimenticola svalbardensis | reverse complement strand
ACAGCAGTTCGGAGGCCGGATCATATGCGGTGACCTGCAAAAGAGCGCCTGCGCCGGCCTCGCCGGGCACTGTGACGGTGCAGTCCGCCGGGCAGTTGCCTGCAGTTTCAATTTCGTTGCAGGTGGCGTCGCCACAGCAATAAGCCAGGATCGGATCCACTGCACAGGTATTGCCTCCGTCGTTGCAGCGCAGGTCGGCGCATCCCACCGGGTTGGTTCCGGTGAGGCCGTCGCCACAGCAGTATTGAGTGGACGGTTTTCCCTGCTGGTCGCCGTTGCAATCGTCGGGGCAACTGATGCAGTCCTCGCCGTCCGGCACTTCGCAGACGCCGTTGCCGCAGACCGGAATACTGCCGCTGATACAGTCGCCAGGACAATTGGAGCAGTCTTCACCAGGTTCGCAGACGCTGTCAATGTCGCAGACGGCACAGGCGTCGACGCCTTCCTCGCACAGGCCGAACGGACAGGGGGCCAGACCCGGCCGGCAGACATTTCCGTGACAGGCTTCCTCACCGTTGCAGAACAGGCCGTCGTCGCAGGCGGTATTGTCCAGGCATTCGACGCAGGTGTCGCCGCCTTCGTGGCAGGACTCCCCGGGACACGGGTCGGATCCGGCCACACACCGCCCATAGTCGTCACAACTGTTGGTCCCGGTGCAGAACAGTCCATCGTCGCATTCGGTATCGGACAGACACTGGCAGGGGGGGCAATCGCCACCGCAGTCGATCCGCTCCTCGTCCTGGTTCAGGATCCCGTCCAGGCAGGTCCCAACGAGGCATGCCGCCATGGCGGACAGGTCGGTTTCGAGAAAATCGGGAGACAGGCCATTGCCGCTGGACAGGCCGGCCAAGCCGTCGGTCACATCCACCGTCAGGTAGTTGATGGTGATGGCCCCTGAAAAGAACATCTCGATCTGGAAATCGTTGGTGTTGGTCTGGCTGTACTCGGTGACGCCGTCATAGGTCACCACCACACGATCGGGAAGTTCCTTCCAGCTCACCGTGCCGGCGGATGCCGGATTGAGATCGTCATACAGGGCCGAAATCCGAGGCTGGTTGAAATGCTCCTCCAGGGTTTCCGAGGTGTCGCTGGACCCGGAATTGAACGTGATGAAGCCGTTGCTGCCGACATAGAACGTGTTGTAGGCCACCCCGTAGAGGGACACGGTGTTGCCGGGAGTCAGGTTGACGGTACCGAAGGAATCGTCGGTCAGGGTCAGCGCCGTCCCTCCTGTCGGATCGGTGGGGAATCCGCTGATGGTGGTGACACAGCTATCGTAGAAATCCGGGGACCCGTTGGGGGTGAACTGCAGGCGGAGGAAGTCGGTGTCATTGTCGCCTGTGAACAGTTCGGTGAAGAAGTCGGGAATTTCCGGCGTGGTGAAGGTGTAGCAGGCGCCGCCGTTGTCGTCGCTGGCCAGGTTGCCTGCCTCATCCTCCGCTTCCACCGAGTAGTAGTACGTAGTGTTGTCGATCAGTCCAAAGATCGACACGGTGGGACTGGTGGAGAAGATGTTGCTGCTGCTGGTATCGGTCAACTGGCCGCAGGAGGTTCCATAATTAACCGCTCCGCTGGCCGGCTCGTCGGTAATGAAGCTGACGTCTGCACTTCTCGGTTCGATATTGCCGGCCTGCACCCCAGAGATCAGTGGTGGTGTGCAATCCACCGTCGCTACCGCGGTGACCGGAACATTCATCCCGCCGGCGCCGTCGTCGGCGTCCAGGTAGGTCACGGTCACTGTATTGCCCTCGGTAATGAGCAATACGCCGGGGGCGTCGATCTCTCCGAGGTTGATAGCTCCCTGGAATCGTGCAGAGGTCGGGCTGGTTTCGGTAAGGGTGACTGTTTCGATACCGGTTTCCGATTCGGAGTCGATGCTCACCACGACGGTCTCCGCCGTTTCGTCGTCGGTATTCAGGCCGCAGTCCAGAACGGTGACCTCCACCGTTCCGTCACATGCATAATGCGGTCGATCCAGGCGCACCCGTCCGTCATCGGGGCAGGCCGGGTCGCCCAGTCTCACGAAATAGACGTCCTGCTCACCGTTCAGGGTGGCGGCGTAGGCCAGGTTGGCGCCGAACTCGTCGGAGACCATGTGAAGGTAGTCGCCCATCTTGTCCTGTTGAGGCCAGCCGATGTGGGGATCGAAGGCAGGGGAGACCGCTTCTTCCGGCGACCAGGTCAGCCCTGCGTCGGTGGAAAAGGAGTAATACAGTTCGGAAAAGTACCCGCCGATGGCGTTGCGGGTATCCAGCCAGACCGCATCGATCCGTCCGTTGGGGGCTACGGACATGGTCCCGAACCACTGCCACGCCGACGTGCCGGGATCGGTATTGAGCCTTTTCGGGGTACTCCAGCTCGTGCCGCCGTCGGTGCTGCTGGAGAACATGACGTCCAGCGGGTCGGCGGAGGCGTTGGGCGCCACCGAGGCCAACATGTAGACGTTGCCCCGGGTCGGCCCGTCGGAATGGTCCACGGCGACCCAGTTCTGTCCCAGTAGTCCGGCAGGGTTCGGCCCGGCGCTTATCACCAGGCTTCCGCCCAGATCGACGCTGCCGCTGAAGTCCCATGCCGCCGACAGGCCCGAGTCCTGCATGGTCGTGGACTTGGCGATGGTCATGCCGGTGCCGGAGACGTACAGCTCGCCGTCAGGTCCCACGTCCAGAGTTCCCCAGTACGGGTTCCCCGCCACGGTGCTGCAGGGCGTGAAGGTAAGTCCGTTGTCATACGAGCGGGTGAAGTTGCCGCTGCAGGCGCTGAAGCTGGAATTCCAGGCCGCGTAGATGTTGCCCCGGCCGATACCATCGGTCTGATCGATAATCTGCCACTGCTTGTCCCCACCGTAGGCGTACACACCGCTGTCCCAGGTGGCACCGCCGTCCACCGATTTGAAAACGTGGCAACGGAAATTAGTCGATCCGCCGTCTGCCGTCAGGCTGTTGTAAAAGAAGTTGCCATCGCCGTCCGAGTTCAGTACCGGGTCGGAGCGGAAGATGCCGGTTTCGATGCGGCCCGGGAATGTCCAGGTGTGACCGCCGTCGGTTGTGTAGGCGTAACCGGCCTGGCGAAAATCGCTGAGGACGTTGTCGAACTGGCGCCACCCGATGGCGATCCGCGTCGGATCGGTGGGGTCGACGGCAATGGACGGTTCGTTGGCGGCATCGCCGACAATGTTGAGCCCGGCTCCGTCCACATTTACCTGGACGCTGACGTAGCCGTTTCGGGTGTAGGTCGCATCGGTCCCGGGTGTGTCCACCTGTACCGGAGAGGGCAGATGCTTGTCCCGGGGGGTCTCCTGATGTCCAGACCGCTCACCGGACGATCCTGCAAATACAAGCCCGACCGCCATGACGGAGATCGATACCATCACCCTGAACTTCATTGTTACCGCCCCCTAGATGTGTGAATCAGTTCGGGACACCGTGATCGTAGGTGTGTGTCCATTTGATTTTGCCGTTCTTCCAGATGTTCCAGGTTCCGTGAGGTTTGCCCTCGAACCAGTTCTCTGCTTTGACCTTCACGCCGGAATCGTTCCAGGAAGTGCTGGGGCCGTGGCGCTGACCTTTCAGGTACTCCTGCTGCGTCGCCTTTTGCCCGTTGCGGTGATACCGGATCGTGGTGCCTTCCTTTTTCCCCCGGACGAAGGTCGCTTCGTACTCCTTCTTGCCGTTGTCGTGCCAGCGTTCGAATTTGCCGTGGTCCACAGTCGTACCGTCGGCCTGAACCTGGACCTGCTTGCGCAGCCGCAGCTGCCCGTCGGGCCAGTGTTCCTCAACGAGGGTCGCCTGGGCGAGGAGAGGACCGGCCACCAGGAAAAAGACCGCAGCCGTCAGGAAAGTCTTTGTAATCGAGGTTCGCATCCGCCTCCCACGGCACAGTTACCGCGCTTCCTTATTCGAGTCAAGGATTACCCGCCAGGAACCTGATGTGGATAAACCCGGTGAGTTCTATTCCCTCGGGAGAAAAGTGGCGCTGTATTCCGCCAAAGCCCATGCAGCTGTCATGGTGGCGTGATACCGGTAGTAGGCTCTCTCGCCCTCTGCAGCCGTGCCCCAGCTGCCGTCTTCGTTTTGCAGGGCAAGCAACCGGGCCGCCCAATCCGGAGCCTCACCGGCTGCAGGGTTTGCAAGCAGGGTCATGAGCAACCGCTCTGCAAACAGATCGATTTCCAGCGTGGCGTGCGGTTCCGCCGCACCGGCCTGGGCCTGGCGGATCTCTTTCAGAAGCAGTTCGGCTGGATGACGGAAATCGGCCTCCGGAATACAGCCGTTGGATCGGGCGATGGTCAACGCCCAGAGCCCATGAACGGTATGGTACCCGCCTTCATCCCGCATCGGCCCGATGATGTAGGCGGTCGTCTCCGGCCTCCAGCCGTTCTCCCGGCAATGGAGCGCCTCGGCGATGACCCGGTTGGTGTTGACTCTTTCATCGGCGGGACCTGGTGCGATCCAGCCTGAAGTGGCTTCCCTGGGGGAGGAGGCATCGGGAAGCCAGAACCTCCTCATCGGATTGTCGCTATCCCGTTCCGCGACCCTGGCCGCTCGTTCCCAGGCGGCTTGAAGCGGATCGGAGTCGATCCGTTGCCGGATGCCGTGCAGACCGATAGCGGCGTCGAATCGCAACTGCTCTTCCGGAAAGCTCACGAGCCAGTTGCCGGCCCGCTGGACCGCCTGGCCGATGGGATCCTCGACAGGAGGAGTCGCCGTAGCCGAAAGGAGAATCAGGCAAGCCGGCAGCAGGAGCGCGATCTGGCCGAACACTTCAGCCTCTAGTAGTTGTACACGAAGGTCCTGAGACCGTTATCACCCCGATTGCTGTTGCTGACCCCGCCGGTGCCACCGTTCCCCAGGATGAACGTATTGGTCAATTCGGCACAAGTGGGGCAATTGTTGAACACGATCCCCACCGACGGTCCACCGCCGCCTCCACCGCCGTGACCGCCCCGGCCGCCGGTGCCGCCCTGACCGCCGAACCCACCGCATCCGCCGTCGTCCTGCTCGCCGGCCCCTCCGTAGAACCAGCCTGAGCCACCGCTGCCTCCGGTGCCGCCGGTTCCGCCGGTGCCTCCCGCTCCTCCTGCTCCGCCGTTATCGGTTACCAGTTCGCAGGATTCGAACCGGACACCTGACCCGCCGTAGATCCATGCTGCGAACGAACCACCCCCGCCTGAACCTTGGCTTCCCAGGCTGCCACGGCAGCCTGCACCGCCGCCTCCACCGCCGGCGGAGCCATAACTGTCACAATCGTTGTTGCCTCCATGGCCGCCGCCACCACCACCGCCGCCACCACCATCGGTTCCATTGTTTCCAGCGACTCCGCTGGCCGTGGAATAGGTAGAAGTGCCGAGAGTACCGAACTGAACCCCGCCGGAGCCGTCGCTTCCGGCGAAGCCGTCTCCGCCGTTCTGGCCACTCAGGCCGCCGTAACAGGCGCCGTAGCTTCCGCAACTGCCGGTGGTGGCCCGGTCGCAGTTACCACCGACACCCCCGTTCCCTGCAGGTCCCGTCCCGGAACCTCCCGTACTGCCGTTGGAGGTGTTGAGACCTGGTCCGCCTCCTTGCCCACCCCGATTGGCGAAGCAGGAGCTGCCACCGTTTCCACCGCTGCCGCCAACCGGCCTTGAACAACCGCCGCAGAACAACGAAGATTCTTCGCACCCGAACTGTCCGTTGCCGCCGGTGTTGCCGTTGGATCCGGAGGATCCGTTGGATCCGGAGGATCCGTTGCCGCCGCGGCCCGCTTCGAGACGGCTGCTGTTAACAGTCACGGAACTGCAATTATTGAACCTGAGAGCATAGGACGAAGCACCAGGTGATGTGGCGTCGCCGGACCGCACGGTCAGACGATCGACGATGATTCCGGTCTGTGAGCCGCAATAAAGCCCGGTAGTGCCGCCCTGGATGGCGGTCACATTAACATTGGAGCGGCTCCAGTTGGCCGCCTGGTTGTAGCCGCCATGGATGGAAGTCCCGGACAGCAGGTGCGGTGACTCGAAATAGGTCCCGTTAGAAATGTAGACGTGTTTGCCTGCGGTGTTCGCTGTATCGATGCCGGATTGAATGAACCGTTTCGGCTGGGCCATGGTTCCCGGCCAGGCGTCGGAGCCGGTCACGGAAACGAAAATCGCATTGGCCACGTCTCCATCGATGCCGTCGCAGTTGGCGTCAACGAAAGCGTCATCGGGGAAGTCGATGGAACTCAGGAACGTGCAGGCGTACTCGCAGCCGTCCGCCGGGTCGGCGTTGATATCCCAGAAATTCGGGTTGCAGCTTTGTACCGTGCAGGCCCCTGCGGCACACGAAGCGCTGGCGTTGGGCACGCTGCAGGCGAACCCGCAGCTGCCGCAGTTGGCCGGGTCATTGTCTGTGTCGGACTCGCAACCGTTGGCATCAAGAGCATCGCAGTCTTCGAACCCGGGGTCACAGGAGTTGATCAGACAGGAACCGGTTGCGCAACTGGACGAAGCGTTGGTCAGACTGCACGGAGTTCCACAGGAACCACAGTCGGAAAGTGTACTGAGAGAGGTCTCACAGCCGTTGGTCGGTTCGGCGTCGCAGTCTTCGAAGCCGGCGTCACAGGAGTCGATGTCGCACATCCCCGATCCGCACAGCGCAACGGCATGGTCCAGGTTGCAGGCGAAGTTGCAGGTTCCGCAGTTGGCCGGGTCAATATCCAGGTCAACCTCGCAACCGGTAGCTGCTACGGCATCACAATCATCGAAACCCGGATTGCAACTGTCGATGGCGCAGTTGCCGGAGGTGCAGACCGGATCGGCGTTGGCCAGGCCGCAGGAGGATTCCGACCCCGGCCCGTCAACGGTGCCGTCACAGTCGTTGTCCACCCCGTCGCACCGTTCAGGCGGGTCCACCAGGCAGGGGCCGGTGATGCGGTAGAAGTAGATCCCGCCGACCGGCGGCTTGTCGTCCCATGCCCGCCCTGTCGTCTCGCCCAACTTGTTCTCAGGATCGGTCAGGTTGCTGGCATCGGTGCTGCCGAATATCTCGAACAGCGGCTGGCCGCCGGTCCAGGTCAGCAGGTACTCCCCTTCGAAGGGGCCGTCATCCATAAGCAGGGTGGTGCCGTCCGTCTGGGCGACGCAGATGCCGGTAGCAAGAAGCACCAGAACGCAACATCCCAGCAATTTCAGGCTTGAGCGACAGACCGACGAATGCGACATGGCTTTATCCTTCCCGCTTGGCGACCAGAGAACGCTCCCGAGAAACTACGTCTACTCGGAAAATAAAAGAAATCTAATCTAGACAGAATCGGTCGGCTATTTATAGAAACACCATCATTGCGGTGATATTTACAGGAACGACCGATCGGGCCGAATCTGCTCACTTCAACCCTACATCCGGGGTAGGATTTGATGGCCGTATCCGTATGAGCGGGACGGCGAGACTCGGAGTGCTGATGGGCAAGGCGACGAAGATACGAAAGCGAGCCCTTGTCTGCAAGGGACTGATCTGTCTTGCGGCGTTACTGGCAACCCTTTCCGGCCTGCAGGCTGCTGCTTTGACCCCGCCGGCGGAAGCGTTCGGTATGCGTCCCCACCTGGCCCAGGTGTTGCTGTCCCCTGCAGGTACGCACTACGCATGCGTGCAATGGGCTAAGGGGCGTCCTTACCTCGCTGTTTACGATCTCACCGGCACAGCCGACAAGCGCTTCAAACTGCTTGAACTGGAGATCAGTGATTTTGTAGTCGAGAGAGTGGGGCAGATCCACTGGTTCAACGATGACACCATCGGGGTTGTGATCCAGTTCGAATCTTCTCGCGAGGGGATGCTAACACTGGAGACCCGGCTTTTTGTCGTCAATCGAGGACTGAACAAGGGCCACTGGATACCCGAAAGAAAGCGTCTCAAGTGGGCGGGAAGTCAGCCTGCACCGATCAGCCAGTTCTATCACCGCATCATCGATTACTTGCCGGGCGACCCGGATCATATACTGATGGCCATCGATCTGTTCGCCAGGGGAACCGATCTCAGCGCCGTCCGGGTCAACATCAAAACCGGGACCATGACCACTGTGGAGCCCGGTGATGAAGAGGTGGCCGGCTTCGACGTGGATCAGCAGGGTCGCGTCCGGCTGCGGCACGAGATCAAGGGCAATCAGCGGATCGTGTCCGTGCGCGACCTGGACTCCGGAAAGTGGAGTCCGTTCCAGACCGCCCCGCGAACCGAAGGTTTCGCCCTGCGGCCCCAGGCATTTACGGAAAACGGTCGTGGCTTGTGGGTGTTCCAGGCAAACCAGCAGGGCTTCGACGAAATATTCGAATACGATCTGAAACTTGGACAGATCAGCCGGAAGATCCTGGGTCTACCCAGGATCGATCTCCATTATCTTGCAACGGACCGCTACACCAGGAAGGTTCTCGGGGCGACCTATGCTGCCCACCACCAGGCCGTACATTATTTCGACGAACAGCTGGCGGATCTCCAACTCAAGATCGACGAGGCCTTGCCGGACACCCGGAATTCCATCGAAAACTTCGATCGCAAACGAAAACTGTTCATCGTCCTGGCTACCGGGCCACGGGTTCCCGGAACCTTCTATCTGTTTTCCCGGGAGCGTCTTGAACTGACCATGCTCGGCCAGCGCTACGCCTCCCGTCTGGAACCCGGCCAACTCCACGATGTTGAACCGGTAAGCTATGCGGCAAGGGACGGGCTGACGATTCCGGGCTACCTGACCCGCCCGGATGGAACGGGGCCGTTGCCGATGGTGGTGATGCCTCACGGTGGGCCGACCGCTCGCGACTTCCAGGCTTTCCATCCGATAGCCCAGTTCCTGGCCAGCCGGGGATACCTGGTCCTGCAGCCCAACTTCCGCGGCTCGTCAGGGTATGGATCTGAGTTCCAGAAGGCGGGCCACGGCGAGTGGGGACTGGCGATGTCGGACGACGTCACCGACGGGGTCAAGGCGATGATCGAACGGGGTGTCGCCGACCCGGACCGGATCTGCATCGTGGGGTGGAGCTATGGTGGGTACGCAGCCCTGATGGGAGCGGTCAAGACACCGGATTTGTACCGCTGCGCCGTGAGTGGCGCAGGGGTTACGGATATCCGAAAGATGCTTTCCGAGAGCACGCGCTACAAGTTCGGGCTCAAGAACTACCCCTCCATAGGAAATTTCCGCAAGGACAAGGACAAGCTGAAAGACACATCGCCGATCAACAACATCGAGGCCATCAAGATTCCGATCCTGCTGGTCCACGGCGACAAGGACCTCAGTGTGCCGATCGCCCATAGCAAAATGATGGCCAGGAAGCTTAAGAAGCAGGGGAAGCCCTACCGGCTGGTCGTCCTGAAGGACGGCAACCACAACATGGCCCTGGAGAAGAACCGGGTGCGTTACATCAAGGAGCTGGAGGCGTTTCTTGGGGAGCACCTGGGCGAGGCCGAAGACTGAACTGTTCAAACGACCCGGAAGGCAGGTGGGAGTGGAGCCGACGAGCGGAGTCGACCGTTGCGGCGGTGCACCGCAGGTGCACCCACCGCTGACCTGCTGATTACCAAGCGGCCGTTTATCGTGCGTTAAGTGAAGAGAGCAGGGGAGTTAGGAAGAAGGCCGGCTACAATTTGGTCAGATTCATACTCCAACACTGTCGGCAGCTCGATGAGCATACTTGTTCCAGATTCAGCCTGGCGAGCCTCTCAGCGTCGAGAGAAAGCGCGAGCGCAACTGATCGCCAAGCAGGGCCCTCTTGACCGGGGGCAGTTTCAGGAACCCGCCCACGAATCCACGCAGGAACGAATGGGACAGTTTCCGGGGATTGCCGAACAGCAGGTTCTGAAGCGTGCCCTGTTCGAGGCTCTGGAGGATAACCCGTTCGAAAGTGTCTTCCGGACAATAAGTGCGTTGCTCCCGGCTCAGCAGCTTCATCGCTCCGGTCTGACAGCTCAAAACGCATACGCCACAGCCGAGACAGGTCGACTCATCGACTTCCGTAGCGTCGCCGTTTTGCCCGTCCTTGATCGCATTCACCGGACAGGACTCGACACACTCGCCGCAACGGATGCAGTCGTCTTCCTCGACCCGGGCGATGTAGTTCGACGATACCACCACGTTGGGGTACCCGAACCGGCTGACGCCGAGCAGAACGTTGCAGCAGCAGCCGCAGCAATGACAAATGAAGGAGATGTCGTTGCGGACATTGTCGGCACACAGCACCAGGCCCTGTTCTTTTGATCGCACCAGATTATCGTTCATCTCCTCCCGGGATACTTCCCGGGCCATGCCGTGCCTGATGAGAGTCTCGGCGGCGGCATCGAAACTGGTACAGGTTTCCAGGGGGACATCACATCGCTTCTCGCCCACATGCATCTTTTCATGGCGGCACGAGCAGATGCCGACGGCACAGGTGCGGGCGCTAGAGACGATCGAACCGGCTTTCTCGTAATCGAGGATCTCCACGTGGCCGGAGTCTTCGAGCGCCTCCTCGTGTGGCAACGCCCGCAGGGGGGAGATTTTCTGGCCACTCCCCCAGTTGCTGCGGTAGTACGTCGTGCCGTCCTGCAGGTAATCGTGGAACAGCCGCGCCCACTCGGCGGAATCGAGCTCTCCCCGGGTGCGCATCATGGTGAACTCGAAGATGCCGATGACCAAGGGCGAAACCGTATAGCGGCACTCGTCCCCGGCCCGGATGTCCAGCACCAGCCCCTTGTCACACAAGCCGTCGAGCAGGCGCTGCAGCCGGGAGCCTTCGATTTGAGTGACGGCCTCGATTTGGGCCAGGGTCGAGACACCGTACGGCATCCGCACGATCAGGTCAGCCTCTTCCGGAGTGTAGAGCTTGACGAGGATTTGGTGCAGCGTCTCGTTCCACGGCGTCCGGGCTGTGGTGCCGTCGATCTTTCTGCCTAAGTTGCGGTAAAGATCTTTTCCAACCAAATGTCCCATGAAGGCTCCTGCCCTTTCTAAGA
>JACXWD010000113.1 GCA_014764515.1 Candidatus Polarisedimenticola svalbardensis | reverse complement strand
GGTGCGCACCATTCCGGTCGTTTCGGAACGCACCTGGACCACGGCGCCGGCAACCGGTTCGCTTGTGGCATCAACGAGCTTGCCGGCCAACTGCCCGGAAGTACTCTGGGCCATTCCCGGAAATACGGTAAATCCCCAGAGAACCAGGAAGGTTCCTGCGATCCGCAGATAACTGGGGAGCACCCCGATCCTCCTCTATTGCCCGTAGTGGCCCCATGGCCCGCTACTACCCGCCCCCCGGACGGTCACGATGAAGTAACTCTGGGACGGATTCCCTTGCCAGCAGGTCGTGGCACCGTCGGTTGTTCCGATGACGCTGAAGCCGCCTGCGGAGTCGGACGTATCCGAACCGAGTACATCATAACCCTCAAGGCACGAATCCTCGGCGGCGTCCCAGCACAGTTCTACCTGACTACCCAGTTTTTCCAGGACCAGATTCTGAGCTTCCACCGTGGGAATCGTTCCGCCACAGGACGTATGCGCCATCACCTCCACAGGGTAGACGTGGTCGGGATCGCCTGACACCTGGGTCGGGTAAAGCATGCTTTCGTGACGCACCACCAGACCGCTGTCCGGTGACTGGTAATCAGAGGTCGAGGTCACGGCGAAGAAGTAATCGGTGTCGGGATCAAGGCCGGAGATCGTGGCAGTGGTGTCAGTGATCGAGACCTGGCCGGCGTTGTCCACCGAATTGAAGGTGTACGGCGTTAGCGAGCCGGACGAGGTGCCCCAGTAAAGTTTGTAACCGTCGATGTAGGACGTGTCGTTCCCCGGATTCCATGCAAGATCAACAGAGGCGACAGCGGAGCCGGTGACCGTAACTGACAGCGGCGGGAACAGGCCGAAGGTGATGTTGGTGTTCTCCAATTCCGTAAACGACGTGAAGTCCGGCGCGCTCTGGAACGATTGCAACAGCACCACCGTACCCAGTTCCGGCACCTGCCACAGATAGATCACGGTACGCACGTCATCGACGGCAAAGAGACAGCTGCCACTGGCGTATACACAGTACTCCGCCACGGTTCTCACCAGGAGCGCGTTCAGGGTATGCCCCGAGGGCAGGGTCACTACACCGCCCTTGATCACTTCGCCCGACTGTGTGCCGGAGAATCCGGAACAGGAATCGACGTACAACTCAGTGGGCCAGCTACCCGACCCGCAACCGTTGCTATAACTGAGCAGACTCTGCTGGCAATTGAACGGGCCGTCGGTCCAGGCATCGCCAGCTTGCAAATACCAGCCCTCGGCATCCTGGTGTGCGAACTCCCACAGTCTGACCGGCGTTCTGGTCTCGGTAGCATCGGTGATCCAGCAGAATCCGGTCTCGCCGACGCCAAACGCCCCGGTCACCCCCTCCTGCTGCCGGCCGGCCCGCAGCCAGACGGTAATGCCGCTACCGTCCTCGGATACTTCGGTCACCTGGTTATTGGTGACCCCGTCCACACCGTCGAATCCGTGATCCTGCCGGGTCAGTTTGGTGCCCGGCAGGTCATAGCCACACTGGTTGTAATTGCAGGTCTCGGCGGAAGAAACGCTGCGCTCTGTCTGTGCGACGCTGGTGCCGGCGGTGTTGCTGGAGAAGTCCCAGCTGTCGGCGGCGATGAGGTCACCTATGTTGGCGTGGGCCTCGGGAGTCAGGGACGAGACCTGCGTATTCTCTCCGAGGTCCCAGCCGTAAGTAATATATGTCTCCACCGGCTGGATGACTTCGTCCGAATAAATCTTGAGATCGGCCGCCGCGTTGATCGCACCGCCAGAGACCGACCCCCGCACCACCGATTGCAACCCTGTGAGGCCGGGCACGCCGCTGCCTTCCACTTCGGCCAGCACACCCGATGCAGGATCAATCCAGCGATACACGAGAGTGGTACTGCCGGCCGCGTAAACCACGGCGCGTTGCAGGACTACTTCCCTGGGACCCTCCGCCAGATGCACCCAGCCGATGCCGATCACCTGAATATCGACGAGCGTGTCGGCCAGACTCAACTGGCTACGATGCCCGGGAACCAGCCTGTCACGAAACCGTTCGGGGAATTGCCAGACCTCGCCGGCTGCCATGCCTGACGGTTGCTCACCGATGCGTGCCGGAGCCGTGGTCAGATCCCAACGGCTTTTTCCCTCCGGTCGCAGAAGATCGTCAGGGAGGCCGTCGGCTGCCCCCGCTGTTAAACTGACGAACAGACCCACCCATACCATCATGAAATAGACGTTTAGTTGTTTGATAATCAGGCTCCCTCGCAGATCATTATAGGCGTCCAAGAGCGTCCAGCGCTTCCCGGTGCCAATCCAGGGCATCCCTCGCGCCGGTTTCCTGCAGCATCTCGGCCTGGCTCAGGGCGGTGCGGTAAGCTTCCTTCGCCTCTTCATCACGGTCAATGGCCGCCAACGCTTCGCCCAGTACCAGCTGGTTCGGTGGATAATCCGGGTCGATGACGGTGGCGGCGGCGGCATGTTCGTACCCCAGATCCGGGTCCCCGGGGCCGGTCGGCCAGCCCGGTGCCCGCAGATAGACCAGCGCCAGCACCCGGTCCGGGCCGCCATGATCCTGCTCCGGATCGACACCTCGTGCCGTTTCCAGCAGTTCAAGCATGGTCGCCATGGCATCGATACCCGTGCCGGGTCGCTCCCGGGCCTGAACACCGACGGCGATGGCCAACCGGTACAGACAGCGGGGGTCCTCGGGGGCGCTCTCACGGCACCACTGACCCGCATGAACCGCTCCGGTGGCCAGATGTTCCCTGACCTCGGGGTCCGATTCATGCTCAACCAGCCAGACCTGAACCTGGACCAGCAGCAGGCAGGCGTCCAATGGGTCAGCCGAGGTGGCTGCCAGGCTACGCAGGATCTCCCCGGCGCGCCGCACCGGGGCTGACTTACGGGTTTCGAAGAGTGTCGATGCGTCTTGCAACCGTTCAGCCACCTGGTCACGTGAAAGTTGCACCGCCTCCCCGGCCTGGCGCAGGTCCGGTGGCTCCTTCAGCGCTGACACACATCCGGCTGTACAGGCTAGCCAGAGAACGACGGTCAGCGCCGAGGTGATGCGGTGATTCAATCCATGGCCTCGACGATCCGGTTGATCTTCTCGAGGTTCACTTTTTCGAAGCGTTCCAGCCGAATGCTTTCCAGCAGTTGAGTGCCTTCTGGCGCCTTGCCCATGGCCAGCAGAGCGTTGACCAGTTCGACCTGTCTCGCCTCGGGAAGGCGCCCACCGACCGAACACAACACGCTTCCCGGCAGCGGTCCGGAAGTATGAACCACTTCCAGGCTCTCTCCGAAGGGGAGGGATGAGAGGGCCTCGATCTGAGGAACGTCCAGCAGTACCGCCACCGTTTCACCGCGGGAGGCCTTGCGCAAGGCCGAGAGCGCCCGTGAGGTGAACTGTATGGTCATGTTTTCCGGGAGTTCGCCCCATCCGGACAGCACCGGCCCCCGGACCAGCGCCGGAAGATAGGCCGGCAGGCCGGTCACCGTCCAGCCTGCGAGATCGCCGGGGCCGCTCAACTTCCCTTTGGCGGCCACCAGGCTCCAGGTCCCCTCCCCGCCGTCGGTTGCCACGGCGGCCAGCAGGGGTTCAAGTGCCAGTTCGTCACGGTGCTTCAGATAAAACGGCAGAGAGACGATCGCGACGGCGGCATCACTGGATGACAGGCGCTCCACGCCTGCGGACCCTGACTCGTGATAGACCGCTGTCAGGGTGCCGGGTTTCCAGCCCGTCGCCGAGTTCAGCCCGGACGCGAAATGGTCCATGGTCGGCTGAGCCTCCGCCGTGTTCCCGGGATAACCCGGCGCGCAGAAGACCAGGCAAACCGGCTCATCGGCCACTGCGACCGGGGCCAGCAGTACCAGCATACTCATCAAGCGCACAAAACGAGTCAACGCAAACCTCCTGACAGAAAGGGTAACTCAGTTTGTGGTCAGCGTCTCACCCGGCCCGTTGCTACCAGAAGATTGGGCAGCACCACCATTGAGGTC
>JACXWD010000112.1 GCA_014764515.1 Candidatus Polarisedimenticola svalbardensis | reverse complement strand
GACGGTAGATGGACCGCCTTCTTCACCGGAAGATGAAGTCCGGGTGTAGGTCGGATCGCCGACGATAAGCATTGTGCCGCCGTTCATCTCGGGACCTGATTGCCTAAGCAGATCCCGCTCCGATGTCAGGTAGTGGAAAACGTTGTCCTGCTCGATCAGGTAACCACCGTCTTCTGTCGGCAGAGCAGCAAAACTGACCAGGTGAATCGCACCGTCCGGTACGATAAACGTCAGGTTGGCATCTCCGATGCGCGCGGCGGCAGGATCCCAGATCAGTCCCCGCAGCACATTGCCGGCCTTCCTGGAAGCCTGTTCGGCAGCTGCGGGGTCGTCACTTAGAGCGGCTTCGGCTGTCATGGTTTTACGCCATGTGTGAACAACATGATCGATTTCATCTGCTGGGCCGAGGTCGATAAAAATCGGCTCAGAGCCACCGGATCGCACGAGGATCATTGCGGCGTAGCGACCATCGAATTTCTCACCGTGGCGGATGTAGGAAAGGAGCGCTCCCGAAGCGGGAAGGGCTTCGGCCACATCCTTCCAATGGGCAATCTGCCGGTTCTCCCGCAAGGAGCTCATCCCCGGTTGACCTGCCAGTTGAACTTCCAGCGATTCGATTTCATCACGGATGTTTCTGATAGCATTCAGGTTCCAGTCCGGGTTCTCTCCAGGTCCGGCGATGTACAGGTTCGAGAGCGTCGCTTTAGTACTTCGAAGCTTTTCCGTGAGATCCGAGAGTGCGGGATCCCTTGTGGCAGCTGCCAGATCGGATCGAAGAACCAGTTCATCGAACACCACAGCCCTGGACCTGAAGACTGCTTCGGCCACGGCCCTCCGGCCCGCCTTATCGCCTCCACCACTGATTGTTGCTCGAAGAGCCGCCTCCAGTCCTCCCCTGCGTTGACCGACCAGGGTCAACGCCTGTCGCTCCGGGAGACCGGAGACGGTATCTGCGATTTGTTGTGCGTGGAGCTCATCGGCTTCCAGTCCGGTTGCAATCGCCTCCGGTTTCGAGCCGGATCTCAGCTCCGCATGGGCCAAGCCGTCCAGCAGCCGGATAAAGTCCGGGTGGGATCGCCCTGTCAGTGGTTCCATGATTTCGGCGGCGCGCCGGAGCGCATTTTCGGCTTCCGATGTTCTGCCCAGGTCCAGTTCCACAAGAGCCAGATCTCTCAGCGCTTCGGCTGCGTCGAAGCCGCCACCGTTTCCCAGATCTTCCAGAATCCGAATCGCATTGCGATAGGAAGCAGCACCAGCGACCAGTTCACCTGCCGATCGATGGATCTCGCCGGCGTAGTAATGGAACGCAGCCATAATCGGGGCCGATGCAGGAAGTCGCCGGGAACTTTCGGTCCCTGCCTGCCTGATAAGAGACTGGGCTTCTTCGTATTCTCCCAAGCCAAGGTGGCAACGTGCCCGATGCATACGGATTCTCAGCAGAGTCTCCGGGTAACTGTCTTCGTCGGCAATGAGACGCTCTGCAGAGTCAAGGTTACGACGGGCCTTGTCAAAGTCGTCGATCTTGATCAATGTCGCCGAGAGGTTGCTCAGCAATCTTGCACGATCAACCGAAGCAATTGCCGGCTCATTCTCGATGAGGGACAATGCCCTCTCACCTGCAGCGAGCCCTTCTGCGAACCTGCCCTGAATATACTGGTTGCTCGACAAGGTCTTTAATGCTTTAAACAGACGTACGGTATTCGTCGGAGTCATCCTCTCCAAGTTGTCGATAAGCCGCGTTAGAACATCTTCCGCTTCCGCGTAGCGATCGAGGATGTTATAAATCCTCGCCAAGTCGTTATAGGTATCAAGAGCAGCCGGATGATCAGGGCCTGCGTGGTCCGTGATAATCGTAATTTGCCGGAGGGATGCCTCAAGAGCTTTTTCATACTGTGCAGTCATGTACAGGGCGGCGCCGTAATCCCTGACATAGTCATGGGTTTCCACCGCATTGGGACTGTAGTAGTCGTCAGCAAGGGCAAGAGCCTCCTGAAATATAAGTACGGCTGCCGGGTAGTCCCCGGTCTGGTAGTGAACTTGGCCGAGTGTGTAGACTGCACGGGCGATCAGAGGGTCCCGCGGATCGAGTTGGCGCCGTCGGATTTCTACGGCACGGTCCGCAAGTTCCAGCCTCTCCTGCTTGTCGCCGATCTTGCCGAACGACATGGCGAGGGAGGTCAGTTGGGCTACATGCGCAACTTCCAGGGAATCGGGGCCATGATCGGATTCCTCCTGTTGCAGGAGTTGTCGCCCCAGAGCGACCGCAGCATCGAATTGTCTTGATATGACCCGTTGTTCAAGGCTGTCGATGGTTTCGTCGGATACGGCGAAGACCGGCATGAAGCCGACCGCCAGCAGGATCAGAATGACCCCGGTGACCCTCACTCCGGATTCCTCAACTTGTATTCCCAGACCCGGATGCCGTCGTTCCCGGCGGTCTGGAGGAACAGTTGGGATTTCATGGAGTCGACAGGGGAGTCTCCTTTGTTCGGCTTCGGCACGGACAGTCCGCCGATTCCCCGCAGCCGGGTGGCCATGTCTTCGTGGAGCTTGATCGGACGGCCGTTGCCGGGTTGATCCAGACGTGCGATCAGGTCCTCGGCGAATGTCACCGGGAACTTAGAGGCGATAATCAGTATGGTTTCTTCGCCTCCGATGGTGTCCACGTCCCAGCCGTCAATACTGTCTTCCGGCAGGCGGACATCCTCGCCGGCAGGCACCGGGTTGGTTTTCTCCAGTCCTTCGACCGGGAACAACAGGTACTGCCTGCCGCGCCTGTCCTGGTTGAGGATGTAGACGTAGGCTTTGTGGCTCAGGTCCAGCTCCGCAAAAATGGAGTCCCCGGGATGGACTACGGAGCCTTGTTCCAGTCTCTCGCTGGTGCGGCGATCATCGTTCCTTAGACGTAGTTCGGCGTTGGCATCGAACCGGTTGAGCATCGGCAGGATCACGAACAGGGCGACTGCCGCAATCGCCAGCACCGCTGCTGCCGCCAGTGCCGGGAACCACTTGGGAGCTGTCTTCGGCCGGTGGTTTGGGGCCGGCATGTGGGCGTTCCCCAGGTAGCCGGTCAGGTCGTGTTCCATCTCGCCGGCGCTCTGGTAGCGCTGGGCCGGATCGGTGTGCATCGCCTTGTTGACGATTTCGATGAACCGGGTCGGCAGCTCCGGGTTCTGGTCCAGGAGGGGAACGAGTTCCCCGTCCCGGTGCCGTTGCCGGATTTCGTCCGGTGTTCCCGGCTCCATCGGGTATTTCCCCGAGGACAGGCAGTACAGCGTCACGCCCAGGGAATAGATATCGATCCGCTCCCGTGAGTCGATGCCGTCGAAACATTCCGGTGCGATATACACCGGCGTTCCGGAAAGGTGGTTCAGATCATCGAATGCGGTTTTACATGTTTGCCGGGTGCTGGAGCCGAAGTCCATCAGCACTACCCGTCCGCCTCGTTCCCGGAAGATATTCGACAGCTTGACGTCCCGGTGTACCAGTTCGGCCTTGTGCACTGCCGCCAGGGCATGGCAGATATCCACGCCCAGGGCGGCAGCCTCCATGGCGCCGAACGGTCCGTTGTGCTGCAGGGCCGAATCCAGGTCTTCCCCTTCCAGCCATTCCATCCAGAGCCCGGAGCGATCCTTGAACCGGTCCACCCCATAGATGGTCACCACGTTGGGATGTTTGATCCCGGCCAGCCGCCGGGCCTCTTCTACGAACCGCAGGTCTGCCAGAAGCTTGTCTTCCTGTTCGTCAGGAAGGAGCTTCAGGGCGACGGTTCGGGACAGGTTGCGGTCGAAGGCGCGGTAGACTCGCCCGAAGCCGCCTTCGCCGATCTGTTCCCGGATTTCCAGTGCGCCCCAGGACTCGAACGGGAGATCAAGTGCTACGACCTGCTTGTGAACCTTGCTGATACTGTCCAGCGCCTTGAGGTTCTTGAGCCGGATCCGCGGGCCGTCCAGCCGGTCTTCCTCGATGTTCCAGT
>JACXWD010000041.1 GCA_014764515.1 Candidatus Polarisedimenticola svalbardensis | reverse complement strand
GTGTCCTGGAAGTGCACGTAGGCGACGAAGGGGAGCAGGCCTGGATCGAAGTTCAGGACGACGGACCGGGCTTCTCCCCTGTAGCCCTTGAAAAAGGCCTGGATCCGTTCTTTACGACACGTGAAAATGGAACCGGTCTGGGACTGTCCATCGCCTTCCAGATCGCCGACCAGCACGGCGGGGATCTTGTGATCGGGAACAGTGACGGGGGAGGGGCCGTCGTCCGCTTGATGATCCCGGCCGGAAAGGCATCGGACCGATGACCTCCACCGGTCTCAAGGTGCTGCTGGTAGACGACGACGCCAGTTTTCGACGGGTCCAGGAGTACCAGCTCTCCCAGGCCGGTTACCGGGTTACCGCTTGCGCCGACGGTGCCGAGGCGCTGGATGCGTTCCGGTCAGGCGGCCACGACCTGGTGGTCACCGACATCCGGATGCCCGGGATCGACGGATTGGAACTTCTGACCAGGCTCAAGGCGGTTTCGGCCGAGACGCCGGTAGTGGTTGTGACAGGGCACGGCACCATCGAAACCGCGGTGGAGGCGATGAAACAGGGAGCCTTCGATTTCCTCACAAAGCCGTTTCCGGGAGACCGCCTGCGGTTGACCCTGGAGCGGGCCGATGAATTTCGGAGTTTGCGCAGGGAAATCCGCGAGTTGAGGAGGGCGGTGGAAAGCCGGTTCGCCTTTGAGAACCTGATCGGCTCGGCTCCGGCCATGAAAGGGCTTTTCGAGGCGATGGAACTGGTGGCGCCGACAAGCTCCATCGTGCTGGTGAACGGAGAAACCGGCACCGGCAAGGAACTGGTGGCAAGGGCGATCCATCACAACAGTCTGAGGAAGGACCGCCCGTTCGTAACCCTGAACTGCGGCGCCATCCCCGCCACCCTGATGGAGGCGGAACTGTTCGGCCACAGCAAGGGGGCGTTCACCGGCGCCGAACAGGCACGCAAGGGCAAGTTCGAAGCGGCGGACGGGGGAACGTTGTTCCTCGACGAAATCGGGGAGGTTCCGCTGGAGTTGCAGCCCAAGCTGTTGAGGGTTCTGGAGTCCGGTTCAGTGGATCGATTGGGAGAAGACGCACCGGTACAGGTCGATGTAAGGATCGTCGCCGCCACCCATCGGGATCTCCCGGGGATGGTTGATGAGGGCAGCTTCCGCCGTGACCTGTTCTACCGCCTCAGTGTGGTGCCCCTTCTGATCCCGCCCCTTCGTGAACGGCGCCAGGACATACCGCTCCTTGCGGCCCATTTCCTGGGAAGGATGGCCCGGCGCACCGACCGGCCCGGTCTGGAGTTCGATCCTGCCACCCTGGATATCCTGGAGTCGTATGACTGGCCGGGTAACGTACGGGAGCTGGAGAATGTTATTGAGCGCATGGTGGTTCTCGGCCGGAGTGACCGGCTGACTCCCGACGGCGTGCCGGCAGGGATCCGTTCCGCCGGAACGGACAAGGACGGCGCCGGATTCGGACTGCCTCCAGGCGGTATCAATCTCGAGGCCCTGGAGATAGATCTGATCCGCCAGGCCCTGGAACGGGAGGGCGGGAATCAGACCCGGGCGGCAAAAGCCCTGGGCCTGACCCGCAACACCCTGCTGTATCGCATGCAGAAGTACGGCCTGCGTTGAATTGCTGCATATGAAGCACTAAATTGCTTTATATGCAGCAATCCAAAACCTGTTCCAGCGCAACTAAGGGCTTTTTTGCTGGCACATGTCGTGCAGTTCCCAGCCCCATGAATTACAAACAGTCAACTTTCAGGGTGGTGATGATTTCATGCGCCCTGATGCTCGCCACGTTCACCCAGGCGGCTGGCCCGTCATCCGGGACTTCGATCGGGGAATACCATGCACCGGACCCCCAACTCGGTTCGTTGATTTCCGCCCTGCTGGAAGAGAACCCTGGAATCCGGTCGGTCTGGGCTGAAAGTCGATCCCTCTACCAGAGGGTCAATCAGGCGAGGTCGCTACCGGACCCTATGCTCGCCTACCGCTATTTCGTGGAGACACCGGAAACCCGGGTCGGGCCCCAGGAGCATGCGCTGGAGGTCAGCCAGGGCATTCCCTGGAGAGCGAAACGGCGACTGCAAGGGGAGCAGGCCAGTCTTATGGCCGACGGTTCCACATGGAAGGCGGCCGAACGGGAACGGGCAGCCGTCGCCCTTTTGAAAAAGACCTATTTCGAGGCGGCCTATCTGCAGGAAGCGATCACGGTTCTGGACGAGGAAAGAAATCTGCTGCAGAGGTTCGAGGAGATCGCACTCACCAGGTACTCCACCGGGAAGGGGATCCAGCAGAGCATCATCAAGGTCCAGACCGACATCAGCCGGCTGGACGAGAAGGAGTTTGCGCTCCGGGAACGGCTGGACGTGGTCCAGGAAAGGTTGGCCGAACTGATCGGCAGGCCGGGTACCCGATTGGCACTGTCACCGATAACGCTGCCGTTCACGGAGTTGACCGTGGATGTGGGCGAACTGGAAGCGCTGGCCGAGAAACTGCATCCTGCCGTTAGGGCAGTGGAAAGCAGGATCGAAGCAGATCGCACATGGGCCCGGCGACGGGTGCTGGAGAAGAAGCCTGACTTCAAGGTCGGGATCGGCTATACCCTGGTCGGTACCCGGGATGACCCGGCCGGTGTTCTGAGCCCCCCCCCGGACAATGGCAGCGATATCCTCGGGGTGACGTTCGGCGTGAAAATTCCTCTGTACCGCAAAAAAATCCGGGCCGGAATCGCCGAAGCGAAACATGCAGTGGATCGTGACGAGCAGGTATTGAATTCTGTTCGGAACAATCTCCGTTACAAGGTGCAGCAGGCGGCCACCCGTCTGGACTCCTTAGGCGAACGCGGACGCCTTTATGCCGCCGTGATTATCCCACAGGCTGAACAGGCCCTGTCCTCCGCCGAAGCGGCGTACAGCACTGGTCGCCTCGGTTTCCTGGACCTGCTGGATGCGGAGCGGATCCTGTTCCAGTCCCGCCTCGCCTTCCACCGCCTCGTTTCCGACACCTGGATAGCCGCTTCCGAACTTGAGGAGGCGATCGGGCGTCCTTTCCCGTCCTTCGCCGAGGAGTCTTCACAATGACCGACAACAAGCCTTCCGTTCCGGAAAAACCGGCTGGTCTCCAACTGCCTCCCATGAGCCGCCGTATGCAGCGCTTCTCGATCCTGATGTTTTTCCTTCTGGGAGTTGCGCTTACCGCCTTCCTGGTTGGAGACCCGCTCGGTATGTTCGGACGGCAGTCTTCGAGCCCCGCAACTTCCGAGCAGGAGGCGGCGTCGGCTGCCGAAGAGGCCGGGCAACTGTACATGTGCCCGATGCACCCCGAGGTGATCGAATCGAGCCCGGGCTCGTGCCCGATCTGTAAAATGGCCCTTGTAGAAGTCAAGCAGAGCCGGCCCGAAGAGACGGGTGAGAGGGAAGTACTTTACTGGTATGCCCCGATGGACCCGTCCTATGTCCAGGACGAACCTGGTCTGTCTCCCATGGGGATGAAGCTGGTTCCCAAATACGCCGATCAGGATACTGCGGATGATTCCGGCACTATCAGAATCGACCCGACCCAGATCCAGAACATCGGAGTGGTCAGTACGCCGGCGGTTGTTGAGAACATTTCCCGCACCAGCAGAACGGTAGGGATCCTGGACTACGACGCCGAGCGTATCTCCTGGGTGAACACGAAGTTCGAGGGCTGGATCGAGAAGGTACACGTCAATTACGTCGGCCAGGAGGTTCGCCGGGGGCAAGCGCTGTTCGAGATCTACAGTCCCGACCTGGTCAGTACCCAGGAGGAATATCTGCGCGCACTGGAATACGTCGATTCCATGGAAGCATCCGGCCGGGAGCAGACCCTGCGACAGGCCGAAGCGCTGCTGCGCTCGGCCCGGGAACGGCTCGGTTTCTGGGATATAAGCGAGGAGCAGGTCCAGGCACTGGAGACCACCCGCACCGTTCAGCGCACGTTGACGGTACACGCGCTGACGGGCGGTATCGTGGCTGAGATCATGCAGGACTCCCTGGAGGGGATGTACGTCAAGTCGGGTATGGACCTGTACAAGATCGCCGACCTGTCCACCATCTGGGTTCACGCCGACATCTACGAGACCGACCTGCCCTGGGTCCGGGAAGGGATGCAGGCTGTGGTCAGTTTCCGGAACGATCCGGAACAGGTTTACCAGGGCAAGGTGCTGTATCTGTATCCAGAGGTCAACAAGCAGACCCGCACCCTGAAGGTTTGTGTCGCGGTGCCCAATCCGAAGCGGCGGATGCGGCCCGGTATGTACGCCGACGTCAGCGTAGAGGGGCCGAATATCAAGGGTGCCGTGATCATCCCGCGCTCGGCGGTGCTGCGCACCGGGGAGCGGGACCTGGTGTTTCTGGATCTGGGAGAAGGGCGGTTCCGGCCCCAGGAAGTCCGCATGGGCGTGGCGGGAGAAGGCGACCGTATCCAGATCCTCGAAGGGATCGAGGCTGGCCAGGAAGTGGTGGTACAGGCCCAGTTCATGCTGGACTCGGAGAGTCGCATCCAGGAGGCGATCGCGAAATTCATGACCCGGGACCAGAGCGATGATTGAACGCATCATAGAAGGTTGCATCCGGAACAAAATGATGGTGATCATCCTGACCCTGGCCGTAGTGGCGGGTGGGATTTACGCGGTCATGAACATCCCGCTGGATGCCCTCCCAGACCTGTCCGACGTTCAGGTGATTATCTTTACCTCGTATCCCGGGCAGGCGCCCCAGGTGGTGGAGGATCAGGTCACCTACCCTCTCACCACCAAGATGCTGGCGGTGCCGTACTCTAAAACGGTGCGGGGATATTCGTTCTTCGGCTTTTCGTTCGTTTACGTCATCTTCGAAGACGGCACCGACCTTTATTGGGCCAGGAGCCGTGTTCTGGAGTACCTCTCCGGCATCCAGGGCTCCCTGCCTGCAGAGGCCAGGGCCGAACTGGGGCCTGACGCCACCGGGGTCGGCTGGGTGTACGAATATGCCCTGCGGTCCGACCGCCACAACCTGCAGGAACTGCGCAGCATCCAGGACTGGTACTTGCGATACGAGCTCACCAGTGTGGAAGGGGTTGCCGAAATTGCCAGCGTCGGCGGGTACGTCAAGCAGTACCAGGTCACCATCGACCCGATCAAACTCCGCAGTTACGACATACCGCTGTCCCGGGTGGTGCATGCGATCAAGCGCAGCAACAACGACGTCGGCGGCCGGCTGGTGGAGATGGCCGAGACCGAATTCATGGTCCGGGGCCTCGGGTATATAAAGGAAGTGGCGGATCTGCAAAATGTCCCTGTCGGTGTCGGTTCCGGAGGAACCCCGATCCTTCTCAAGGATATCGCCGAAATCGGACTCGGGCCGGAATTGCGACGAGGGTTGATCGAGCTGAACGGTGAGGGTGAGGTCGCAGGCGGTGTTGTCGTCATGCGCCTTGGCGAGAACGCCCTGGACACCATCAATCGCGTGAAGGCCAAGCTGGAAGCGCTCAAGGCCGGACTTCCCGAAGGCGTGGAAATTGTGCCGGTCTATGACCGCTCCACTCTCATCGAGCATGCCATCGAGGTCCTGGGAAAAAAGATCACCGAGGAGATGATCGTCGTCGCCCTGGTCTGCTTCCTTTTTCTGCTGCACTTCCGAAGCGCATTCGTCGCTATCTTCACTCTTCCGGTGGGCATCCTGATCTCGTTCCTGGTGATGTACTTCATCGGCGTCAACGCCAACATCATGTCGCTTGGAGGGATCGCCATCGCCATCGGGGTGATGGTGGACGCCAGTGTGGTGATGGTTGAGAACGCCCACAAGCACCTGGAGAAGGCCAAGGCTTCCGGAGAACCGTTCAACCATGACAACGTCATGATCGCAGCGGCCAAGGAGGTCGGTCCGGCCCTGTTCTACAGTCTGGTCATCATCACCATGTCGTTCCTGCCGGTATTTACGCTGCAGGCTCAGGAAGGGCGTCTGTTCCGTCCCCTGGCGTACACCAAGACGTTCGCCATGGCCGGGGCGGCCCTCCTGGCCATCACCATCATTCCTGTGCTCATGGCTCTCCTGATCCGGGGCAAGATACGGCCGGAGCACAAAAACCCCCTGAGCCGATTTTTCATCTGGGTCTACAACCCGTTCATCCATTTCGTGCTTCGGTTTCCAAAGACCGTGATCCTGGCCGCTATCCTGATATCCGCCGTAACGCTGGTCCCGTATCAGCGTCTCGGCAGCGAGTTCATTCCTCCCCTGTACGAGGGAGACTTCCTCTGGATGCCGACTACCGATCCGGGTGTCTCCATCACGAAGTCGAAGGAGATACTGCAGCAGACCAACAAGATCATCAAGACGTTTCCTGAAGTGCACCACACCATCGGAAAGGTCGGCCGGGTGGAATCATCCACCGATCCGGCGCCTCTTTCGATGGTGGAAACCACCATCATGCTGAAACCGGCGGATGAATGGCCCCAGAAGGAAGTGAAGCGCTTCTTTACGAAGTGGCCGCTACCGGACATGGTGCGCGGCTGGCTGCATCACATCTGGCCGGAGACGGCGCCGGCAAGAACGCCTCTGGAACTGGACCGGGCGATCAACGACGCCATCCAGTTTCCGGGCCTTACCAACGCCAGCATGGAAGGGCCGATCAAGATCCGTCTCGACATGCTGACCACCGGCATCCGTGCACCTGTGGGGATCAAAATCGCCGGGCCGGACCTGGTGGTGCTTCAAGATCTGGCGCAAAAAATAGCCTCGGTGGTGGAGGCGATCCCGGGGACGGTGTCAGCCTACCCGGACAAGTCCTACGGCGGCAATTACCTCGATTTCGACATCGACCGTGTGGAAGCTGCGCGGTATGGCGTGTCGGTGGGGGACATCCAGGACACCATCATGACTGCCATCGGCGGCATGAACATCACTCGGACGGTGGAAGGGCTGGAGCGTTACCCGGTGAATCTCCGGTATATGCCGGAACTCCGTGACGACCCGGACAAGCTGTCCCAGGTTCTGGTGTCCACACCCCGGGGCGAGCATATCCCACTGGGGCAACTGGCGACGCTGAAAATTCACAAAGGCCCACCGGCGATCAAAAGCGAAAACGCACGACCCAACGCCTGGATTCAAGTCAGCATCCGGGAGGATGAGGTTGATCTTGGCAGCTATGTAGCCCTCGCCCAGGAGGCTGTCCGTGAACAGGTCGATCTGCCTGCCGGCTACTCCATTCGATGGAGCGGCCGCTACGAGTATATGGAGAGAGCCAGACAGCGCCTGATGCTGGTGCTGCCGCTGACCCTGCTGATTATCTTCTTCCTGCTGTACATGCACTTCAAGAACATCACCGAAGTGTTTATCGTGCTGCTGGCGATCCCGTTCTCTCTGGTGGGCGGCGTCTGGCTGATGTACTTCCTGGGCTACAACATGAGCGTCGCCGTGGCGGTCGGATTCATCGCCCTGGCAGGTCTGGCGGCGGAAACCGGGATCGTGATGCTGGCGTACCTGGACGAGGTCTACCACCGCCGCGTGCGGGAGGGCCGGATGAATACCCTCCAGGACCTGTATGAGGGGATCATCGAAGGCGCAGTACTGCGGGTCCGCCCCAAGCTGATGACGGTGGCTACCACCGTGATCGGCCTCCTGCCGGTGATGATCGGCAACGTTTTCGAATCCGGTTCGGAGGTCATGCAGCGTATCGCCGCGCCGATGGTCGGCGGCCTGCTGAGCGCCACGGTGCTGACCCTGCTGATCCTGCCGGCGATCTACATGGTCTGGAAAGGGTTCGGTCTGAAGCACAGGATTCGTATCGGGATGAAAGAAGAATCATAAAGGAGAACGACGATGAAACGTATTGCACTCACCCTCACGCTTTCGATTCTGGTCCTGGGATTCGCCGGCGCCGCCCTGGCGTCAGGAGATCACGACCACGGCGATGGTGCCTTCATGGTCCAGGGTGAAGTCCTGGACATGGCCTGCTATGTCTCCCACGGCGCCAAGGGGCCGGACCATGCCGCGTGCGCCAAGCGCTGCGCCAAGGGCGGGCAGCCGATCGGGCTCCTGGCCGACGATGGCGCCGTGTACCTGCTGTTTGCCAGCCACGACGACGGCTCGGCCTACGAAGCGACGAAGGAACTGGCCGGAACGAAAGTAATGATCTCCGGCAAGAAGTTCGAGAAGGACGGCATCACCGGGGTCGAGGTACATGAAGTCAAGGCGCTCTAAGCGGGGAGAGGGAGGCGAGTTACAACTCGCCTCCCTGTTTCCGGGCCGGGAAGTTGGGGATGAATCGCCATGAAATCGATCAAAATGCGGTACCTGCTGGGCGCTCTCGCCCTGGCATTGATCCTGGCCCTGGCCTCTCCGGCGATCATCCACGGTTTCTGGAAGGTCCGCTCGTCGAACCCGGTGCGGCGCGGGATCGTATCGGCCAGGGAACTCGGTTGTTTCCGATGTCACGGGGCACTGGGGCAGGGCGGGGTTCCGGATCCTGGCAAACCTGACGAGAACATACCTGCCTGGAACGGCGGGGTCTGGATGATGTACGTCAAGAACGATGACGCTATCCGTAAATACATCCGGGAAGGGACGGTCCACGCCCATGAACATGGAGACGAACAGGGGGGTGGCGCCGGGCATCGCGGTATCGAAATGCCGGCCTACGGGAACATGCTGGATGACGGAGAGTTGAACGATCTTGTGGCGACCTTCAAGGTCCTGTCCGGTATGAGCGTTACTCCGGCAGGTTCTCCAGCCCGCCGTGGCGCCGATCTGGCCCGTAAATGGAACTGTTTTTCGTGTCATGGACCTGCCGGATCCGGCGGGCTTCCGAATCCAGGCTCATTCGCCGGGTTCATCCCCGGCTGGTATGGGGCGGATTTCAACGACCTGGTCCGGGATCGCGAAGAATTCGAGGCCTGGATCCGAGAAGGGTCGATCAAGCGGCTGTCCCTTCATCCCCTGGCGTCGATCTTCATCAAGCGCCAGAAGGTCCTCATGCCGGCCTACGCCGAATTAACCGTTGAGGAGGTCGATGACCTGTGGGCTTACGCCCAGTGGCTGGCAGAGACCAGTGGCGGGAGCGCCGGCGAACTGCCGTGGTAGCACCCCCGGATCTTTTCCGGCACGGCATGTATACTTCAAGGACGTTATCGCCGGCAATTACATCCAGGCATTCATGTGTGCGAGATCGGGCAACATCTCGACACCTGTTCGGGCCTGGAGCGTAACTTGGACCCGCTAGAACTTATCGAAAGCACGGCAGACGCAGCCTTCGCAACCGACGAAGAGGACCGCATCGTCATCTGGAACCGGGCGGCGGAGCGGCTGTTGGGGTACAAGGCTGAGCAGGTTCTGGGAAAAGCGTGCCATGAGGTGCTGTGCGGGAGAGATGTTTACGGCAATTCGTACTGTGACGAGAACTGCAACATCGTCAGAATGGTCGCCAGGAAGGAGCCGATCCGCAGGTTCCATCTCAGCCTGAAGGCAAGTTCCGGAACTGATACTCCTGTGCATGTCTCGATCCTGACTGTACGAGGGCCGCGTCCCTCCCAGTTCACGATCATCCATCTCCTGCAAGCCGCATCGGAACCGGCGTCGGATACCCGGACAATGCTCCATCAAATTCCGGGCAGCGTTGATGGCGCCGATCCAAAACAGATCGCTGCGGATCTGACTCCCAGAGAGTCCGAGGTCCTGCGACTCATGGCGGAAGGGGCCGGAACGACGGAGATCGCGGATGCCCTGTTTATCAGCGTTGCGACGGTCCGTACCCACACCCAGAACATATTGAAGAAGTTGGACGCCCACAGCCAGGCGCAGGCGGTTTCGCTGGCCTTGCGAAACAGGCTCATTTGAGAGAGGGCCGTGACGTCTCTACGGTATTTGCATGAGGTAAATCATCAATTCGCCCGATTGTAGCCGGATAAGAAGGTCGCGTACATTTACACCCGGGCCTGAGATATCGGCCAAGGAGGTGTTCATGTCGCGTACAATCGGATCTCTGTCACGATGCTCGATGGCGGGTGCGGCCCTGTTCTCCCTGGCGGCACTGGCGATTCTCTGCGCCACGCCGGCAAACGCCATTCCGGCGTTTGCAAGGAAGTACGAGACCAGTTGCCAGACTTGTCATGTCGCGTATCCGAAACTCAATACGTTCGGACAGGCCTTCCGATTGCTCGGGTACCGCATGCCGGGAGAAACAGAAGGCCAGGTGAAACGTCCGGATGTTGCTTTGGGTGCCGCCAGTTACAAGCGTGTCTGGCCCGACGCGGTCTGGCCCGGTGCCATTCCGCAGAACCTGCCGCTTTCGCTCGTGGCCAACTTCCAGGTGCAGAACAGCTCGCAGATCGAAATCGAGGACGGCGAAGTGCATCGCGACACGGTCAATAACGACATGATCTTTCCGTCGGAAGTCGCCCTGGTGGTGGCCGGCACGGCGGGTGAGCACGTCTCCTATTTCGGTGAGATCGGATTCGAACAAAGTGTTGAAGCCGGCATGATCGAGCAGGAAGTCGGCGTGGAACACATCGACATCCGCTTTATACGGCCGATCCGGAATTCCATGGCCTTTAATGTGAAGATCGGATCGTTCCAGCCGGAGCTTGTCAGTGGCTTTGATCACGCCCGCAGACTCACTGTGGCCAATTATGATTCCATGTTCGGCGTTTCGCCGATCCAGTCGGGCGGGACCGAGATCGTCGGAGGCGGAGGACACCACGGCGGTGGGGGAGGAATTTCTCTCCCTGCAGTCGGCCGCGGCATCGATCTCTACGGCGTCGTCAGTCACCGGTTCACATGGGCGGCCGGCATTCTCAACGGCATCGGACCGGGTGATGCCACGTTTGATGCGAACTCCGGCAAAGATACCTACGTCAAGGGAGCGTACAAGTGGGGCGGACTGGCTCCCGACGGTTCCAACGCGGCGGTATACGCCGGAAGCCCGAAGAACTGGCGGGAAAAGTCAGTCCAGGTCGGCGTTTTCTATTACCGGGGGGACGGTAAGGATATCTTCTTCCGCGAAGAGCACGATGAGTTGGGGGTGATCGAGGTGATATTCGTGGAAGACCCGGATTACACCCGCACCGGTCTGGATTTCAACTGGTATTTCAAGGATCTCAACATTTTCGGTGCTTACGTGTCCGGCGACGATGACCTGCGCATATACGCCGATAGTGTAACGGAACCCGGCGAGCCGGGTGTATTCGATCCGGATGAAAGCGGGACGTACACATACAAGTCGTGGTTCGTCGAAGCCGACATGGTTCTGGGGATGCCCTGGCTGCACGGCGCCGTGCGATACGAAACCGTGGACCTGCCCCGCGCGGAAGACGGATTGAAGGTGCAGGCTTACGAGCGGGCGACCCTGTCCATGACCGCCCTTGTACGCGCCAATGTCAAGGGCGTCATGGAATATACAGAGGACCTGAACGAATCGAGAAACTATCAATTCTGGCTGGGCGCCGGAATCGCTTTCTGACGCCACGGACGAGAGGTGAACCGATGCGGAAAAGTGCAACATTTACATTGATTCTTGTCCTTGCTGTGCCGGTCGCCCTGGCCGGAAATATTCAGGGCAAGGTGATCAGCTCCGGTTTGCGACATAACGCCGATGCGGTGGTTTATGTCGATGAAATCCCGGGGAAGACGTTCCCGCCTCCGGCAGAGGCCGTGGTCATGGACCAGGTGGATATGTCGTTCGTGCCCCACGTCCTTCCCGTAATCGCCGGGACCAAGGTCGAGTTTCTCAACAGCGACTCGTTCATGCATAACGTATTCACTCCGGACAAGTGTGCCGGTAAATTCAATCTGGGAAGCTGGCCTCAGGGGCAGAAGCGCGACTTCACATTCGAGAAGACCTGTGTGGCCGTCCTGCTGTGCAATGTCCATCCCGAGATGGAGGCTTTCGTCGTTGCTCTGCCGACCCCCTATTTCGCAGTAACCGACCGGGATGGCGGTTTCACCATCGCCGATGTTCCGGATGGTGACTACACCATCAGGGTCTGGCATCCGAAGCTGCCCGAATGGAGCCAGTCGTTGTCCGTTTCAGGGCCGACTTCTCTCGAAGTGACCCTTAAAGCGAAGTAAGCCCGCATGCTGCCGCCGGAAAAAGTGGATCTGCAATGGCTTGAGGCCAACGTCCCGTGCAAGGGCGCGTGCCCCGTGGGGACGGATGCCGGGCGCTACGTCGCCCTCATTGCGGAAGGCAGGTTCAGGGAAGCCTATGCGGTGGCGCGACGCCCGAACCCACTGGCTTCGATCTGCGGAAGGATCTGTGCGGCCCCGTGCGAAGATGCATGCCGCCGTGGTGAGCTGGACGCCCCTGTGGCAATCCGGGCGCTGAAGCGGTTCGTGACTGAACGGTTCGGCGTGGAAAGCATGATCGACCTGGACATGGTCAAGGAGATCTACGGCAAACGAGGTCTCTTGTACCCCGATGATCGGATAGCGGTAGTCGGCGCCGGGCCTGCCGGGTTGGCCGCGGCTCACGACCTGGCTCTTCTGGGATATCCGGTGACCGTCTTCGAAGCGCAACCGGTCGCCGGAGGTATGCTGCGCCTGGGTATCCCTGAATACCGTTTGCCCAGGGAACTGATCAAGCTGGAAGTCAACGCCATACTCAGCCTGGGTGTGGAAATCCGCGTCAACCAGAGAATGGGCCGCGATTATTCCCTCGCCGATCTGCGGAGCGATGGCTATCGTGCCGTATTTCTGGCTGTGGGCGCTCATAAGGGCCGCGAGCTGGCGATACCAGGTGTGGAACTGGATGGTGTGGTCAATGGCGTCGATTTTCTGCTGAACGCCAACATGGGGTACCGCCTGGAGCTGGGACAACGCATCGTCGTGGTCGGCGGGGGGAACGTCGCCCTGGATGTTGCTCGCACTGCGCTTCGAACGACGCCACCCGAGGAAGTGGTCAACCCTGAGATCAACATTGTGACGGCGCTGGACATCGCACGCTCGGCCATACGCTTCGGGGTCCGCGACGTCCACATCGTATCACTGGAATCGGCGGATGAGATGCCGGCCGCTCCGGAGGAGATCGAGCAGGCCGCAGAGGAAGGCATCACCTTTAACCCGGGGCGGGGACCGGTGAGAGTCCTGGGGGATGGGGGCAGGGTGGTCGGTCTGGAGACCATACAGTGCAGCGCGGTGTTCGATGGAAAGGGCCGATTCAACCCCTCCTTCGTCCCCGGCACCGAACTGGCCATGGCCGCCGACAGCGTCATTCTCGCCATCGGACAGACCTGCGACCTGTCATTTATCCGGCCTGAGGACGGCATTGAGCTTACTGCCAGGGGCACCATCGCGGTAAACACCGAAACGCTGGCGACCTCGGCCCCCGGGATCTATTCCGGAGGAGATGTGGCGTTCGGACCACGACTGGCGATCAACGCCGTAGCGGATGGCCGCAGGGCCGCATCCTCGATCCACTCCTACCTGCAGGGATCTCTCGCGCCCCACCGCTCCGTCGAAGTCGTTCTGCGTCCCTTGGACGGTTACAACAGGGAGCGGGACTTCGAGGGTATCCCTCGAGTCGACCCACCAACACTCCCAACCGGCCGGCGTGTCGGCATCGCCGAGGTCGAACAGGGGTATTCGGAGAAGGATGCACGGGAGCAGGCCTCTCGTTGCCTGCGGTGCTGGGTCAATACAGTATTCCACCAGGATGCCGATGAAGGCACCGAGTGCATCCTGTGCGGCGGATGCGCCGACGTCTGTCCGGAATCCTGTATCGAGTTCGCGCCTGTTTCGGATATCGCCATTGCAGCAGGGTTGGGCCCGGAAATCGATTCGGAGTTTGGAGAGGACAGCGATGGCGGGGTGGCCCTGATCAAGGATGAGACGATCTGCATCCGGTGCGGCCTGTGCGCCCTACGGTGCCCTCCGGGAACGATCAGAATGGAAGCGTACACTCTTGAGGAAGCGAATCATGTCGAACAAGGATGAAGGACGGCCGGGCGAGGGTCTCCGCGCCATCACACGCCGTCGGTTCTTTCAGACGGCTGGTTTCTCCGCCTGCGGCATCGCAGCTGTCGGTGCTGCGGCCCTCGGGGAGAATTTTCTCGAGCCGAGGGCTCTATTCGAACCGCCGACCCGGTTCCTGCTAGGTGCTCCTGAATCCATCACTCCCGGCGCCGTATACCTGGAAGAGGCCCATCAGGTATACGTAATGCGGTTCGCCGAGGGATTCCGAGCCCTTTCGGCCGTGTGCACCCACCTGGGTTGCATCACCCGGTATCAACCGGACGACAAATGCATCGCGTGCCCCTGTCACGGCAGTCGATTCAGTCTGGATGGTGAAGTTCTGGAAGGTCCTGCACCGAGGCCGTTGCCGTGGCTCCGGGTGGAGCTTACCGCCAGCGGCCGCATCGCGGTGAACACGGCGGAAGAGGTTGCGCTTGGCACCGTGTTCAAACTCTGATACCGAGCGGAGGTTCCGAGGATGTCTATGCTCCAACGGCTGACCGAAAGCAGGGTATGGCGTGCCCTGGTCCGGCAGGGCGTAAGCGCCACCAACCGCAACAGGATCCTGCTGGTTATGGACAACGTGTTCCTGCACCTGCACTCCGCCAAGACCAGGTCCCGTAACCTGGAACTGAGCAGCACATATTTTCTCGGGGCGATCTCGCTGGTCCTTTTCGGGATTCTGACTCTCAGCGGCCTGCTGTTGATGCTTTATTACCACCCGTCGGTCCCACAGGCCTATCACGACATGAAAGAGCTGCAGTTCGTGGTGAGCAACGGGCTGTTTCTGCGGAACATCCATCGCTGGTCGGCTCACGCCATGGTTTTCATCGTATTCCTGCACCTGTTGCGCGTTTTCTATCACAAGGCATACCTTCCGCCCAGGGAATTCAACTGGGTAGTCGGGGTCATTCTTCTACTCCTCACCCTGGGCCTGAGTTACACCGGTTATCTGCTCCCTTGGGATCAGCTGGCGTTCTGGGCTGTGGCGGTAGGCACCAACATGGCCGAGGCGACGCCGCTTATCGGGCCGAAATTGAGGTATCTCCTGTTGGGAGGAAACGCCGTCGGTGAGAATGCTCTGCTGCGATTTTACGTCCTGCACTGCGCCCTGCTTCCCTTGGCCCTGGCGATGGGAGTTGCAGTACATCTGTGGAGGGTGCGAAAGGACGGTGGAGTCCAGGGCTCAAGCGGCAGATACGGGAGCCGCAGGCAGGTGAAGCCATGAAGGGTTATGAACTCCAGAAGGATAACAACCCGAAGACCACACCGAAGCGGGTGGCACTGATCGTTCGCGGGCAATCGGCCAGACGGGTTGAGGACCGTGGGGAAACGGTGCCGACCGCTCCGAACCTGTTGCTTCGGGAGATCGTCATCATCCAGGCCTGCATCATCCTTCTCGCGGTCATGGCGCTGCTTTTTGACGCACCTCTGGAAGGAATCGCAGACCCGCGGCACACGCCGAACCCGGCCAAGGCCGCCTGGTATTTTCTCGGTCTGCAGGAGCTCCTGCATTACTTTCCGCCGGTGGTCGCAGGCGTTCTGCTGCCCGGTCTGGCGGTACTGGGCCTTGCGGTCGTCCCGTTTGTCCGTGTCAACTGGGAAACGGTCGGGTTTTATGAGCAACGTTGGCGTGGCCGTTTACTTTGGGTATCGCTGGCGGTTGCCCTGACGTGCGGAGTCATGGCGCTCTACCTTGCCTGGCCGGTAATCGTGCCGACCCTGGTTGTGTACGGCTTACTGGTCCTTCCTGCGATCCCAGCCGTCCCGGAACGCCTGCGAGCCCGCCTCGGACGGGTACCGCTGGCCGATTGGATCATGACCTGGTTCGTTGCCGAGACGGTGTTCCTGACCCTGATCGGTATTCTCTTTCGCGGCCCGGGCTGGAGTTGGATCTGGCCCTGGCGCGCCGGACTGTATTGATGCTTAACGAGAAGGAATCTTCCAACAGGTTATGGCGCTGGTTCGGTGTATCGAGCGTCCTCTTTCTGGTCGTCATGGCGATCTCCCCGCTGAAAGATTATTTCCGCGAATACCGGGATTATCAAAAGGCTTACGCCGACCTACTCCTGGATCGGGCCGGCTCCAGGAAGGAGGTGGAGGAGGCCAAGGCTCTGGCGGTCGAAATCCGACAAATCTGGATTCCGGACTGGAACAACCGTGTGGATCGTTGCATTACGTGCCACCAGGGAGTTGATCGGCAGGGCATGGAAGATGTCGCGCAGCCGTTCCGAAGCCACCCGGACACCCCGCATAGCGGCGATGATTTCCAGGCCTTTGGATGCGTCATCTGCCACAGGGGACAGGGTAGGGCGACTACGGTGGCTGACGCACATGGCGATTCCGAGGATTGGGATTCACCGCTGCTGCCCGCCGCCTACGTGGAATCGTCCTGCGGCATTTGCCACCTGGGGAAAGTCGTGCCGGAAGCGTCCATGATTACGGAAGGCCGCCGCCTGCTGGAGTCCTCCGGCTGCTTCGGTTGCCACGATTTTCCGGGGCAGCGGGATTGGATCGGAACAGCGCCCCGGCTCGACGGCCTCGCTGAAAAAACGACCCCGCGGTGGGTTCGCGCATGGCTTCGGAGGCCGGCGGATTGGTCTGCGGAAGCCGCGATGCCTGATTTTCGCCTCGCTGACGATGAAATCGATGCTTTGGTGGCGTTCCTATGGTCCAGGCCTCCCTTGAACGGGCCCGGGGTTACGGGAATCGGAGAATCATCGCAGGGGGATTACGATCGCGGCCGGAAGATATTCCGCGAATCGCGATGCATATCCTGTCATACGGTCGACGGCAAAGGGAACGGCAGCGCACCGGAACTCGAGAAGATCGGCTCCAAAGTCAGCCGCGGGTGGCTCATGGCGTACCTGTCTGATCCGCACGCCTTCCAGCCGGAAACGGCCATGCCGCAGTTCCAATTCACAGGGAATGATGTTCTGGACCTGAGTGCCTACATGATGGAAGAATTCATTGAATTCGGCGCCGAGGCACAGGATGACGCCTACAAGCCCGATCCGCGCGCCGCCGAGGAAGGCCAGAAACTGTTCGTCAACCGCGGGTGTTCGGGCTGCCACGCCGTCCAGGGCGTTGAACAGGGCATGAGAATCGGGCCCGCCCTCACCGGCATCGGGGGCAAGCCGGCCGGGATGCTCGATTTCGGGAAGAGGGACGACCTCCCCCGCACCCTTCCGGACTGGTTGAGAGCGAAAATCGCAGAGCCGGATTCATTTCGTCCCGACCTCAAGATGCCCCGGTTCGAGTTTGACGACAAGGATTTTGAGGCGGTGGTCACCGCACTACTGGCCGTTTCCGACGAAGAAATCCCTCCGGCGCTGCTGATCCGTGCGGAACCGCCAGGGGAGCCGCCGGCCGGTAGATTCGGACGCCTGGTGTCGCGGTACCGCTGCCTTGCGTGTCACCAGGTGAATGGGGCCGGTGGTGACATTTCCACCGCGCCTCTCACGGCGGAAGGATCCAAGGTGCGTCGGGAGTGGCTGGAACAGTACCTCATGCTGCCGACCACGATCCGGCCCCTGCTCACCGATCGGATGATCCACCTGCGGATACCGCAGGAGGAGGCGTCGTTCATGGCCGATTATATGGAAAACGTCTATGTAGATGATGCCATTCCCGAACTGTTGTTCCCCGACGGCGTTCCCCCGGAATCCGTCGAGCGAGGCCGAAAGCTGTTCTACGAGCGTTACGGCTGCCAGTCCTGTCACATGATCGATAACCAGGGCGGCTATTACGGTCCGATTCTCAACGGTCTCGGCGCCCGTTTGAAACCGGGATGGACATTCTGGTGGCTCCAGGGGCCGCAACGCTGGAGGGCCGATGTGCGTTGTCCCGACCAGGGAATTCCGACCGAAGACGCCACCGACCTGGCCGGGTTCATCGAGGCGGTATCCAATCCCGGCATGGAGGATGCGCCATGAATCGCATCGGACTGCCGACCGCCCTGATCGCCTGCCTGATGATGATCGGTTGCGGAGCTTCACAGCCGGTCGAAAATTCCAAACCTGAGGCGGGCGAGTCGCCTCAGACGGATGCGGCGGACGAAAACCTGACCGATAAAGGGGAGGCCGCGGTTGGTACTCCCCCCCGGCTGCCGTATGTCCTGCGGGAAGGGCGAGGAATCTACCGCCATTACTGCGAACCGTGCCACGGAGCTGAAGGGGGCGGAGATGGGTTCAACGCCTACAATCTGGACCCGCGGCCGAGAGGTTTCAACGATCCGGAGTTCCAGCAGGATCGCAGCGACGACGATCTGGCAAGAATCATCCGCACCGGCGGGGGCGCCGCAGGCCTCTCAACAGGGATGCCGCCCTGGGGAAGAACACTCAACGAGCGGGAGTTAGGATCAGTCCTGCAGTATGTACGCGCTCTGGGCGAAGGAGAAACGGAAGAGATTCCCGAGCCCTGATTGAGACCCCTGGACCATCGATGGCCCCCGCCCACCCCTATCGAACGTGCCAGTTCGGTATGCCGGTTCATTCCGGCGCTATCCGATCGTAGGATTTACCGGCGCCTTCCCGAGAAAATGCAATATCCCCAGCGCCACGTCGAAAACGATAAACGCCCAGACAACCATTCGAATCAGGTATTTGCCGCGTAAGAACGGGCGCCACCTGGGGGGTGTTGCGCTCATCCGCATCAGCGGTGCGCGGTTGAGGGAGCCGCGCAATTCTTCGACCACATCCAGGGGAAGAAGGAGTTCGCCGATTCGTTCGATAATCGGATCGTTCGCATCCCTGTCCCTCTGATCCTTGACGACCAGTTCATAGATCACAAACGAGAGCAGCATTCCCCCGAGAAGGAAAATGCCCGCCAGGCGATGATCCCCGACAGCATAGGATCCGGCGATCACCGCCCCCTGAACAACGATCAGGGTCTGAACCCGGCTCCAGAGCATGCGATCGTGATGGGTCCGTAGACCGATCAAGGCGCGGTACAGGTTGCCGATCCCAGGATTCACAAGATCCTCCACGGTGCCCGATACGGAAACCATACCATGCGCTCAATTGGTAGGTGATGGATTTCAAGCAGTCACTGTTTGAAACGAAACCATCCACAGGAGTATGTTCCGAAATATACCCGTTATTATCGGGTCTGATTCTTGCAATGGATCTCCCTGTAAGTCCAATCCGGCATGGTGTCGCAAACTTTGAACTGATTGCGGAAAACGGCAAGGAGAAGATCATGATGAGAGATAAGTTGTTCGCGCTGGTATCGACCGTGCTGATCGTGGCGACGGGACTTGCCGTCCATACCATGGCCGGTTCGGGCAAGGCCGGGAGTCCGGCCAACCAGATCCTGGAATTCACGGATGTGCAAAAGCAGACGCATGAATTCATGGCGTACAACAAGTCAATCGTTCTGACGCCGGATCAGGAGCGGATTTACAAGACGGCACTATCCGCACTTCCGGCTCCCTGCTGTTCGAATAAGACGGCATACACCTGCTGCTGTCCGTGCAACATGGCCCAGGCCTGGTGGGGACTGTCCAAACACCTGATTGCCGACATGGATTACGACGCAAATGCTGTTCGCGCAAAAGTAGGCGAATGGTTCAAGTTCATCAACCCTGACGGATTTACGGGCGATGCCTGCTACACCGGAGGTTGCAACCGGCCTTCGGGCAGTAACGGTTGCGGCGGAATGAACGAGAAAAAAGTGATTTTCTAATGGCGATTCGGAGGTGCACACGGAAGGCGGTTTGATGTTGATCTTTCTCACATATACCTTCGTTTCCGAGAAGCACTCGCATCACCAGACATCTTCGATCGTTTGCCGGGCGTATGGATTCTACGATGATCATCCTTGGCTGGTGGCGGCAATACCGAAAACCTGAAAACCAGTGGCAGCCTTATGAACAATTCTTCCGCCGACCGAAGCAAGTCCCCGAAAGCGACTCTCGAAGATCCTGTACGCGGCATGAGTCTTGAACCGGAACGGCCCTCTCCAACGGCCCGCAGCGAGTAGACTTGCCCGATGCACCCGGAAGTCGTTGAGGATCGGCCTGGCGATTGCCCGAAATGCGGCATGGCGCTCGAACCGCGAACCGTGATGCAGCGGGAAGACAACGTAGAACTCAGTGACATGAGACGGCGGTCGAAAATCGCCGTTCTCTTCACGGCGCCCCTTTTGGTTTTATCGATGGGGGATATGCTGTTCGAGCAGTCCGTGTCGAAACTGGTTGATCCGGTTTACCGTCAGTGGCTTGAAATGGCGTTGTCGGCACCGGTCGTGCTTTGGTGCGGCCTGCCTTGTCCAGGGCGACCATGCGCAACATCAGGCAGAATCTGTTTTTCGCCTTCGGATACAACATGCTGGGTGTTCCGGTGGCGGCAGGGCTACTTTATCCGTTCTTCGGTATTCTGCTTTCGCCGATGATCGCCGCCGCCGCCATGAGCCTCAGTCCGTATCGGTTATCGCCAACGCTTTGCGGTTGCGTCGAATGATCCTCTAACCCGCCTTCGGCCCGTTGACCAGCCCGTCCCGGATGCCGTCGATCATCAGGTCGACTTCGGCGCTGGTGATCCTGAAGTGGGGCGTGAACCGCAACGAGTTCTTCCCGCCATGGATCACACCGATGCCCCGGGTCCTGAGGTAGTGTTCGATGCTGCCGGTGCCGTAACACTTGTACTCAGGCGACAGTTCGCAGCTGAACAGCAGGCCGGTGCCCTGAACCTTCGTAATCGGGCCGCCCAGTTCATCCTGCATCGCTTTCAACTTGAGGAGGAACTCCCGGCCGCGCTCCACGATGTTGAGCCTCAGCTCAGGAGTGACCTGAGCCAGGACCGCTCCCGCCACGTCCATCGCCCTGGGGTTGGTGGTCATGGTGTTGCCGTAGACCCCCTTGCGGAACAGGCCGGCGGTGGCCTCGGTCATGGCCAGGACGGACAACGGATACTGGCCGGCGTTCATCGCCTTGGAGTACGTCTCCATGTCAGGTGCGCCTGAATTCCCGAAGCCGGGGTAGTCCACGATGGAGAGACAGCCTCGGGCCCGCAGTCCGGCCTGGATCGAATCGACCAGCAAAAGGGACCCGTGCTGCCGGGTCAGCTGGTGGGCCAGATCGTAGAACTCCGGGGTAATCGCCATGCCGGGATCGCCCTCACCCATGACCGGCTCGATGAACATCGATTCCACGAACACCTGGTCCCGTTCGACCTGTTCGAATACGGCACGTAGCGCGTTCAAGTCGTTGGGAGGAACGGTCAACAGCACATCCCGGTCCCTGAAAGACGCCAGGTGGGTGTTGTAGGACTGCAGTGTGGAATCGGAGAACTGGGCCGGCCGGTCGGTGCGGCCGTGGAACGCCCCCTTGAGGGCCATGATCTTGATCGCCTTGCCTTCGTGGCGGCCGCCGGGATCGGTGAGCAGCTTGGCGTTGATGTCGGAAATACGGGCCGCCACGGTGACCGCCTCGGACCCGCTGTTGAGACACAGGAAACGCTGGAACGGGCAGCCGCCTGGCAGGGAGTGACCGACCTCTCCCATCAGGGCGTGGACCAGGCGGTATTGGGAAAAGCTGGGGGTCATGATGTTGGCCATCACGTGGGGCCGGGCCATGGCACCCAGGATCGGGTCGGGGCCGTGGCCCAGGCCGAGCATGCCGTATCCGCCGGAATCGTGGATCACCGCTCCGGTGGATGTGACGATCCATGGACCCCGTGCGGCCAGGGGGACGTACGGGTTCACGGTGTCGTCGTGGTAGAAATTGACGAATCGATTCAGGATCAGGTCGATCTGGTCATTTTCGTCCAGGGCGATCTGGTCCGGATATTCGGTCTTGAGAGAACGGAACTGCTCCAGCGCCTCATCGATTGCCAGCTGAAGACTTGAATCCGATCTGGCAAACCGTTCGATGACCGCGTCGCCCAGTCCGGTGGTGACCGGTTTGCCGGAGCTGCTCCGGATTTCGTTCAACTTCTCGAGGCAGCTCATAACGGACCTCATTTCCGGAGTATTCCAGCCAACGCCTGGGGCAGCGCTTTTGGGTCATGTTCCTTCAGATCGTATTGCACCCGGGTGGCCGGCTTGGAAATGTTGATGACCCGGCGCAGGTCGATCGGAGTGCCGATGACCACCGAGTCGCAGTCTGCGGCCTCGATGGTTTTGGTCAGGTCATCCAGTTGTTCACCGTAGTAGCCCAGGGCAGGCACGATCTTGTTCAGTCTGGGGTATTTTTCAAAAGCAGCCTTGATGCTGCCGACCGCATACGGCCTCGGGTCGACGATTTCGGCGGCGCCCAGGCGCTGGCTGGCCACGTACCCGGCGCCGATGTCCATCTCGCCGTGGGTCAGGGTCGGGCCGTCTTCCACAACCAGAACCCGCTTGCCGCGAACCAGGCTCTCGTCATCCACGCTCACGGGAGAGTCGGCCGGAATGACCAGCGCGCCGGGATTGCGATCTGCGATGTTCGCCCTGACCGTCTCGATCTGGCCGGGATCCGCCGAGTCGCACTTGTTGATGACGATAACGTCTGCCATGGTCAGGTTGGTTTCGCCTGCCCAGTACAGCAGCTCGTGGCCGGCCCGCAGTGGATCGGCCACGGTGATAGTCAGGTCGGAAGCGTAGAAACTGGGGTCGTTGTTGCCGCCGTCCCACAGCACAACATCCGCTTCCTGCTCCGCCTGTCTCAGGATCGCTTCGTAATCGACGCCGGCGTAAATCACATTTCCTGCAGCGATGTGAGGCTCGTATTCCTCCATCTCCTCGATGGTGCATTTATGTTTCTTGAGGTCTTCGATGGAGGCGAATCGCTGCACCGCCTGTTTCGCCAGATCGCCATACGGCATCGGGTGGCGGATGCTGACAACCTTCTTGACGCCCAGCTCGTTCTTCAGGATCTCCACCACCCGCCGGGTGGTCTGGCTTTTGCCGCAGCCGGTGCGAACCGCCAGGATGCTCACCAGCGGCTTCACGCTTTTGACGTGGCCCCGGCCCGGTGCAAGCAGCTTGAAGTCGGCGCCGGCTGAGAGCACCCGGTTACCGACCTGCATCAGATCGATGTAATGGATGTCCGAATAACTGAAAACACACTCATCCACTTTCAGGTTCCGGATCAGCTCCTCCAACCGCTCCATCGGTTCGATGTCGATGCCGTCGGGGTAGAGGTCGCCTGCCAGAACAGCCGGATACCGGCGGTCGTCGATCTCCGGGATCTGGGTCGCGGTGAACGCCACCACCTCGAATTCCGGATTGTTACGGTAAACCGTGTTGAAATTGTGGAAGTCGCGCCCGGCGGCGCCGATAATGAGAATGCGTTTCCGGCTCATGGGTAATCCTCACAATAAGGGTTGGGTTGAAGGCTCAGGGTATCATCGGATGCACGGTTCGGCAGGCCCCTGACGGATACGGAATGTCTATTGGTTTTCATCGGTTATTGGAATAATTTTCCTCGACCGGCGGTTGCTCCCTGTGACGGCTGGAGGTGTCGGAATGAGCTTCAAGGGATGGATGGCGGTTGTGCTGGTTCTGGGCGGTGCGGCGGCCCTGGCGGGGGCGCCCGGCTCCGGTGATTTTCCCCACGACGGCTGGGCCAGGGTCCTGGAAGCCTACGTGGACGACCAGGGACTGGTCGATTACAAAGGGCTGAGCGTGGACCGGGCCGGCCTGGATCTGTACGTCGATGCCATAGGTCGCGTCAGCCCGGAAAACCGCCCGGAACTGTTCCCCACCAGGGAGGACCGGCTGGCATACTGGATCAACGCCTACAACGCCCTGGTTTTCCGGGGTGTGCTGGCCAGGGGCCCGGAGGACGAAAGCGTCTGGAGCGGCCTGGTGTCCGGCCTGAACTTCTTCGGGCTGCAGAAATTCACCGTAGGCGGCCGGGTGATGAACCTGAAGAGCCTGGAAGACGACCTGATTCGCGAGCCGTTTCTGGATCCCCGTGTGCACGCGGCGTTGAACTGCGCCTCCATCGGCTGCCCCCGGCTGCCCCGTGAGGCGTTCAGTGCGGCTACGCTGGACGAAGACCTGGACGCCGCAATGGCCGAGTTCGTGGCAGGGGACCTGAACGTGACTGTAAACCACGAAACGAAGACGGTGACCCTCAGCAAGATCTTCGACTGGTTCGAAGCTGATTTCGTCCGCTACGAGGCGGAATCCCGTGGCAGGACCGACGGGACGGTTGTTGATTACATCAACCGCTACAGGGTGAGCGGGAGCGCTGTGCCGACAGGCTACCGTGTGAAATTCCGCCGCTACGACAAGCGGATCAACAAGCAGTAAGAGTCAGTCCTTCCTTCTCGGGAGGCGAGCCTGGTGTTCCTCGAGTTCGTCCAGGATTCGGATATAGCTTTCACGGCGTGAAACCGGGATCGTTCCGGACTGGACCGCGGCGGTCAGGGCGCACCCGGGCTCGGCCCTGTGCAGGCAGTTGCGGAACCGGCAGCCCTCCTCCACCACAGCCTCGAACCCTGGGAACCAGGCTCCCAGTTCCGCCGGATCTATTTCAGCAAGACCGAAGTCGCGGAACCCCGGAGTGTCGATCAGTTCGCCGCCGCCGGGGAGGGAATGGAGTGTCGCCACCGTCGTGGTGTGCCGCCCCAGTCCTGTGGTCTCGTTGATCTCACCCACTGCCAGATCGATGTCGGGACAGAGGATGTTCATGATCGAGCTTTTGCCGACGCCGGTGGTGCCGACGAACGCGCCGCGGTGTCCCTCGGCAAAGAAGGCGACCAGCGGTGTCATTCCACTGCTGTCAACGGCACTCACAAGGAAAAATGTCAGGAGGTCGCCGTAACGGCCCCGGAGTTCCGCCTCCAACTCGGCTGATCCGGCCAGGTCCGCCTTGTTCAAAACCAGAAACGGCTGCATGCCGGTTGCCCGGGCGGTGACGATGGCCCGGTCGATAAAGGTTTCCGGCGAGAGCGGCACGGGGGCGATGACGATGCCAAGGACATCCAGATTGGAAGCGACCAGGCGGATTTCGCCCCGGTTGTCCAGGCGGCGCAGTTCGGAATTTCTGGGGTGGCGCTTCAGGTCGCCGTCCCGAACGCTGACACGGTCGCCGACGACATGACCCGACCTGCGCCGGACCCGGACCTTTACCGTCTCACCGGTTTCGGTCCGTACCCCGACGGCGATGCCGTAATGGGCCACGATCAGTCCTTCGGCGTCATGTTCGTGCATTGCAGCGAAGCCTCCAGTTCCTCGGGGTCGTCGGCAAAAAACCGAACCGTTTCAAATCGTCTACGGATGCCGTACGGCCCGCGGCAGTCAACTCCACCGTCTATCGTAACCGCCATGTTGCCTGCTGTGAGGGTGGTGACGGTCAGTGCATCCTTCCGGTGTTCGCCGGCTTTTTCCCCCCGGTCCACGGCGGTGATCCGGTCCAGTGGAACGTCAGCGGACCACAGGAGGCCATCGCGGATTCGGAGGTGGTCCGCGGCGACCAGATGGGGCTTGAGAGAAATGGCCCGACCGTGGGCGAAGAGGAACAGCAGGGAGTATACGCTCACTGAAGTGAGAATCCACGCGGCAGGCCGGCTCCACCTCCCGACCAGCAGATGCAGGGCAAAGGTCTCGATCACTACCGCGAGGCACAGAACAGCGAGAAGCGCCAGCACCGGGCTGTTGCGGTGCGAGCTGAACGCCCGGTTTCCCGGCGGTACTTCCGGCAGTCCACCCGGTTTGCGGAGCAGGTATCGAAACATCGTGATCTCCAGGGCGGGAAGAGCCTCCGCACATGCCTGAACGGCTGTTGCCTCATAATAACTCAAGCCGGTGCGACGCCACGAGCCAGGTGGTCCAGTGCTTCCTGTCCCGGCCTGTCCACCGATGCCAGTACCTGCCCGTCCTTCATGCCGACCGCCCGGTCCGCCAGCGGCCCGAAGGTGTCCATCTCGTGGCTTGCGGTGAGGATCGCCGCGCCCGCCGACAGGCGAGCCTGGATCCAGTCGAGGATGAACAGGCGCATCTCGGCATCCATCCCGTCCAGCGGTTCGTCCAGAAGCAGTACCGGGGGTTCTCCGATCATGACCGCCGCCAGCATCGCCCGCCTGCGCTGCCCGAAGGACAGTTCCCGGATCGACCGCCCGCTGAGCATGGCGAGCCCGACCTGCTCCAGCCGTTCCCCGGCGAGACCGGCAGGCTGGCACCGCACCCTGCAGACCATCCCCAGGGTTTCCGCCAGGGTGGCGTAGGGCGTGAGGTCGGCATGATCCGGCAGGAATGCCAGCCCGGCTCGTGCCGCGGCTTCCTGGTCCCAGAGATCGAGGCCATTGATGGTCACGGTGCCGTTTTCCGGTTTTTCGATACCGGCGGCCACCCGCAACAAGGTGCTCTTGCCGGCGCCTTCCGCAGGCGAAGGAGCCAGGTCGTTGTTCCTGAGGAACAGATTCAGCGCCGCCAGGGGCAGGGCAGCTGCCAGGAAGCCCTGCACCAGCCTCGGGCCTGCCGCCCGCCATGCTATCCAGAGAGGCATGAGCGCAGGAGGGGCCGGCGTGCCGGTCTGCCCTGTGGCCCGCTTGCGGTGGGCCAGCCTCACCCGGGACCAGGTGGCAGCCGACAGTGTAGCGGCCAGGCCTGCAGCCGGGATCAGGGCGAGCCGGGATCCGGCGACGTCGATTCCTGAAGCGGCGCCGTACAACCACAGGCCCAGCCAGGCTGCCAGAACCGGGATCTGGGCCGCCAGGACTGCGACGGTGAACGCCCTGAAGTGGGCCGGACCGGAGACGGGGAGGTGGAGAAGCCATCCCCGGACCGCCGGCAGCAGCCGGCGACCGGCGGCGAATGCCAGGAGAAAACAAAGTACCGCCGCGATCAAAGGCGCCGGGCTGCCCGGCACCCGGGTGGTGGTCAACTGGACGGCCAGCGCTTCGAACAATGCGCCCGGGTTGGGGCTGAGCCCGACGACAAGCACCACTGCACCTACTGCAGGCGCCGCCGCGCGCAGTGACAGCCGTGCACCGGAAGTCAGGTGGAACCGGATCATCACTTGTCACTGTATCCCGAAAACGGCCCCCACGCGCCTGCCGCTCGCTTGACAAACACCGCCTGTCCTGAGACTTTTCCAGCATGCGAGTTCTATCCGGCATTCAGCCCAGCGGCAAACTTCATCTGGGAAATTACCTCGGTGCAATGAAACAGCATCTTCAGATGCAGCATGAGCACGAGTGTTTTTTCTTCATCGCCAACTACCACACCTTGACCACGGTGCAGGATCGGGATCGCCTCCTGGAGCTGAGCAGGGACGTTGCTCTGGATTACCTGGCCCTGGGGCTGGACCCTGAGAAGGTCAATCTGTTCTACCAGAGCGATATCCCGGAAGTCACCGAACTGACGTGGATTCTTTCCACGGTGACCGGGAAAGGCCTGCTGGATCGCGCCACTTCGTATAAAGACAAGATCGCCAGGGGGATTACCCCGTCCATGGGGTTGTACTCCTACCCGATTCTGATGGCGGCAGACATCCTGATCTATCGGAGCGACATGGTCCCGGTGGGTAAGGACCAATTGCAGCATATCGAGATGGCCCAGGACATGGCCGGCTACTTCAACAACACGTTCCGGTGCGAGGCGCTGAAGCGGCCGGAACCGAAGTTGAACGAGGCTCCGGTGGTGCCGGGGCTGGACGGGCAGAAGATGTCCAAGAGTTACGACAACACCATCCCGCTGTTCGACACTGCCAAGAAGACCCGCAAGCGGATCATGAGCATCAAGACCGACAGCAAGACGGTGGAGGAGCCCAAGGATCCGGACAGTTGCACCATCTTCACCCTGTATCGCCTGCTGGCCGGTCCGGATGAGACCGCCGCCCTGGCGGAGCGTTACCGGGCCGGAGGCATGGGGTACGGCGAAGCCAAGAAGGCTTTGGCCGAGGTCGTTGAGGAGTTGCTGGGTCCGGCCCGGGAGAGGCGGGAGGAGCTGGCGGCCGATCCGCAGCGGCTGGACGAGATACTCCATGCCGGTGCGGTGAGGGCCCGCAAAGTGGCCCGCGGCGTTTTGGCCGATGTCCGGGATGCGGCAGGCCTGGCCGGCACATTCTAATTCGGGGACAGGCACTTTAACCCGGGTTTTGGTGCCTGTCCCCGAAACTCGAAACTCAGTCCTCTTGCGTTACCTTGCCATCGGCGCCTGCGGTCCGTTCCTGGATCGAGCGTACGATCAGCCAGACACCGGGAATGAACAGGGCCACAGGCCACCAGTCTTCCACCCAGGCCAGGGAGAGGTCGAACAGGGTGTTGGACAGCAGGATCGCCCCCAGACCAAGAAGGCAGATCCCTCCGATGATGGAGCCGCCGGCCGCCGGCATCTTGAAATCTTCCGGCGGAGCGATGGTCTCGGTGCCGGCCAGGGCCTGGTTGTAGAGGGCCGCTCTTCGCCCGGCGTCCACGATGTTGTACAGCCAGAAAAACGCCAGGAAGAAACCGGCCATGGGGATCAGCGGGTTCATGTGACCGCTGGCATTCAGGAAAGCGATGAGTGAGGCCGCCACCAGGATGTGGATGAACCCCCTCTGGTAGTAGCCGATGTAGACCTGGCCCAGACCAGGCATGCAGGACAGCAGCATCGCCAGTAGCGGCGATTTCAGCCGCGGGTCGGGAGCGGCTGCGATGACCGGCGCCGGCTGCCAGTTCTGCTGGACCTGGGGTTGGGGCGGTGCCTGTTGTGTGTTCTGGTTTTCAGTGCCGTTCATTGTTCGGTCTCCTCGGTAGAACTACCGTTTTCAGACTGGTCCGGTGCGGGATTGTCGGCGGTCCAGCGTTGTTTCAGGCCGTCCCGGTACCCACGGAGCCACCCTGTGACTCCTTCGGCCCGGCCGACCACTTTTTCCTTTGCTTTCTTGGTGGTGTCGACGCCCAGCTCTCCGGCGTAGGCCACGGTTTCATGGACCGCACTCGCCAGCGGGCCGTCGGCGGCGAACAGCGTCTGTATCGGTTGCATCCTGGCCATCTCAAGAACCTGGCCGCCGCCGCCACCTGTGAACGGCAGGCCGAACAACAGGACGAATGTAATGGCGGCGATGTAGGACGCCTCGAATGCGATCCGCGGGCGATGCATCATCGCCTGCCAGCTGGCGACAAAACGTTGCGCCAATGACAGCTTCTCCGATGTTGCCGCCAATACCTGCGCGGCAAAACCGGCCGCCGGCTCCATTTCGGCCAGGCTCGGCAGATCCACCGCCAGCATCCGGACCGCAGCCTCGAGGTCGCGGCATTCGTGACAACCGGTCAGGTGGCCGGAAAGCAGATCCGCATAGTCGTCTGCCAGCTCGCCGTCGGCGTATCCTGACATCGACTCTCGCGCCGAAGCACAGGCTTTGCCGGAAGTCCGCGCCATCACCGCTTCCGCAAGGCCGGCCGGCGCCGGCACCTGGGGCAAGACCAGGTCTTCCCTGAGCAGGGCGACCAGTTCCCGACAGGAGGCGCATGACTTGAGATGATTCCGGGCAACGGAGTCATCGGTCAGGTTCCGGTGGGGGAAATCGTCGAGGACGGCCTGGAACTGCTCACAGTTCATCGCTCATCCTCCCGTTGCGGCGGCAGCGCCGTAGGACGGATCCAGCTTAAGGACCGACTTGGCCAGTTCCACCCGGGCGCGGCTGGCCCGTGACTTGATGGTTCCCACCGGCAGGCCGAGCATCCCGGCGATTTCCGTCAGTTTGAGTTGCTGGATTTCCTTGAGCAGCAATATTTCCCGGTTCTGTTCACTGAGTTTGCCCATGGCCTGGTAGACCAGTTGCTTGCGGCGATCCGTATCCCAGGACTGCTCCGGGGAGGGCGCGCTTGATTTCAGCTCCAGATCCTCATCAACAACCACGTCCCGTGCCGGCGGTCTGGCCTTGATGCGGCGGATACGGTCGATGCAGCAGTTCCGGGAGAGACGAACCAACCAGGGCATGAATGCGGAGCCGGTCTCCATCTTGTCCAGGTTGCGGTAGATCTTGATGAAGATCTCCTGGGCCAGATCCGACGCTTCGTCCGGGTCCCGAACGTACTGCAGGGCCAGGCCGTACACCCGGGACTGGGTCCGGCGCACCAACGCCTCCCAGGCCAGGTTGTCTCCCCGGCGGCAGCGTTCAAGGATCGGGTCCAGTTCCTGCACGTTAATTGTTCCTCTCACCGGAACAGACGCATTGTGCCGGAAAAGGTTCCCCGGCAGAGGTCGGGAAACGTTAATTCATAAAAAGTACCGTGATATCAGCGGAAATTGGCGGCCAGACTATTCAGATTCTGTCTTGTATCGGGCCAGTTCCTCGCGAATCACGGTTCTAAGGGTTTTCTTCAATGGATCTCGGCTTGAAGACACGAATTCTCTCAGCGCTCCGTTGATCATCGACTGGTAGCTTCCGCCTCCGGCAGCGTCGGCCTGGTCCCGGAACCACTCCAGGATGTCATCGTCCAGACGGATGGTGATCCGGGTCTTCCCGGTATTCGCCAGCACAGCTCCCCGTGTTCCTGTGCTGAAATCGTACTGCTTCTTCATAGAGCTACCCTTCGTACTGCCGACGCTCTTTAGCCGTGGCTTTCCGGGCTGAGATCAATCGTGGCCGATCTCCCCGGCAGGTGTAGACGACCACGAGAATCTTGTCGGAAGAAGCTGCGCCGAGGGTGACGAATCGTGTTTCTCCAGCGTCGTCGCTACGGAGTGTAATAGCCATTTCGTCATAGAGAACCGTTGCTGCCTCCTCAAACTCAATTCCGTGCTTTTTCCTGTTGGATGCCGCCTGCTTCTGTGATCATGTATTGATCCTTGTACGGGAGCAGGAACCC